>CAKRRD010000024.1 GCA_934394815.1 uncultured Acetatifactor sp. | reverse complement strand
GGAGACGATGCAACCGTTGTCAATGCAGATAAGAAAGCAGTAGCAGAAGATCTGACTGCAGAAGCAGTGAAGACCGCAGGCTATGACAGCCTGGAGGCGGCAAAGGAAGATGGTGTGGCATTCGTATTCATGGGTCACGGAACTTCCCATACCGCAAAAATCTCCTACAGCCAGATGCAGTCTCAGATGAACAATCTCGGTTATGATAACGTATTTATCGGAACCGTAGAGGGTGAGCCGGAAGAGACCGCCTGTGAAGAAGTCATCAAGGCTGTTGCAGAAGCAGGTTACACCAAAGTGGTTCTTCGTCCCCTGATGGTAGTAGCAGGTGACCATGCCAACAACGATATGGCAGGTGAAGATGAAGATTCCTGGTTAAGCCAGTTCAATGCATCCGGTAAGTTCGACAGCGTGGACACCCAGATCGCAGGTCTCGGTGAGATCAAGGCCATTCAGGATCTGTATGTGGCACATACTGCTGCAGCAATGGCTGAATAATAAATAATAAGGAAATAAAATAAAGAATGAAAGCAAAGACATTGATGAACAAAATTATAATCGTGGGCGGCCTGAGTGCCTGTCTGCTGTTTGGAGGCTGTGGCGCCGGTCAGGTAGCGGATGCGGTATCCGCAGAAAGCACCGTCGCTGCTACACAGGAAAGTGCCGTGGCACCGGCAGAAAGTGCGGAAGCCACAGTGGAAACGGTGGCCACAGAAGCTGCACAGACGAAAGCACAGCTTCCCGATGGCAGTTACACCGCAGAGTTTTCCACGGACAGTTCCATGTTTCATGTCAGTGAAGCCTGTGACGGCAAGGGAACCCTGACAGTAAAGGATGGCATTATGACCATTCACATATCCTTAGGTTCCAAGAAGATCCTGAATCTCTATCCGGGTCTGGCGGAAGATGCAGCTAAAGATGGCGCAGTGCTGTTACAACCCACCACGGATACCGTAACTTACAGCGACGGTATGACGGAAGAAGTCTATGGCTTTGATGTTCCCGTACCCGTGATCGGAGAGGAATTCGATCTGGCACTGATCGGTACCAAGGGAAAATGGTACGATCATAAAGTAAAGGTATCCGATCCGGTAGCGGAAGACAGCCGGGAAGCTGCGAACGGTTCCTATGATATGAGTGTGCTGGCAGACGGCAGTTACACCATTGAACTGACCATGGAGGGCGGAAGCGGCAGAGCCAGCATCCAGTCCCCTGCGCAGCTTACGATAGCTGACGGAGCGGCAACGGCGACTCTGGAATGGAGCAGCCCGAACTATGATTATATGCTGGTGAAGGGTGAAAAATATCTGCCGGTAAATACGGAAGGCAATTCCGTATTTGAAGTGCCGGTGGAAGCACTGGATGCCCCCCTTACCATGATCGGTGATACTGTGGCAATGAGTACACCTCATGAAGTGGAATACACCGTGACTTTCCATTCCGATACCCTTCAGAGTGCAGAGAGCGGCAAGTAATTCAAATTTGTGCCTGCGGCTCAAATATTGCAGGCTATGAAAGGCATGAAAACTTTGAGGTCAGAAAGAAATAGAAGAAACCGGATCTATGTTCTGCTTCTGATGGGACTGCTGGGGCTTAACGGCTGCGGCAGTCCTTCTTCTGCTTCTATGGAAGCATCTCTGGAAGAAACCGCAGATACGACAGAAACAGCAGAAACCGGGCAGGCAGAACTGGTAAAAACAGGCAGCATGGAGCTGCAATATGCGGAAAATTTTGCAGTGGACTATTACGAGGGCGGCTATAAAATGCTGACCACACTGCCGGATGAGAAAAAATACCTTTTGGTGCCGGAGGGGCAGAGTGTTCCCGAAGATACGGATGATGATATCTGCATCTTGCAGGAACCGCTTCAGAACATTTATCTGGTGGCCTCCGGAGTGATGGATATGTTCGCCTCCGTGGACGCGGTGGAGCAGATTCGTTTTTCCGGGCAGAAGCAGGAGAACTGGTACGTTCAGAAGGCGAAGGATGCCATGGCGGCAGGGACGATGATCTATGCCGGAAAATACAGCAAACCGGATTATGAACTGCTGGTGTCCGAAGGCTGTGATCTGGCTATTGAAAATAGAATGATCACCCACTCCCCGGAGGTGGTGGAAATGCTTCAAAGCTTTGACATTCCTGTGATGATCGAATATTCCAGCTATGAACAGCATCCTTTGGGGAAGGTGGAATGGGTAAAATTTTTCGGAGCCATGACCGACAGGGAAGCGGAGGCGGAAGCTGCCTTTGCGGAACAGACGGAGATTCTGGAAAAGGTCAGCAGCGGGGAAAAAACAGGGAAGACCGTAGCCTTTTTCTATGTCACCTCCAATGGCCTGATCCAGGTACGGCAGAGCACGGATTATATTCCGAAGCTGATTGAGCTGGCAGGGGGAAGATATATTTTCGAGGATCTGGAGGACAGCGGAAGCGGACGCTCCACGCTGAATATGCAGATCGAAGATTTTTATGCCGGGGCCAGGGATGCGGATATCCTGATCTACAACAGTTCCATTGACGGTGGTGTGACCACGGTGGATGAACTGATCGGCAAGTGCAACATTTTAAAAGATTTCAAGGCGGTACAGGAGGGACAGGTCTATTGCACCACCAACGATATGTACCAGCAGTCCATGGCAATCGGGTATTTGCTGCAGGACATGCATACGGTATTGACGGAAAGTGATACCGGAGAACTGCGCTATCTGTTCCCGCTGCAGTAGGAACTGTGAAAAGCGGAAACAGAGCGTAAGATTAAGAGAAAGAGGAAAAAAAGATGCAGCAGCGCAGAAAAATCAGATATTTTATAGCGTTTGTCCTGTTGACGGCAGGGATTCTTGTGTTGCTGCTTTGCAATATGGGAATCGGAACGGTGAAGATCCCGATTTCAGAAATACTGACCACGGGAAGGAAGCAGGAAGGCATGAATGCCAGGATCCTGTGGGAGATCCGTTTTCCCCGGACGCTGGCGGCAGGAATTCTGGGGGGAGCACTGGCACTGGCAGGATATCTGCTTCAGACCTTTTTCCATAATCCCATAGCCGGGCCTTTTGTACTGGGAATTTCTTCCGGGGCGAAGATGGTGGTGGCACTGGTGATGGTGTTTTTATTGGGGAATACCATCCGGGTCAGTTCCGGGCTGCTGATCCTGGCGGCATTTCTGGGAGCCATGCTGTCCATGGGTTTCGTGCTTCTTATGGCGAGAAAGGTAGACAGCATGTCCATGCTGGTGGTCAGCGGCGTGATGATCGGCTACATCTGTTCCGCCATCACGGAACTGGTGGTGACCTTTGCGGAGGACGCGGATATCGTGAATCTCCACAACTGGTCCAGAGGAAGCTTTTCCGGAATGACCTGGGACAATGTGAAAGTCATGAGCATCGTAGTGGCGGTGACTTTTCTGCTGGTGATCCTGCTGGCGAAGCCTCTGGAAGCCTACCAGCTGGGAGAGACTTATGCACAGAATCTGGGAGTGAACATCCGGACACTGCGGATTCTGCTGGTGGTATTGTCCAGTGTGCTTTCGGCATGTATCGTGGCATTTGCAGGTCCTATTTCTTTTGTGGGAATCGCCGTACCACAGCTGATCCGCAAATTATTTGGCACCACAAAGCCCTTACTCATGATACCGGCCTGTTTCCTGGGAGGCAGTGTATTTTGTCTGTTCTGTGATCTGTTGGCGAGGACATGGATGGCACCTACGGAACTCAGCATCAGCACGGTGACGGCAATCTTCGGAGCACCGGTGGTATTGTGGATCATGATATCGCGGAACAGACGGGAGCGTGGATAACTATGGAAACGCAGAAGCCTTATTATATTACAACGGAAAAAATGAGCGTGGGTTACGATGGGAAGCCGTTGATCGAAGCAGTGGAGATCGCACTTCAAAAAGGAGAGATCCTGACATTACTGGGACCCAACGGTGCGGGAAAATCCACGATCTTAAAAAGTATCGCAAGGCAGCTTTCCCTGATTGCGGGAACGGTGCGGCTGGACGGAGAGGACATGAAGTCATTCACCGGGACGGAACTGTCGAAAAAAATGGCGGTGGTAATGACCAGCCGTCTGCGGGCGGACCTGATGACCTGTGAGGACGTGGTGGCCACCGGAAGATACCCCTATACCGGACGCTTTGGTGTGTTGCGAAAGGAAGACCATGCGGCGGTGGAAAACGCCATGGAACTGGTGCAGGTGGCAGAGATTGGGGATTCTTTATTTGACCGGATCAGTGATGGACAGAGGCAGCGGGTGATGCTGGCCAGAGCCATCTGTCAGGAGCCGGAGATATTGATTCTGGATGAACCCACTTCCTATCTGGATGTAAGACACAAGCTGGAATTTTTATCAATTTTGCAAAAGCTGTGCCGGGAAAGACAGCTGACGGTGATCTTGTCTCTGCACGAACTGGAACTGGCAGAGAAGATCTCCGACCGGATCCTGTGTGTGAACGGCAGGACGGTGGACAGAATCGGAACGCCGGAGGAGGTCATGACCGACGGATATATTACACAGTTATACGGGATCCGGATGGGAAGCTATGATGAAGAAAGCAGCGATATGGAGCTGGCGGCGCCGGAAGGAACACCGGAGGTTTTCGTGATCGCCGGAGCAGGAAGCGGACGGAAAGTTTACCGGCGTTTGCAGCGAGAGGGAATCCCCTTTGCCACCGGGGTTCTGTATGAAAATGATCTGGACTATCCCGTGGCAAAAGCACTGGCGGCGGAGGTGATCGCAGAGCGCCCCTTTGAACCGGTATCCCGGGCAACATTGCAGGCAGCGAAGGAACGGCTGGAAAGGTGTGACGGCGTTATCTGTTGCCGGGAGAATTTCGGCAGTCAGGAAGCTTTTCAGAGGGAACTTCTGGAATATGCCAAACAACTGGGAAAGTGCATGGAAAGTTCCGGACAACAGAATAGACAGTAAGAAGAGAGAAAATGCAAATTCCCGGGATGCGGTGGCAGCTGCGGGATGGAGAGAACGATGGCAAAAGTAATCATGATACAGGGCACCATGTCCGGTGCCGGGAAAAGCCTGCTGGTGGCGGGACTCTGCCGGATCTTCCGGCAGGACGGTTACCGGGTGGCCCCTTTTAAATCACAGAATATGGCGCTCAATTCCTATATCACGAAGGAGGGACTGGAAATGGGCAGGGCACAGGTCATGCAGGCGGAAGCAGCGGGGATCGAACCGCTGGTGTGCATGAACCCTGTTTTGTTAAAACCTACCAGCCATACCGGCTCCCAGGTCATTGTAAACGGTGAGGTGCGGGGAAATATGACTGCCAGAGATTATTTTTCCCACAAGAAGGAACTGATTCCGGATATTAAGGCAGCTTTTCGCAGGCTGGAGACCTACGCGGATATCATTGTCATCGAAGGCGCCGGAAGCCCGGCGGAGATCAACCTGAAGCAGAACGATATTGTCAATATGGGAATGGCGGCCATGGTGGATGCCCCGGTCCTTCTGGTGGGGGACATTGACAGAGGCGGTGTGTTTGCCCAACTGTTAGGGACACTGATGCTGCTTACCGAAGAGGAACGGGCGAGGGTGAAGGGACTGATCATCAATAAATTCCGGGGAGACAGCACGATCCTGGATCCGGGAATTGAAATGCTGGAAGAACGGGGGCAGGTGCCGGTAGTGGGAACGGTACCTTATATGGAACTTACGCTGGAAGATGAGGACAGTCTGACGGACCGTTTCGAGATAAAACGTGTGGGACAGATTGATCTTGCGGTGATCCATTATCCCCGCATTTCGAATTTTACGGATTTTGATGTGTTTGAACAGATGCCGGAGGTCAGCGTCCGGTATGTGACGAATGTAAGAGAACTGGGAACACCGGATCTGATCTTTCTCCCCGGCAGCAAAAATACTATGGGAGATCTGAAATGGATGCGGCAGAACGGTCTGGAAGCGGCGGTAAAGCGGGCGGCTTCGAAGGTTCCCGTGTTTGGAATCTGTGGGGGCTACCAGATGCTGGGCTGCGGGATCACAGATCCGGACGGTGTGGAGGAAGGTGGACAGATCCGGGGAATGGAACTGCTTCCGGTGAGGACCGTGTTACAGAAGGAGAAGCATCGCTGCCAGACCACGGGCAGACTGGAAACGGTGGAGGGGATTTTCTCCGGACTTGCGGGATGTGAGTTTGCCGGATATGAGATCCATATGGGGCAGACGGTGTATTGTGGGAAAGACGGCAATGCGGCGGACGTAGTGGACAAGGCAGCAGGACTGACAGAAGGTGCTGTGGGAAACACGGAAATCACACAAGCTGTGATCACGGATTCCACCGGCAGAATCTACGGTTCCTATATCCACGGTCTCTTCGACAAAGGAGAGATTGCCGGGCGTATGATACAGACCTTGGCACGGGAAAAAGGAATTTCCCTGGAGGACGGTGTCTGGGAGGATTACCGGACTATTAAAGAAAGACAGTACGATCAGCTGGCAGATACCCTGCGGGAATATCTGCATATGGAGGACATCTATGGAATGCTCAGAGAAGCCCATATTTCATAAATACACCAGACGGGAACTGGCACAGATCCGGATCACGACGCCGGACGAAGCGGTGGGAAGCCTTGTGAAAAAGCACTGGGACATGCTGGCAAAACCGTTGGACGGCATGGGCTGTTTTGAAACCATCACGGCACAGATTGGAGCCATTTTGGGAACGGAGCAGATCGACCTTGGGAAAAAAGGGGTGCTGATCTTTTGCGCGGACAACGGGATCGTGGAAGAGGGCGTGAGTCAGACCGGGCAGGAGGTCACGTTGGCGGTGGCAAAGTCCATGGCGAGAAAAGGTTCCTCTGTCTGCAGGATGGCACAGAGCATCGGTGCGGAGACGATTCCGGTGGATATCGGGATAAACAGTGAGGAAGCCATTCCCGGTGTGCTGGACTGCAAGGTGCGTCCCGGTACCCGGAATTTCTTAAAAGAACCGGCCATGACGGAGGAAGAGACGGTGGGGGCTATAGCCACCGGGATCGAACTGGTTCGTGATTGTAAGGAGAAGGGATACCGGATCCTGGCCACCGGGGAAATGGGAATCGGCAACACTACCACCAGCAGTGCGGTGACAGCCGCTCTTTTGCAGTGTGAGGCAGAGGAAGTCACCGGCAGAGGCGCGGGATTGACAGATCAGGGACTGACGCGGAAGCAGCAGGCCGTCCGCACCGCACTGGAAACCTATAATCTGTGGCATGCGGATGCATTTACGGTATTGCAGACGGTCGGGGGATTGGACATTGCCGGACTGACCGGCATGTGTATCGGCGGAGCCATGTGGCAGATACCCATCGTGTTGGATGGGGTGATCAGCATGGCGGCGGCACTGGTGGCGGAGCGGTTATTTCCCGGTGTGAGGGAATATCTGATCCCCTCCCATCTGGGAAAGGAACCGGCGGCAGCGAAACTGGCACACGAACTTCGTTTGACCCCGGTGATCCATGGGGGAATGGCACTGGGAGAAGGCACCGGAGCGGTCATGATGTTTTCACTGCTGGACATGGCAATGAGCATCTATGGACAGAGCGCTACTTTTTCGGAAATTGAAGTAGAGCAATATAGGCGCGGCTGAACGACGGGAAGAACGGAGAAGCAATATGGTGACATTGATCCTGGGGGGCAGCGGCAGCGGGAAATCCGCTTATGCGGAAGATTATCTGCTGCGGATGGCTGCGGATAAGAAAAAATATTATATTGCCACCATGCAGGTCTGGGATGCTGAGATGCAGGCAAAAGTTGACAGACATCACAGACTGCGGCAGGGAAAAGGCTTCACTACCATGGAACAGCCCACGGCACTGGAGCAGGCAGTTACACAAATGGAACCGGGGGGAGCCGCATTGTTGGAGTGTATGTCGAATCTGACAGCCAACGAAATGTTTTCCGGAGAGCAACCCATGGACCGGCAGACGGTGATCGAAAAAATTCTGCGTGGTGTGGATGTCTTAAGAAAACAGATGGATCCGCTGGTTATCGTGACCAATAATGTATTTGAGGACGGGATCGTCTATGACAGTGCCACCATGGAATACATCGAGGCTCTGGGCAGAATTAACGAGAGGCTGGCTGCGGAGGCGGACGAGGTCGTAGAAGTCACCGCGGGAATCCCGCAGCGGCTCAAGCCGTGATCCTCATGGAAAAAAGCGTGGAACCGGCAGGAGAGTCAGCACAGATCGGCACAGTTCAACATAGAAAGGAAACAGGCATGCGTATTATCAAATCATTTTTCATAGCGTTTTCCATGTATTCCAGGATCCCAATGCCGCAGTTTGAGTGGAAGGATGAGGACATGCGGTATGCCCTTTGCTTTTTCCCCTGGGTGGGGGCGGTGATCGGCATCCTTTGGTATCTGTGGAAATGGTTCTGTGACCGCTTTACGGTAGGATTTTTGTGTTATGCAGCGGTGGGAACGGCGATACCGCTTCTGGTTACCGGAGGATTTCATGTGGACGGCTTCCTGGATACCTGTGATGCGCTGCATTCCTATCAGCCGAGAGAAGGGAAACTGGAGATTTTGAAGGATTCTCATATCGGGGCCTTTGCGGTGATCATGCTTGCGTTGTACGGATTGATCTTTGTGGGCGGATTTTCGGAGATCAAGGCCTCGTCCACACTTACGGTGGCGGGAGCCGGATGCTTTCTGTCCAGAGTGTTGAGCGGCATTGCGGTGGTGAGTTTTCCTCCGGCAAAGCAGGAGGGGACGCTGTATCTGTTTGCGGATAAGGCACACAAGAGAGTGGTAAGAATGGCTTTGTACGGTCAGGGAATTTTGTGTATCGGATTTATGCTGTGGACATCTTTGGTGATGGGAGGAATTGCTGCCGTGGCAGCTCTGCTTACCTTTGCGTATTATTACTGGCGCAGTAAAAAAGAGTTTGGCGGCATCACCGGAGATACCGCGGGATATTTTGTGACACTGTGCGAAGGATGCGTGGTGGTTGTGGCAGCAATCGCGGAACGTCTGATATTGGCGGTATAAAAGGTGTTTTCGGATATAATGGAGCAGAAGCGCATTTGGAATGGGAGATTTGGATGATATTGATTATTGGCGGATTCGCCCAGGGAAAATTGCATTATGTGGAGCAGCATTACAGTGAACAGGAGTATATTGTGAATCATCTGCACCTTTTCATTAAAGAACAGTTACAACAAGGGAAAAACCCGGAAGACGAAATGAACAAAATAATAAAAGAACATCCGGACTGTATCCTGATCTGTGATGAGATCGGCAACGGCATCGTCCCCATGGAAGCGGAGGAGAGGAACTACAGAGAGCGCACCGGCAGAATACTGGAGCGGCTGGCGGCGCAGGCAGATGAGGTGGTGAGAGTCGTATGCGGAATCGGTCAGAAAATCAAATAGAGATCCACCTCACCCTGATCCGGCACGGAGCGACGATTTCCAACAAAGAGGGACGGTATCTCGGAAAAACAGATGAATCCTTAAGCCGGGAAGGAATCCGGACGCTGGAAAAGGCGGTGACGGACAAAATCTGTCCCGGTGCGGACGTTCTGTTTTCCGGTCCCATGAAGCGGTGCCTGGAGACAGCACAGATCCTGTATCCGGGGCAGATCCCAATCCGCATCCCGGAGTGGACGGAGATGGACTTCGGTGCATTCGAGGGACATAATTATAAAGAACTTTCCGGGGATCCGGCCTATCAGAAGTGGATCGACAGCGGTGGCACACTGCCGTTTCCGGGGGGAGAGAGCCGGGAGGAATTTATCCGCAGAAGTGTTGTCGGATATGAAAACATGCTGCATCATATCAAAATGATATGGAAAGAAAATACTGCATTCGAACAATGCAATTGCGGTATGGAGCAGAGAGAACCGGAATCCATACGACGTGGTGAAAGCGAAGCCGGGGATATCGGGTCACGAAACACCGGAATCCGGAGCGTATCCGCAGTCGTTCACGGTGGAATCATCATGGCATTGCTCAGTCATTTTCTCGGGGGAGAATATTTTGACTATCAGGTAAAATGCGGACAGGGCTACCGCGGTATTCTGGTATTCCCGGCAGACGGAGGAGCCCCGAAGTGGAAGGAATTTCGACTGCTGTCGGAACTTAAATTGTCGGAACTTAGATCATCAGAAGTTACAGAAGGAGAAACGAGTTGATGAAATATCATATCCTGGCTTTTGGCGCGGGATTTTTACTGGATCAGCTTTTGGGGGATCCCTATTCTCTGCCCCATCCCATCCGGGGGATCGGCTGGCTCATAGCGAAGACGGAAAAAGTGCTGCGAAGCGGCAATCCACAGGAAAATTCGACCGGACGAGAGGCGGCGGAACGCAGACAGGGGAAGCTTCTGGTGGTGGTCGTTCTGCTGTTTACGGGGATAGTGTCGGCACTGATTTTATCTGGTGCTTACGTTGTGCATCCGAACCTTGGAATGGTCATAGAGGCAGTCATGACCTATCAGATTCTGGCGGCCAGATGCCTTCAGGTGGAGAGCAGTAAAGTGTGGAAACAGCTGAATGCCGGCAATCTGGAGGAAGCCAGAAAGGCAGTATCCATGATCGTAGGCAGGGACACGGAATGCCTGACAGAGGAAGGTGTGGCAAAGGCAGCCGTCGAGACTGTGGCGGAAAATACTTCCGACGGTGTGATCGCTCCCATGCTGTACACCGCACTGGGAGGTCCGGTGCTGGGATTTTTATATAAGGCGGTCAATACCATGGATTCTATGGTAGGATATAAGAATGAGAAGTATCTGTACTTCGGCAGAGCGGCAGCAAAGCTGGATGATGTGGTAAATTTCCTCCCGGCGAGGGTCAGTGCCCTGCTCATGATCGGGACAGCTTTCGTAAGTGGGAAAAATTACAGTGGAAAGCAGGCATGGCGGATCTGGCGCAGAGATAACAGAAATCACGCCAGCCCCAATTCTGCCCAGACGGAATCCGTGTGCGCGGGGGCACTGGGAATCCAACTGGCGGGAGATGCCAGTTACTTTGGCAAGGTCGTGAAAAAGCCCTATATAGGGGATTCCACAAGGGCTGTGGAAGCAGAGGATATCCGCAGGACGAACCGGCTGATGAACCGGACGGCATGGATCTGTGAGATTCTGTGTCTGGGGATACTGATGGCAGTGGCTGGCTGTGGATGGTTATAACACGGCGGCCTGTGATGAGGCACTTTGTGAAAAGCGCAGATGCGGAGGTGCCATGCGATAAAATGTCAGATGCAAAAGTACCGGATACGAAAGAGTCCTCTGGCAGCAGGAACCGGAAAGGAAGGAAAATGCAGCAGAACATACATGGCGGAGATATATACAGCAGAAAGATACGGTTGGACTTTTCGGTGAACGGCAATCCTTTAGGAATGCCGGATGCGGCGGCGCAGGCACTCCGGGAAGCGGTGCGGCATGTGGGAGAATATCCGGACATTACAGCGGGAGCGCTGACGGAAGCTGTGAGCCGGATGCTGTCCGGAGAATGCGGAAGGGAAATTCCGAAGGAGTGTCTGCTGTTTGGCAACGGGGCGTCAGAAATTTTCCTGGCGGCCGTACATGGGCTTAAGCCACGGAATATCGTGATCCCGGTGCCGTCTTTTTACGGATATGAGTATGCGGCGGAGGCGGCAGGCAGTCATATAAAATATGTATACCTGCCGGAAGGGGCCGGATTCCGTCCGGGGCAGGAGCTTCTGCAGGCATTGACAGCGGACACGGATCTGTTATTTCTGGCGAATCCCAACAATCCTACAGGGCAGCTGATGAATGCGGAATATCTGCAGCAGCTGCTGGAGCATTGCAGGAAGCGGGGAATTACCGTAGTGCTGGATGAATGTTTTATCGAATTCTGTGAGACAGACAGGGAACAGCCAAAGTCCCTGCTTGGAAAGATCGGACAGTATGAGAATCTGCTTCTGGTGCGGGCTTTTACGAAAAGCTTCGCCATGCCAGGAGTGCGGCTGGGATATCTGGTATGCAGCAATGCAGAGCTTCGGGAGAAAATCCGCAGACAGCTGCCGGAATGGAATCTGTCGGCATTTGCCCAGAGAGCGGGCATTGCCTGTGCGGAGCAGGCGGAAGAATATCTGCGGGACACTGTGGACTATGTGAAAACCGAGAGAACGTATTTACGGGAAGGCCTGGAAAAACTGGGCATCCGGGTGGTGTCCGGAGAGGCGGATTTCCTGCTGTTGTACACCACACGGCCGATCTGCGACAGGCTGCTGGAAAAAGGCATACTGATCCGCAACTGTGAGAATTTTCGGGGACTGGGAGCAGGCTATTACCGGATCGCGGTGAAGAAACATGAAGAGAATGAAGTGTTGTTACAGGAGCTTGCGTAACATTACCGCCAGAGGAGTTCGTTTTCTCAGCCAGGCGGTAAATCAGGAGCAGCCGGATAACGGAAGATGAATTTCGGGGGAAAGGATTTATGGAAAAAAAGAACATCGAATATGTATTGCCGGAGGAAATCGAGAAGCGCAGCTTTGAGATCATTGCCGCAGAACTGACAGAGCGGGGTATCGCTCTGCCTGCGGAGCAGGATCCCATTACCCGCAGGGTGATTCATACCAGTGCGGATTTTGACTATGCGGAGACGATGACCTATTCCGAAAACGCGGTGAAGATTGCCAAAAACCTGATAAAAAACGGTGCAGATATCGTGACGGATACCAATATGGCGTTGGCCGGGATCAATAAGAAGGTACTGGCTTCTTTTGGCGGGGAGGCTCACTGCTACATGGCGGATGCAGAGGTGGCGGCCATGGCAAAGGAGCGGAAGACCACCCGGGCAGCCATCAGCATGGAGCTTGCTTCAAGACGGGAAAAGCCGGTGATCTTCGCTGTGGGAAACGCACCTACGGCGTTGATACAGATCTATGAGATGATGCAGCGAAGCGAATGGCGCCCGGCATTTGTCATCGGAGTTCCGGTGGGATTCGTGAACGTGGAAGCCGCTAAGGAACTGATTCTGGAGACCGATGTGCCCTGTATCATCAACCGCGGAAGAAAGGGCGGCAGCAACGTGGCGGCGGCCATCTGCAATGCCCTGCTGTATGAACTGAGAAAAGAAAGGTAGAGAGTATGCGGTACGGATTTACCACGGGAAGCTGTGCGGCGGCAGCGGCCAAGGCGGCCGCCTGTATGCTGCTGACCGGCAGGGAGAAAACGGAAATCACCATAGAGACCCCCAAAGGCATCTCCTATACGGCACAGATCCTCAAGATCTGCCGGAAGGAGCGGGAGGTCAGCTGCGCTGTGGAAAAGGACGGCGGGGACGATCCCGATATTACCACCGGGGCTTTGATCTGCGCGAAGGTTTCCTTGCCGCAGGAAGCTGGCGGGGAAGCTCAAGAAGAACCCGGAAGAGAAGGCAAAGAAGAAACCGGAGAAGCCCCCGCCTGGAAGACCGGAACCGGGCAGGAATGGGAACATGCACAGGTCGTGATCGATGGTGGCCCCGGTGTCGGGCGGGTGACGAAGCCGGGGCTGGACCAGCCCGTGGGGAATGCAGCCATCAATCACGTCCCCAGAGAGATGATCGAGCGGGAAGTATTACAGGTATGTCAGGTGCTGGACTACCGGGGAACCCTGTCGGTGGAGATCTCTGTGCCGGAGGGCGAACGTCTGGCGGAGAGGACGTTTAATCCGAGACTTGGTATTGTGGGCGGAATCTCGATCCTCGGCACCAGCGGTGTTGTGGAGCCCATGAGTACGCAGGCCATTCTGGATACGATTCGTGTGGAACTGCGACAGCACCGGGCATTGGGGAGAGAAGACGTAGTGATCTCTCCGGGCAATTACGGACTGGATTTTCTGAAAAATACCTATCACTATGATCTGGACAAAAGTGTAAAATGCAGCAATTTTATCGGACTGACCATTGACATGGCGGTGGAAGAGGGTTTTAAACGGCTGCTTCTGGCGGGACATATCGGGAAACTGATCAAGGTGGCGGGCGGCATCATGAATACCCATTCCAGAGAGGGGGACTGCCGGATGGAACTGCTGACTGCATTTGCCGTAAAGTGTGGCGTGGCCTCGGAGGAAGCGGTGCGGATCCTGTCCTGTGTCACTACGGAGGAAGCGGTGCGGATCCTGGAGGAATGCGGCAGACGGCAGGAAGTCATGGACTATGCCATGGAGCGCATTTTATTTTATCTGGAGAAACGGGCGCAGGGGAAGCTTGCAATCGGATGTATTATGTATGCCAATGATTTTGGAGCATTGGCTAAGAGTAAGGAGGCGGAGGAATGGTTTACTTTGTTGGCGCAGGAAGCGGAGCGGCAGATCTGATCACGGTGCGGGGGATGCATTTGCTGCAACAGGCGGATGTCATCATCTATGCGGGATCGCTGGTGAATCCGGAGCTGCTGCAATATGCAAAAACAGACTGTGAGATCCATAACAGTGCAAAGCTGACGTTGGAGGAAGTGCTGCAGATCATGCGGGAGGCACAGGCACAGGGGAAAATGCTGGTGCGCCTGCACACCGGAGAACCCAGCATCTACGGCGCAGTGCGGGAGCAGATGGATGCCCTGGATGTTTTGCATATCCCTTACGAGAGCTGTCCGGGAGTCAGTGCATGCTTCGGCGCGGCGGCTTCCCTGAATCTGGAATATACCCTGCCCGGTGTCTCCCAGACCCTGATCATCACCCGTATGGAGGGGAGAACCGGAGTGCCGGAAAAGGAAAGCATGGAAAGTCTGGCCGCCCATCAGGCATCCATGGCCATTTACTTAAGTACCGGGATGTTGCGGGAACTCAGCCGCAGACTGAGGGCAGGCGGATATGCGCCGGACAGTCCGGCTGCCCTTGTCTACAAGGCAACCTGGCCGGAGGAAGAGGCTTATATCTGCACGGTGGAGACCCTGGCACAGGTGGCGGAAGAGCACGGCATCACCAGGACAGCACTGGTACTGGTGGGAGATGTCATCACTCATGGCAATTATCAGAAGTCGAGATTGTATGCAGCGGATTTTTCCACGGAATTCCGCAAGGCAAAAAGCAGTGCCCCACAGACAGAGGAAACCCGGGAGGAACGGCGTGAAGATTAGTGTGATCAGCTTTACGAAAACAGGACTGCGGCTGGCGGAACGGGTCCGGGAGAGCATGAGCGGAGAGAATGAGGTCATTATCCTGTATACCAAGTGCTCCCGGACAGAGAAAAAGGCAGTACCGGCTGCGGATGCCGGCAGTGACACCATGGCAGTGGAAATTTCCGGGATAAATACCGGGGATACAATAGAGGTACATGAGAGGATATCAGCCTGGGCCGGAGAGCAGATGGCAGCCCACCATGCACTGGTGTTCGTCGGAGCCTGCGGTATCGCGGTCCGGGCCATTGCCCCCTGGATCACGGATAAACTGCACGACAGCCCGGTGCTGGTCATGGATGAGCAGGGACAGTATGTGATCCCGTTATTGTCCGGACATGTGGGAGGAGCCAATGAACTGGCTGTCCGTCTGGCGACCGCACTGGGAGCCATCCCCGTGATCACTACGGCCACCGATCTCCACGGCAGCTTTGCGGTGGATCTGTTTGCGAAAAAAAATGATCTGTGGATCTGTAATAGAGAGGGAATTGCCAAAGTATCGGCAAAGGTGCTGGCAGGGGAAGAAATCACCCTGTCCGTGCAGACCGGACATCTGGCGGCGGACGAAGCCATCCCCTCAGGGATCCGGCTGTGCACCTGTCCTCCGGCAGAGAAGGTGGATATTCTGATTGCGGACGGCACAGAGGAGGTATTTCGAAGAGAGGCAGCGGAACTGCTGTTGCAGCCGAAAAAATATATTTTTGGCGTAGGCTGCAAAAAAGGAACGGACAGTGTAAAACTGGAAACTTTTTTGCGGAAAATACTGGAAGAACAGGATATTGCCATCGAGCAGATCACAGCACTGGCTTCCATTGATGTGAAGAAAGAAGAAAGGTGTCTGCTGGAATTCAGTGAAAAATACAGAATTCCGTTTCAAATCTATTCTGCACAGGAACTACAGGCCGTGCCGGGAGAATTTCACGGCTCTGCCTTTGTGAAGGCACAGGTAGGTGTGGACAATGTGTGCGAGCGTGCTGCCATGCGGGCAGCCGGGGCAGACGGTCAGATCCGTCTGGGCAGACGGGCACAGGACGGCATGACTGTGGCCATTGCAGAGAAAGCATGGAAAGTAACCGGATGGAAATAATCGGGTCTTATTTTCTATATTGCGTTTTGAAGTGTACGGAAACTTGCGGGCTATGGAGGAATGGGAGAATCCGGGTATGGCTTGTGCAGGATGAAAAGAGGAAAATCAGATGAGTAACAGAATCTATATTATAGGAATGGGCCCCGGCAGGGAAGAAATGATGACCGGAGAAGCCATCACAGCATTGGAGAGGGCAGATGTGATTGTGGGTTATACCGTATATATCAGACTTCTGGGAGAGCGGTTTGCCGGAAAAAAACTGCTGACCACTCCCATGCGGCAGGAGATGGAGCGCTGTGAATTATGCTTCAAAGAGGCGGCAGCAGGAAATCAGGTGGCACTGATCTGCAGTGGCGATGCGGGCATTTACGGACTGGCATCGTTGATGTATGAGCTGGGAGCAAAACATCCGGAGACGGAACTGATTGTGATCCCCGGCATCACGGCGGCCAGCAGCGGTGCGG
Source organism: uncultured Acetatifactor sp. (assembly GCA_934394815.1). Lineage (GTDB taxonomy): Bacteria > Bacillota > Clostridia > Lachnospirales > Lachnospiraceae > Acetatifactor. The sequence goes on along the minus strand of CAKRRD010000024.1, from coordinate 26,023 downwards.
CGGTACTGGGAGCACCGCTCAATCATGATTTCTGCGTCATCAGCCTGAGTGATCTGCTGACACCCTGGGAGAAGATCGGGAAAAGACTGCGGGCGGCGGCAGCAGGAGATTTTGCCATGGCAATCTATAATCCCTCCAGCCACAGACGAAAAGAGCATCTGCAGAGAGCCTGTGATATTCTGTTGGAGACCATAGAAGGGGAGCGTCCCTGCGGTTATGTGGAGAATATCGGCAGAGAGGGTACCCGGGCAGTGACCTGTACGCTGCGTGATCTCAGGAACCGTGAGGTTAATATGTTCACCACCGTATTTATCGGTAATTCCGAGACGGAGATCCTGGGGGACAAACTGATCACCAGAAGAGGCTATCAGGCTTAAAAGGGAGAGAAGGCAGAGTGAAAAAGATTGTAATATTTGCGGGAACCACGGAAGGACGGCGGCTGTCGGAGATCCTGACAGAGGCCGGGATTGCGCATACGGTATGTGTGGCAACGGAATACGGGGAGATCGTGATGCAGGAACAGATGGAAATGACGGAAACAGCGCAGGCAGACGGACGGCCCCTCGTAAACCTTCACCGTGGCAGGATGGACCGGGAGCAGATGCAGATTTTTCTGCGGGACGGTGGATTTGAGATCGTAGTGGATGCAACACACCCTTACGCCAGAGTCGTTACGGAGAATTTACAGGGGGCCGTGGATACACTGCATTCTCCGGAAAAAGAATCACAGCTTCCCATCTATCTGCGGCTGGAACGCGAAATTTCCGGGGCGGCAGAATCGAAGGATAATGCTGCAAATATCCTTTATTTTGAAAACAATGAAGACTGTGCGAGGGCATTGGAGAATACGGAAGGTAATATTCTGTTGACCACAGGAAGCAAGGAACTGGCGGCTTACTGCGCTTTTGGCAGATTGCATGACCGTCTGTATGTGCGGATCCTGCCGGCCAGAGAGAGCCTGGAACTGTGCATGGAGCAGGGAATCAAAGGCCGGCAGATCCTGGCATTGCAGGGACCCTTTTCCACGGAAATGAATGCCGCTGTCTTAAAGCAATACAACATCCGCCACATGGTCACGAAAAACAGCGGACGCAACGGAGGGTATCAGGAGAAGCTGGAGGCAGCAAAAATGCTGGGAATCCCGGTGTATGTGATCGAACCTGTACAGGCGGCTGCTGTGGTTGAAAATGTGATGGGGACTGACACATACTCTTTTGCGGGGATCTGTGGAAAACTGGAACAGCTCTGTGGCTGTAAGCTTTCTAAGCAGGGCAGTCTGGAGATCTGTCTTGCGGGGATCGGCATGGGCAGCAGAGACTGCATGACCAAAGAGGTGCAGCAGACAATCGAGGCTGCGGATATTCTGTTAGGCGCAGAACGCATGATCGCAGGGTATTCTGCCAGATTAGAAAAAAAGCCCTATTATATGGCCTCCCAGATCCTGCCCTATCTGGAACAATTACAGGAAAGCGAAAGTCTGGCACAGCAGGGGACGATTCGGGTAACGGTCTTATTTTCCGGAGATACCGGATTCTACAGCGGATGTAAAAAACTGTATGTGGCATTGCAGGAAGCGATTGCCGCGGGGCGGCTGAAAGGCAGAGTAAAGATCCTGCCGGGAATTTCATCGGTGGTTTCTCTGGCGGCCCGGGTGGGAGAGAACTATGAGGATGCCACCATTTTAAGCATGCATGGGAAAAAACTGAACCGGCTTCCGGCAACGGTGGAGAGCCATGAGAAGACGTTCCTGTTGACCTCGGGAAGTGAGGATATCCGTAAGATCGGCCGGATGCTGACGGAAGCGGAGCTGACGGACTGTGAAGTGACCGCGGGATATCAGATGTCCTATCCGGAGGAAAAGATACGGATTCTGACACCGGAGCAGTGTATGGAGCTTACGGAGGAAGGGCTGTATACCTGTCTGATCCGCAATCCCCATCCTCAGCCGGAACGCCTGACCCACGGAAGCGCGGATACCTGTTTTCTGCGGGATGCCTCCGGAACGGAGGGAAAGCTTCGCAGAACTCCCATGACCAAGGAAGAAGTCCGGGAGGTCAGCATCTGCAAGCTGCATCTGACGGAAAGGTCTGTGGTCTATGATATCGGCAGCGGCACCGGCTCCGTGGCGGTGGAAATTGCCGGGCTGCCGGGACAGGTGCAGGTCTATGCCATTGAGAGAAAACCGGAGGCAGTGGAGCTGCTCCGGAAGAACAGAGCGCATTTTCACAGGGACAATATGGAGATCATCGAAGCATCGGCACCGGAGGGGCTGGAAGAACTGTCTGTGCCGACCCATGCTTTTATCGGGGGCAGCGGTGGAAGATTATTGGAAATCCTACAGGTTTTGTATCGGAAGAATCCCCACATGCGCATTGTGATCAATGCCATCAGCATGGAGACCATTGCGGAACTGCGAGAAGTACTGGAAGCTTTTCCGGTGGAGGAAGCGGAAATCCTGCAGATGCAGGTCAACCGGGTGAAGCAGCTGGGAAGTTATCATATGCCTCAGGCAGAGAATCCGGTGTGGATCTGCTCGTTTACGTTCCGGGAAAGCGGAAACGGGAAGAATGGAGAAGTTCAGAAATGACCGGAGCACAGAAAAAGAAGATACGCCGCATCATGATCGCCGCCCCGAAAAGCGGCAGCGGCAAGACCACCATCACCTGCGGCCTGCTGCAGATACTTAAGGAAACCGGAGAGGACATTTCCTCCTGCAAATGCGGCCCGGATTATATCGACCCCATGTTCCACAGACAGGTGCTGGGGATTCCCGCAAGGAATCTGGATACCTTTTTCACCGGGGAGGACGGCACGAAAAAGCTGTTTCTGAAGGACCGCAGGGAAGGGGAACTTGTGGTCATGGAGGGCGTCATGGGACTATATGACGGGCTGGGCGGCATAAGGGAGGAAGGTTCCTCCTATCATCTGGCTAAGGTTACGAAGACCCCGGTGGTATTGGTGGTGGATGCGAAAGGAATGGGAAGATCGGTGATCCCTCTGATCTCCGGATTCCTGTCATATGATAAAGAACATCTGATCCGGGGCGTGATCTTTAACCGGATGTCCGCGGCTTACTATGAAATACTGAAATCTCCGGCGGAAGAGGAACTGGGCATTGCGGTACTGGGATATTTTCCGGAAAATAAGGATCTGCAGATCGCCAGCAGACATCTGGGACTTTGCATGCCGGGAGAACTGGAGGATCTGCAGGGACAGATCCGGATGACAGCGGAAAAATTACGGAAGACGGTGGATATTTCGAAGCTGCTGCAGATCGCAGAAGAGGCAGAACCATTGGAAATTGACAGGACAGAGGGAGGAACTTCCCAATCGGAAAAGGAATTCGTTGAAGCGACAGCAGAAGATACGAAATCCAAGAAAAACGGTGAAACAATGCACCCGCGGATCGCTGTGGCCAGGGATGAAGCTTTTTGCTTCTATTATGAAGAGAATCTGCGTCTGCTGGAACAGGAGGGGGCGGAACTGGTGTATTTTTCTCCGCTGCATGACAAGGCATTGCCGGAAAACATACACGGGATGTTATTGGGTGGCGGCTATCCGGAGCTGTATGCCGGCCGGCTGAGTGAGAATGCTTCCATGCGCATGGCCATCCGGGAGGCAGTCACAGGCGGCCTGCCCACAGTGGCAGAATGTGGAGGCTTCCTCTACCTGCATACGACCCTGACAGACAGGGAAGGTCATTCTTTTCCCATGGCGGGAGTCCTGTCCGGAAAATGCTATGACACCGGACGGCTGGTGCGCTTCGGCTATATTGAACTGGAAGAGGGCAGCGGACATTTCCTGCCCCATGACAGCCGCATCCGGGCACACGAATTCCATTATTACGACAGCGAAGACAACGGCGCAGACTGCACTGCCTATAAGCCTGCCACCGGAAGAAACTACCCCTGCATCCATGCGGGAGACAGCCACTGGTACGGCTTCCCCCACCTCTATTACCCCTCCTGCCCGGCGTTCGCGGAGCGGTTTGTGGAGAAAGCTGCGCAATACAGACAGCAGAGAGCAGAAAAATGAACGTAGGCAAAAAATCATCGTTATGCTATACTGGCTATACTGCAAGATATCAGAGATTGCTTAGACAGAGTAGGAGGATGGTCTGTTGGAAAAGGATCCATTTAAGGAATATATAAAAGAATCTGAACCGGCGAAGAGAGAAAAAGAATATGCCTGGCATACAGCAATAGGCCTTCAGGCAGTAGATGGATAATAACCTTATTGAAGCTGTTCAGGGACATGGAAAGGGAAAATATCGTTTTCAATAGCAGGGAATTTGACAGCATTTGCAAAAATTACGGAAGAAAAATAAAAAACACTTGCATCGTACATCAATGTACGGTGTACAAAGAAACAGGGAAGAATTTCGGATGAAATATGTCAAAAGGACGAAAACGGTGGAAAAAGCCGGGTTCGTCCTTTTTTGCAGAAAAATTCTCAAAACAGAAAAGATGTGTTATAATCGTAATATCTTTTTTGGTACGGAGGATAAAGCAATGGAAAAATCAAAAGTATATTTTACAGATTTCAGAACCCGCCTGGGGGAGGGACTGCCCACGAAATTAAAGCGTCTGATGAAGGCAGCGGGGATTCAGAACATAGATATGGATCATAAGTTTGTTGCCATTAAGATGCACTTCGGTGAGTTGGGCAATCTGGGATATCTGCGTCCCAACTATGCCAGGGCGGTAGCGGATATGGTGAAGGAATTGGGAGGAATCCCTTTTCTGACGGATTGTAACACCCTTTATCCCGGCAGCCGCAAGAATGCCATCGAGCATATGTACTGTGCCTGGGAGAACGGTTTCACACCCATGACGGTGGGCTGCCCCGTAATCATCGGCGACGGCCTGAAGGGAACGGATGACATCGAGGTGCCGGTAGAGGGCGGTGAATATGTGAAAAACGCCAAGATCGGCCGGGCTGTTATGGATGCGGATGTGTTCATTTCCCTGAATCATTTCAAGGGACACGAGACGGCGGGCTTTGGCGGCGCTATCAAAAATATCGGTATGGGCTGCGGTTCCAGAGCCGGTAAAATGGAACAACATGCACAGGGCAAACCGGAGATCAACGAGAATTTGTGCCGCGGCTGTAAACGCTGCATGAGAGAATGTGCCAACGATGGACTGGTATATGACGAGACCACGCATAAGATGCACATTGATCATGAAAAATGTCTTGGCTGCGGACGCTGCATCGGTGCCTGCAACTTTGACGCGATCCATAGCGGTTACAGTGCGGCAACGAAGGATTTCAACTGTCGTATGGCAGAGTATGCGAAGGCGGTCGTAGACGGCAGACCGAATTTCCATATCTCTCTGGTGGTGGATGTCTCTCCTAACTGTGACTGCCACAGCGAGAACGATGTCCCCATTCTGCCCAACATCGGTATGTTCGCATCCTTCGATCCTCTGGCCCTGGATCAGGCCTGCGTGGATGCCTGCCTGAAACAGACTCCGCTGCCGAACAGCCAGCTGACGGATGCCATGGCGAAAGAAGGCTTCTGTGATCACCACGATCATTTTGAAAATACCACACCCAATGCGGAGTACAAGACCTGTCTGGAGCATGCGGAGAAAATCGGCATCGGCAGCAGGGAATATGAACTGATAGTCATGAAGTAATTTCAGAAAGGATGAATTTATGCGTCCCATGGTAAGCATCATTGTTCCGGTATACAATGCGGAGCAATATTTACGACGCTGTGTCGACAGCATTCTGAATCAGGAATACACGGATTTTGAACTGTTTCTGGTAAACGATGGCAGTACGGATTCCTCCGGTGAAATTTGTACGGAATATGGTGATAAAGATTCCAGAGTCATTGTGATCCAGAAGGAAAATACCGGTGTCTCCGACAGCAGAAATCAGGCGCTTGACCGTGCCAGGGGAAAATATCTGCAGTTTCTTGACAGTGACGACTGGATCACACCGGATGCCACCAGACTGTTCGTGCGGGCGGCGGAAGAATATGGCTGTGATATGGTTATTTCGGACTTTTATCGTGTGGTGGGAGAGCGTCTGTCCCCCAAGGGAGATATCGAAGAGGAAGGGGTACTTGCCCAGGAAGAGTTCGCGGCACATATGATGGAGAATCCGGCAGATTTCTATTACGGCGTGCTGTGGAACAAGCTGTACCGCCGGGATCTGGTGGAAGAACACAGACTGCGCATGGACACGAATATCAACTGGTGTGAGGATTTCCTGTTCAATCTGGAATATATCCGCTATGCGAAAGTATTCTATGCCCTGCATGCCCCTATCTATTATTATGTGAAGCGGAAAGGCTCCCTTGCCAGTCAGGGGATCAGTATTTCCAAGACGGTAAAGATGAAGCTGAATGTCTTCGAGTATTATAACAACTTCTACAAACATGTGCTGGAGGAGGAAGACTACGAGAAAAACCGTCTGCAGGTGTATCGCTTCTTCATTGATGCGGCGGGAGACGGAACCGTGCCCCCTTCCATCCTGCCCGGTTCCAAGAAGCTGGGAGACGAGAGAGTCTTTGTCAACACCGAGATCCTGCAGGCCGAGGGTCTGGCGGGGGATGCCTACCGCAGGCGGAAGCTCCTGGAACATTATCTGGAGCCGGTGGCATTAAAAGGAGATCTGAAGGTATCGGATGTACGCCTGCTTCTCTGCCTGTGTGAAAAGCACGAGTGGGACAGCAGACGGGAATTGGCGGATTTCGCTGGAATCTCCCGGACGAATCTGACCAGCAGCTTACAACGACTGAACGTGAAGGGATTTCTGAAAATAGAGGAAGTGAAGGAGCCAAAGCCCTCCCGGAAGAGCAGGACAGCCACAGAAGTACCGGTTAAGGCCGCGGAAATACCGGAGGGAAAGCGCAAAGACCGCAAAAGCAAGATTGCCGTGACCATCCTTCCGGCGGCCGGGGCAGTCATGAAAGAACTGGCGCTGGCCCAGCGGGATTATGATGAGGCGAGATTTACGGGATTCACGGAGGAAGAACTGATAAAATACGCAGATCTGACAGAGAAGATCAAGGAAAACACAAAGAGAATCTTAGGATGATTTTATACTTTGTTAATTGACATCGTACCTTTAAAAAAGTTATGATAAACAGGTATACAATGTGAGGGAAAGGAAGGTATTTGGATGAAGAAAAACGAAGAGTATATGTTGGAACATGCCGGTCTGTGCAGAGCGGCAGATAGATTGGAACCCCAGATGTTTGACGAATACGGCGTACAGAGGGGGCTGCGTGATAAGAACGGTAACGGCGTAGTCGCAGGCCTTACCAATATTTCACGGATTGAATCCTTTCAAATGGAAGACGGCAGAAAAGTTCCCTGTGAAGGCAAACTGTGGTATCGCGGCTATGACTGTATCGAACTGGTCAACGGATTCCGCGGAGATCACTTCGGATTCGAAGAAGTGGCCTATTTACTTTTGTTCGGTAAGCTGCCGAACCGTGAGGAACTGAAGCACTTTAACGATATTCTTGCATCCAGCAGAACTCTGCCGACCAACTTCACCAGAGATGTCATTATGAAGGCTCCCAGCAGCGATATTATGAATTCCCTGACCAGGAGCGTTCTCACACTGGCTTCCTATGATAAAAACTGCAGTGATACTTCCATCGAAAATGTATTAAGACAGTGTCTGGGACTGATCGCTGTGTTCCCTATGCTGGCAGTCTACGGCTACCATGCCTATAATCACTATTCCAATGATGAGAGTATGTACATACATCGTCCCCAGAAGAAGCTTTCCACCGCAGAGAATCTGCTGATGATGCTTCGTCCGGACAAACAATATACCGAACTGGAGGCAAGAGTACTGGACACCGCACTGGTGTTGCATATGGAGCACGGCGGCGGTAACAACTCCACCTTCACCACAAGAGTCGTAACCTCTTCCGGATCCGACACCTATTCCGTCATCGCGGCAGCGCTTTCCTCCCTGAAGGGACCCAAGCACGGCGGTGCCAATATCAAGGTTGTAGAGATGATGCGGGATATCGAAGCCCATGTGTCCGACTGGACGGATGAGGATGCGGTAAGAGCATACCTGAACAAGATATTAAACAAAGAAGCCTTCGACGGCAAGGGACTGATCTATGGTATGGGCCATGCGGTCTATTCCCTGTCCGACCCCAGAGCCCAGGTATTCAAGAGCTTCGTGGAAAAGCTGGCGGCAGCCAAGGGCAGAGACAGGGATTTCGCTCTGTATTCCATGATCGAGCGGATGGCACCGGAAGTCATCTCCCAGAAATCCAGAATCTACAAGGGCGTCAGCGCCAATGTGGATTTCTACAGCGGATTCGTATACAGCATGTTGGAGATCCCTCTGGAATTGTATACTCCGATCTTTGCCATTGCCAGAATCGTAGGATGGAGTGCACATCGTATTGAAGAACTGATCAATATGGATAAGATCATTCGTCCTGCTTATAAGAGTGTGATGCAGGAACTGGAATATATTCCTCTGGATCAGAGATAAATCATCAATAAAAAGGACTGCGTATTTTGCGCAGTCCTTTGCTGAATCATTTTGGAGACTCTGTCAGGGGATCTTACGAATAGATATTACGGATAATGGATACGATCTCTTCAGCGGATTCTTTGGAATCCTCCAGGATCCAGGTGACATAGATATTGTAGAGAGAACCGGAGAAAGCCCGGAGCGTGTAATAAAAATCCCGTCCCTTATCTTCGGTATAATAGGTATCCAGAAGATAGCTGTCCAACGCCTGTAGCAACAGGTGCCCCAGACCGGTCTGCACCAGACAGGCAATGAATTCCTTGTAATGGGAAAAATACTCATAGCAATGCAGCATATTGCGGGAATCGTTGTAGCTGCCCTTGTCCGTCCAGGCAGCAACATCCAGCTTGTAGGCTTCTACCAGATCCTGCAGATAACTGCTGAAGATCTCGTCCAGAGAATGGTAATTGCGATAATAGGTCATGCGGGAGACACCGGCACGCTCGGTCAGCTCCGAGATGGTAATATTGGACAGGGATTTGGTCTTCAGCAGTTGGATCAGAGCCTGTACCATACACTCTCTGGAAAAAGAGTTGGATTTTTTCATGGACATGACGGAACACCTTCTTTCTGCATCAAAGTCGGGGGCTTTTGCCCCGACATCATAATAACTTAATATAAAAAGTAACACAATCGGGAAAAATACGCAAGGAAAGGAGCGGCATATGGCGGGAACAGTAATTGAATATTTACAGAAATACGGAGACATTTCCTTTCGGGAGAAACCCCTGAATGATGTGGACAGTCTGGCATTGTGCCAGCTCTCTTATCTGAAATTTGACGGTATGGTCAGCGATGTAAGACGCAACGGCCCTTCGGTAACCCTGCGGGAGATCGCAGAGCGGCCGGATGTAGACAAGCTGTTCGGCGATGTCCGTTTCGAGAAGGAGAACCGGGCGCTGTTCGAAGGATTGCTCGGTGGCAGACGGTTCCGGAATATGAGACTCAACTGTTATATCAATCTGGTGGAAAAAGAGTGGGAGACCCAGTTCTCTGCTATTACGTTTATTCTCGATGACGGAACCCTGTTTCTGGCATTCCGGGGGACGGATGAGACTATCGTGGGCTGGAAGGAAGATTTCAACATGGCATTTTTGTCACCGGTACCGGGGCAGGAATACAGTGTAAAATATGTAAATATGGTCACCGGCTGGCTGCATCAGCCCTTTTATATCGGCGGACATTCCAAGGGCGGTAATCTGGCGGTCTACAGTGCCATGAAGTGTGCTCCCTTTGTGCAGAAGCGGATCCAGAAGATCTACAGTCTGGACGGTCCGGGATTCCGGCCGGAGGTATTGAAGGAATGTTGCTATAATGCCATCGAAGATAAAGTGGTAAAAATTCTTCCCCATTCTTCCATGATCGGTATGATCTTCGAGAGGGACATTCATTACCGCGTGGTGGAGAGTAACAGTCACGGACTGCTGCAGCATGATCCTTTCTCCTGGCTGGTGGAAGAGGATCATTTTGTGGATGTGGAAGACATCTATGAGAGCCAGAAGATCATGAACGAGGCGTTGAACGAATGGATCCTGTCCCTGAATGAGGAGCAGGTCCGTACCTTCGTGGAAACGCTTTATCAGGTCATCTCCGCATCTCAGGCGGAGGATCTGATCACGTTTACTGCTGACTGGAAAAAGAGCATGAATGCTGTGGTGACGGCGTTGAAAGAGGTGGACGATCAGACTGCGGAGATGCTGAGGGGGATCATCCACTCCCTGTTCGAGATTGCGAAAGTCAAGGTCAGAGAGGAACTGGTCCCGGCGAAAAAGCCCGGGCGCAGATTCAGAAATAAGAAGAAAGAAGCGAAAGCAAAGGCTCTCCGGCCTGTTTCTGCAGACGTTCCGGATGCCACTGCAGGCCAAGAACCGGCAGCACATCATGCTCCAAAGCTTCGGGGCAGCCATCGTCGGGACAGTGCTGAATGATCTTCAGATGCTGACCCAGACGGCCGATCCGCTGGTGGTGTGCACTGTTGACGCGCATTTCGATGGGAAAATACTTGAAAAGACGGGAATCTTCCGTCATAATGGACGTATGGAAGGCATCACCGGAAGGAATACTGTGCAGGTGATCTCCCGGCATATCCTGCAAAATGGTGCCGCCGAAGGCGACATTGATGATCTGCATGCCCTTACAGATGCCGATGACGGGGATCCCGGCGGCTATGGCCGTGTCGAGAGCCTGAAATTGCAGAATGTCCAGCTCGGTGTCAATTGTACGGGAACCTTTGTTTTTTTCTCCGAAGAAAGCAGGATTGATATCGCCGCCGCCCGGCAGGATCAGGGCGTCGCAGGAGGTGACTTCCCCGGGGACTAAAGTGGTCACGGTCCTGACAGGAAGTTTCCGGAAAAATGTCTCATAATTGCCCGTCTGGGATTTGCGTCCCAAAATGACTAATTTTGTCATATGATTTTCTGATACCTCATTTTTTATAGTTAATATATGCTATAACTTTTCATTTTTGCACAGGACAAATTAGCAAAAATGTATCTTACGTTTTTCAAAAATTAGGAGTAAAATAGCAACGACCATGAGGGAGTGAAAGCCCTTTTATGGATGTTTACGGAAAGGAAGTGGTATTATGGAGGAATTGGCATCAGAACTGCTCAAAGAACTGAACTGTGATACGGCGTTTTCCATCAAGCTTCCGGCAGGTCTTCCACTGATCGGCGGAGTACAGCTGGATATTGCGGAATCGGTAGTGATCACATGGGTAGTCATGGCAGTCATTCTGATCTTGTCGATCATCCTTACAAGCAACCTCAAAGTACACAATGTCAGCAGACGACAGCTGGTGGCAGAGACGATCGTGACGAAGCTGGAAGGCATTGTTACGGGAATGATCGGAGAGGAAGGAAAACGGTATGTACCGTATCTGGTAAGTGTACTGTTATACCTGGGCATATCCAATATCATTGGATTGTTCGGTATGAAGCCCCCTACCAAGGATCTGAACGTAACGGCGGCACTGGCACTGATGAGTATCGTTCTGGTGGAAGCCGCAGGTATCCGCAAAAAAGGTGTGGGCGGATGGATCAAGAGCTTTACCGAACCCATCGCGATCGTAACACCTATCAATATCCTGGAGGTGTTCATCAAGCCCCTGTCCCTGTGTATGCGATTGTTTGGTAACGTTTTGGGAGCATTCGTTATCATGGAGCTGTTGAAGCTTCTGGTTCCGGTAGCATTGCCGGTACCCTTCAGCTTTTACTTTGATATTTTTGATGGACTGATTCAGGCATATGTATTCGTATTCCTGACATCCATGTACATTAAGGAAGCCATTGAGTAACTATTCACTAACAACATTTTTTAATTGGAGGAAATAATTATGATAGCTATTGGAGCAGGTATTGCAGCACTGGCATGTATCGGAGCAGGTATCGGTATCGGTATCGCAACAAGTAAGGCAGCAGAGGCTGTAGCAAGACAGCCGGAAGCAGAGAGCAAGATCACCAAGATCTTACTGTTAGGTGGTGCGTTGGCAGAGGCAACCGCTATTTACGGATTCGTTATCGGTATCTTAATTATCCTGTTCATGGCATAACTAAAATTCCATGAGCAAAAAGAAAACTATGAAAGAACGTTTTGCGAATGGAAGTTTCGGATAGTTATAAGGAAATTAGAAAACGAAACGTAAGAAAGGATGAAAGCACATGCTGAGATTAGATATTAATATTGTATGGACCATCCTGAATCTGTTGATCATCTTCGCCATCGTGAAGATCTTCCTGATCAAGCCCATCCACAAGATTCTGGATGCAAGACAGGCAGAGATCGATAAGCAATATGCAGATGCAAAAGCCGCACAGGACAGTGCCGATGAATTGAAAAATCAGTACGAGGCATCCTTAAGCGGTGTTCAGGCAGAAAAAGAAAGCATCCTGAACGAGGCAAGAGGCAAGGCCGGCAGCGAATATGACCGCATCGTGGCAGATGCCCAGACCGAAGCAAAAAAGATCCTGGACAATGCCGACAAAAATGCCGCATTGGAAGAGCAGAAGCGTATTCAGCAGGCACAGGAGCAGATTGCCGGCCTGGTAGTGGAAGCTACCGCAAAGCTGGTGGCAGCCAAACAGAATGCAGATTCAGACAGAGAACTTTACAACCAATTTATAGCAAAGACAGGTGAAAAGATTGATTAGTACAGCTTTAGAATACGCAAAAAGATTGCGTGAACTGAATATCCCCGGAGACATTGTAGGTCAGACAGGCGATATCTTCAAAGCCGTACCGCAGGTGAAGCTGGACTTTGAATCCCCTGCTGTGTCACTGTCTGCCAAGCACAATGTAATAGAAAAAGTATTCCCCTTGCAGATCAGAGATTTCCTGAAAGTCCTGTGTGACAACGGAGACGTCTATCTGTGGGATGATATCTGCACCGCATATAGAGAACTCTCTCCCGAGAAAAAAGGGGAGTTCGTTGTGACCCTGTCCTATGTGACAGCACCGACAGAGGAGCAGTTACAGAATATCCGTGATTTTGTACAGAAGAAATATCACAGAGACGATATGGTCTTCGAGACGAAGGAAGACCCGGCTCTGGGCGGCGGTTTCATCATCCGTGCCGGTAATGAGGTCTATGACTGGAGTACCAACGGACGTATGAAACAGTTCGCAGACAAGCTTTCCCAGGTAGGAAAGACTGCCAGCGAGCAGGGCATCATTTCCATCCTGAAGGGTGAAATCGAAGATTTTAATCTGCAGGCACAGGAAAATGAGATCGGTTCTGTCAGCTGGGTAGGTGACGGCATCGCCAATGTCAACGGTATCGACCATGCAGAGTACGGCGAGATCGTTATTTTCGATTCCGGTGTCAAGGGTATGGTGCAGGATGTCCGCAGAGACGAGATCGGCTGTATCCTGTTCGGCCACGATACTGAGATCCGCGAAGGTACCAGAGTCGTTCGTACCGGTAAGAGAGCCGGTATCCCGGTAGGTGACGGATTTAAGGGCAGGATTGTGGATGCTCTGGGAGCACCCATCGACGGCGCAGGTCCCATTAAGGAAGAAGGTTATCGTCCCATCGAGCAGCCTGCACCTTCCATTGTGGACAGACAGTCCGTAGGTGTACCGATGGAGACCGGTATTCTGGCAATCGATTCCATGTTCCCCATCGGCCGTGGACAGCGTGAGCTGATCATCGGTGACCGTCAGACCGGTAAGACCTCCATCGCCATTGATGCGATTCTGAACCAGAAGGGCAAGGATGTGGTGTGTATCTATGTGGCTATCGGCCAGAAGGCATCCACCATTGCAAAACTGGTGGGAACCCTGAAGAAGAACGATGCCATGGATTACACTATTATCGTATCCGCAACCGCCAGCGATCCTGCACCCCTGCAGTACATCGCACCTTATTCCGGTACGGCACTGGCTGAGTATTTCATGTATCAGGGCAAGGATGTCCTCATCGTATATGATGATCTGTCCAAGCATGCGGTAGCTTACCGTGCACTGTCCCTGCTGTTGGAGCGTTCTCCCGGACGTGAGGCATATCCCGGAGACGTATTCTATCTGCATTCCAGACTGCTGGAGCGTTCCGCAAGACTGAGCGCAGACAAGGGCGGCGGTTCCATTACCGCACTGCCGATCATCGAGACTCAGGCAGGCGATGTATCCGCATACATTCCGACCAACGTTATCTCCATCACGGACGGTCAGATTTTCCTGGAGAGTGATCTGTTCTTCTCCGGTATGAGACCCGCAGTCAATGTCGGTCTGTCTGTATCCCGTGTCGGCGGTGCCGCACAGACCAAGGCCATGAAGAAAGCAGCCGGAAGTATCCGTATCGACCTGGCACAGTTCCGTGAGATGGAAGTGTTCACACAGTTCGCTTCCGATCTGGACAATGCCACCAAGGAGCAGTTACAGCATGGCCATGTACTGATGGAACTGTTAAAGCAGCCTCTGTGCAGACCCTTAAGCATGGCAGAGCAGGTTATGACCCTGTGTGCAGCCAACGGCAGAGTGATGCTGGATGTGCCCGTAGCTCAGGTGAAGGATTTCCAGATGAAGTTCCTGGCTTACATGAAGGAGCAGCACAGCGACATCGTTCGTCAGTTAGAGACCACCAAGGCTCTGGACGACGAACTGAACAGGCAGATCTGCGATGCAGCTGTGGAATTTAAAAAGGAATTCTTACAGAAATAAGTTATTATTTATAGAAATAACAGGAGGTTGACATGGCAAATACGAGAGAAATACAAAGTCGTATGAAAAGCATTCAGGATACCATGAAGATCACTAATGCCATGTATATGATCTCATCTACGAAACTTCGGAAAGCCAAGAAGAATCTGGAGGAGACAGAGCCTTACTTCTATACTCTGCAGACCATGGTCAGCAGAATCGTCCGTCACTTACCGGAGATCGATAACAAATATTTCGATGAACGTAAGGACAAACCGGCCGGGGAGAGAACCACGGGACTGGTAGTAGTCACCGCGGACAAGGGCCTGGCTGGAGCCTATAACCATAATGTACTGAAAATGGCAGAAGAGCAGATGAAGAAAGCGGGAAAGACCGGAAAGTATAAGCTGTTCGTCGTGGGTGAACTGGGACGACAGTACTTCGGCCACCGGGGAATCGAGGTGGCGGAGCAGTTCCATTACACCGCACAGAATCCGACACTGCATCGTGCCCGCATCATTACGGAGACGATTCTGGAGCAGTTCCAGGAAGAACAGCTGGACGAGGTATATATCATTTATACCAACATGGTGAACAGCGTGACAACGGAACCGCAGATGATGCGTCTGTTACCTATCATAAAAGAACGGTTTATTACCAAAGACGGACAGGATCTGAGCATGTATCAGGAACCGCTGGTTATGACACCGTCTCCGAAGGCAGTGCTTGATAACATTGTTCCGGATTTCGTCATGGGATATGTCTATGGCGCACTGGTAGAGTCATTCTGCAGTGAACAGAATGCCAGAATGATGGCCATGGAGGCAGCGAATAAGAACGCTTCCGCCATGATCCATGATCTGTCCATTCAGTACAACCGGGTACGTCAGGCTATGATCACCCAGGAGATCACGGAGGTCATCGCCGGTGCCAAGGCTCAGAAAAAGAAGAAAAAGGCAAGAAAGGAGGTCCTGAACAAGTGAGTAATGTAAAGGAAAAAAATCATGGTAAGATCGTCCAGGTCATGGGACCTGTTGTAGACGTAGAGTTCGAGAACAATGATCTTCCTTTTATCAAGGATGCCCTGGAAGTATACAGTGAAGGTAAGCGTCTGGTCATGGAAGTGGCGCAGCATATTGGCAACAACACCGTGCGCTGTATCATGCTGGGTGCCAGTGAAGGACTTTGCAAGGATATGGATGTCATTGCCACCGGAAAAGGAATTCAGGTACCGGTAGGTAATAAGACACTGGGCAGATTGTTCAATGTATTGGGAGAGACCATCGACGGTGGAGAATCCCTGGACGGAGAGGAGCATTGGGTCATCCACAGAGATCCCCCTTCCTTTGAAGAGCAGAGCCCGGTCGTAGAGATGCTGGAGACCGGTATTAAAGTCATCGATCTGCTGGCACCCTATGCAAAGGGTGGTAAGATCGGTCTGTTCGGTGGTGCCGGTGTAGGTAAGACGGTGCTGATCCAGGAGCTGATCCGTAATATTGCAACCGAGCACGGCGGATATTCTATTTTCACCGGTGTCGGAGAGCGTTCCCGTGAGGGTAACGATCTGTGGAGTGAGATGAAGGAGTCCGGAGTTCTGGAGAAGACTGCGTTAGTTTTCGGTCAGATGAACGAGCCCCCCGGAGCACGTATGCGTGTAGCTGAGACCGGACTGACCATGGCGGAGTACTTCCGTGACGAAGAGCATCAGAACGTGCTGCTGTTCATTGATAATATCTTCCGTTTCGTGCAGGCAGGTAGTGAGGTGTCCGCACTGTTAGGCCGTATGCCTTCCGCAGTAGGATATCAGCCTACACTGGCTACCGAAGTCGGCGAACTGCAGGAGCGTATCGCTTCTACCAACAAGGGTAGTGTTACTTCCGTACAGGCTGTCTATGTGCCTGCGGATGATTTGACCGACCCTGCACCCGCGACCACGTTCGCACATCTGGATGCCACCACCGTTCTGTCCCGTAAGATCGTGGAGCAGGGTATTTACCCCGCCGTGGATCCTTTGGAATCCACTTCCCGTATTCTGGAAGAGGATGTGGTAGGCAAGGAGCATTACGAGACCGCACGTCAGGTACAGGCAATGCTGCAGAAGTACAAGGAACTGCAGGATATCATCGCCATCCTGGGTATGGAAGAACTGTCCGATGAGGATAAGGTCACCGTATACCGTGCCCGTAAGATCCAGCGTTTCCTGTCCCAGCCCTTCCATGTGGCAGAGAACTTCACCGGTGTACCCGGTAAGTATGTGCCTGTGAAGGAGACCATCCGCGGATTCCGTGCGATCATCGACGGCGAGATGGATGAGTATCCTGAAGCTGCATTCTTCAATGTAGGAACCATTGATGAGGCAGTGGAGAAGGCCAAAAAGCTCATGGCACAGTAAGGAAAGGCGGTGTGCGTATGAACACCTTCAGCTTGAAGGTCATTGCCAGTGATAAAGTATTTTACGACGGAAAATGCGGTATCATTATCGTACCGGCCTTAGACGGTGAGCAGGCCATCATGTCCCACCATGAGGATATGGTCATTGCCACGAAGGAAGGCGAGATACGATTCAAGGAAAAAGAGGAGGACGACTGGACCAAAGCCGTAGTCGGTGTGGGCTGTGTCTACATTTCCCATAACCGTGTGATCATGCTGGTGGATACGGCAGAACGGCCGGAGGATATCGACAGGGTCCGTGCGGAGGCAGCTCTGGAGCGCGCGAAGGAGCAGCTGCGCCAGAAGCAGAGCATCCAGGAGTATCATGTATCCCAGGCATCTATGGCGAGAGCCATGCTGCGACTGAAAGAAGCCGGAAAATACGAGATCAAATAATTCTAATGTAAAACATTTGTAAAAAGTAACAAAATTAAGCCTGTAATGTTAGTAAATGTGTGCAATTCGGAAATTGTTATTTTTCTGTCATTGCGATAAAATCTCTTAAGTATAAGAGGAGTGTTAAGCAATGGATTATTTACAGAAAAAATCAATACGAAGCGTCGCAGCTGCCATTACAGGCTTTTTGCGTCACTCCGTCCGGAAAACAGGAATCACCAGAGAGAAGCTTCCTTCCTGTATCGCATTGGTGACCTGTCCGTTAGTTACTTTTTACTTATTTGAAATGTACACCCACAATCCCTTTACGACCATGCATTTCAAGACCCAGCTGTTAAATATGGCCTTCTATGTACTGACCGCATTATTGCTGTTCGGCATCGTAAAATATGTCCGTGCGGCACTGATGCTGCAGACGGCCTTTTTCATGGTGGCGGGGCTGGCCAATTATTATGTGCTGAATTTCCGTTCCGCACCGATCATGCCTTGGGACATTTATTCCATCGGTACGGCAGCCAGTGTGGCGGGAAATTTCAGTTATGAATTGTCTGTCGGTGCCATATTGGTTATTGTGGGATTCCTGGCGTTGCTGATGATTGAGAGCCGTTTTCATATGAAGGCTCCGGCAAGAGTGGCCAGAAGGGCGGCACTGATTTTGTTAAGTATTGTCCTGATCTACGGCTATACCGGCTTGGTACAGAGTGAGAACTTTGTGCAGAATTTCGGATTGTATGACAAACTGTTCACGCCTACCGTCATGAATAAGAGAGACGGCAATATCGTGGCATTTCTGATGGAACTGGAATATCTGGATGTGGAGAAGCCTGTGGGATACTCGACGGACGGAACCGGCAGCAATTATGAACAGGCGGGAAAAGATTCCACAGGGCTTACAGCGGCAGTGGAAGATCCGGAGAGTGTAAGGCGGCCGAATATCATTGTTATTATGGATGAGGCATTTTCGGATCTGGCAGTCCGGGGTGAGTTTACCACCAACGAGGACTATATGCCTTTTATTCACAGCTTACAACAGGGGGCAGAGAATACCAGAACCGGTTATCTGAATGTTTCCGTGCTGGGCGGGAATACTGCCAATACGGAGTTCGAATTCCTTACGGGCAGCACCATAGGATTTCTGCCGCAGGGCAGCGTGGCTTATCAGCAGTATGTACAGAAGGAGATGCCTTCTCTGGCTTCCTATTTGAAGGAACTGGACTATCATACGGTGGCGATCCATCCGTATTACGCCAGCGGCTGGGACAGAGACAGAGTCTATCCGCTGCTTGGATTTGACGAGTTCCTGTCACAGGATGATTTCAGGAATCCGAAGAGAATCCGGAACTATATTTCCGATGAGAGCAGCTTTGCCAAGATCATTGAACTGTACGAGAACAAGGAAGAGGGAGAGCCTCTGTTTGTTTTCAACGTAACCATGCAGAACCACAGCGGTTATGAGGAGGAGTTCCACAATTTTACCCCGGACATCACGGTGGAGGGTATTGATTCCAAGGCATTGTCCATGTATCTGTCCCTGGTAAAACAGACGGATTCCGCCCTGCAGGGACTGATCGATTATTTCTCCCAGGCCGAAGAGGACACCATGATCGTATTTTTCGGTGACCATCAGCCGACGACCTATGTGAGCAACCCGATCTTAAGAAATAATAAAGTGGATCCGGAGACTTTGACAGACGAGGAAAATCTGTTAAAATACAAAGTACCTTATGTGATCTGGAGCAACTTCGACATGGAAGAGCAGACGGACGGAGAGACCAGTGCCAATTATCTGGCCATGGATGTGCTGGAGAACTGTGATCTGCCGTTGCCGGCTTTGCAGAGCAGTCTGACCGAAGTGCGGGAGAAATACCCGGTGATCAGCGCCGCCGGTGTGAGAGAAGCGGACGGCACACTTACAACGGTGAAGGAATGTGGGGAAGCACTGAACGATTACCGGAGTCTGGAATATTATCTGCTGTTTGATTATGGAAGGTAAAAAGAGATTGATTTGCGGGTTATTGAAAATATGAAGATGAAAATGAAGGGTAATAAGACGACAGCAATAAGTGCAGAGCGCAAAATACAGAGAGGAATTTCTGTGTTTGCGTTTGCTGCGCCTGCACTTGTCATGCTGGTCCTTTTTATCATACGAGGCATATATCCTTTTGGTGACCGGAGTTTTTTGTTCTCCGACATGTACCATCAGTATATGCCTTTTTTAAGTGAATTTGTACATAAGATCAAAGCGGGAGAGGGGCTGTTCTATTCTTATAATGCAGGCATCGGATCAAACTTTCTGGCTCTGTATGTCTATTATCTGGCGAGCCCTTTTAACTGGCTGGTATTTCTGCTGCCGGAAAGCCTGATCATGGAATTCATGAGTTATCTGGTGATTCTGCGGATTGGACTTATGGGGCTGACCTTCAGCATTTATCTGCGGAAAGCTTTCGATAAAGCGGATCCGGCAGTGGTTCTGTTTTCCACCTGTTATGCTCTGTCCGGTTATCTGGCAGCCTACAACTGGAATGTGATGTGGCTGGACTGCCTGATCCTGTTACCGTTGATTCTGCTGGGAGCGGAGCGGTTGGTGAGAGAGGGCAGATGGATCCTGTATACGGTGACGCTGGGACTTTGCATTCTGACTAATTATTATATCTCTATTATGATCTGCATCTTCCTGGTGTTGTATTTCGGCATGCTGCTCATCACGGAATACCATACCATGACGGAAGGGAAGAGCCGGAAGGCACGGATCGTATTCGGCAGGATCGGGAGATTTGCATTTGCCTCCCTGCTGGCTGGAGGCCTGGCAGCGGTGTTGTTGATCCCGGAGGTCTGCGCTATCCTGCGGACGGATTTTGGCAGCTCGGATTTTCCCGGTACGTTGGAGTCCTATTTTTCTGTTTTCGATATGCTGGCGAGACACTGCATGTGCGTGACCACGGAGAGAGGGCTGGAGCACTGGCCGAATATTTACTGTGGGGTGGCGGTCTTTCTACTGGTGCCCATGTATGCGCTGAATGAAAAAATATCGGTGAGAAAACGGTTCTGCAATCTGGCACTGGCGGGATTTCTGTTGTTGAGTTTTGCAACCAATGTTCTGGATTTCCTGTGGCATGGTCTGAATTATCCGGATTCCCTGCCGGCGAGACAATCCTTTCTGTATATCTTTCTGATACTGGTAATGTGCTATGATGCTTTCCGGAATGTGGAGGGTACGTCACCCAGACAGATCCTGTACGGGTATCTGGCGGCGGTGGTATTTCTGTTGGCTTGTGAGAAATTTGTGGGGAGCGAAGACTTTGATACCGGCATTGAGGTATTGACGCTTGTGTTTGTTACGATGTATGCCGTGATCCTGTATCTGTACCGGACGAGAAAGGAGGAACTGACGAGACAGGTGCTGGGGATTCTGGTGCTGGCCTGCGTGGTGGCGGAACTGAGTATCAACACCTTTAATACCAGTCTGGGTACTACGGGACGCACTGCTTATCTGGGAGACCAGGAGGATTACAAGGCGTTGTATGCCCTGGCGCAGGAACAGGAGGGGGAGAATTTCTTCCGTGTGGAGAAGTTTACCCGCAAGACGAAAAATGACGGCACTCTGACAGGATATCCCACGGCTTCGGTATTTTCCTCCACCATGAATTCCGATGTCATGGATCTGTATAAAACCCTAGGCATGCGCCACAGCAAGGTCTATTACGGTTACGACGGAGCGACAGCTTTCGTGGCAGCGCTTCTGAATGTGGATTACATGTTCGGCGAGTCGGACAAGTACGCCAACGGCCTGTATGAAACAGTGGCAGACAGCGGGGAGATTTATTTATACCACTGCAGATATACGCTGCCTTTCGGCTATGTGGCTCCCACGGGATGGGATATCCCGGACGAGATCGGTACCGGGGTGAGAGTGCAGAACCAGCTGGTGGAAGATCTGGGAATCACGGATGAGCTGCTTAATCATGTGACCAGCGAGGCATCCGGGGATAATGTATGTATTACCGCTGACCGGGCAGGCTATTATTATGCAAGGATCAACGCTACGGGGACGAAAAAGGCCGAGGTGCTGGGCGGCCCGCTGGAGATGCAGGACTACAGTGACTTAAAGGACGGATCCATCCTGTACCTGGGCTATCTGCAAAAGGGGGAAAGAGTCACCCTGACCAACGGGGATGACGCGGACGATACCCCGAAGGTATCCGCGGAGGCTTATGTGCTGAACGAGGAAGTATTGGCACAGGCGGTGGAGATCCTGTCCCGGGAACATCTGGAAAATCTGCAGATGGACAGCACTCATATTTCCGGAACCCTGAATCTGAGGGAGGCGGGAAGGCTGATTCTGTCCGTGCCTTATGAGAAGGGCTGGACGGTGTGGATTGACGGGGAAAAGACAGAGCCGGAGACTTTCGGCAATGCCCTGATGGCCTTTGATCTGGAAGCCGGGGAGCATACGATTCAGATGAATTATGTGCCGGATGGCTGGAATATCGGCGTGCCGGTAAGTGCGGGAAGTGTGCTGATCCTTGTGGGCTGCATGCTGTGGCAGAGACGCGGCGGAAAGAGGAAAGACCGCCGGGAAGAGGCAGGAAGGAGCAAGTTATGACGAAGAAGAGTATATGTGATACCCTACGGCGTACCTGCCTGATCCTGGCGGGATCCTTTATCATGGCAGTCAATTTGAAAAGCTTTGTCCGGGCCGGGGGATTGATCCCCGGTGGATTCAACGGTCTGACCCGACTGATCCAGGAGATCAGCGTGCTGTTGTGGCACTGGGAGCCTCCTTTTTCGGTGATCAACTTTATCTTAAATGCGGTTCCGGTGGTCATCAGCTTCAAATTCATCGGAAAAAAGTTCACCGGTTATTCCTGTCTGATGATTGTGGTGAGCGGTATTTTGACGGATATGGTGCCCGCCTGGCCGGTAACGGAGGATATTCTGCTGATTGCTATCTTCGGTGGACTGATCAATGCACTGGCCATCAGCCTGTGTCTGTTCGCCAATGCCACCAGCGGCGGTACGGATTTTATCGCGATCTTCCTGTCGGAAAAGTACGGCATTGATTCCTGGAATTATATTTTTGCGGGAAATGTGGTGATTCTTGGAATCGCCGGAGCACTGTTTGGCTGGGACAAGGCGCTGTATTCCATTATTTTTCAGTATACCTCCACGCAGGTACTCCATGTGCTGTACAAGCGCTACCAGAAGCAGACACTGATCATCGTGACGAAACGGCCGGAGGATGTCTACGAAGCTATTGCGGAGATCACGCACCATGATGCCACTCTGATCAAGGGAGAAGGCTGTTATTCCAAGCAGGAATGTGATGTACTGTATTCCGTGGTAGGGCGGGATGAAGTGAATAAGGTCGTGAACACGGTGCGGGAGACCGATCCGGAGGCTTTTGTCAACATGATCCGCACGGAGAATCTTGCGGGCCGGTTCTACCAGAGACCGAACGATTAGCAAAGATAAGAAAAAGAAGAGCCTGAGAGTCAGCTGATTAACTGACACTCAGGCTTGCGTATTTTTTCGGGGAGACGCCTACGGCCTTGGTGAAGGCTTTGAAAAAATTACTGTAGTCTGTGAAACCACTGCGTTCGAAAGCATCCATGACATTACCGTTTTCGTTCAATACGGCTTTGGCGATACTGATGCGGCGGGCGGTGATGTATTTGTTGATGGTAGTGCCGGTGGCGGATTTGAAGATCCGGCAGATGTAGGATCCGCTTAAGTAAAACTGTCCGGCCAGCTGCTCCACCGTGATGGGCTGGGAGATGTTCTGGTTGATGTAAGCCAGGATGTCGTCCACCTGATGGTTGTAGCGGAAGCTGCTGTCCTTATAATCGGCGGCGTTGTCAGCAGGGGCTTTTCCGGTGGCGGTCTGCTCTGCTCTGCGGATGAACAGGGTGTTGAGCATGACCATCAGTTCCATGAAGGCGGCGTATTCCGTGATGTCGTGGGCAAAGCCCTCCGCTGAGGTGATCTTGCTGATATAGTAGAGGAAACGCTTCTGTTGTTCCTTGTTGAGGGAAAGCTTATGGGAAAAGGGTGCAGTGCGGTGGGTGAAGCAAAAACTCAGATCTGTCTCTTTTGTGGAGATCTGCTTCATGAAATCCGGTGCCACCGACAGGACGATCCGCTCATGGACGGAATTGTCGATCTGGGTCAGCTTGTGGCTTTCGTACTGGTTAATGATAAAGAGATCTCCCGGAGCGATGGTATAGAAGCAGTTGTCGATGAGAAACTGCTTGCCGCCGCAGATGGAATAGTAGATCTCGTAGCAGTCATGGATGTGCATATCCATGGCTTTTTCTTCTTTATATAAGTGGGCAATGGCAAAGGTCCCGGAGGTTTTACAGTTTTCTATGGCTGTTTTACAGGAGGTAAGTTCTTCCATTTCTTTCATCCTTTTCGTTTTTTCTTTCATTAAACACCAAAAGTTCAAAATTTGCAATGTTTAGATTAAAATATGAAAAGACTTTGAGAATCTTTTCTAGTATACTTAACTCATACAAAAGAGAAAAGCATTTACAGCCTTTCAAAAATTTTATAAAAATTAGTAAAAATGTGTTGGAAATGGTTACAATGATATGTTATAATGTAAGTGCTTTCATAAAAAGGTATCATTCAATGACGGCTCACAGGCTGTCTGTTGAGGAAAGAGAGGCGTAAGGTGGAACTTAGAACAGCAGTATCACCAAGAGATGTGAAGCATTATACCACAGAGCGTCTGAGAGAAGAGTTTCTGATCCAGAATCTGTTCGTACCCGGCGAGATCAAGCTGGTGTACAGCCACATCGACAGAATCATTACAGGAGCAGCAGTACCTGTAAGCCCCATCACTCTGACCGCCGGAGATGAACTCCGTGCAGAGTATTTCTGCCAGAGAAGAGAACTGGGTGTGATCAATATCGGCGGAGCAGGCATGATTACCGTTGATGGCAAGGTGTACAAGGTAGGCTACAAAGAAGCCATGTACATAGGAATGGGCTCCAAAGAGATCATTTTCGCCAGCGAAGATGAGAAGCAGCCTGCTAAATTTTATCTGAATTCCGCTCCCGCACATAAGACGTATCCCACCGTGCTGATCAAGCCGGAAGGTACTCCCGAAGAGGGCGTAGTCATTGTAAAGGATGAGAATAAAGTAGAACTGGGTACTCTGGAGGATGCCAACCACAGAGTCATCTGCAAGTATATCCTTCCCGGACAGGTGGAAAGCTGTCAGCTGGAGATGGGTATGACGAAGTTAGAGCCCGGCAGCGTATGGAACACCATGCCCTGTCATACCCATGACAGACGTATGGAGGTATATCTGTATTTCGATATGCCGGAAGACGCATTTGTCATGCACTACATGGGTGAGCCCGATGAGACCCGTCACATCGTAATGCGTAACGAAGAAGCAGTGATCTCCCCCAGCTGGTCCATCCATTCCGGATGCGGTTCCAGAGCATACACCTTTATCTGGGGTATGGTCGGAGAGAATCAGGATTTCGACGACATGGACGGCGTTGACAACAGAGATCTGAAATAAGATCCTTTGGAACAGTAACTAAAATAACAGTTTTTATAAAGAAAAGGAGAAAAGACAATGTCTGAATTCACTAATTTCTCACTGGAAGGTAAGGTTGCACTGGTTACCGGCGCATCTTACGGTATTGGTTTCGCTATCGCTTCCGCATACGCTGAGTGCGGTGCTACCATCTGCTTCAACGATATCAAGCAGGAACTGGTAGACAAGGGAATCGCTGCATATGCTGAGAAAGGCATCAAGGCTCACGGCTATGTATGTGACGTTACCAATGAAGAAGCGGTTAACGCTATGGTAGCTCAGATCGAGAAGGAAGTAGGTACCATCGATATCCTGGTGAACAACGCAGGTATCATCAAGAGAATCCCCATGACCGAGATGACCGCAGATCAGTTCCGTCAGGTAATCGACGTAGACCTGAATGCACCTTTCATCGTATCGAAAGCAGTTATCCCTGCAATGATCAAGAAGGGTCATGGTAAGATCATCAACATCTGTTCCATGATGTCCGAGCTGGGTCGTGAGACCGTATCTGCATACGCAGCAGCTAAGGGCGGCTTAAAGATGCTGACCAAGAACATCTGCTCCGAGTACGGCCAGTACAACATTCAGTGTAACGGCCTTGGACCCGGTTACATCGAGACTCCTCAGACGGCTCCTCTTCGTGAGACCCAGCCCGATGGCAGCAGACATCCTTTCGACCAGTTCATCTGCGCTAAGACCCCTGCTAACAGATGGTTAAAGCCCGAAGAACTGACCGGTCCCGCTGTATTCCTTGCTTCTGAGGCATCCAATGCAGTCAACGGACACATCCTTTATGTTGATGGCGGTATCCTTGCTTACATCGGTAAACAGCCCGAATAGAACCGGCGCAAAAGGAAAACAAAATAAATTACTCACATCAGGTCAGTCGCAGAAGAATTTCGGCGGCTGACTGTTGTGGCGTTTGAAAAGGAGTATCTCATGAAGATAGCTTTGATCAATGAAAACAGTCAGGCTGCCAAA
>CAKRRD010000023.1 GCA_934394815.1 uncultured Acetatifactor sp. | reverse complement strand
TCTATCGAAGAGTGTAAAGAGAGAGATGCTACATTCGCAGCACCTCTTAAGGTTAAGGTTCGCCTTTATAACAAGGAAAAGGAAGAGATCAGTGAGCACGAGATCTTCATGGGTGATCTCCCGCTGATGACCGAGACCGGTACTTTCGTAATCAACGGTGCAGAGCGTGTTATCGTCAGCCAGTTGGTTCGTTCTCCCGGCATTTATTACGGAATCGGACATGATAAGATCGGTAAGAAGCTCTTTACCTGCACCGTGATCCCGAACCGTGGTGCATGGCTGGAGTATGAGACGGATTCCAACGATGTCTTCTATGTACGTGTGGACAGAACCCGTAAGGTTCCCATCACTGTGCTGATCCGTGCACTGGGCATCGGTACCAATGACGAGATCCGCGAACTTTTCGGTGATGAGCCCAAGATCGAGGCAAGCTTTACCAAGGACACTGCTGAGAACTATCAGGAGGGTCTGTTAGAGTTATACAAAAAGATCCGTCCCGGTGAGCCTTTAAGCGTTGAGAGTGCAGAGAGTCTGATCAACGCTATGTTCTTCGACCCCAGAAGATATGATTTAGCCAAAGTCGGCAGATATAAATTTAATAAGAAATTAGCTCTGAAGAACCGTATCCGTCACCAGATCCTGGCTGCAGATGTGGTAGATCCTTCCACCGGTGAAGTAATCGCATCCGCAGGCGACAAGGTGACTGCAGAACTGGCAGACACCATCCAGAACAGTGCAGTTCCTTTCGTATATATTCAGACCGAAGAGAGGACCGTAAAAGTACTGTCCAACCTGATGGTGGATCTGACGCATTACGTAGACTGCAATCCCAGAGATTTCGGTATCCATGAACTGGTATATTATCCGGTTCTGGCACAGATCCTGGAGGAGTTCGGCGACGATTCCGAGAAGCTGGCAGAAGCTATCAAGAAGAATGTGCATGAACTGGTACCCAAGCACATTACCAAGGAAGACATCCTGGCTTCCATTAACTATAATATGCATCTGGAGTACGGTCTGGGCAACGATGATGATATCGACCATCTGGGCAACAGACGTATCCGTGCGGTAGGCGAACTGCTGCAGAACCAGTATCGTATCGGTCTGTCCAGAATGGAGAGAGTGGTACGTGAACGTATGACGACCCACGATGCTGAGGAGATTTCTCCGCAGTCCCTGATCAATATTAAACCGGTAACAGCAGCAGTGAAGGAATTCTTCGGATCTTCCCAGCTGTCTCAGTTTATGGATCAGAATAATCCGCTGGGTGAGTTGACCCACAAGAGACGTCTGTCTGCACTGGGTCCCGGTGGTCTGTCCAGAGACCGTGCCGGATTCGAGGTTCGAGATGTACATTACTCCCATTACGGAAGAATGTGTCCTATCGAGACACCCGAAGGTCCTAACATCGGTCTGATCAACTCTCTTGCAAGCTATGCAAGAATTAATGAATATGGTTTCGTAGAGGCTCCTTACCGCAAGATCGACAAGTCCGATCCTAAGAACCCCCGCGTTACCGATGAAGTAGTCTACATGACTGCGGACGAAGAGGATAATTACCATGTGGCACAGGCAAACGAAGCACTGGATGCAGAGGGACATTTCGTGAGAAAATCTGTTTCCGGACGTTATCTGGATGAGACACAGGAATATCCTAAGGAAATGTTTGATTACATGGATGTATCCCCGAGAATGGTATTCTCTGTGGCTACCGCACTGATTCCTTTCCTGCAGAACGATGATGCGAACCGTGCGCTGATGGGATCCAACATGCAGCGTCAGGCCGTACCTCTGTTAAGCACGGAGGCACCTGTAGTAGGTACCGGTATGGAAGTGAAGACAGCGGTTGACTCCGGTGTCTGCGTAGTGGCTAAGAAGCCCGGAACCATTACCTATGTATCTTCCAAGACCATTCGTATTGCTTACGATGACGGTGAGAAGGCAGAGATTCATCTGACCAAGTTCTCCCGCAGTAACCAGTCCAACTGTTACAACCAGAAGCCCATCGTATTCAAGGGCGACCATGTGGCAGCCGGTCAGGTCATCGCAGACGGTCCTTCCACCTCTGAGGGTGAGCTGGCACTGGGCAAGAACCCGCTGATCGGTTTCATGACCTGGGAAGGTTACAACTACGAGGATGCGGTTCTGCTAAGTGAGAGACTGGTACGTGATGATGTATATACTTCCGTTCATATCGAAGAGTATGAGGCAGAAGCCCGGGATACCAAGCTGGGACCGGAAGAGATCACCCGTGATGTTCCCGGTGTCGGTGATGATGCGCTGAAGGATCTGGATGACAGAGGTATCATCCGTATCGGTGCAGAGGTTCGTGCCGGTGATATTCTGGTAGGTAAGGTTACCCCCAAGGGAGAGACCGAACTGACCGCAGAAGAGAGACTGCTGCGTGCCATCTTTGGTGAGAAGGCAAGAGAAGTAAGAGATACCTCCTTAAAGGTACCTCATGGTGAATATGGTATTGTAGTGGATGCCAAGGTATTTACCCGTGAGAACAGTGATGAACTGGCACCCGGAGTAAATCAGGCAGTCCGTATCTACATTGCACAGAAGAGAAAAATCTCCGTAGGTGATAAGATGGCAGGCCGTCATGGTAACAAGGGTGTTGTTTCCCGCGTGCTTCCCGTAGAGGATATGCCTTATCTGCCCAACGGACGTCCTCTGGATATCGTGCTGAATCCTCTGGGTGTGCCTTCCCGTATGAATATCGGACAGGTTCTGGAGATCCACCTTTCCCTGGCTGCCAAGGCACTGGGCTTTAACGTGGCAACACCGGTCTTCGATGGCGCAAACGAGAAAGATATTATGGATACGTTGGATCTTGCCAACGATTATGTAAACCTTCCTTTTGACGATGCAGAAAGTGCAGAGTGGAAGGAAAAGGGTCAGGAGACTACCGCAGACGGTAAGCCTTGGGCCGGAGAGACCTTCACCAGCAGGCACGGTGAGGAACTTCTCCCCGAAGTTATGCAGTATCTGTCCGAGAACAGAGACCACAGATCCGTATGGAAGGGAGTTCCTATTTCCAGAGATGGTAAGGTACGTCTGCGCGACGGTAGAACCGGTGAGTATTTCGACGGACCGGTAACCATCGGACACATGCATTACCTGAAACTGCATCATCTGGTAGATGATAAGATCCATGCGCGTTCTACCGGACCGTACTCCCTGGTAACACAGCAGCCTCTGGGTGGTAAAGCCCAGTTCGGCGGCCAGCGTTTCGGAGAGATGGAAGTATGGGCTCTGGAGGCGTATGGCGCATCCTACACCCTGCAGGAGATTCTGACTGTGAAGTCCGATGATGTGATCGGACGTGTGAAGACTTACGAAGCAATCATCAAGGGAGACAATATCCCTGAGCCCGGTATCCCCGAGTCCTTCAAGGTTCTGTTAAAGGAACTGCAGGCACTGGGTCTGGATGTCAGAGTGCTGCGTGAGGATCAGACCGAGGTTGAGATCATGGAGACTGTCGATTACGGCGATACCGATTACCGTTATGAGATGGAAGGTGATCGTAAGTACGATGACGATTACGACAAGAGCTCCCTTGGCGAGATGGGCTATCAGTCACAGGAATTTGATGACAATGGTGAACTGGTGAACTCTGAGGACGACGATTATGTTGACGACGATTACACCGATGATAGCTTTGACGGCAGTGATGATGAATTTTAATGCTTTGTATAGAAGGGAGTGCCATTAATGTCAGAAACAAAAAATGAAACAACCTATCAGCCTATGACATTTGATGCCATCAAGATCGGATTAGCTTCCCCGGAGAAAATCCGGGAGTGGTCCCATGGCGAGGTATTGAAGCCCGAGACGATCAACTATAGAACACTGAAACCCGAAAGAGACGGTCTGTTCTGTGAGAGAATCTTCGGACCCAGCAAAGACTGGGAATGTCATTGTGGTAAATATAAAAAGATCAGATATAAAGGCGTTGTCTGCGACCGTTGTGGTGTAGAAGTTACCAAGGCCAGCGTGCGTAGAGAGCGTATGGGACACATCGAGCTTGCTGCTCCCGTATCCCATATCTGGTATTTCAAAGGTATCCCCAGCCGTATGGGTCTGATCCTGGATCTGTCTCCCAGAATCCTGGAGAAGGTTCTGTACTTTGCTTCCTATATTGTCCTGGATCCGGGAACCACGAACCTTGAGTACAAGGCAGTGCTGTCCGAGAAGGAATATCAGGATGCAAGAGAGACCTGGGGCAACAAGTTCCGTGTAGGTATGGGGGCAGAGGCTATCAAAGAACTGCTGCAGGCTATTGATCTGGAAAAAGAGGCAGTAGAGCTGAAAACTGGTCTGAAGGAATCTTCCGGTCAGAAGCGTGCACGTATCATCAAGAGACTGGAAGTCGTGGAAGCATTCCGCGAGTCCGGCAATAAGCCCGAATGGATGATCATGGATGTAGTTCCGGTCATTCCTCCCGATCTGCGTCCCATGGTACAGCTGGACGGCGGACGTTTTGCAACCTCCGACCTGAATGATCTGTACAGAAGGATCATCAACCGTAATAACCGTCTGAAGAGACTGTTAGAGCTGGGAGCTCCTGATATCATCGTTCGTAACGAGAAGAGAATGCTGCAGGAAGCAGTAGATGCTCTGATCGATAACGGCAGACGCGGACGTCCTGTTACCGGCCCCGGTAACAGAGCACTGAAGTCTCTGTCCGATATGTTAAAGGGTAAGACCGGTCGTTTCCGTCAGAACCTGTTAGGTAAGCGTGTAGACTACTCCGGACGTTCTGTTATCGTCGTTGGACCGGAACTGAAGATCTATCAGTGTGGTTTGCCGAAGGAAATGGCAATCGAACTGTTCAAGCCTTTCGTAATGAAAGAA
The DNA here is from genome assembly GCA_934394815.1 of uncultured Acetatifactor sp. Taxonomy (GTDB): domain Bacteria; phylum Bacillota; class Clostridia; order Lachnospirales; family Lachnospiraceae; genus Acetatifactor. The sequence goes on along the minus strand of CAKRRD010000023.1, from coordinate 38,333 downwards.
CTGGTAGCCAAGGGAATCAGCCAGAACATCAAGAATGCGAAGAAGCTGGTAGAAAAGCTGGATACACAGGTATGGGATGTGCTGGAAGAGGTTATCAAGGAACATCCTGTTATGCTGAACCGTGCGCCGACACTGCACAGACTGGGCATTCAGGCATTTGAGCCGATCCTGGTAGAAGGTAAGGCAATCAAGCTGCATCCCCTGGTATGTACCGCATTCAACGCGGACTTCGATGGAGACCAGATGGCTGTACATCTTCCTCTGTCCCAGGAGGCACAGGCAGAGTGTCGTTTCCTGCTGCTGTCTCCCAACAACTTACTGAAGCCTTCCGATGGTGGACCCGTAGCCGTTCCTTCCCAGGATATGGTACTTGGTATCTACTATCTGACCCAGGAGAGACCCGGTGCGATTGGCGAAGGTAAGTATTTCAAGAGCGTAAACGAAGCAATCCTGGCATATGAGAACCAGGCGCTGACCTTACATTCCCGCATCCATGTGCGTATGCACAAGGTAAATGCAGAGGGCGAGACCATTACCGGTACGGTAGAGTCCACTCTGGGACGTTTCATCTTCAATGAGATCCTGCCTCAGGATCTGGGATTCGTAGACAGAAGCGATCCCGAGAACTTCCTGAAGCTGGAAGTAGACTTCCACGTAGGCAAGAAGCAGTTGAAGCAGATCCTGGAGAAGGTCATCAATACCCACGGAGCATCCAAGACCGCAGAGGTACTGGATGATGTTAAGGCTATCGGTTACAAGTACTCTACCCGAGCTGCTATGACCGTATCCATTTCCGATATGACCGTCCCTGAGAAGAAGGGTGAAATGCTGGCAGCTGCACAGGCTACCGTAGACAAGATCGCAAGCAACTTCAGACGTGGTCTGATCACCGAGGAAGAGCGTTATCGTGCCGTTGTAGAGACCTGGAACGAGACCGATAAAGAGCTGACCGACGTACTGCTGTCCGGTCTGGATAAATACAACAACATTTTCATGATGGCAGACTCCGGTGCGCGTGGTTCCAGTCAGCAGATCAAACAGCTGGCAGGTATGCGTGGACTGATGGCTGATACTACAGGTAGAACCATCGAACTGCCCATTAAGTCAAACTTCCGTGAAGGTCTGGACGTACTGGAATACTTCATGTCCGCACATGGTGCACGAAAAGGTATGTCCGATACCGCTCTGCGTACCGCAGACTCCGGTTATCTGACCAGACGAATGGTTGACGTATCTCAGGAGCTTTCTATCCGTGAAGTAGACTGCTGTGAGGGTCAGGCTGAGATCCCTGGTATGGTAGTCAAGGCATTCATGGATGGTAAAGAGACCATTGAAGGCCTGAAAGACAGAATCACAGGAAGATATTCCTGTGAGGATATTTATGATAAAGACGGTAACATGATCGTTAAGCACAACCACATGATCACCCCCAGCCGTGCAGCCAAGATCTTAAGTGTTGGTGTGAATGCACAGGGTGAGCCCATTGAGGAAGTGAAGATCCGTACGATCCTGACCTGCCGTTCTCACGTTGGTATCTGTGCAAAATGTTACGGTGCCAACATGGCAACCGGTGAAGCCGTACAGGTAGGTGAGGCAGTTGGTATCATCGCTGCACAGTCTATCGGTGAGCCCGGTACCCAGCTGACCATGAGAACCTTCCATAGTGGTGGTGTCGCAGGTGATGATATCACACAGGGTCTTCCCCGTGTCGAGGAGTTGTTCGAGGCCAGAAAGCCGAAGGGACTTGCAATCATTGCAGAGTTTGGCGGTAAGGCTGAGATCCGTGATACCAAGAAGAAGCGTGAAGTTGTCATCACCAACGAAGAGACCGGTGAATCCAAGGCATATCTGATCCCTTACGGTTCCCGTATCAAAGTGGTGGACGGACAGGTACTGGAGGCCGGTGATGAATTGACCGAAGGTAGTGTAAACCCTCACGATTTGTTAAAGATCAAGGGAATCCGTGCCGTACAGGATTACATGCTTCGTGAAGTACAGCGTGTATACCGTTTACAGGGTGTAGATATCGCGGATAAGCATATCGAAGTCCTGGTACGTCAGATGCTGAAGAAGGTTCGTATCGAGAACAATGGTGATACCGAGTTCCTGCCCGGAACTCTGGTAGATGTTCTGGATTACGAGGAAATGAACGAAAAGCTGATTGCAGAAGGAAAAGAGCCTGCGGAAGGTAAGCGTATCATCCTGGGTATCACCAAAGCTGCACTGGCAACCGAATCCTTCCTGTCTGCCGCATCCTTCCAAGAGACCACCAAGGTCCTGACGGAAGCTGCGATCAGAGGTAAGGTAGATAATCTGATCGGTCTGAAGGAGAACGTTATCATCGGTAAGCTGATTCCTGTAGGAACCGGTATGAAGAGATATCGTAACACCAGACTGAGCACCGATGCCGTGGAAACCATTGATTTCAGTGGCGACATGTATGGTGACGATGCAGAACTGAATCTGAGCGACGGAAGTGATCTGGACGCGGAGGATGCAGAACTGAACAAGGATGTAACCGCAGAAGCAGAGACTGTGGAAGTGGGAGCAGACACTGATAACCAGTAAATAAGTAATAAACAGGAGAGACTTCCCAGTTGTGCGGGAAGTCTCTTCTGTTTATTATAAAGATGAGGAAAAACTTGACACATATCATATGAGAAGCGATAATTATATCTGAAATATTAAGATACAAGGGGTGGGGAAAATGATCATTGATGGACAGGGAAAACTAACAGAAAAAAGAACAGTAAACAGGTGTGTATTGATTGCCTATGGCTTCCTGGTATTGGTACTTGGCGTAGCCTATCTGGCAGAGTTTATAAAGGGCAACCGGACCGGAACATACACAGCTGTCTTTTTGTTATTATTGGTGATTCCGGCAGTCATAAATGTGGTGATTCAGACGAAAAATCCGGAATCAGAAGTGGTAAGGTATCTGTTACCCATCAGCTATTTTGTGGTGTATATTTTTGTTCTGTTTACGGGGAACACCACCATGACCTACGTGTACATGATACCGATGCTGATGATATTTCCGTTGTTTCATAAATGGAAGTATACCACATGTTATAGCATTGGCTTTGTGGCATGTAATATTGTATATCTGGGATATGCCAAAGCAACAGGAACACTGGAGTCGGTTCCGATGATTGATATTGAGATCCAGCTGGCAGCGGTAGTTCTGATTGCACTGTATGGAAGTCTGATCAGCTATATAGATGCCGGCATGACACTTAGAAGAATGAATGAAATAGAAGCAGCACAGGAGAAACGTAAGGCAGTACTGGAACAGATCCGTAAGGTAGCGGAAAATACAGCGGAGAGTTCCGAAAATATTCTCGCAAAAACAGATGCTCTCCGCAATGCTTCGGTATCTTCCACAGAAGCGATGGAACAGGTATGTGAGGGAACAAATTCCACGGCAGAAGCTATACAGGAAGAAATACGCTATATCGATACCATGAGCGGTGACATTGATTCGATTCAGGAGATTATTGACGGATTTCATAGCAGCCTTGGTGATACGCTGGATGCAATCCAAAGTGGAACAGAGAATGTGAAGCAGCTGGGAACTTCCGCAAAGCTGACAGCGGAGACATCTGCATCAACTACCGGTGCAATGAACGATCTCATGGAAAAAATCCATAATGTCAATCAGATTGTGGGACTGATAGATAATATTTCCAGACAGACCAATCTTCTGTCCTTAAATGCAAGCATAGAAGCAGCCCGAGCAGGGGAAGCAGGACGGGGATTCGCAGTGGTGGCAGGAGAAATCAGAGATCTTTCCGAACAGACCAATGAGTCACTGGAGAGGATACGCAAAGAAATTCAGGGGATTAATGAGGAATCCCAAAAAGTAACCGGGGATATGAATCAGCTGTCGGAGGTATTTACCAGACAAAATACGTTGGTAGAGGATACCGGAAAACTGTTTGACAGAATTACAGAGACTTCAGAGGCAATGGACTCAGATTACCAGAGAATCGTGCAGTCTATCGGAGAGATCCAGATATCCAAGAAAGCACTGGTAGATTCCGTAAGTTCCATCAGTGCATCGACAGAAGAGGTTACTGCCAATGCACAGAATACCCTGGAATTGAATCAGACCAATCTGGACAATCTGCGACAGTTGAATGAGGACATTCGCAAATTATCAGAAACAGTAGAAGAACTGAATCACGCATAAAAAGAAAATCAGTTTAGTTCTTCGGTATTCAGTATCTGCCACGCCGTGATGCGGTAAAAGGAATCATCATCTGTCTGGGGATATAGAATATCAATGGTCACCTGCAGGGATTGCAGATCGGAAATCGGAATCACATAGGATTTCCCGTGGCCGACAGAAGCAAAGTAAGCATCTTCACTGTCAGAGGATGCGTAGATACGTCGCAGCGTGTTATCCATACCGGCCAGAGATTGCTCTGCCTGGTTGCAGGCAGCGTAATAGGCGCTGGTACGTTCCAGAACGCGGGCGCTGAGTTTATTGTCCGCATTAGCACTGACAATAGAAAGAACTGCGAAGGACACCAGACACAAAATCACGAACACCAGAAGAATAGAAGCAGAGCCGATATTCATACCAAATTGTTTTTTCTTTGAAGAATTACTCATTAGATCCCCTCCTTTGTGCTGTGTGATGAAGGAGTGACAGTGTATAAATGGGAGATTGTGGTGCAGCAGCTTCGTATACTCTGATTTCTGCTTTCATGATACCGGATGCATCCGAAGGGGTATGGGTAAGCTCTGCCAGAAAGCAGGCAGAAGTATCCGGAGAGCATAGATTCCAGTTATTATCGAAGGACAAACGAAGTGTATTGTCAGAGATTTCTTCGGACGGAACAAATAATTCCTGAACAGCATCCAGATCTCCATCCATAGCCAGGTAGGAATCAGCCAGATTCTGGGTCCAGGTGACGGCATGATTCTGATTCACAGTCTGTTTACCCAGAAGGTGCGATTGGGCAAACAACTGGATACATACAGCACTGGCAAGGGAAAAAAAGAGGATTGCTATAATCATTTCCATTAAGAACAAACTGGATCTGGAATGTTTCATATGGGTTTGAAATCCTTTCTGGTTCTATTCTGTGGCATTCTCACAATGCAGCTTAATATAAAAGGTATGTTGCTCTCCGGAAGGCGGCTGCAGACAGATACGCAGCAGATTGCCGGCCACATAATCCATTGACAGGGTTTTCAGTTGTAAAATGTCTGTTCCGGCTGGCAGAATCTGCCCCCCGAGAGAAGCTCCCTGTTTCATGAAAAGTTCTTTTAAATGTCCCTCATAGAGGTAAAGGTAAGTGCAATAGGTATCTTCGTCAATCCGGGAAAGGATGCAAAGAGCGGGAACGTCCTCCAGTGTTGTCAGAAAGATTCTGTCTGCTGTGTCGTTCTGACGTACCTTTTCTGTGATATAGGATACGGCGGTCCGGCTTTCATAATTGATACTCATATCTGTGACAGTATGCTGATAGACATCTGCGCCGATGGTTACCAGTGTCAGTGCAGAAACGGCAAATACACCGAATAATGCCAGAACGAACAAAATATCCACAATAAAATGTTTTTCCTGTTTCATGTATCTATAGACTCCTTTAGTGTGCACCGGTCCTGCGAAGTATAGTTACTTCCGGAAGAAGGTTGCTTCCATAATATTCATAGTCAATCAGAAAATTTTTCTCATCATATAACAGACCGTAATGCTGCTCAAGATATTCTAATGAGGGTGGATAACAGCCTTCTACCGCATAGCATTGGGAAATACTTCGTTCTAATGCTGTCTCCAGACTTTCCTGTTGCTTACTCAGGGTTGATTCGTTGACAGAACCGATTCCCCGGAGGAATAGTAAAAACAATAAAAGAAACGCCAGAACGGGAAGCAATGAGATCAATCTGCGTCCCGGAGATATTTTTTTCTGTTCAAATCGGTTCATATGATCACTCCTATCCGATGCTGGTCATAATGCCCATAAGGGGCAGAATGACAGATAACAGAATCAAACCGACAATCACAGACAGAATAATAACGAGAGTCGGTTCCAGGATTGCAATAATGGACTGTAATTTACGATTCGTATCTTCCTCGTAGCGGTCCGCAATTTTTTTCAGTACGACATCCACATTACCGCTGCGGAATCCCACAGATACCATTTGGGAATAAAGATGATTGAAAATACCGGCACCGGTCAGTGCTTCTGCAAAATTGGATCCGGCATTAATGGCTTCCTTACAACACAGGATCTTCTGTTTCATCTTTTCATTGCCTACCAGAGCGGCCACCATATCGAGACTGGCGTAGGTGTCCATGCCGCTGCTTAAGGTCAGAGCCATACCGCTGGCAAAACGTTCGCAGGCCACACTTTCGTAAAAACGTCGGGTAAGCGGAAACCAGTTCAGAAAACGGGCGGTGGTGCGCCTGCCGGTCTGGGTTCTGGTGGCGAAAAGATATAAAAGCAACAGAATACAAAGGATACTGACGAAGACGAAGGAATAATGGTTCAGATGGTTACCAAGGCGTAAAAGGGACGCTGCAAAGCCGGTCATCTCACTGCCAAGTTCCACATAGACCTGCTCGAAGATCGGCATGACACGGCTGACCAGCACCACGATGACGGCAGCCATCATGGCGATCATGATAAAAGGATAAGCTACGGCATCCCGGATACTGTTTGCAATGGCATCCTCTTTTTCGTAATAATCTGCCAGAGAGTTCATGCAGACATCGAGATTGCCGGATTCCTCACCCAGAGCGATCATGTGCAGGCAGTAATCAGGAAAAACCTCCGTAGCCTCCAATGCTTTATGAAAACTTTCTCCCTGCCGGCATACTGCAAGGATCTCATCGAAGACCGCCTTCCCCTCGGGAGACTGGGCATCACTTTGCAGGATCGACATTCCCTCCACAGGTGGAATTCCCGCCTGAAACAGCATGGCCGCCTGGCTGCAGAAAGAAGCGATCTCTTCATTGGAAAGTAGTTTTTTCTCAGTAGTTTTCATGTCGTTTTATTCCCTTTCATTTCGTAACTGTTACGGTAACCCCATTTACCGGAGATCAAAGATCGGACATTACTAATACATTTTCTGTAAGATATAGTTGCTGCCGTCACCGATGAACTTTTTCAGCGTCTTGTCATCCGTATTGGCACCGAAGGTCGGATCCACCAGTGTCCAGACGCTGCCGTCAAATTCAATAATACCGTTCAGCCAGCCGGTATCGACGGTGTAGACACTGATCCAGGCGTGGTAGGCATCCTGGGCATAACCGACTTCCAGACGGGTCGGGATCCGCTGGCTGCGGAGCATACTGGCCATGACCGCGGCATAGTCCAGACAGATACCGGTGCCGGAGGCAAGAATGGCATCCACATCGGAAGTGTAGCCGGTGGGAGGATCGGAAGCCTTGTCGTAGTCGTAGGTAATATTACCGGTGATATAGTCATAGATCCGGGTGATCACTTCCAGATCGGAGGAAGCGCCTTCGGCCAGTTCCTGCCCCCTGGCAACCACCTTACTGTCCGCCGTGAAATTCACGTATTGGTTCGGATAGAGAAAAGGACTGAATTCATCCGTGATCTGCACATTCAGATCAGCATACAGGCAGGTGGCATAATTCGTACCGGAAATATTTTCATAAATCGTCACATCATAATAGCCGTCGCCGGAAGACAGGGGAAAAGTCTCATAGCCGCCTCCGTGCAGATCATAGGTATAGACCACGGTATCGGGACCGGTGATCCGCAGCTTAACCTTGGGGCAGGTGCCGGTGTAATTGGCACAGACATAGCCGTCAGACATGTGGGAATAGTCAATGACCGCCACATCATTGGAGGCGGTCGCAGTTCCGTCGGCCTGTGGCACAAGACAGACAGGTGTGGCATCCCGCAGAGGTTCTGCGGGAGAGGAAACTTCCGTTTCCGGGGGAGCGGTGTCAGAGAGAGAGGCATCCGTTACCCCTGTCTGAGAAGAGGCAGGCTGTTCCCCGGAAGCAGTTTCTGTGACCGATGCATCCACAGGCAGACTGTCCGGAACAGTACCGCAGGCACCCAGACCCATGGCCATACAATATGTAATTAATAAGATGCGCAGCCGCGCAGGGGATTCTGGTATCCGCATAGAAATCGTTACATCCTGTTGTTATTGTTCCATACCCGTTGCTTCATCGGGGGTAAAGAGAAGGTGAATGGTCTCTCCGCCTTTCACGGGAACGTAAATATTGGCCTCTTCGGAAAGAAACGGGAAACTGATCACACCCTGGGAGACATCCACGGAGAGCGGTTCAATGATCTCTCCGGACAGCGTCTCCATAAAGGCTTCCTTGTAGAGAATGTTATCACCGCTAAATTGCAGGCTTAAAATATTGTTTTCCACATAATCCAGTGTAAGCTCTGCCGGTGCGGGGACAAACAGCGTTTCACTCAGTTCGGAGAGAGGAACGATGGCCAGCGGTGACAGAAAAGTCAGTACAAAGAGCAGCGCCGTGGCAGCGATCAGGCGATTATAGGAAGCAGCATTGACTTTTTTGCGAAGCACCAGCTTGTCGAAGGGAATTGTATTGACCGGCTGGTTACAGGAGGACAGGATATTCTGCAAAGCATTATTTGCAGTCGTCATGTCCAGTTCATAGCGGTTCTTTTTATGAAAAAACATAATCTGTTATCCTTTCATCCTTTCTTTCAAATGCTCCTGCCCGGAGGCAATGTAGCGTTTGACACTGCTGCGGCTGATCTCCATGGCGGCAGCAATCTCTTCCAGCTTCATGTCGTTGTAGTAACGCATGATCAGCACCTGTTTCTCGTTGAAGGGAAGCTGTTCCAGAGCCTCCGTCAGACGGGAATATTCATCCTTCTGCTGGTAGTGCAGTTCCGGGTTCGCATCCAGGTGGGGATCCTGGATAATATCCAGAATCTCCTGACTTAAGACCTGACAGTCATTCTGCGGTCTGTTTTTCTGTGTCATATCGTAGCAGACATGAAAGCAGATCCGGTTCAGCCAGGCGATAAAAACCGTGGGATCATTCAGTTTTCCGATGTTTTTCAAAGCCAGTATGTAGACCTCCTGCATGGCATCCTGGGCTAAAAATGCATCCCGCAGATAATGCCTGGTGTAGTTGTATACCTTGTTATAGGTGAGGGCATACAATTCCGCGAAGGCATCCGAGTCGCTATGCTGGGCACGGATCACAAGACCGGCAATGTAAGGAATGTTTAAGTCTTTCATGCGTTCGTCTCACTGTTGTGTTAACGGGTTCCTTAAGAGTGCAGTTTGTTATAGGTCTCTGTGAGTAAGGTGGAAAAATACTCGGCGTGTGCTTCTTCGTTCAGAATATAGGCATATTGGATCTGAATGGGAGCATTGCTGTGCTCTTCGTTGTATTCTTTTAACTGTTGATTCAGGCTTTCGATGAAATACTCCATGGTGTCATGGGAGCCGTGGTTGACGATCATTAAGAATTCGTTGCCGCCGTTACGTCCTACTACACCGAAAGCGTCGCCGACACTTTCCAGAATGCCGGAAAAGTCTTTTAACATCTGGTCACCCACCACATGTCCCATGGTCTGGTTCACTTCTTTCAGATTGGTGATGGTCACCATATAGCAGGCAACATGGGCCAGGGATTCCGGAGAGTCGTAGGTCTCAAAGACCACATCGAGGCCGTGGCGGTTGGGAATGCCGGTCAGATGATCCAGAAAAGCCGCACGGTTCAGCGCGTGGCTTTCCTCGGCGAAGGTGCGTAATTTATAGAAATCATATAATAACCATACCAGATTGAACAAGGCAAGAATCCAGGAGAGAGTGCATAAGATAAAAAGGGTCCGGTCTTCGAAAAGTCTGGTTCCCAGCGACGGATGCAGGGTCAGGATGAGAACGTAGGCAGTCTCCAACAGCAACAGAAGGATCAGCTGCACAGTTTTGGTGTTGCGGAAGGTTTTTACGAATTTCTTTTTCTGTATCATATATGTTCACTCCTTTGATTGCGCTGGTGGTGAGGTGGACATCGTCCTACCATCCCCGAACATTACACAATATTGCCTGCAAGCATGTTGGCTCTCTTGCGCTCATTATATCATATCTGCTATTAGAAAAAAAGAAAAGAAATACTGAGCCATTCCGCTTTCTGGCACCGTCTTTATATACAGAAGCGCATTGCAGAGCGCAGGGGCACCGGCAGGGCTGCAGGCAGGAAACAGATCATTTATACGGTTTACATAAGAAGAAAACGGACAGGCCAATGTCCGGAGCAAGATATCCATCAGGGAATTCCCTGGTGGATATTTTCATTTTGGGGAAAAGCAGAATTTGTCGAAAGGGAGAGAACGATGTTGGAAACGATTTTGAATAATTTTCATCTGGAGAAGATCCTGTGGATCCTTCGGAAAAGAATTGCCTACATTCTGATCCTGGGAGTGCTGGGCGGGATGGCCGGAGGCGCTTATGCGTATCTGACCAACAGCACTCTGTACCGGGCGGAGGTATCCTTCTATGTATACAGTGATCCGGACTATGTGTACGATTCTTCAGTCAATATCTCGAATTCCGAATTTACACAGGCCAAGAATCTGGTGCAGAGTTACATGCTGATCCTGAAGAGCAACACCATTCTGGAAAAGGTGCTGGAAGAGGCGGGACTGGATTACGGAACGGAGACGCTTTCACGTTTGATCGGCACCAGTGTGGTGGAGAATACCGCCGTCTTCTATGTCTATGCTTATGACAGCAATCCTTATCGTGCCATGGAACTGGCCAATGCCATCGGCAGGGTGGCACCGAAGGAGATCGGCCGGATCGTGAAATCCGGCGGGATCGAAGTGATCGATTATGCCACGCTGCCGCAGTCTCCCTACAGCGCCACCAGTCTGGTCAAATACGCGCTGGTGGGATTCACCGGGTGCTTCGGGGCATCACTTGTTCTGTTCCTGCTGGCGGGACTGATGGACACGACGATCCGCAGGCGGTACGAACTGAAGCTGGCTTTCCGGATTCCCGTGCTGGGAGACATTCCCCAGATCCAGGCACCGGACCGGAAGAGCAAGCCTGTTCTGGTACTGGGAGATAACAGCCCCTTTGACGTGAAGGAATCCTATAATACCATCCGGGCCAACCTGCTGTTCACGGGAAAGGGAGAACGCTGTCCGGTCTACGCGGTCACCAGTGCGGATAAAGATGAAGGGAAGACCTTAAACAGTGTGAATATCGCCATCAGCTATGCACAACTGGGGAAGAAAGTACTGCTTATTGACGGGGACATGCGGAATATGTCGGTGGCATCTCTTCTGAAACTCCGGGGAAGAGTGGGGCTCAGCCAATATCTGGCGGGTCTGCGGGAGACACCGCAGATCCTGGAATACCGGAAGTATCTGGATGTGCTGGTGGGCGGTGAGAATCCACCGAATCCGTCGGAACTGCTGGGTGGGGAACGGATGAAAGAACTGCTGGCGGATCTGCGGACACGGTACGACTGTATCATTATCGATCTGCCGCCAGTGGGGATCGTGACGGATGCTTTGCTTCTGTCCCATGAGGTCACCGCTTATGTGCTGGTGGTACGTGCCGGGGTCAGTCATATGAGCCGGGAGAAGGTGGCGGTGACTCTGCTGGAGCAGGTGGATGCGGATATCTGCGGCATCCTGTTCAACGGCCTGCCGCCGAAATCCAGGGATTACAACTACAGATTGCAGCAATATTGGAAGGAAGAGAAACAGCAGAAAGGGGAAACCGCATGAAAATATGTTTTGCCGCATCGTCCGGCGGCCACTTCGAACAGCTGATGATGTTACGGCCGCTGATGGAAAAATACGAAAGCTTCGTGGTGACGGAGAAAACGGGGTATGAGGTGAAGACACCGGTAAAATGCTATTATCTGCATCAGGTGAACCGGAAACAATGGTGGTGTCCCTTGTATCTGTTGAGGAACAGTGTACGGTCACTGCGGCTGCTGCACCGGGAACAGCCGGATGTGGTGGTGTGTACGGGAGTATTGGCCATGATCCCTTTGTGTGTGGAAGCCAAACTTTCCGGCAGAAAACTGATCTATATCGAATCCTTCGCCAAGGTGACTTCGGCCACACTGACGGGAAAACTGCTGTATCACTGGGCGGATCGTTTCTATGTCCAGTGGGCGCAGATGAAGGAAATCTATCCGGAGGCGGTCTGCCTGGGAGGAATTTATTAGGATGATATTTGTAACGACCGGATCTCAGAAATTTCAGTTCAATCGATTGTTACAAAAGATAGACCTTCTGATCGAAGCAGGGGATATTAAAGAGGAGGTATTTGCCCAGATCGGAGAGAGTGATTACCAGCCAAAGCATTATGAGTACTGCAGATTCCTTGACCGGGAAAGCTTCGCCGGGAAGCTGCGGGAATGCCGGATGGTCATTACCCACGGCGGTACGGGAGTGATCATCGGGGCAGTAAAACAGGGGAAAAAAGTCATTGCGGTGCCAAGACTCGCCAGATACGGCGAGCATGTGGATGACCATCAGGTACAGCTGCTTCAGGAGTTCGACGGCATGAATCTGATCTGTGCCTGCTATGACAGTGAACAGCTGGGAGACTGTATCCGGGATACCGGCAGCAGGAATTTTGCAGGGTATTGTTCCAATACCCGGAGGATCCTGACGGATATTGAGAATTTTTTAATTGCGGAAGAAGGGGAACACCATGGAAAACATTCAAAAATTTCGTAAAAAGGGAAAAAAACTGGGAGAATATCTGCTGACGAAACTGCGGCTTCTGCGGGATCAGAAAAAATACCGCTCCCGGGGCGTGACATTGAAATATCTGTTGGATCGGACCGATTCCGAAACGCTGGTCATCGTGTTTGGTTCCTGCACCCGAAAAGGGATCCGGGCCAGATATAACTATGTCCGGACGCTAAAAGATATCTCCTGCAACAAGCTGTTTCTGCTGGATGATTTTGCGGCGGATCACAGAGGTTCTTTTTATCTGGGCAGCAATATGAAGTTCCAGGAGGCAGTCGTCGTAAAGGAACTGATCGACAGGGTGCGGGAGCAGACCGGAGCCAGACGGCTGATCTTCTGCGGCTCCAGCAAAGGTGGCTATACGGCACTGAATTTCGGCCTGGATTATCCGGGAAGCTATATGATCGTGGGAGGTCCCCAGTATTTTCTGGGCCAGAGCCTGTTGGATACCGGTAATCTGGAAGCACTGAAACATATTGTCGGACAGGTCTGCAGGGAAAGAGTGGAGTTCCTGAACGGGTATCTTCCGAAAAAAGTCATGGAAAACACTTATGTCCCCACCCAGAGAATCTATCTGCACTATTCCGACAGGGAACATACCTATGAGGAACACATCCGCTATCTGCGCAGGGATCTGGCAAAAAAAGGCTACCATTACAGTGAAGATGTGGCGCATTACAGGGAACACGGGGAGATCAGTCTGTATTTCCCGGAATTCCTGCTACATAGCATGGAGGAGATCCTATGCCGGCAGTCAGCGTGATCGTTCCGGTATACAACACGGAAAAATATCTGGAGGAATGCATCCGTTCCCTGACAGAACAGACACTGCCGGATCTGGAACTGATCTTCGTGGATGACGGTTCCACAGATGCTTCCCCACAGATCCTGGAAAAATACCAAGCAATGGATCCCAGGCGGGTCCGGGTCATCACCCTGGAAAACGGCGGACAGGGAAGGGCCAGAAACGTGGGACTGGCGGCTGCCACAGGAGAATATGTGGGCTTCGTGGATTCGGATGATTATGTGGACAGGCGGATGTACGCAGCCATGTATACCAGAGCCAGATCGGAAAATGCGGATCTGGTGGAATGTGATTTTCATTATCTGGGAGAGGATGGCAGGGAAAAGAGAGCCTACGGATCTGCGGCCCCCTGGAACAAGCTGATCCGCAGACAACTGCTTACGGACAACAGTATCTTTTTCCCGGAAGGCTATATCTATGAAGATACCTCCTTTTATCTGAAACTCCGACCCTATGTGAAAAAACAGGCGAAAATGCTGGGGGTATACGTCTATCACCGGGACAGAGGGGATTCCACCATGAATGACAGCAAGAGCGGGCGGGTGGGAAATATTTTCCCGGTCCTGCAGGATGCCTGCCGGTTTTATCGGGAAAAAGAGCTTATGGAGACCTATGGGAAGGAACTGGAATATTACTGCGCCCGGATCCTGTTATGCAGTTCCATGGGCAGGATTTCCAGAATCAGAGACCGGAAGCTTCGGAGAACCCTGCGGGAGGAGACCTTCGCATTCCTGCGGGAGAATTTTCCGGAATACCGGAAAAATCCGTATCTCGGCAATGGGATCAGAGGACATTATCTGCGGATAGCAACGCCTGTACTGTGTGGGATCTGCGGGGAGTCCTTTGCCAGATGCAGACCGGGAAAACTGCCGTGACAGAAGATGGGGAAGGGAAGGGGAAAAACATGCGAATATCGGTAGCAATGGCAACCTGTAACGGGGCAAGATTTATAACAGAACAGCTGGATTCCATCCGGGGACAGAGCCTTCCGGTGGATCAGGTGATCCTGCGGGATGACGGTTCAGAGGATCAGACGGTGGAGATCGTCAGGGAATATCTGGAGACTTACGGACTGGCCCCGGCATGGCGGATCACACAGAATGCGAAGCGGCTGGGCTATGGGGAGAATTTCAGGACAGCGGTGGAAGAGACGGACGGGGACTATGTCTTTTTCTGTGATCAGGACGATATCTGGGAGCCGGACCGGGTGGAACTTATGATAAGACAGATGGAAAATCACAAAGGGATACTGGTGCTGGGTTCGGAATTCGTCCCCTTTACAGTGGATTCCGATGCCCCGGCGGTCAGCCGCAGAGTATTAAAGAGCTTTCGGGGGGACGGAAGTCTGGAGCACGTGGAATGGAGTCCGGCACATATTTTCATCGGAAGTGAGGGCTGTACCATGTGCCTGCGCCGGGAGTTTCTGGAAGAGACAAAAGCCTATTGGTATCCCGGCTGGGCTCATGATGAATATGCCTGGAAGCTGGCGCTGTGTCTGGACGGCTGTTATATTCTCCACAGTGTTACCTTAAGGCGCCGCATGCATTCCGGTAATGTGTCCAAGCGCAAGATGCGGGATCTGGACAAGCGGATCGTTTTTTTCCGGGAACTGCAGAAAAGCCATGAGATGACCCTGCGTTTTGCCGAAGATAAGGGAATGTCCGGGGAGGCGAAGGAACTGCTCAGGCGCAATATCCGGGCCACGGCCCTCAGAATCGAACTGATGGAACAACGGAGGCTTTGGAATATCATACCGTTGATCTGGAAATACCAGGACTGCTATCACAGTAAAAAATCCCTGCCGGTGGAATTTGCCATGGCAGTCAGAGGGGGAAGCATATGAGCAGATATCTGGTGGAACCCATGGGGGGATTCCGGAGAAACTGGCAGAGCGGCAACCGCTACTTTGAAAACTCCGGAGAACGGGGGCTGGGGCGGCGTCTGGCGTTCTGCTTCCTCATTACTTATTATATGTTACCTCAATATTTCGGCATCCGGCTGCCGGGATTTGACCTGACGGCACAGCGGCTTCTGATCATTCTCCTGAGTGTTTTTATTCTGAGCAAGGAATCCCGGAAGAAGGTATTCTGGGAGGGCGTGAGGAACTGTAAGCTGTGGCCGCTGATGGCGGGGTATCTGGGAATCTGTTTCTATACTGCCGTACTGCGGTTCCACATCGGTACGTTTCTCTATCCGCTGATCGAACTGTTGGCCGCGTTTCTGGTGATCTATGTGCTTCGGGAGTATCTGGGAAGCGATGGGTTTCTGGTACTTTTCCGGCGGATGCTTCTGTTTCTGTGTGTGTTGGGGATCGTGGAAGCGGTTTTTCGTAAGACCCCTTTTGCATATCTGGAGACGATTAAGGGGCTTTATACCGGAGGCATGATCCGTTCGGGATCCTACCGGATCATGGGCCCCGCCAATCATTCGCTGGCCTATGGTCTGATCCTGATCTCCGGACTGCCGCTTCTGTGTATGGACGAGGAGAAGCACTGTTTTACATTGTTTCGGCATCTGCCGCTTCTGCTGCTGGTGGTGGTTAATGTATTCCTGACGGGATCCCGTTCCACGCTGGCGGTCATGGGGCTGGAACTTTTGCTGTTGACGATACTGGCACCCGGAGAGCAGCGAAAGAAGCTGCTGTTTACCATAGTGCCGGCGGGGCTTCTGGTTCTGGCACTGGCCTTTTTATTCCCCGGTTCGCCGCCGGGACATTATCTTTTGCTGCAGTTGAGTACGGTGGTGGATGAGATATTGGGGACTTCCTATGCGGTACGCTACGGCGTGGACAGTACTTCTCTTGCCAACAGTGCCTCCTACCGGGATGCCTTACTGGATATTTTTACGGTGGACTGGCTGAATCCCTGGCTGGGACAGGGATCGGGATATCATTTTTCCTGGTACATTCCCGGCGGAGCCACGATCCATTCCATTGACAATTTCTATGTGGCGAATTATATCCGCTATGGGTATCCGGGACTGGTGGTATACAGTCTGCTGATCCTGCAGGCCGTAGGGGAGATGGTGAAAACAGGGATCCGCCGCAGGGACAGGATGGCATTTTGCGCGGCTCTGGCGGTGGGCGGATATTTCCTGAACCTGTGGTGGATGGATACGTTACAGACCATCAAATATGCCTACCTTCCGGTCGCGCTGTTTCAGGTGATTTTGCGGGAAAGATGGGAAAATATGTCGGATCTGCCACACAAAGAGGAGCACAGATACATAAGGTAAAGAAAGATGTAAAAAAGGAAAGTAAATATGCGAAGAATGATGTTACTTCTGGGAATAGTGCTGTGTATAAGTGTGGGAATCCGGGCACAGGCGGCAGAACGGGAGATTCCGGACAGATTCAACACAGGCATTGACGAAGATACAGAACTGACGGAAATTGTGGAGGAGGGTACCTACGGAGGGCTCCTCTACCGGATCGGTGCAGGAGGACAACTGGTGTTGGATCTGGTCTACAGCAACCGGCAGGCAGGAAAAGAGATCGAGATACGGGATATGGATTTCTCCGGGTATCCCCTGCTCATGGTGAATGAGGGACAGATCCGGGAAGAGACTACGGTAGCCTTTGAAAACTGTAAATTTGATGCGGTGACCACCGGACGGGAGGACGCCCGGATCTCGTATGTCTTCGAAGACTGCACGCTGCGGAATTTTCAGGGAAGCAATGCCATGTTTACCGGGTGCCGTCTGGGAGGCAGCAGCGGGGATGCACTGAATCCCTACCGGAATGTGACGCTGAGAGATTGTTATATCGCGGATCTGGCTCATCCGGACAGCAGGGAGACGGTGCATTCCGACGGAGTACAGATTTTCGGGTATCCGGAGCTTACAGCAGAAAATATTTCTTTTGATAACTGCAGATTCGAAGTACCGGCGATCCCGGGAGGAGGCAGCTATGTAAACGCCTGTCTCATGATCGCCCCGGAAAAAAGCGGTGCAAAGGGAATTTATTTTACCAACTGTATCCTGAACGGGGGAGGCTATACCATTTATACGCTGGTGAAGGAGCAGTTCTCACTGGAGGACGTGATGCTGTGCAATATTGCGGTAGGGGACGCGGCCCGCTACGGAATCTTCTATCATCGTAATGTGACGGAAGGGGTCACCATGGAGAACATCCATGCCACGGAGACTCTGTATGTGGGAAGCCGGTTCAAAGATGCGCAGGGACTGATCCATTTCAGTGTCACCAACGATACGGCAGAGGAGCGGACACTGATGATCGTCACGCCCAGCCAGACCATAACGCTTCCCATTAAGGCCTGTCTGCCCTATGAGGACAGAACGGCAGATATGACTTTTGAAGATTTTCCCTTTGATATTGATGTGGCGGTGCCGGGAGCAGGATGGGCCGTATGCTATGACGTTACGGCGGGGTGCGAGCAGATTGCACTGTATGCGGAAAGGAAGAGATAGACAGGATGGAAATACTGTATGTGTGCCTGTGGTACAAAGATAAGAAGAGAACCTGGTCCGGTACGGCCTGGTCCCTGCGCAGGGCCATGGAGTCTTGTGTGCAGGTGCGGGATTTCGAGCTTTCGGATCCCTTGTACCGCAAGGTGATCCGGAGACTGCGTAAGAAAAAGGGACTGATACCACCACCACCCGTGAGTGACAGACTGCGGCTGGACGGAAGCTATGCTGCCTGGAAACGCAGACAGGGGACTTCCCGGAAAATGATCACATTCCAGTTCGGCGACTGGCCTTCGGGAGCGCGTTTTTCATCCTATCTCTACCAGGATCTCTCCGTGGCTGCCATCCGGTGGCTGCAAAAGGAGGATCCGACGGCCTACCGGTACTGCGAGTTTCAACAGGTTCCGGCAAAGGTACTGGAGCGCAGGGCAGCAGCCCAGCTTCGTCATTACCGGAACAGCGAGGCGGTATTCACCATGAGCAGATGGCTTCGGGATTTTCTGATCCGGGAGTGCGGACTGCCCGGGGAGCGGATCCATGCGGTGGGAGGCGGCATCAACGTGGATGCCGCAGGGATCCGCCCGGGAGAAAGACAAGGGCGGCGGATCCTGTTCGTGGGAAGGAATTTCGTGCGGAAGGGCGGCCCTCTGGTGGTACAGGCCTTCGGGATCCTGCGGAGAAAATATCTGCCTGAGGCGGAACTGTATCTGGCGGGGGCGAAGGAAGAGGACATCCGGGCTGCCCTGCGGGAGCGGGAGATCACGCCGGAGAAAGCGGACTGGCAGGCGATTCATCTGTTGGGAGACCTTAAGGCGGGGCAGCTGACGGAATATTATAACCTGTGTGATGTGTTCTGCATGCCGTCTTATTTTGAGGCCTATGGGCTGGTATTTGCGGAGGCACTTGTCTACGGGCTGCCCTGTATCGGCAGGGACAAGTTCGCCATGCCCGAATTCATAGAGGACGGATGCACCGGCAGACTGTTTTCCGGAGAGGATGCGGGGAGACTGGCGGAGGATCTGTGGGAGGTGCTGCGGGATCCGAAATACCGGGAGGAAGTGGCGGGGCGGAGGGAATGGTATCTGAGAGAGTATTCCTGGGATACGGTGGCACAGAGAATATGCAGTGTGATGGAGAAAAATGAGAGAGACAAAAATTAGTATCGTAGTGCCGGTGTATAACGCGGAAAAAGAATTGCAGCGCTGTGTGGACAGCATTTTGGGGCAGAGCTTTTCCGATTGGGAACTGCTGCTCATTGATGACGGCAGCAGGGATGGTTCTCCGGCTTTGTGTGACAGGCTGGCGCAACGGGATCCAAGAGTGCGGGTCTGCCACAAGGAAAACGGCGGTGTCAGCAGCGCCAGAAATCTGGGGATTCGAAAGGCAGAGGGGGAGTATCTGATGTTTACGGACAGTGACGATACCCTGTTCCCGGAGACCCTGGCGACCCTGTATGGGAAGGCTCTGGAGACGAAGGCGGAACTTGTGGTGTGCGGTTTTACCTATTATGTGGAACAGAACGGAAGGCGTGTGGATAACCTTCCGGAAAAAGCCTTCTGCGGTGGAGGAGAGACGTATCTGGAGGAAGGATTTTTGGCGGATTTCAAACGGGAGCTTTTTAATCCGCCCTGGAATAAGCTGATCCGCCGGGAACTGCTTCTGGAGAATGAGATCCGTTTCGGAGAGGAATATGCCATCTGCGAGGACATGGCGTTTTCCATGCAGATACTGGAAAAATGCAGGGGGATCTGCGTCATTCCGGGATCGCTGTATTGCTATCATTACAAGGAGGCGGATAATCTGGTGCACCGTTTTCATGAAAATTATTATGAAGCATTGCTTTATTTCAGGGATTGTGCCTGGAAGTGTTTCCGTACCCTTCATGCCAGACAGGAACTTTATGAGGAGATCAATTCTTATTTTGTGGGGAAAAGCCTGATGTTCCTGCATAAGATCTACCGCAGCTCCGGATATGATGCATCCGGAAAATACGCGGAACTGAAGCGGATCGGTGGCTCCCTGCCACTGCAAAGTGCACTGCGGGGCTGCAAAACCACCGGGAAGAAGAGATTGCTCAGAGAACTGCTTCTGCGAAGAAAATTCCGGGTATTGGACAATCTGTACCGCATGAGGTAGGACGGGGAAGGAGAGAGGAGTGGAACTGACGAAACAGATCGGCGTGCTGCGCAATCGAAAAACATTGGACGGAAGAAAAGCGGACAGGACGAAGGTAAATCTGGAGTATTGGAATTTCAGTGAGAATCTGGGGGATCTGTTGGCACCGGTGGTAACAGAATGGATGTTACACCGCCTGGGGCTGGATCTGTCCAGAGAGGCTGTAAGGCCGGGGCATCTGATGACCATAGGTTCCGTGCTGGGGCTGGGAGCCTTCGATGCGGTGATCTGGGGCAGCGGTGTCAATTCTTTTGCCCATGTGGGACGGGTGACTCTGCAAAGGGATTATCGGAAGCTGGATATCCGGGCGGTCAGAGGTCCCGTTACCGCGCAGGTGCTTCGGGAGAACGGTTATACCTGTCCCCGGGTCTACGGGGATCCGGCAATCCTGCTGCCTATGATCTATCCCGGCAGGAGACCGGAGAAAAAGACAAAATATGTAGTGATCGATCACTATATGAAGCGGAAAACGACAGGAGATGACAGACTTTCCATACGAACCGGAGATTACCGGACCTTCCTCGACAAAATTCTGGAAGCCGAGGTGGTATACTCATCTTCGTTACACGGGATCATTCTGGCGGAAAGCTACGGGGTTCCTGCGGTATTTTTGCGACAGGGCATGGAGGAAGAGATGCTGAAATATTACGACTGGTATTTTGCCACCGGCAGATATGAGGTACGGTCGGCGGCGTCTCTGGCGGAGGCCAGGGAAATGGAACCCATGGAACTGCCGAAGCTGGAAGAACTGCGGGAGGGACTGTTACAGAGTTTTCCTTATGATCTGTGGATCGGGACAAAGAATCGTGAGATTGTTTGAGAGGGATGGAGAGAAAAATGAGAAGAACCGGGAATGCCGTCAGAAATGTGATCTTCGGAGGTCTGCTTAAGGGTTACCAGATCCTGCTCCCTTTTGTCATGCGGACGCTCCTGATCCGGCATCTGGGAATGGAATATCTGGGGCTGAACAGCCTGTTTACATCGGTATTACAGATCCTCAATCTGGCAGAACTGGGAGTGGGGAGCGCCATGGTCTACAGTATGTATGCGCCGATTGCCGCAAACCGGCCGGAAGAGATCTGTGCGCTTCTGGGATTATATCGGAAATACTACCGCTGTATCGGTCTGGCAATCCTTGGAATGGGATTGCTGCTGCTTCCGTTCCTGCCGGTACTGGTGAGGACGGACAGTGTCCCGGCGGGGGTGAATCTGCAGATGCTGTATCTGCTGCATCTGGGGGGCTGTGTCATCAGCTACTGGCTGTTTGCGTATAAGAACAGTCTGCTGGCGGCCCATCAGCGCAGTGATCTGGCCAGCAAGGCGGATCTGGCGGTGAGAACCCTGCAATATCTCCTACAGGTGGGGCTGTTAATTGCCTTTCGGAATTACTACTGGTATCTTCTGGCGGCGCTGGGTGCACAGATCCTGACCAATCTGTGTACGGCTCTGGTGGCGGAGAAATATTATCCGGAGTATGTTCCGAAGGGGCAGGTGGAAGAGCAGACCAGATGCCGGATCCGGGGGAAGATCAAGGATCTGTTCACCTCCCGGCTGGGAGCGGTCATTGTAAATTCTGCGGATTCGTTGGTCATCTCGGCGTATTTGGGACTGACGGTGCTGGCGGTCTACCAGAATTATTATTATATCGTCAGTTCCGTCATCGGCATGGTGGGCGTGCTGTTTACCTCCTGTACCGCCGGCATCGGGAACAGTCTTCTGACAGAGAGCCGGGAGAAAAATTATGAGGACTTCCGGAAATTTACGCTGCTCATTGCCTGGATCGCAGGGCTTTGCACCTGCTGCCTGCTGTGCCTGTTCCAGCCTTTTATGAAGTTGTGGATCGGGGAGACGGGGATACTGCCCGGACAGATCGTGATCTGTCTGTGTGTGTATTATTTTATCTACGAATTTAACCAACTGTTCAATGCCTACAAGGATGCCGCCGGGATCTGGCACAGGGACCGCTTCCGGACGCTCGCAACGGCGGGAGGGAATCTGGCATTGAATCTGGCATTGGTGAAATCTATGGGGCTGTATGGAGTGATTCTGTCTACGGTGGCGGCCACCGCTGTCGTGGGAATGCCCTGGCTGTTACATAATCTGTTTACTACATTATTTGACGGAGAGGACTGCCTGGCCTATCTGGGAACCGTGGTCTTCTATGGAAGCGTTACTTTGGTAAACTGCTGTCTGAACTTTTGGATATGCAGTCAGATACCTGCGGAAGGAATCCGGGGACTGGCGGAACGGGCCGTAGTCTGTCTGCTTACGTCCAATGTCATTTTTCTGGTGTGCTACGGGAGACGGAAGGAATTCCGGCAGCTTCTGGCACTGGAAAAAAGATTTCTGTCGGAAATACATCGGGACAAAGCGGTACCGGCAGACAGCCGGTCAGCAGAGAAGATTGTGCCTGCGGACCGGGAGCAGGGTTTGCAGATTGTTGAAAGGTGTGGGAGTTTATATGAAGATTGCAGTAGCGGGAACGGGGTATGTGGGATTGTCTCTGGCAGTTCTGTTAGCCCAGAATCATGAAGTGACGGCGGTGGATGTGGTGCCGGAGAAGGTGGAACTGTTACGGAAGGGGAAATCTCCCATCCGGGATCCGGAGATCAGCGAAGCTCTGGAGAGCGGCGTGCTGCATCTGCAGGCAACACTGGAGGCGGAAGAGGCTTACCGGGAGGCGGAGCTGGTCATTGTCTCCACGCCCACCAATTATGATCCGGGGATCCATTTTTTCGATACCCGTTCGGTGGAAACGGTGGTGGAGACAGTACGGAGGGTGAACCCTGCGGCGGTAATCGTGATCAAGAGCACAGTGCCGGTGGGATATACGGCAGCGCTGACGGAAAAATATCACACGGACCGGATCCTGTTTTCTCCGGAATTTTTACGGGAGGGACATGCACTGTATGACAACCTGTATCCCTCCCGGATCATTGTGGGAATTACGGGAAACACAGAGGAAATGAGGGAACATGCCGCACGGTTTGCCGGACTGCTGCAGGAGGGAGCCAGAAAAAAGGAGATTCCCGTCCGGATCATGAATTCCACGGAGGCGGAAGCCGTGAAACTGTTCGCCAATACTTATCTGGCACTCCGGGTCAGCTATTTTAACGAGTTGGATACCTACGCGGAGATGCGGAATCTGAGCAGCCGCAATATCATCGAAGGGGTCTGTCTGGATCCAAGGATCGGAATGCAGTACAACAATCCCTCCTTCGGGTACGGGGGCTACTGTCTGCCGAAGGATACAAAGCAGCTTTTAGCCAATTATGAGAGCATTCCCCAGAACCTGATCCAGGCCATTGTGGCTGCCAACAGTACCCGTAAGGATCATATTGCGGACAGCATTCTGGAAAAGGCCGGATTTTATCAGGGGAGTCAGGGCAGAGACGGTGTGCCGGGACGGAAGGTTGTCGTCGGCATCTACCGGCTGACCATGAAAGCCGGCTCCGACAATTTCCGCCAGTCCAGTATTCAGGGTGTCATGAAGCGGATCCGGGCCAAAGGGGTCCAGATCTTATTGTATGAACCGCAGCTTTCGGAAGATGATTTTTTCGGCAGCCATGTGTTGCGGAATCTGGAAGATTTCAAGTACCGGTCCGATGTGATCGTGGCTAACCGGTATCACAGGGAACTGGAGGATGTCCGGGAAAAGGTATATACCAGAGATATTTATTGTAGAGACTAAGTGAGGGAAGAAATGGATACGGAGAAAAGAACAGGAGAAAGGGTGGGAATCACGCTGGCGCTGCTTTGCTGCATCGGTTTTTCTGCGTTTCTGATCTGGTTACAGCAGAAGCAGGAGACGGACAGGCAGCAGCTGACCGAACAGATGCAGGACAGCGGGCAGCAGGAGCGGCGGAAAACCACCGGGGAACTCACGGTGCGGAGCCGTGTGCCACAGAAGGAATCAGAGGGGGAACCGGTATTTTCCCTGCCGGGAGGATTTTACCCGGAGGACATCACAGTGGAGATCACGGCACCGGCGGGAAGCAGCATCTATTATACGCTGGACGGCACGGTGCCGGATGCGGAGAACGGGATCCTCTATGAGGAACCGGTGGAGGTGACGAATGTCTGCGGAAGTCCCAATGTCTATTCCGCCATCTCCACGGTGTCGGTTTATCAGGAGTATGCCCCGCTTTCCGACGTGGATAAAGCGGTGGTGCTACAGGCGGTGGCGGTGGATGCCGGGGGAGTGAAAAGTAAAATTGCCTGTGCCAGTTATTTTGTGGCCATGGAGGACAAAAGCATGTACCGGGATCTGCCGGTGCTGTCCCTGACGGTGGACCCGGGGGAACTGTTTGATTATTTTGAGGGCAGTTACGTCACGGGAGTGGATTATGAAAATGCGTTGGCTGCGGACGATCTGCGCTTTGATTCCGCCAATTATTACCGGGGCGGAGAGATGCGTGCCCACATGGAATATTTCGAAGCGGACAGATACCTGACCTATGAAGGGGAAGTGAACATAAGCTTACGGAAGGACGGAAATCTGGATTACGGGCAGAAAAGCTTTCTGCTGACGGCGGCGGATCCGGTGCCGGGGCGTACCTGTGAACTGCAGAAGCTTTTTCGGGACGGCACACTCTTACTGTATGGGGGCGGTACGGACTACGCGGCCAAGAGCAGGCAGATTCTGGAGGAACAGCTGTTAAGGGAGACTACGGATTTTACACTGGGAGAACGGAAGGCCTGCATGGTATTCGTGGACGGGGAATTCTGGGGAATGTATCTGCTGTCCGGTGAAAATACGGCGGAGACTTTTGCAAGACGCTGCGGCGTGACTCCGGAAGAAATTCAGATGGTGGAGAACCGTTATCCCTCCCAGACCGCTCCGGAATACGGAGAACTTTACCGGCTGGTAACCGAAGGAAAGGCCGCCAGTCCCGCAATCTATCAGAAGATTCTGGAACAGATGGATCTGGAAAGTTATCTGGATTATTACTGTGCCAATCTTTATTTTGGCAATCCGCAGTTTGACTCCTTTTCCACCACGCTGTGGAGACAGACGAAAGAGGGAGAAACTGCCGGAAAATGGCACTGGGAATTTGCCGATGCCACGGATACGCTGGGACGGAACAAACTCAGCAATTATAGTGTAAATACGTATCGGTGCCCGGGGGTGGCAGAGGATCTGTTTTTACAGGGACTGATGAAGAACCCGGACTTTCAGACAGCCTTCCGGCAGAGAATGCAGCAATATGCGGAAGAACTGACGCAGGAGAAAGCAGAGACATACCTGGCACCGCTGTTGGAAGCCTGCCGGGTACCGGTGACAGCTACGGCCGGACGTTACGGGCTGCAGCAGACGGAGGAAGGATATCTGGCGGACGGGGAGAAGATCCTGGAATATTTTGCCAGCCGGGGAGAATATATTCTGCGATATACGGAAGAACTGATAACGCTTTCTGGCCGGCCGGACCTGTCTTCCGGGGAAGGGGAACCTGTCTTGGAAAGCGTTCCGGAAGAATGAGGGAAAGGGGAACAACGTATGGAAGCAATGGCAGAATATCTTGCGGAACTGGTGAAGGCCGGTCTGGAGAACAGGAAGGCGGCATCTCGGCCGGAGGGAATCTCTGTGGAGGAGATCGTTGAGATCTCCGGGGAGAATCATATGGATTATCTGCTTCTGGGGGCACTTCTTGGCACCGAAGGACTTTCAGAGGAAGAAAAAGAGCTTCTACGGGAAAAGGTTATGGGGAGCATGCTGTTTACCGGCCTGCAGTTACAGGAACTGCAATGTCTGGAACAGCGGATGGAGGCAGCAAAGATCCCCTGTCAGCCCATGAAGGGAGCCAGGATGAAATTCTATTATCCTTCGCCGTTTCTCAGGGAGATGAGCGATATCGACATTCTGATCCACGCAGACTTCATGGAGCAGGCGGCAGCGGAGCTGGAAACCATGGGGTATGCGTTACAGCAGAAGATCAGGCACCATGATATTTACCGGAAGGCACCGGGGATCGTGGTGGAAGCCCACAGAGCCATGTATGACCGGACCGTGGATAAGAGGCAGTATGCCTATTTTTCGGATCTGTCCCGGGCGGTACGGAGGAAGGGATTTCTGTATGTTTATGATTTTGAGGCGGAAGATTTCTATATTTATATGATGGCCCATATGGCAAAGCATTTTTATAAAAGAGGCTGCGGTATCCGGAATCTGGTGGATATCTATGTATTCCGGCAGCGGTTTGGAGCAGAGATGAAGGCCGATTATCTGGAAAAACAGTTTGCGGGACTGGGACTGACCGTGTTTGTGGAACATATGGAGAAGCTGACCCGGATCTGGCTGCAGGGGGAACCCGGAGAAGAGTTCTATCAGCAGTTGTTTGATTACATGCAGGGCTGCGGCATCTATGGCAAGGATGAAAACGGCATCTGGAACCGGTTCTGTGAGGAAAGTGCGCAGACGGGAGGAAAGGGCCGTGAGGCTTTGAAACGCTGGTACTGGTTCCCACCCTATGAGTACATGGTGCTGTATTATCCGTGGCTTTCCGGAAATCGGATGGCAGGGAGGCTGCTGCTTCCGGCGGCCTGGGGGATCCGGGCAGTAAGGGGTGTGGCCTGCGGCAGAGGAAAGCAGAAACGGGAAATGTTGCGGCAGATCGATGAAGATCAGATCGGTGTCAGGCAGGACATTTACCGCAGACTGCAGTTACGTTTTCATTAAGAGATGCTAAGGAGTGTAAAAAAGTCATGAGAAGTCCGTTGGGGTTTCTGAAGAACAATCCCTGGAAAAAAGAAACCTTGCTTACCTATTATTATTCCGCTTTTTTCCGGATGCAGCTGCTGTGTCTGCCGCCGGGAAAAATGCGGAAGGGCTGGGGCAGAGAAAACGGGGAGTCTGCCGGAACGGAATCCGGAGAGGGATATCTGCAGGCGGCAAGGATCTCCCGGATTGTGGGAAAGGTCTGTGACAAGACTCCCTGGGAGAGCAAATGTCTTGTGCGGGCACTGGCGGCCCAGAGGCTGTTGTACAGACGGGGGCTTTCTTCTACCCTGTATCTGGGATGCGGCGTGGAAGAGGGCAGAATGGTTGCCCATGCCTGGCTGCGCTTCGGGGAAATGTATGTGACCGGAGGGGATGGCAGTGGTTACACCACTGTCGCAAGATTCTGTAAGGAAGTTTCGAAGAAAAGGTGATAAATATGTCGGCAATCTGGGGAATTGTGGATCTGTGTACCGGATCCTCGGAAGCACAGCGGAAAAACCGTTCCGGAAGCCTCCGGAAAGAGGCTCTGCGGATGCGGCAGGCCTATGGGACGAGCTGTCTGGACAGGATTCAGGAAAAAAGGGAAGAGGAATACTATCTGGCCTGCGGAGTACAGCATGTGACGCAGGAAGCGAAGAAAGAACACTTTCCTTATGGAAGAGGCGGGGAGCGGGACGGTCTGTTCGTGGCGGATGTGATTCTGGATAACCGCAGGGAACTGGCACAGCGCTTTGTCAGCAGACAGGATATGGGAAAATGCCCGGACGGAGAGATCTTATATGAAAGCTTCTGCAGGCAGCAGGAGGGGACACTTTCTGTGGCCAGAGGTGCCTATGCCTGTGCGTATCTGGAACCGGGGAAGCGGACCCTTACTTTGTTCAATGATGCGGTGGGGAACCGTTCGGTCTATTACTTTCAGGAAGATCACCGGATCTATTTTTCCACACTGCTTTCCGGAATCACCGGTCTGCGGGAAAAATGGCAGGAAAATACGGGCTGGTTTGACCGGTTCTATGCCATCCGGGATCTGCGGGCCGTGTCGGAACCCAGAGAGACGCCTTACGCGGGAATTCTGCGGCTGGCTCCGGGAGAGATCGCGGTCTTTACCGGAGAGGGTGTCCACAGAAGGGAGTACTGGGATCCTTTCCTGGAAAGGAAAATCCTGCGGGGGAAGACAGAGGCAGAGTATAGGGAACTGGTGACGACGGTGTTTCGCCGCTGTGTGGAGGATGTGATCCGGGAAGGAACAGAGACGGGAATCCTGTTAAGCGGGGGGCTGGATTCCAACGCTGTGACGGCTTATGCGGCGCCTTACCTTGCCGCCCGGGGAAAAAAGCTGTATTCCTTTACTTCGGTGCCGGAGGAGAAGGAGAGAGCGCGGATCCCGGGACAGTTCGCCGTGGCGGACGAGCGGAGAAGTGTGGAACTGGTGCGGAGATTTCACGGGAATCTGGAATCGGAATATGTGGTGACGGACAGAGGGGATCTGCTGGCGGAGAACCGGAAGCTGCGGGAACTGCTGGAGGTTCCTTACAAAGCGGTGTTGAATCTGCCATGGATGTATGAAAGCTATGAGCGGGCCGCCGGGAAGGGCTGTGGAATCCTGCTGTCGGGGCAGTACGGGAATATCACCATATCCTATGGGGATTTCCGCAGCCTGTTCCTGACACTGTTACATCAGGGGAGAATCCGGGAACTGGTGCGGGAGATTAACGCCTACAGCAGAAAATACCGCAGAAGCCGCAGATGGATCTGGAGGGACTTACTTACCGCAGAAGGCGGACAGGATCATGAGGAAGTGTCCCGTTATATGTATGACAAAAATGCATTGCGGCAGATCGGGGAATATGAAGTGAAGCTGTCCCTGGCTACCGGAGTGATTCCAAGAGATCCCACCAGAGACAGACGGCTGATTACGCTGGTGTTAAGTCTTCCCGTGGAGCAATTCACACATGACGGACAGGAGAGACGTCTGGTACGGCAATATCTGAAAGGATGGATTCCGCCGGAGATTCTGGAGGATGAATTCCACAAGGGAAGACAGGGTGTGGGAAACGGAGAACTTCTTGTGACGCAGTGGGAGCGGATCTGTAAGGAGCTGCCCGGTACTTTGAAAGAGGCGGTGTCCGGTGGAAACGGGCTGTCTAAGGCAGGCATGGTGCGTGGGTTCTATGTGGGACTGGCACGGGAATATCGGAGAAGGTTTGAGGTATGATGGAATATTTTTACAGAATCTATGGGCTGCGGGTGCAGTCACAGATCCCCTTTTCCCCGGCACAGCCGGATGTGCCGGGGGAAGCAGAGGTAAGGATCGTATTCGGAAGGGTTCCGGATTTTTTACGGGAAGCGGGGCGGAAGGGGTACGGAACCTGGACGAACGGTTTTACGTCGGCCTGGTTCCGGGTGCGGGACGGAACTCAGGTCTACGTGGAAGGCGGCAATCAGATCACGGTGGAACTTTCGAAGGAACCGAGAATGCTTCTTGTCACCTCCCTGCTTCTCGGTGCAGGCATGGCGCTGATCTGTCTGCAGAGGGGAGAACCTTTTTTCCACGGCAGCGCCCTGGATGCCGGAGGACAGGCAATCCTGCTCTGTGGGGAGAGTGGTGCCGGGAAATCTACGGTGGCCATGGAACTGCTGCAAAGGAAGCTTGGATTTCTGGCGGATGACACGATGAGAGTGCATCCGGGGGTCGGGGGAATGCTGGCGGAGCCATCCTATCCGCAGCAGAAGATCTGTCGGGATATGGCGTTAAAATGTGGGAAACCGCTGGAAGAACTGATCTATATTGACGAGGAACGGGACAAATATGCCTGGCGCAGGCAGGACTGCTATCGGAAAGAGGCGGTGGTTCTGGGGAAGATTTTCTGGCTGCGGAAGGATCCGGTGGATCGCCGGAAGGATGCGGTACGGATCCGACGCATTACGGGGAAGGAAGCACTGGAAATATTAAGCGCACAGCTGTATCTGGCGGATACCTACAAATACAGCACCGGGATCCCGTATCTTCTGATGGAGCAGCTGATCCGGATCGCGGGACAGACAGAAATCTATGAGGTGGGCAGACAGACGGATAAGGATACGCTTCCTGAGGTTGTAACGAAAATCTTACAGTTTTGTTAGAAAGAGGGTATTTTTACAGGGGAATTATTATAATCAGAAATGTGAGAAATCATAAAAATGTAATAAGGAGGAATGGAAAATGAAAGCATGGAGTCAGCCCAAAATGGAGGAACTGAACGTAAGAGCAACGGCTTACAGCCCCAAGGGAGGCCTGATCGAGGACGGCGTTTACCAGTCCGAGGACGGTAAGTATACCATCCCCACCTACGGTCCTTCTTCCGGTAATTCCGGAGAGCCTACCGTAGATGTACAGTAATTTCCGATTACTGTGTGTGAGGAAAAGCCGAAAAGGATCAGGGAAGCTCATGGTTACATGGGCTTTTTTGAGTGTGTAAAAGAAGGGAGAACAGTAAATGGACAGAGCGGCAACGATCCGGATGAAGCAGCGAAGAAATGTGACGGACCTGGCGGGAGAAAAGGTCATGGTGGATTTCGAACAGGGAAAATATTTCTGTATCAAAGGTGTGGGAAACGACATCTGGGACATGCTGGACGGGCAGGAGCCTGAGAACGGCAGACCGGGCAGCATGGCGGTGGAGGTCATCCTGCAAAAACTTATGGAAGCATACGAGGTGACGGAAGAGGTGTGTGAAAAAGAGGTGCTGGCCTTCCTGGAGAAACTGGAACAGGCGGGGATCCTGGAAGAGGTGTAGACACCTATGGGAAAAATAAGAGGAAGAGATTATATTCCATGGCTGTGGCAGTATACCGCTCCCTATGCGGGCAGGATCGGACTGTTGCTATTGCTTGGGGTGTTGGAGACTTTTGCTTCTCTGGCCATGGTGCAGACCACCAAGGAGATCATCGATCATGCCACGGTGGGAAGCGGTTTCGGACGTCTGCTTACAGGCTATGTACTGTTGTTATTGGGGATGCAGGGGATCTCGGTGTTGTCGGCACTGCTCAATGCATTGGTGACGGAGCGGTTCTCCTTCGGCATCCGCAGACAGATCTATGAGAAGATCCTGCATTCCGGCTGGCGGGAGGTGATGGCCTATCATACCGGCGATCTCATGACGCGGCTGACCAGTGATGCGGGAAATGTGGCAGATGGTATTGTGGGGACGCTTCCGAATATTCTGCAGTTGGGAATCGAACTGGTACTGGTATTCTGCATGCTGTTTTATTATTCGCCGCTGCTGGCAGTATTCGCCCTGCTGGTGGCTCCGGTGGCGGCCCTCTGCTCCTGGTGGCTGGGAAAGCGCCTGAAACGGTTACAGGGGAAGGTACAGGAGAGCGAGTCGGCATACCGGTCCTTTTTGCAGGAAAGCCTGGCCAATCTTCTGATCGTCAAGGCATTTACCGGAGAGGACCGGGCAGTGGAGCGGCTGACAAAGCTGCGGGAAGAGCGGTTCTACTGGGTATACCGCAAGACCGGCCTGGGAACCGCCAGTTCCACGGTGATGGCGCTGGCTTTTCAGGGAGGATATCTGACGGCCTTTTCCTACGGCGCGTGGCAGTTGTCGAGACAACAGATTACCTATGGAACCATGTCGGTATTCTTAACGCTTGTGAACCGGGTGCAGGCACCGATCCTGGGACTGGCACAGCAGATTCCCCGGATCATCGCCCTGCTGACCTCCGCCGGGAGGATCATGGAGTTACAGCGGATCCCGGAGGAACGAAGGGCGGCCGGGGAGATCGAAGGCCGGAGGATTGGTGTGGAACTGCGGAACGTATGCTTCGGATACACAAAAGAACCGGTGCTTCAGGGAGTGAACCTGAAGATCCGGCCGGGGGAATTCGCTGCCATTGTAGGAGAATCCGGCATCGGTAAGACGACACTGATCCGCATTCTGCTGGCTTTTCTGGAAGCGGGAGAAGGCAAGGTGGATTTCTACAACGGAACCGGACAACGGCAGGAGACCGGAGCCGGTGTGCGGCAGTTTATCGCTTATGTCCCTCAGGGGAATACACTGTTCAGCGGAACCGTAAGGGAGAATCTGCGGATGGGCAGGGAAGATGCCACGGAGGAAGAACTGTGGGAGGCCTTACGGCTGGCTTCCGGGGAAAAGTTCGTGCGGGTATTGCCGGAAGGTCTGGATACGGTCATTGGGGAGAGAGGCCATGGATTGTCGGAAGGGCAGGCCCAGCGGATCGCCATTGCCAGAGCTGTTTTACGCAGGGCGCCGTTTCTGATTCTGGATGAAGCTACCTCCGCACTGGATGAAGCCACGGAGATTGCAGTGCTGCAGAATCTCCGGGAACTGGAACCGAGACCAACGTGTCTCCTCATTACCCACAGGAAGGGTGTCTTAAAATATTGTGACAGAGAACTTCGCATCCGGGAAGGGAGAGTGACGGAAGAATGCAGTACCACTACAGTCTGTACGGCATGAGAGTGACAGCGGATCTGGATTTTCTACAGCTGGATCCGGTGTTGCCGGAGAAGGCCGGGAACCTTGGCGGGGAAGAAATAAGGATCCTTGCCATGACGGAGCCGGAGGAAACACAGTTTCGGAAAGAACATGGAGACTGCCTCTGTGGCAGTTCCCTTGGAACGGAAGAAAGCTGGCTGTGCAATCGTACCCTGGAAATGCGCGTGGAGCAGGGACACACGATCCGGTATCACATCCGGAAAGGAGGAGACTCCGGAGCAGTTCGTACCTATCTGCTGGGCTTCGGCATGGCGATGCTGGCTCTGCAGCAGGGAAAGCTGGCTTTTCATTGTAGTGCGCTGATGTCTCCGCAAGGAGAAACCCTGCTGATCGCGGGGGAAAGCGGCGCGGGGAAGTCCACATTGACGGCAAAGCTGCTGGGCCTGGGGTACCGGTTTCTGGCAGACGATATGGCGGTGGTGGAGATTTCCGGAACGGACGGGATATGGGTATATCCGGCCTTCCCTTATATGAAGCTGTGCCGGGATGCGGTGCTGAGACAGGGATATGTACCGGAAGAACTGCTTTACATGGATGAAAAAAAGGATAAATTTCTGGTACCCTGCAGGGAGGCGTTCCAGAGGGAAAAGGTACGGCTGAAACGATTTGTTTTTCTGGGAATCCAACCGGAAGAGGGGTTCGGGAAGCTAAGAATAGAAAAAGTCACAGGGGCGGACAGTATGCTGGTGTATAAAGAGAATCTTTTTCTGCGGCATCTGTGGAAAAAACAGAGACCGGAAATGGAAAACGAAATCTGGCAGAACTGCCTGAAAATGGCGGAGCAGATCCCGGTGTATTCGGTAAAGCGGCCGGCAGCAGGTGATTCCACTGCCGAAGTGACAGCGGAAGTCCACGCACTGCAAAGACCGTGTCAGCTTAAGAACTCTTCCGGTTCCTCGGAAGGCTGCGGGGGCTGACAGCCGCCACCGGGATGGTGGCCGGGATGATGACCGCCTCCGCCGGGATGTCCGGGATACCAGGGAAACCAGCCACAGGCGGTCTCGGATACGTTCAGCTCCATCAGTTCGGGTTGTGCCCAATGCTTCATAAGAATTCTCCTTTCCGTCTGCCTTACGCAGACCTGACAGACAGGGAAAGCCCCTGTGTGGTTACAGCATAGTAGACGGGAAGACGCAAGTAAAGAAATGTATCAACTTTGTAAGAACTTCGCGGGAAGGGTCAGGATAAAGGTGCTGCCGGCACCCGGAGTGCTTTCACAGGATACCGTACCGCCGTGGCGTTCGGTGATGGCTTTTACAATGGCAAGACCCAGACCGCTGCCGGTGGCGGAACCCGGAGTTCTGGCGGGGGAGACAGTGTAGGTGCGGCCAAAGATCCGGTCGGTTTCTTCCGGTGGAATGCCGGGTCCCTGATCGGCTACCAGAATCCGGAGCGTGGTAAGATCCGGAGCAGGCTCTGCAGACAGTGTGATCTGGGTTCCTGCGGGAGCGTATTTTACGGCATTGCCGAAGAGGTTATCCAGAACCCGCACCAGTTTTCCTGGATCCGCAAAAAGGGTGGCACGCAGGTCCTGCGGCACGGAACAACGCAGGATGTGACGGGAATAGCGGCTGTCCGGAAGGGCAGTATAGAAATATTCCTCCAGAAAGTACAGGGCATCCAGCTCCTGAAAGGAAAAGCCGCAGGAGGGATCTTCCAGCGTAAACAGTTCATACATATCCCGGATCAGATGCTCCAGTGTGGCTGTCCGGTGATCGATCAGGGAGAGGGCACTTACGGTATCCTGTGCCGACAGAGGCTGCCCGGAGGTGAGATAATCCACGGCACTGCGGATGGCGGTGAGAGGTGCCCGCAGATCGTGGGAAAGATTGGCCAGCATTTCCGTGCGTTCCCGCTGGAGACGCTGCAGAGAACGGTTGCTGGCATCCAGCCGGGCGGTGACTTCCAGAAGTCTGCGGGACAACTCTTCCACGGTCTCCTGCTCAATGGCCGGAGACGAAAAAGCGGGGCGGGAATGCTGCTTCACAGTCAGACACCTCCTTTCAGAAAGCGATAGCCTTTGGACCAGACGGTCTCGATGCGGTTCTCCAATTCGTAATTGCCTTCGAAGCGTTTGCGGAGACGGCTGACATTGACCATGACGCTGCGGCGGTCGCTTTCCCGGTACACACCGAAGAGGGCACATCCCAGTTCTTCGAAAGTAATGTCCCGGTCGGGATGCTCTGCCAGATACAGCAGGACTTCGTATTCCCGGTTGGCCAGACACAGATCCTGTTCCCGGTAAAAAGCTTTGTGGGCAATTTTGTCAATGGTGAGATTCCCGATGGCCAGTACGAGGCCGGAGGAGTCTTTGGCAAACTGGCTGCGACGGCGGATCAGAAGATCTACCCGGGCTTTCAGTTCCCGGAGACTGTAGGGCTTGACGAGATAATCATCTCCGCCGCAGGTCAGTCCCCGGACCACGTCTTCCTCGGAACCTCTGGCGGTGAGAAACAGAACCGGCACGGAGGAAAAGGAGCGGATATAGCGGCACACCCGGTAACCGTCGGCTTCCGGCAGCATAACATCTAATAAAATACAATCGGGATGATGTTTCCGGATGGACAGGATCCCTTCTTTGGGGGAAACGGCAGTGTACACGGTGAATCCCGCACCGGTGAGATATTTCTGATTGATCGCCAGCACTTCGGCATCATCATCGATCATTACGAGCCTGGACATGATAAATCCTCCTTTTACAGGTGCTATTGTAGCATGGGGGAAAAACGGTTGTCATCAGGGGATGGTCGACAGAGAAGGACAGAAGAGAACAGAAATCGGAAGACCGTGTGAAAAAGCGACACAAAAAGGGGGAGAAAAAAATGAATCGGTCAAATACGAGTGCAAACAAGGATACGGTGCATATAGTGAAAGATGCATTGCAGCTTCTTGCGGCATACGCTGTGGCGGCGCTGGTGATGGGGCAGGCATGGGATCTTCGGACATTTTTGGGTATGACGGGGCTGGCCGCGGTATTTCTTCTGATTTATCTGCTGGAAAACGGGGAACAGTACCTGTATAACGTGACACTGTTCGGCTATCCGGACAGGATCCTGCGGCGCAGGACCAGATCGTTTTTCATGGCTACAGCGGCTACGGCGATCCTGCTGCCTTTTATTACGGAGGATTTCCGGGGATATGTTCTGTTCCTGATGCTGGTGTGTGGTCTGGAAAGTATAAAGCTGTTGTCCGTAAGGATCCGGCAGGCGGAAGGCGTGTGGGAACATAAAAGCTGCGGAGAACTGCCCCGTACCGCTTTTGTGGGAAGGCGGGCGCAATATAACAAGTTCCGGTATTTCCTGAAGAAGACCAGTATCCGGATGGAATTTGCAGGCTATATTGCAGCCTCCGGAGAGGAACTGGCCAGGATCCCGGAGGGGGATGCCGGAGAATATCTGGGAAGTCTGGAGAATCTGGAAGTGCTGATCCGGCAGTACCATCTGGATCAGATCTATATTCTGCAAAAGAGGGAAGAACAGCTTTCCGCCATGCAGAAATACGTGGATCTGTGCATTGATATGGGGGTGACCGTGCGGATGGTGGTGGACTTCTACAAAAGGCGCAGAGCCGACAGCTATGTGAGCTGTGTGGGAACCTATCCTGTGATCACGTATCATACGGTGACACTGAATACCGGGGAGCAGATCATAAAACGTATGATGGATGTGATGGGAGGCCTGCTGGGAATCGTATTGTTTTCCCCGGTGATGTTAATTACGGCGTTGCTTATTAAGCTGGACTCCCCGGGGCCGGTGATCTTCCGGCAGACCCGGATCGGGAAAAACGGAAGGGAATTTCAGATCTATAAATTTCGCAGCATGTATGTGGATGCGGAGGAGAAAAAAGCAGAACTGTTGTCGCAGAATGAGATTGCCGGAGGGGTAATGTTCAAGCTGAAGGAGGATCCCCGGATCACCCGGGTGGGAAAGGTCATACGAAAGCTCAGTATCGATGAACTGCCTCAGTTTTTTAATGTGTTGGGTGGTTCCATGAGCCTGGTGGGAACAAGACCGCCGACACCGGATGAGGTGGAAAAATACGGGACGAGGCAGTGGCGGCGGATCAGCATCAAACCGGGACTGACGGGAATGTGGCAGGTAAACGGCAGAAGCCTTGTGACGGATTTTGAGAGGATCGTGGAGATGGATGTGGAGTACATTGACAACTGGTCTTTGATGGAAGATATCCGGATCCTGTGCAAGACGGTGACGGTGCTTTTGAAGCATGCGGATGCGTATTAAGTTACAATTTGTCATTCCCTGACGTTTAGCGGAAAATTTTTGCGGAAATGTGGACCGTTTTCGAAAGGCCGCCAGTCTTAATTAATAGATGTAGTAAAATGATGGAGGGCACGATATGTTATCTTCTACAATCGCCATTCTGGCAAATTACCGGATAACGAAAATTGAAGATGAGCAGATACCGTTGGCGCAGGCTGTATCCGATACTTATTATAGGGATACGATCATAGGACTGTTAGCTGTCGGCCTGCTGCTCATTGTGGTGGCATACATTATTTTATGTTGCAAATATCGGAAACGGATCAAAGAACTGAGAGAAGATGCCAGACCCGGGTGGAACTGGTGGAAGCTCAGAGCACAGGCAGCCGAACTGGAAGACCGGAAAGCGGAAGTTATTGTGGAGGATATTAAACGAGCCGCGGAAAGCTACATGACTATTTGAAAAAAGTAAAGGGAGAATCGAAAATCCGGGACAATGGTTCCGGATTTTTTGCGGGAATTCGTTGCTGATCTACGGATAGAATGTTATAATCATAGGCAGATGAGGAAACAAATACGGCAATAGTGCAGAAACTATGAAAATATGCCGGGCGTATCCGAAAAAGAAAAATAAGAAAAATAAGAAAAGTAAGAAAAATAAGAAAAGTAAGGAAAAGGAAGGCAAAATATGAAAGTTTTGGTAACAGGCATAAAGGGCCAGTTGGGATATGATGTGATGAATGAACTGGAAAAGAGAGGCATTGAGGCTGTCGGTGTGGATATCCAAGAGATGGACATCACCGATGCGG
Source organism: uncultured Acetatifactor sp. (assembly GCA_934394815.1). Classification (GTDB taxonomy): domain Bacteria; phylum Bacillota; class Clostridia; order Lachnospirales; family Lachnospiraceae; genus Acetatifactor. The sequence continues at coordinate 973 of CAKRRD010000023.1, read as the reverse complement.
CCAGCGTGGAAAAGGTGATCGGAGAGGCAGCACCGGATGCGGTGGTGCATTGTGCAGCCTACACCGCAGTGGATGCAGCGGAAGATAATGTGGAGATCTGCCGTAAGGTCAATGCGGACGGCACGCAGAACATTGCCAATGTCTGCAAAAAGCTGGACTGCAAAATGGTCTACATCAGTACGGATTATGTATTTGACGGCGAGGGTACCAGACCCTGGGAGCCGGAGGACGAGTGTCATCCCCTCAATGCATACGGACAGACCAAATACGAAGGAGAACTGGCCGTACAGAATACACTGGAGAAATATTTTATCGTAAGAATCTCCTGGGTATTTGGTGTTAATGGCAAGAATTTCATTAAGACCATGCTGAATCTGGGCAAGACCCACGATCATCTTACGGTAGTGAACGACCAGTTCGGATCGCCTACCTATACCTATGACCTGGCAAGGCTTCTGGTGGATATGGTGCTGACCGACAAATACGGTATCTATCATGCCACCAATGAAGGCATCTGCAGCTGGTATGAATTTGCCTGCGAGATTTTCCGTCAGGCAGGCATGAAGGTGGATGTGTCTCCCGTACCGGCTTCCGAATATCCGACGAAGGCCAAAAGACCGGAGAACAGCCGCATGAGCAAGGACAAGCTGACAGAGAACGGATTCGAAAGACTTCCCTCCTGGCAGGATGCCTTAGAGAGATATCTGAAAGAAATTCAGTAATGTTTTTCCGAAAACAGATTCTGTATAGACGGAAAAATAACGGGAAATACTTCAGGGAGCGGTATCGGAAACGGTACAGCTCCTCTTTTGGTTATAATATATGAAAAAGTAGTGAAAAACCCTGTAAATTTCACGAAAAACCTGTTGACAACGGAAGTCGGAACAAGTATACTGTTAAAGCGTGCCAGAAAAGGTGCGTCTATTATACTATTAAGAAAGAGGTGAAACAGAATGCCAACATTTAACCAGTT
>CAKRRD010000022.1 GCA_934394815.1 uncultured Acetatifactor sp. | reverse complement strand
CTATGCATTTTGTATGTTCCGGAACGGCTCGGGGATCACCTTCCCTTTTTTTCTCGCAGGCACTTTACTGTATTTTGTCTTCTCGCTGTCAAAACTGGAGATTACCTTAAAAAAAGGAAGTGCCTTTTATATGGTCAGCATCCTGCTGCTGGGGGTATCCACCTTCTGCACCGACGGATGGGCGATCATAGGTCTGAACAAGCTGGCAGTGTTTCTGTTAGTGATGTGTCTGCTGCTGAATCAATATTTTGATACGAAAAAGTGGAAGCTTGGGAAATATGTGGGGAGCATCTGTCAATTGGTGGTTATGAGCTTCGGGGAACTGGGGAAGCCTTTTTCCGATGGCAAAGCCTATTTTCGTGAAAAAGGAAAAGTAAATAAGAAGGTATGGTACGGACTGCTGGGAGTAGTGATCGCACTGCCCATTCTGCTCATTGCCGCCGGATTGTTAAGCTCTGCCGATGCGGTCTTCCGCAAGATGACGACGGATTTCATGAACTGGATCCGCCCGGGCAATATTATCAATGTAGTCGTCCGGATTACATTTCTGTTCTTTGCATCTTACGCACTGACTGCTTATTTGTGCAAGAGAAACATTTCGGAAGAGGTGAAGGATCACCGAAAGGGAGAACCGGTACTGGCAATTACCATTATGTCACTGCTGTCACTTTTGTATCTGCTGTTTTCCGGAATCCAGATCTTCGGATTGTTCTTAGGGGAAATGCAGCTGCCGGAGGGCTATACTTACGCACAGTATGCAAGAGAGGGCTTTTTCCAGCTGCTGGCTGTCGGCATTCTGAACCTGATCCTGGTATTGGTGTGCCTCAGCTTTTTTAGGGAGAGTAAGGTACTGAAAGTGATTATGACGATTATGTCATTATGTACTTTTATCATGATCACGTCCAGCGTAATGCGTATGATCATTTACATCCGGTATTATTATCTGACTTTCCTGCGGATCTTCGTATTGTGGATGCTGGCGGTGTTATTCGTCATGTTTATCGGAGTACTGATCAATATTTACAAAGAAAGCTTCCTTCTGTTCCGCTATGGCGTCGTGATGGTGACCGTGCTGTATCTGGCATTGTCCTTCAGCCATCCCGACTATATTATAGCCAGAGTGAATATTGCCAATGCACCCGGCGCGGACGGTACGGGCTGGGAAGAATCCGTGGCGCAGGATTACGGAGATGATTTTTTCGCCGGGCCGTTTTTCCGGGGAGCGGAATATGGAGACTTCTCTTATCTGAGTGATCTCAGTGCGGATGCTGCACCGGTTATTATTCCTTATATGGAGAGTCTTGGGTATGATTTTGGCGCCTATGAACTGGAGAACCCCACAGACATTATGAGTGAAGATACGCAGGCTCAGTGGTGGGGGAGTTACCAGCCAAAAGGATTCGGATATTATTACCTGAACCATAATAAGAAGCGTCTGGATCAGACATCTCTGCGAACATTTAATATTTCCAGATATATGGCACGGAAACAGATAGAGGCAAGAATCGATGGAAAATAAAGAAATGAATACGGCTGGTATTTCCTGTGGGGCTGACGATCAGTTAAGTAATTCCAATAAACATACACCGATTTACAGGAGGTAAATCAGCATGAAATGTCCATATTGTGGTGAAGAAATGATAAGAGGATACCTAATGAGTTCACGAGACATTACTTTTGTAGTTGATAATGTGACAAAAGTTTTTCGTATTAAAAAATCGGACGATCTGGAATTGAGTAAAGGTTCAGGAGGAATCCCTCATTGTGAAGCTTATCGTTGCAGTAGTTGCAAAAAGATTTTGATTGATTATGCGAATAGCGAATAACTCTTGAAGTTCGATATCTTCCAGGTCGTTGATGAGAAGTAGAAGCGGAAAATAGTGAAATATTAATGGAAAAAGCTCTCCTTTTTGGATATAATAATATTTGAAAGGGAGACTTTTTTATATGATAAAAGTGAATTGAACTAAGTCGGAATTTGAGGGAGGAAACAGTATGAAAAAGATTATTGCAATGGTTCTTTGTCTTGTGTTGGTTTTTTCATTGGCTGGTTGTGGAAATAATGATCAAAGTTCAGATACGCAGCAAATGACCGCCCCCCAAAAGTGCTATGCACAGTTTTCGGGGTCTTTTACAGCTACCGTTGAACAACTCTTGCCGGATTACTGTGCGCTTCCGGGAAAAACGATTGCCGTAGTTCACTTCTTTCAGACTACACCCTTTTTACTTCGCTTTCAGGAAGATATGACCGGAAAGCTTGTTGAAGGAACGGTTTATGTGTTTGAGTTCAAGACATTTGAAGTTGAACTTCCGGCTGATGAGAAAAATCCAGAGATTTCGGACTATATGTATTCAATAGATGTTACTGATTATAGAGTTGCGGAAGATGACGAACTCGGGTTGGAGAGCATATCGCCGACTGTTGAAATAATATCGAAGTAAGTAACCGGATTATTTAATAAGAAATCACCGTGGTAAATTATCATTTATAGAATTGTCTTTTAAGGGGTAATTATACTATTACACTTAAAAGACAATTTTATTTAGATATTAAAATATATTTATTGTCTAATTAGGAATTATAAGTTATACTTTGCGTATAAGTACATTTCACTTATGAAAATTTCTATGTCAGCGAAAGCTGATGTCCCATCCGATTCCCTAAATCATAGAACCAGGAAGAAGGGAAGAGGAAAACCCACACAGAAAGAAAATCAGTTGTATCAGAAAAACAGGTAAGTTATAATGTAGATATGGCGAAATCCTTTTATTTTCGGCGGTATCTATGATTACCTGACACAAAAGGAGGAAACCATTGAATACGGAATTAAAGAGTGCAGTAATGGCAACAGACAGAGACGCCCAATACGATAACAGCGCAAAACGCCTGATAGCACATAAGATCATCCTGGCGCGGATCCTGGTGAAGACCGTGGAGGAATTTAAGGGGATGGATCCGCTCGAGGTAGCAGCACTGATAGAGGGACTTCCTTATATCAGCGCCATGCCGGTGGAGCCGGGACTGACGAATGCGGTGCATTTTCAGAACGGTCAACGCCTTGTTGGTTTTAATACAGAGAATCAGGAATTGAACGAAGGCCTGGTGCGTTTTGACATTGTATTTTATGTACGGATGAAGGATGGACTGTCACAGATCATCATTAATGTGGAAGCGCAAAAGGATGAACCCAGCGACTATGAGATCCTGAACCGGGCAGTATTCTATGTAAGCAGACTGGTTTCTTCCCAGAAGGAACGAGATTTCGAGAATTCGAGTTACGATGACATTAAAAGTGTCTATTCTATTTGGATTTGTATGAATATGGAGGAAAACACCATGAGCCATATTCATCTGACCAAAGAAGACCTGATCGGTTCTTATGAATGGAAAGGTAATCTGGATCTGTTGAATATCATTATGATAGGTCTTGCAAAGGAACTGCCGGAACATGATGAGACCTACGAGTTACATCGTCTGTTGGGAGCATTATTGTCCAGAGAGCTTACTATAGATGAGAAGCTGGATATTATTGGAAATGAATATGATATCCCATTAGAAGAGAATTTCAGAAAGGATATGAGCACTATGTGTAATTTGAGCCAGGGAGTTAAGGAAGAAGGTATTGCAATTGGACGCAGAGAAGGGTTGGAAGAGGGACGTAGAGAGGGCCATGCAGAACTTATTACAAAAATGTATAAAAATGGTCTTTCAATAGAACAGATTGCATCTGCAACAGATAAAACAATAGAAGAGGTAAAGACGATTATTGAGGGAAAAGAAAAATCCCAAGAGGCCTGAGAATTATGACACGGGAGTTGTCTGCCTGTGGAGCACAAGGAAGAGACCCAGATTCCCCGGTAAAAGAACCGGATTGAACTGGCAGGGCAGAAGAGGTATACTTATTTCCGGAAACGAACGGAGGTGCCGGGATGGAAAAGTTTACCCCTTCAGAGCTTTTGTGCAGATATTAAGATCTATGATTATAAGAAAAAAGTAAAATAGGATGAGAAATCCCTGGTGATTTTTGAGAAAACAGGGAAAATGATAAAAGCCGGAAAAGAGTGTGAGGGCATGCTGTACACTCTTCCGGCTGATTCTATTGGCTTTTCTCCGATCGTGTTGGGAAGAGTCAGCGACTATATCTGTGCGGAAAAGAAATATAACAAAAGAGTAATGGAGAAGAAATAATGGTATTAGATGTTTTAGGATTATTGTCAGCCTGTTCGTATGCTTTGGACTGTGTGGAGGCAGAACTGGTACATGTGTCTGACAAACATGCGAAGCGTGTGGCATACATGAGTGTCTGCATGGCAGAGCAGCTGGGGATCAGCGGTGAGAGCCTGCAGGATCTGGCAGCATGTGCCCTGCTTCATGATAATGCACTGACACAGTATATTCAGGAAGAATTACATAAGGATGTTGCAAATGTTTCGCAAACTTCTCAGGTAGGAATTCACTGTACTCTGGGTGAAAAAAATATACAGAGGCTTCCCTTCCATACGGATGTGAAGAATGTAATTCTATATCACCATGAAAATGCCAATGGGAGTGGACCGTTTGGAAAAAAATGGGAAGAGATTCCGCTTTTTTCCCGCATCATTCATTTAAGCGATCTGCTGGACCGGGCATACGGTGCAAAGGGATTTACGGAGGATATTTTCAATAAAGCTTGTGGATATCTTCACAAAAATGAAGGAACCGTTGTGGACAAAGAATGTGTGGATGCTTTCTTACAGGCGTTTCCCCTGCCGCATTTTCTGACACTGGGAGAGGATAGCTTTGAGAAAAATCTGTGGGAGAAAATCCCCCGCATCAAACAGGAGCTAAGCTTCGCGCAGATCAAGGAGCTGGCAAGCTTTTTTGCACAGATCGTCGATTACAAATCTCCATTCACCAGCACCCATTCCATCGGTGTAGCAGAGGATGCGGAACGGTTGAGCCGTTATATGGGATTTGATGAAGAAACCGTGCAGAAAATGTACCTTGCGGGCGCTTTGCACGACATCGGAAAAGTAGCGGTAGGAAATGAGATCCTGGAGAAACCGGGAAGACTTACGGAAGATGAATTTGCCGTGATGAAGCATCATGCGGCATATACCTATTCTATTTTGTCCGACGTGGATGATTTTGACGAGATCCGCGACTGGGCGGCCTTTCACCATGAACGATTGGACGGAACCGGTTATCCATTTGGCAAGACTGCCGCAGAACTGAACACACAGGAGCGCATGATGGCATGCATAGATATCTATCAGGCACTGACGGAAAGCCGTCCCTATAAACAGGGCATGTCTCACGAAAAAGCCTGTGAGATCCTGTGGGATATGGCGAAGAAGGGCTGGCTGGATGAAACGATTGTGAAACAGGTCGAGGATTGCTTTCGGGGATAAAAGAAGTGAAGGCAATTATTGCCGGAAGAATTTGACGCAGGTACAAGGAAGGCAAAAAACATTATGGATAGCTTTATAGAAGCTTTATATGGACAATCGGAAGAAACTATTCCGGAGGAATATGATTGGTTTGCTCCACTATTGGGTGATTGGGAATTTGATTATAAAGATAAATTTATAGATGGTGATCGTAGCAGGCCGCAGCGCCAGTTAAAAGGAGAGTGGATCTTCAGACGGGTATTGAACGGGATAGGTATTGAAGATATGTTCATATGTCCTTCCAGAACGACGAGGGAGACTTCTCCACAGCCGGATGGTGAGTATGGTGTCGGACTTAGAATATATAATTCAAAGACCCATTGCTATGATATGGTATATGCATGCAAGAGTAAATTTACAAATTTGTGTTTTACTATGGAAAATGGAATATTGACAGGAACGGTTTTGGAAAATCCCAATCGAAAATGGCGTTTCGTGGAAAGAAATGAAAATACATTTCACTGGCAGAATATTACCATTCAGGAGAATGGTGACATTACTGTAAATTGTGAGGTTTTCGGGAAAAGAAAAAGCGAGGAAGCGTAAAACATGAACGTTATAGACATTATGAAGCGCCCTGCGGCCTATGCCAGCGGCTATGAAAATATTCCGGGAGAGGAACAGAACCGTGCAAAGCAGCTTTGTTGGGAATATAACCGGACGGCTCCGGGGGAACAGCAGAAGCGGCGTGAGATCTTGCAGGAGCTTCTGGGAACCTGTCATCCGATGACGGGCATAGAACCGGATTTTCACTGCGATTACGGATTTAATATTCACACCCATGGACTCACAGTCATCAATTATAATTGTGTTATTCTGGACACTTCGCCCGTCAATATCGGTGCGGGTGCATTTATCGCGCCCGGTGTCTGTCTGGCATGTTCCGGACATGCAGTTGATCCGGAGCAGCGCAGTCAGGGGATTGGTACTTCTGCACCGATCACGTTGGAGGAAAATGTCTGGATCGGAGCAAATGCCACGGTCTGCGGTGGCGTGACCATCGGCGCTGGTTCTGTGATCGGAGCCGGAAGTGTGGTCACCCATGATATTCCAGCGGGAGTGATTGCAGCAGGAGTTCCCTGCCGGGTGATCCGCCCCATTACGGAGAAGGATAAGATCCGTCGGGAGGATATTCTTTTCTAAAAAAGGATGACGATAACCCACTCTTGTGTTACTATGGGGGAAAATAATACAAAGGAGTGGGGAGATATGTTTACAAAGAGGAGTTGGGAATCCTTTTATTCCGGTCTCATTATGGTGGGACTGGTATTTATGGTGTTCCCGGTTATTTATTTCTGCGGTGCGACGAAGGAGAAGCAGATCCTGCCGCCGCTTATCATGTTTCTGCTGGGTCTGGTGATCTTCGTGGTCAGCGTTCATTTTTCCATCAAATACCATAAAGAGAAAACATCCGTACATTCATATGCTGATCGAGCAGGAGAGAGAAGACGGCGTGGGATATTGGGAAGAACGGGGAGATTCTTACAAGATTCCTATTATGACGCTGGAATGGCTCTATGTGAAACGCAAGATGATTTCTTTTGATTACCTGAATCGCAAGGAGACCGGTATAGATGCAAGGGAGGGCTTGATCTTATGATGCAGCGTTGGCGGGAAAAATTAAAATACATAGAAGCGGGTCTGATTATTACTTCACTGCTCATGTTTGTAGTATCTCTGTTTGTGGACTATGAAAATACTGGATTAGAGGCCGCAGTACTTGTTATCGGAACTGCAGTGATTTCTGTTGTAGCAGAGAAAATCGATAAAAAAGAAATTGAGAAAATGAAACGTCAGGAAGAGGAAGAACTGAAAGATATTGTCTGAGGACAAATTCCGTATCCCAAAGGAAGAATGATTGACAGGAAGGTTAGCGAATGCTAACCTTAGAAAGAGATTTTGAAAACTTTGGGAGTGACAATATATGGATCTGGCATTCTGGCTGGCGATCGCAGCGGCGATCCTGTGCGTCGCTGTTGCCATTTACGGTGAAAGTAAAAAAGATAAAAAATAGGGAAGATAATGACACTTCAACAGTTAAAGTATGTAATAACAGTGGCGGAGACCGGCACCATCACGGAAGCGGCCAACAAGCTGTATGTTTCCCAGCCTAGTCTGACTAACGCGATCCATGAGCTGGAAAAGGAAATGAATATTGTTATTTTCAACCGGACCAACAAGGGGATCACGCTTTCCAAAGAAGGGGATGATTTCCTGGGATATGCGAGACAGGTGTTGGAGCAGGCGGCAATCCTGGAGGACAAATACAAGGGAAATTCCGGTGGCAAAAAGCAGTTCTGTGTATCCACCCAGCATTATTCCTTTGCCGTCAATGCGTTCGTGGATCTGATCAAAAAGTACGGACAGGAAGAATACGATTTTAGCCTGCGGGAGACCCAGACCTATGAGATTATAGAGGATGTGGCGCGTTTGCGCAGCGAGATCGGGATCCTGTTCCTGAATGATTTTAATGAGGCGGTACTCGGTAAGCTGTTGAAATCCCACGATCTGGAATTTCACCAGTTGTTTATTGCCAGACCCCATGTATTTATCAGCAGAAAACATCCGCTGGCGGGAAACAGCATGATCACCAACGAAGAACTGGAAGAATACCCGTACCTGTCCTTTGAACAGGGGGAGCACAATTCCTTTTACTTTTCAGAGGAGATCTTCTCTGAGTTTGAACGCAAGAAAAATATCCGGGTGCGGGACAGAGCGACACTGTTCAATCTGCTGATCGGCCTGAACGGTTACACCGTGTGCAGCGGTGTGATCGATAAAAAATTAAACGGAAAAGATATTATCGCCGTGCCGCTGGCCGATGAGAGTGACATGCGGATCGGTTATATCACACACAGAAAGGGAATGCTCAGTAGGCTGGGATCTTCCTATCTGGAGGCCCTGCAGAAGTATTTAGGATGAATGGGTTGTCCATAGTTTAAAACTATGGACAACCCTTATTTTTATGTATTTTGCGGATCGCGCCATTTCTCTTATAATGAGAACAATTCAAAAAACGACAAAAGAAATGGAGAGAATGACAATGAGCAATTTACAGACACCTTTTCGTTATGATTTCGTAGGAAGCTTTTTAAGACCGGAGAAGCTGAAGAAGGCAAGAAGACAGTTTGATGAAGGAAAGATCAATGCTGCGGCACTGAAGGAAGTGGAAGACGAAGCCATCATAGAACTTGTGAGCAAGATCAAGGAACTGGGCTATCATGTGATCACGGACGGTGAATTCCGCAGAGCCACCTGGCATCTGGATTTCATGTGGGGATTTGACGGCATCGGCCACACTCCCACCAAGACGGGTCTTCCGTTCCACGGCGAGGCGGCAATGGTGGATGACACCTACATTGTAGGCAAGATCGGACTGACCGGAGAGCATCCTTTTGTAGAGCATTTCCGGTTTGTAAAAGCATTGGAGGATGAAAATACGGTAGCAAAGCAGACCATACCTTCCCCGGCCCAGTTCCTGGCGCAGTTTACCATGCCCTTTAACCGAGGCTGCACAGAGAAGCATTATCCGGATGAGCAGGAACTGGTAAATGACATCGTGGCGGCCTATGGAAAAGTGATCGATGATCTCTATGCGACAGGATGCCGGAATTTACAGCTGGATGATTGTACCTGGGGCATGTTTGCGGATAAGATCGGCCACACCCTGTACGGAACCACCAGAGAGGGAATTGTGGAGTTCCAGAAAGCCCACAAGGATATCAACAATAAGGTGATCGCCAATGCACCGAAGGATATGATCATCAACACCCATGTATGCCGCGGCAATTTCCATTCCACCTATGCAAGTGAAGGTGCCTATGATTCCGTAGCGGACATTCTGTTCGGAGAAGAGAATGTGAATGCATATTTCCTGGAGTTTGACGATGAGAGATCCGGCGGTTTTGCACCTTTGGCCAAGGTATCCGGGGAGAAAAAGGTAGTGCTGGGACTGATCACCACCAAGTCTCCCGTACTGGAGGACAAGCAGCTTGTCATTGACAGAATCCATGATGCGGCAAAATATATTCCGCTGGAGAGATTATACTTAAGCCCCCAGTGCGGATTTGCCTCCTGCGAGATCGGTAACAAGCTGACCGAGGAAGAACAATGGGCAAAACTGCGGCTGGTGAAAGAAGTGGCGGAGGAAGTCTGGGGAAAATAAAGAAAAACAGACAGGGCATGCAATGCGGCCCTGTTTTTTTGCGTTCAAAACCGATTGTTTCATTTTCACAGATAAGCTATAATACACCTATGGTTAGGCAGATTTAACATTTTATGGTGATCCTGCCGGAGCAGTTCGCGGAGGAATTATCAATGACACATCAGGGAAAACAGGAATAATACGGAGGAAACAGAATGAAAGGAAGCATGAATAAACAAACCGCCTGTTACCATCTTCCCGGTCTGTTTGAATTCTATGAATTATACCGGGTGTTTCTGCCGTTATTTCGGGAGCATCGGGAATATTTTTACGACTGGTGTGACATCGGTTCCATCTACGGAGCCCCGCCGGACTGCATCTGGGGCGGCGGCCGCGTCTCACTGGAGGATCACGATGCCCGGGAAGTGCTGGCACTGTTACAGGAATACGGGATCTCAGCCCGCCTGACCTTCAGCAATTCCCGGCTTTGCGAGGAACATCTTTCCGACAGAAAATGTAATGAACTCTGTGCTCTGTTTGCAGAGAATATCGAACCGGAGAATGGTGTGATTGTTCATTCAGAGTTGTTGTTACAGTATTTGAAAAGTCATTATCCGGAACTTTATCTGGTATCCTCCACCACAAAGGTTCTGACGGATTTTGAAGCATTAAAAAAGGAAATCGACAGAGCCGATTTTCGCTATGTGGTACCGGATTTTCGCCTGAACAAGGCTTTCGAAAAATTAAATACGCTGACAGAACCGCAGAAAGACAAAGTGGAATTTCTGTGCAATGAATGCTGTTATTTCGGCTGCAAGGACAGGAAGGAATGCTACGAAGCCGTCAGCCGCAGGAATCTGGGAGAGGAGCCGGATTTCCGTTGTACCTCGCCGGGAGCAGAGGAGGGCTATCGCTTCTCTAAAGCCATGAAAAATCCCGGATTTATCAGCGTGGAAGATATTCAGAAGATCTATTTGCCCATGGGATTTTCCAATTATAAGATCGAGGGCCGGGGACTGGGCAGTGCACTGGTTCTGGAATTTTTACTGTACTATATGACGAAACCGGAGTACCAGCTACAGGTCAGAGAAGAAATCTATCTGGACAATATGTTGGATCTGTTTTAAAGATGGAAGAAAAAGACAAGGAGTACGGTCATGGAAAACGAAAGCAATGAGCCAAAGCATATCAAAGTAAGAGGTGCAAAGGTTCATAACCTGAAAAATATAGATGTGGATGTTCCACTGCACAAAATCGTGGGGATCGCCGGGGTATCCGGTTCGGGGAAATCCTCGCTGGCACTGGGAGTTCTCTACGCAGAGGGCTCCAGACGCTATCTGGAATCTCTGTCTACCTATACGAGAAGACGTATGACCGGTGCGGCGAAAGCCCAGGTGGATGAAGTCCTCTATGTTCCGGCGGCACTGGCACTACATCAGCGCCCCGGCATCCCGGGGATCCGCAGTACTTTCGGAACCGGAACGGAACTTCTGAACAGCCTGCGCCTGATGTATTCCCGACTGGCTTCCCATCGCTGCCCCAACGGACATTATGTACCGCCGACCCTGAAAGTAGCGGCGGAGCAGGAGATCCTGTGTCCCAAATGCGGAGCGAAGGTGCATGCCCCCAGTGCAGAAGAACTGGCATTCAATTCTCAGGGAGCCTGTTCGAAGTGCGGCGGTACGGGAAGTGTGCGGACCGTGGATCTGGATTCGCTGGTGCCGGATGATTCCCTGAGCATTGACGAGGGAGCGGTGGCACCCTGGAACAGCCTCATGTGGTCATTGATGACGGATGTCTGTCGGGAAATGGGAGTGCGGACGGATATACCCTTCCGGGAACTGACAGATCGGGAAAAAGAGATCGTCTATCACGGGCCCGCGGAGAAAAAGCATATTTTTTATAAGGCGAAAAAGACCAATCAGGCGGGAGAACTGGATTTTACCTATTTTAATGCGGTATATACGGTAGAGAATGCTCTGGCAAAGGTAAAAGACGAAAAGGGCATGAAACGTGTGGAAAAATTTCTGAAGGAGGATATCTGTCCGGAATGCAGTGGCAGCAGACTTTCCGAAGCCGCCAGAGCACCGAGACTTCGGGGGATAGGACTGGCGCAGGCCTGCCAGATGCCTCTGAAAGAACTGGTGGACTGGGTGGCGGGAGTACCCGATTCTCTCCCGGAAGAGATGCGACCCATGGCGGAATCCATCTGTGAATCCTTTCAGACGGTGGCCAAAAGGCTGATGGATCTGGGGCTTTCCTATCTGTCTCTGGATCGTGCTGCGGCCTCCCTGTCCACCGGGGAAAGACAGCGGATGCAGCTGGCCCGGGCGGTGCGGAACCGTACCACCGGGGTACTCTATGTGCTGGATGAGCCCTCCATCGGTCTGCATCCTTCGAATATCGTGGGACTGAATGCGGTGATGCATGATCTGATCGCCGATGGCAACTCCATCATTTTAGTGGATCATGATACCCAGATTCTGTCCGAAGCGGACTGGCTGATCGAGATGGGACCGGAAGCCGGTGCCGGAGGCGGTTATGTGATCACACAAGGCACGATTCCGCAGGTGATCGCGCGGAAAGAGTCCATGATCGGGCCTTTTCTGGGCGGGACAGCAAATATGCGTATCCGTAAGCCCATTGCCCTGGAAGAAATCTTTTCACAGGGGAAGCTCCATTTGTCTACGGACACCATTCACACGGTAAAGCCGCTGGAAATCGACATTCCCAAGGGAAGACTTACGGTCGTCACCGGTGTCTCCGGCTCCGGCAAGACCACCATGGTGCTGGAAAGCCTGATCCCCGGACTGGAAGCGAAGCTAAACGGCGAACATTTGCCCGGACATGTAAAAAGCATTACCGCAGAAGGCATCGCCCATGTAAAGCTGATCGATGCCTCCCCCATCGGTATCAATGTGCGATCCACAGTGGCTACCTATGCCAATGTCCATGATGAACTGCGGAAAATTTATGCCAGAACCGCAGATGCGAAAAATAAAAAGTACAAGGCAGGGGATTTTTCCTATAATACCGGAAAATTAAGATGTCCGGTCTGCGACGGCACTGGACAGATCAGTCTGGATGTGCAGTTCCTGCCGGACGTGGATGTGCCTTGCCCGGAGTGTGGCGGTTCCCGTTATGCCAAAGAGGCCTGGAACATCTGCTATGAGAACAAACAGGGCGGGCGATACTCCCTGCCCCAGATGATGGAGATGGATGTCACGACGGCATTGCAGGCAACCGAAGACTGGAAAGTCGTGCATCAGCGGCTGGAAGTCCTGAAAAATCTGGGATTGGGGTATCTCACGCTGGGAGAGGAGACACCCAGCCTCTCCGGCGGCGAAGCTCAGCGGCTGAAACTGGCCAGTGAAATGGGCAGAGGACAGTCGGATTCCGTATTCGTGTTCGACGAACCCACCATCGGACTGCATCCGTTAGATGTGCAGACCCTGTTGCAGGTATTTCAGGCCTTGGTGGACAATGGAGCGACCGTACTTGTCATCGAGCATGATCTGGATGTGATCCGCAACGCCGATTACATCATTGATATGGGGCCCGGCGGCGGAGAGGACGGCGGCAGAGTCGTTGCCGTGGGAACCCCGGAGCAGATCGCAGCCAATGCGGACAGCATTACGGGAAAATATCTGTAGACAGAGGAGGGGCATCATGAGAAATGTGTTGGATAAAAACAGATTTTTTGCGAAGTTTAAAAATGTGATCCTTACACAATTCGGCGAGGAAGAGGGAAATACCCTTTGGAAGCACGCCGGGAAGATCAGTGCAGATCTTCTGGACAGGCACCCGAAAGCAGTTCCGGATGCGAAAAACGTGGCATATCCCATGGCAGGCATTTATCTGGCTTTGCAGGAAAAAGTCTCGAAGGAAGAAGCACGCAGACTTATGATGGACTATGCCCCTTCCGCCGGAGAAGATGTGAAGCGGCAGCTGGCGAAACTCACCGGTTTCCCGGGACTTCCGAAGCTGATCTGGCGGCACCGGGAAGCCATTATGCGAAGTGCAGGCAGCGAGAAAAAGGGCTACAAGAGCAAGATCGTCGATGTGGGCGAGGAAAGCGTCACCATGTACGTCTATGCCTGCCCTATCCATGAGACCCTGAAAGAACTGGGAATGCCCGAGATCGCCCCGGTCATGTGCGCCATCGACAAAATCTACACCGCCGGCATCCGCGGCGTCCGCTACCACAGACAGAAATCCGTGGCCGAAGGCGATGAATACTGCGATTATTACATCACCAGAGAGGCATTACCAGAGAGTAGGGAATACCAGTAGTAAAAAAGTAACTAATTTGATATACTTATCATGGAGGTAGAAACTATGTGTGATGTACGAAAATATTCTGATATGTATAAAGATATGAAAGCTCTACAACCAGAGGACACACTACAGTTGGTAATGGAAGCAAAAGACAGTGAAGAAAGAGATTTTTTTGAGATGATTGGAAACTTTTTGCTTCAGCAAAAGCAAAAGAAAGTTATTGAGGGAAATCTGTTTTAATGAAGAAATATATTTTAATTGCAGGTGTTAACGGCGCCGGAAAGTCCACATTATATCAAACCATAGATTCACTAAAATTAATGGAACGAGTTAACACGGATGAAATAGTGCGTTCTTTTGGAGATTGGAAAAATCCTTCCGATGTTATGAAAGCAGGTAAGATAGCAGTAAAAAAGATACAGGATTGCTTCGAGCAGGGAATTTCTTTCAATCAGGAAACGACATTATGCGGTAATTCGGTTTTGAAAAATATTAAAAAGGCAAAAGATCTAGGGTATGTAGTAGAACTCCATTATGTTGGTGTTGAGTCCGTAGATATTGCAAAGCAGAGAATCGCATATCGTGTTGCCCACGGTGGACATGGGATTCCGGATGCGGATGTAGAGAGAAGATATACGGAAAGCTTTGATCGCTTGAACATGATAAAGAATGAATGTGATCTGGTTGTTTTGTATGATAATACAGAAGCATTTAACCGGTTTGCAATATATAAAAAAGGCGAATTATATACCATAACAAATGAGGTACCATTGTGGTATAAAAAATATGTAAAGTAAAATAATTTAAAACCCGGATACGGCAGAGACATCCTCTCACCGTACCCGGGTTTTAAAAACTTATTTTTACAGAATCGCCTGCTCCAGCTTCTGGCGGAAGTCTGCTTCAGACATGGCACCGACGAAGTTTGCCACGGGCTGTCCGTCCCTGAAAACAACGAAATTCGGAATGCTTGCCACGCGGTACTTCTGGGCGATGGTCATGTTTTCATCCACATTGATCTTGCCGACCTTTACTTTTCCCTCGTAAGCTTCTGCCAGCTTTGCCACGACAGGAGCCATCATCTTGCAGGGATTGCACCAGTCTGCGTAGAAATCTACCAGAACGGGCAGAGCGGAGTTCAGAACTTCTTCCTCAAAATTAGCAACGGTAAACGTATATTCCATAGTATCCTTCCTTTCTGTCATTTGTTGATAGTATCTCAAAAATAAGATTCTATATTCCGGCTGTTATCTGTAAATGATATATTTGCAGATGGGATTGCCAACGGAGGAAAACTTTTCCTCGTATTCGGTCATGACATTCCCCTCCATCAGTGCCGCATCGTTGTGCAGATCGTAGGTGATCACCTGTGCTTTCCATCCGGCGGGTTCCAGCTCCTCTACCGCAAAATCAAACAACGGGCGATTATCCGTCTTGAATTCCAGTGTGCCTTCTTTTTTCAGAATCACATCGTAGCGTGCCAGAAACTGTCTGGAAGGAAGTCTTCTCTTCGCGTGGCGGTCCTTGGGCCAGGGATCGGAGAAATTCAGGTAAATGCGGTCCACCTCCCCTTTTCCGAATACCTTATCAATATCCTCTGCATCCATACGGATGAATTTCAGGTTCGGAAGCTCGTCCTCCTCCATTTTCTGGATCGCGCGGAGCAATACGCTGGAATATTTCTCAATTCCCACGTAATTGATCTGTGGGTTCTGACTGGCAAGGGTGTGCAGGAAACGTCCTTTTCCCATACCGATCTCAATATGAATCGGATGATCGTTTCCGAAAATCTCATGCCAGGTTCCGGGGCATGCCTCCAAAGTATCTTCCGGTACGACAAAGGGACTTTCCGCAATGACTTCCCGGGAACCGGTAATATTTCGTAACCTCATGGTAATCTCAGCCTTTCTTATAGTAATCTGTATTGTCAATGTACTTTATCTGAGAAAGCTTGTCAAGTCACCGGGCGGGGGATTATACTGACAGCAGGAGGAGAAGACTTATGAAATGGATGATTGCATCGGATATTCACGGATCGGCATATTACTGCCGGAAACTTTTGGAAGCTTATACGGAGGAAAAGGCCGACAGGCTGCTTTTACTGGGAGATATTTTATACCACGGTCCCAGAAACGATCTGCCCAGAGATTACGCCCCCAGGGAAGTGATCGCTTTGTTGAACGAGCGGAAAAATGATATCTACTGTGTCCGCGGTAATTGTGACACGGAGGTGGATCAGATGGTGCTGGAATTCCCGGTGCTGGGCGACTACTGCGTTCTGGCGGAAGGGACATTGGCGGTCTATGCCACTCATGGCCATGTCTATAATGAACAGAAGCTGCCGCCGCTGCACCCCGGAGATATTTTACTGCACGGACATACCCATGTACCGAAATGCGTCGTTCACGAGACAGAACAGTATATCTGCATGAATCCTGGTTCCGTGTCGATCCCAAAGGAAGAAAGCTGGCATGGCTACATGATCTGGGAAGGGAAAGATTTTGTGTGGAAGGACTTCGACGGACAGGAACATATACGGTATTCCGTATAGAAAATAACGTTGATCGCGGAAGGTCTTAAAAAGAAGTAAAAAATAGAGATAAGACTTTGGTTTTTAAGTAAAATGGTGTATGATAAAGAATACGCATTATCATACACCATTTTATTTTTTAGATAGCAGGAAGGATTTATACATGCAGCTTTTCAGGCATTTTTCATATAGAAGTTTTTTAACAAAGGCAGTGATGGGAATCAGCGCCCTCTGCCTTTTTGCATCTCAGGGGATGAGCGTCTGCGCAGCGACCATCAAGGAGGAGAATATCGCCCGCAATCAGTCACTGGCGGTTCAGTCCAACGCTGTGGAGAACTGGCCTACAGGCCCGGTCGTCAGCGCGGAATCCGCGATTCTGATGGATGCGGATACCGGAGCAATCCTCTATGCCAAGAATATTCATCAGCAGGAATACCCTGCCAGCACCACCAAAATCTTAACAACATTGATTGCCTCCGAGCGTTGCAGCATGGACGAGATTGTAGATTTCTCCTATGATGCGGTACACGACATTGATCCGGGAAGCAACCATATCGCCATTGACCCCGGTGAGCAGCTGACTATGGAGGAATGCCTGAACGCCATTCTGATCCGTTCCGCCAATGAAGTTTCTTTTGCGGTAGCAGAACATATTTCCGGTACGACCTGGCAGGATTTTGCTTCCATTATGAATGAGAGAGCGAAGGAACTGGGCTGTGTGGATTCCAATTTTGTCAATCCCAACGGTCTTCCCAATGAGAATCATTACACCAGTGCCTACGATCTGGCCATGATCGGCAGGGCCTTTTTTGCCAACGAAGCGTTATGCAAGATGACGATGACTCATATGCTGCATATTTCCCCTTCGGAACGTCAGCCGGATGATATTATGGAAGTCAACAAGATGGAACTGATTCCCGGCGGCAAATATGCATACCCGTATCTGGTGGGCTGTAAGACCGGCTACACCGATGCCGCCCGCAGCACCCTGGTATCCTGCGCGGAAAAAGACGGCATGAAGCTGATCTGCGTGGTCATGAAAGACGAGAATCCGAATTATTATGAAGATACGATTGCTCTGTTCGACTATGGTTTCAGCAATTTCCAGAGAGTGAACATCTCTCAGACGGAGACCAGATACAACATTGAAAATGCAGGGTCTTTTTACAGTGGCAACGATATTTTCGGCAATTCCAAGCCGATTCTGGAACTGAATCAGACGGACAGCATTACCCTGCCCAATACCATTGCTTTTCAGGATGTGGAGTCGAGTATTTCCTACGATGACACGGAGCCGGGACAGGTGGCAGTAATCACCTACACTTACAATGATGTTGTGCTGGGAACGGCATCTCTGGACTTTACAGCAACGGAAAAAGGCAGCAGTGTCTTCCGTGAGAATACGACAGAGACCGCAGCGGAAAGCGGTGCTGCCGGAGAGACGCAGTCCGACACAGCAGCCATAGAGGAAAACAGTACTGAGACAACCGAAGAGGCAGGGGATAAAACCGGCAGCAACGGCGGCATACCGATGGCTGCGCAGGAGACATCCCCGCAGGAAGACAATAACACTTCCGATGGTCCGGCCGTTATTTTCATTAACGTGGTAAAGGTATTTTTCTGCATTGTAGGAATAGCGGTACTGATTTTCCTTGCACTGTTGCTGCGGGCGTTTTTCAAGAACTATCATTTCGCACATCGCAGCACGCGCCTGACCTGGAAATTCAACCGCAGAAGGAATCGTTCCAGATCCCGGTATTGCTCTGTGGATCAGGATCTTCGCAATCGACGCAAAGAAGCGATCCGACAGGCGAAAAAACGGCAGAAAACAAAAAAATCCAACCGCTTCCGTGGGTAGCATCCCACGGGGCGGTTTCTATACATTTTGCCCAGTTTGATTTTGACATATCAATAGGTACTATGGTACACTGAATAAGAAAAAAGTGGGATAGTCTGCTTTGGGGAAAATAAGGAACTGAGGACAAGAAAAGGTTAAGGGAGCGAAATACCTTGGATAAGAGTGAATATAAATTAAGAGCGGAAGAAATCAAAGATCTGATCAGCCGTGGGGAATATGCACAGGCTGCAGAGATTGCCGATACCATTGACTGGCGCAGAGTAAAAAGTGTAATGATGCTGTGCACCATCAGTGACCTTTACAAGATCAACCGAAGATATGAAGATGCCCGGGATATGCTGCTTCTGGCATATGAGAGACGGCCGGGAGGCAGAACGATCTGCTATTCCCTGTGTGAACTTTCCATTAAAATGGAAGAGTATGTACAGGCTATCGAATATTATAAAGAGTTCGTGCAGGTGGCACCCAAGGATCCCGGCAGATATATTTTACAGTATAAATTATACGAGGCACAGGACGTCAGCCTGGAAGAACGCATTGCCGTTCTGGAAGAACTGAAAAAGAGAGATTACAGGGAAAAATGGGCCTATGAACTGGCTTATCTGTATCACAGAGTGGGACTTGCCGCCAGATGTGTAGAGGAATGTGATGAACTCATTCTCTGGTTTGGTGAGGGCAAATATGTCATTAAGGCCATGGAGTTAAAGATGCTCCATCAGCCGCTGACACCGGAACAGCAGGAAAAATACGATCATCGTTTTGATGCGCCCGGTACGCAGCAGTATTCCCAGAACTACGCGCAGGATCCCGGTTATGCGCAGCAGGGATATACACAGGATGGAAATTACGACCCGAATCAGGGCTATGTACAGGACGGAAGCTATGATCCGAATCAGGGTTATGCACAGGACGGAGGCTACGATCCGAACCAGGGCTATGCGCAGGATGGAGGCTATGACCCGAATCAGGGTTATGCACAGGACGGAGGCTACGATCCGAACCAGAGTTACGTGCAGGATCCGGGCTATGATCAGGTGCCGGACGATACCAGAGTCTATGAGCCGGTACAGCAGACTCCTGCACAGCCGGTGGAGGATGATTTTGATATCCATGTGAAGACCATGGATGTGGGTCAGTATAATACGATCAATTTACAGGCGGAACTGGCAGCAGGATTGCGGGAAGTATTGGGTGAGGATCATACGAAAGACCATTCGGAGTCCATCACCCGTTCCATTGTGGCACCGATGATCGATCCGGGGGATTCTGACACGGAATCTCTGGACTATCCGGAGATCGCGGATGTCAGCGAGGATGATCTGGAGCCGGAGACGGAACAGATGGAGGGGTCGGAAGTATTCTTTGGGGAGACCGGAGAGATCGGTGATCTGTCACAGGTGCCTCAGGTAGAGACGGAAGAGATTCTGCCCGAGGAGCCGGTTTCTGCAAAGAGAGTCGATGTAGTACCGGAGATATCCGAAGTACAGAAGGCGCCGGAAGCTCCTGCAGCACCGGTAACCCCGGCTGCTCCCGTGGAGCCACCCAAGGAACTGGCCAATGTACTGGCACAGGAATCCGACGGTCAGATCAGCCTGGTAATGCCGGAAGCGGAGAGCATCGAGAAGCAGATCACCGGACAGATGAATATCGAGGATATTCTGACAGAGTGGGAGCGTAAGAAAAAAGAGAACCTGGAGAAGAGAGAAGAAGAGGTCAGACAGCATGTATTGCAGCAGACCGGAGCCATGTTCACAGAGTTTGAACAGGCGGTAAGAGATGGCCTGCTGGAGAAGCTGGAGAAAGAAAAAGCGGCGGATACGGCAGATACCGAAGCTGTGGCAGACAATATTGCAGATACCGACGAGGTAGAAGAACTGGAAGAGATCACAGAGGAGCCTGTTGTGACAGAGACGGCAGAAGAAGTGCCGGAGGCTGCCCCTGCAGAGGAAGAAGTACCGGCGCAGGAGCCTGCAGAACTTCCGGAAGAGGATGCGGAAGAAGATACCGTAGAAGAACTTGAGGAAGAACCCGCATATGAGCCGGAGCCGGAAGTGATCAAAGAGACGGAAAAACCGGAAGCAGAAAACTACGAACCGGAAGAGATCGCAGAGGAGGAATTGGCGGAGCCGGAAGAACTGACAGACGAGGAGCCTGCAGAAGAACTCACGACAGAAGCAGCGGCGCCTGCGGATGAGGAAGTGGCCGGGGAAGAACCCGCCGAAGAATCTGCAACTGTGGAACCTCAGGAAGAATCCGAACAGCCGGAGCGCCCTGCGGTAGAGAGAGACAAGGCAAAGGTTCGTGCGCTTACCAGAGAAGAGAGAGAACTGTATGCTCCCTTTATCCAGAGCAGATCTGCAAGAGAACAGCTGGTCAAGGCCATAGATAACATTAGTCTGGCAGCTTACACCGGCAATGTGATCATCACCGGAGAAGAGGGTATGGACACCTTGTCTCTTGCTAAGAACATGATCCGCGAGATTCAGGCGGAAGACAGCAATTTCTCCGGAAAAGTAGCCAAGATCTCCGGACAGGCCTTGAATAAGAAGGATACTGCGGAGACTTTATCCAAGCTGAAAAACGGTGCTCTTATTATCTGTAAGGCATCCGAAATGAACGATGCTACCGTGAATGCCCTGCATAAGGCATTACAGCAGGAGAGTCAGGGAATCGTCATCATCCTGGAAGATACGAAGAAGGATATCGATAAATTCCTGGAGAAGCATGAGAAATTAAGAGAAAGCTTTACCGCAAGAATGGATGTGGAAGCACTCAGCAATGATACTCTGGTGGCATTCGGAAGACAATATGCCCGGGAGATGGAGTACTCCATTGACGAACTCGGCGTACTGGCACTGCACACCAGAATTGAGGATATGCAGACTATAGATCATGTGGTTACGGTAGTAGATGTAAAAGAGATCGTGGATGAGGCAATATACCACGCAAATAAGAAGACATTAAAGCATTTCTTTGATGTTTTGTTTGCCAGGAGATATGACGATGAGGATATGATCATCCTTA
The DNA here is from genome assembly GCA_934394815.1 of uncultured Acetatifactor sp. GTDB lineage: Bacteria > Bacillota > Clostridia > Lachnospirales > Lachnospiraceae > Acetatifactor. The sequence goes on along the minus strand of CAKRRD010000022.1, from coordinate 22,070 downwards.
CCGAAAAAGATTTTGTATAGCGGGAGGCACAGCCATGACGAAGGAGAAGGTATTTATTTCCGAAGCGGATCAATATCTATTTGCCCAGGGGACCCATTATGATATTTATAAAAAACTGGGCGCACATCTGTCTGTGGAAGACGGGGTGCAGGGAGTCTATTTCGGAGTATGGGCACCAAATGCAGCACAGGTGAATGTCATTGGTACATTCAATGAATGGAATGAGGAGTCCCATCCCATGCAGAAACTGGGAGAGGGAGGCATCTGGGGCTTGTTTGTTTCCGGAGTGGAAGAGGGGGCGATGTACAAGTTCCTGATTTATGCCAGAGATGGCAGAAAGCTTTATAAAGCCGATCCTTTTGCCAATTATGCAGAATACAGACCGGGGACTGCTTCCATCGTTACCGATATCACGGGATTCGGCTGGAAGGATTCCAAATGGATGGAAGCCAGGGATAAAAAGGACATGAACAAGGAACCTATGGCAATTTACGAATGCCATATCGGTTCTTTCATGAAACATCCCAATAACGGTACTGCGGAGGGTTTTTACAATTATTGCGAGTTTGCGGATCGTATTGTGGAATATCTGAAGGAAATGAAATATACCCATGTAGAACTGATGGGTATTGCGGAGCACCCTTTTGACGGCTCCTGGGGATATCAGGTGACAGGATACTATGCACCGACCTCCCGTTACGGAACCCCGAAAGATTTTATGTATCTGGTCAATGAACTTCACAAGGCCGGAATCGGTGTGATACTGGACTGGGTACCTGCTCATTTTGCAACGGATGCCCATGGTCTGGCGGAGTTTGACGGGCAGTGTATTTTCGAACATCCCGATCCCCGTCTGGGAGAGCATCCCGAGTGGGGAACGAAGATTTTTAACTACGGTAAGAATGAGGTGAAGAACTTCCTGGTGGCCAATGCCCTGTTCTGGCTCAGAGAGTTCCATGTGGATGGTATCCGGGTAGATGCGGTGGCATCCATGCTGTATCTGGATTACGGTAAAAAAGACGGCGAGTGGCTGCCGAACAAATTCGGCGGTAACAAGAATCTGGAAGCTATCGAATTCTTCCATCACCTGAATTCCGTAGTCCGCGGAACCTATCCCGGTTTCATGACCATTGCCGAGGAATCTACGGCATGGCCCAATGTGACCAGTGACATTGGGGAAGAGGGACTGGGATTTTCCTTTAAATGGAACATGGGCTGGATGCATGATTTCTGCGAATACATGAAGCTGGATCCGCTGTACCGCAAGGGTCATCATTATGCCATGACTTTTGCCATGAGTTACAATGACAGTGAGAATTACATTCTGCCTCTGTCGCATGACGAAGTGGTACATCTGAAGTGCTCCATGGTCAATAAGATGCCGGGTTATACCGCAGATAAATACGCAAATCTGCGTGTGGGCTATACCTATATGTTCGGACATTCCGGCAAGAAGCTGCTGTTCATGGGACAGGATTTCGGACAGGAACGGGAGTGGAGCGAAGAGAGGGAGCTGGACTGGTATCTGTTAGGCGAGAAATGGAACCAGGGAGTACATACCTATGTAAAAGAATTGTTGGAACTGTATCATAAGTATCCTGCAATGTATGAGATCGACAATACCTGGGACGGTTTTGAGTGGATGAATGCGGACGACGCAGAGCACAGCACCTATTGTTTTGTCAGAAAATGTTCCAGTGGCAGGAATAATCTGCTGTTTGTACTGAATATGACCCCCATGAAATGGGAGAGTTATACTGTGCCGGTGCCGAAAAAGAAGAAATATAAGCTGCTGCTCAACAGTGATGAGGAGCGTTTCGGTGGTTGGGGCAATGAAATCCCCGCAGAGATCATAGCGGAGAAAAAGCCTTTTCATTATAAGAACTATTCCATCAGCTTTGACCTGCCGCCATACGGTGCTGCTGTATTTCTGTTTTAAGGCCGGTTAAGAAATCGTAAGAAACAACCGAAATAGAAGATGAGTGTGACCAAAGGGTAAAGGGTGCACTCATCTTTTTTCTTACTGATCTCAGTATTGTATTCAGAATAATTCAGAGCCGACGGCTTTGAGGATTGTATGGAAAAGGACGACAAGCGTGAAGATAACATTTCAGAATCAGACTGTAAACGAAACAGACAATAGAACAGAGAACACCCGGACAGATAAAAATACCTGGGGTAAGGATAAGACACAGCGCAGTAAAAAAAGCAGCAATGGAAATGCCTTCGGGGCAATCTATGAAAGCGGACAGATGGTGGTGCCCGCTGGAAATGAAGAGAATAACAAGGGGAAATCCCTGATTGAACTGCAGCAGGATGCGGCGAATACCAACGTGGCATTACAGCAGAACTATATGACACTTTTGTCACATACTATGTCGCAGGAGGATTATGCGAAAGCCTGTGAAGACGGATTCGACCCCAGAGAACTGGATCAGGATACTGCAGTCACCATCGTGGACAAGATCAAGGCGGAATTGGTGCGCTCCGGGCAGAATATCGCCGGGTATACGGATGACATGGATATGGATACTCTGGCAGCAGCGGTGGGCAGCGATACGTTGGCCAGAAGCATCCGGGAACAGTTCCGGGCAGCGGATGTTCCCCTGACTCCGGAGAATGTGAAGGAACTGAAAACAGCATGGGATCTGGCATCTTCTCTGCAACAGCCACAGGAGGGGGAGGTCGGATACCTGGTAGATAATGCATTGGAGCCAGAGATCTGGAACCTGTATGTGGCAGAGAACAGTGGAGCCAAAGTGCAGCAGAACGCTGTTCCACAGGAATTGCAGGATCAGATGGACAAGGCGGTCACGGAGGCCGGATTGCCGGTTAACGAGGAGAACCGGCAGAAAGCACAGTGGCTTGTAGGAGCGGGACTGCCACTTACGACCGATACCCTGCAGCAGCTGGCCGAGTTGGACACCATTACCTATCCCGTCAGCGAGGATGCTTTTGCGCAGGCGGCAGCATCTGCAGCTGCAGAGGGGAAATCTCCCGTCCATGCGAATCTGGGGCGACAGGAGAACATCTACGAGAAAGCAGCCGGAATGGTACAGGACTGGTTCTCGGATGCAAGATGGGATGCCGCCGCGGAGAATCTGTCTGCCAGAAAACAGCTGGAAGAGATCCGGCTGCGCATGACAGCAGAGGTGAATGTAAAGCTTTTGCAGAGTGATTTTTCCATTGATACGTCTCCGATGGAGCAGTTGATCGAAGCGCTGCGGAAGGCGGAGGCAGAGGTTGCGGACAAGTATTTCCCCGGGGATACTGATGCCGTGGCCAAATATGAGACTTATACACAGACGGCACAGGTGGTGAAGGAACTGCCGGGCCTGCCGGTCAGCGTATTGGGTCCCTATAGTCTGGAACAGAAAGCTTCGCAGGAGACCGTGGCAGAATTCCACAGCGAGGGCAAGGCGCTGCAGACCGCTTATACAGAAGCGAACGAACGCTATGAGACTTTAATGACAGCTCCCCGAAGAGACCTGGGAGACAGCATCCGCAAGGCCTTTTCCAATGTGGATGATATTCTGACAGATATGTCATTAGAGAAAACACCGGAAAATCAGAGGGCAATCCGGATCCTTGCCTATAACCGGATGGAACTTACTCCGGAAAATATAGAGAAAGTCAAAGAAGCGGACAGTCAGGTCACTACAGTAGTGGAGAAAATGACACCGAAAAATGTCTTACAGATGATTCGTGATGGTGTAAATCCTCTGGAGAAGACCTTTGGCGAACTGGAGACCTATTTTGCCGAAAATCCGCAGAGCTATGAAGAAGCGGCGGAGGATTACAGCCGCTTCCTGTATCAGCTGGAACAGAAGAAAGACATTACGGAGAATGAACGGAAGGCTTATATCGGCATCTACCGTATGGTACACCAGATCAAGAGAGAAGACGGTGCTGCCGTAGGTGTTGTGGTAAATACCGGAGCGGAATTACAGTTTTCCACATTATTGGCAGCGGCCAGAAGCAGAAGAACCTCTCATATGGACTGGAAGGTGTCACAGGATACGGGACTGACGCAGGAAGTACGTTTTTTGGAGAATAATATTTCGGAACAGATCTCTGTGGGAATAGCAAAAGAACTACTGACAGATGTGTCAGAAGATACAGAGAGCAGGGAAGCCTACTATCAGGAAAGCATGCAGGAGATGCGGCAGGCAGGAGCCACGGAACTGGAAGCAGTACAATTACTGCAAAAGGGGGAAGTGAATACCAGCGCTTCCAATCTGCTGGCGGCACAGGCACTGCTGGAGGATCCTGCGGAGATGTTCGGCAATCTGCGGCGCTATCGGGAAAAATACGGCAGAGAGAAGGAAGTGCCTGTGGCGGCAGCCGGAGAAGAGCCTGCGGTGGCGGAAGCTTTGGAATTATGGGAACAACTGGATGGACAGGATTTTGCAGACAGCTACCGGACCATGCTTCAGGATGCCGTGCAGGAAACCAAGACGAACAGCCTGGAACGGGCGGAAAATCATTTGGACGTGAAGCAGTTACAGCTGGTGCATAAGCAGCTGCGTCTTGCAGAAAGCCTTCAGGACAAGCAGGAGTATTTTCTGCCGATGTATCTGGGGGATCAGCTGGCGGGAGTACATCTTACCCTGCGGCAGGGCTTGGGAGAGACCACAGCGGTAGACATCCGGGTGGATGCAGGCGACGAACAGCTGGAAGCTCATTTCCGGGTAACCGGAGAGCGGATCGAAGGTTATCTCGTAGGAAATACGCCGGAAGAGGTTACGAAATTAGAGAAGACCTCCGATATATTTCTTGAATGGATTCAGACAGATACCTCTGCGGACTGGAAAGCGGAGAAGCTTTCCATCGTCAGTTCCCGGGATATGACAAGGATGACAGCCGGTGAGACGCAAAACGCAGAAACGATAGAGAACCGGGCAGATGCAGCGCAGCTGTACCGCCTGGCAAAAGGATTCCTGCAGGCTGTCGCAGACAGCAGCGGAAAGTAAGGAGTAACACATGAGAATTAATTACAATGTATCGGCAATGTTATCCAACAATGCCTTATCGACCAATGATGATCTGCTGGCAAAATCATTGGAGAGACTTTCTTCCGGACTGAAGATCAACCATGCCAAGGATAACCCGGCCGGATTGGCAATGTCCAAGCGTATGAATGCCCAGATCGAGGGACTGTCTGTGGCGAACCAGAATGCCAGTGACGGTGTCTCCATTATAGAGATCGCAGACGGTGCCATGACGGAGATCAGCGAGATGCTGCAGCGAATCAACGAACTTTCCGTGAAGGCTGCCAACGATACCATGTCGGATACTGACCGTGCAACGGTACAGGATGAAGTAGCACAGCTGAAGGAAGAGATCACCAGAATCTCCGAAGTAACGGAGTTCAACGGACAGAAGCTGCTGAACGGTGAATATGATCTGAAGGGATATACCACCAATAATGATATCAAGGTCAATTATTATTCCATGGATGTCCCGGTGAAAAAATATACGATTGATTCCCTGAAGCTTCAGGAAGATCCTGAGAATCCCGGGAAATATCTGTTGGACGGTACGGTGGACTTCGGAGACGGATTTGATGATGTACAGCCGCTGAAGACCGAGATCAAGGACAATCTGCTGACCTTTACCGGTGAGAATGGATTTGAAATGCGTCTGGATGTGGCGGGTGCAGCCGCGGGTATGGAATACACGGATCTGGAAATCGATGCAACCGGTATCGGTGCCATGCGTTTACAGGTGGGAGCCAACCAGAATCAGGTGCTGGAGGTGAATATTCCGGCAATTTCCCTGCAGAATATGGGAATCGCAGAGATCGATGTCAGCACTGCGGAAGGAGCGGATGATGCCATCGAGAGAATAAACGGAGCCATTAAATATGTATCTGGCGTCCGCGGCAGACTGGGCGCTTTCCAGAACCGTCTGGAATCTACGATCAACAGTCTGGACGTAACCAGTGAAAATATGACGTCTGCGTACTCCCGCATTATGGATGTGGATATGGCAGAGGAAATGACTTCTTATACAACCTATCAGGTTCTGGCGCAGGCGGGAACCTCCATGCTGGCACAGGCCAATGAAAGACCGTCCCAGGTGTTACAGTTGTTACAGTAAGTTCTGAGTAAGAGGACATGACGGAATGACAAAAGAATGTAAACAGCAATTTACACTTCGGATCACGCAGGCCAATTCCACACAGTTGATCGTGATCCTGTATGAAATGACCTTACAATATCTGGATGACGGAGAACAGGCGGCAGATGATGTCGGACTGGTGGAAGCGATCCACAGAGCCAGAGGATGTATCAAAGAACTTTTAAACTCCCTGCACAGGGAATACAGTCCGGCGGGAGAACTGTCCAGGCTGTATCTGTTCTGTCTCCGCAGACTTGCCGCGTGCGAAGTCCGCAGAGACCGGGCAATATTGGAAGAGATACGAAAGGTGATAGCACCTCTTTGCGATGCGTACAGACAGATTCAGGATCAGAATACTTCCGGTCCGGTAATGAACAATTCACAGACCGTATATGCCGGACTGACTTACGGCAAGAACCAGCTAACCGAAAACATGGCTGACCAGGGCACGAATCGGGGAATGCTGGTATAGTGACTTTTCCTGTCTCACAGGCTGCGTGGAAGCCAGCTCGGTGAGATGCTGATACCTTTTTTGCAGCGCATTGATCTCATAGATGTAACTGTCAATGAGATCACTTTCCAAAGCATTATCGAAACCCGCATAGGCGATTTCCAGCGCCTGGCGGGTTTTTCTTATGGATTCCCGCAGGTCTACGGGAGAGAGATCTTCTTCAATGACTTCCGGGGAGGCCTCTGCCTGACTAAAAAAGATTTTCATAACATGATCCGTCCTTTCTGTTAACAGTATAGGAAACAAAAAGGAAAAATATACCTGACATGGAGGAAAACGGCAGACATTTTCCGGCCGGACAGAGAATAAACTGTAGCAAATGGCAGCTGTGACAGAGAGGAAAACAATGAATCATCCGGAAAATTTATTATGGCTGGCCGGAGCAGCGGTGCTATTGCTGATCCTGAGTTTTTTTGCCCGGAAGGCGGAGTGGCTGATTGATTTTATATTGCGAAGTATTATGGGAACCATTGCCATTTATTTTATTAACATGGGGGTTATGTTTCTGGGATTATCTACGGTGGTGGGGATCAATGCGGCAAGCGTTTTGACAGCCGGAGTCCTGGGAATTCCGGGGATTATGCTGTTGTATGGGCTGAGTGTTTATGCAATATTGTAAATTGGCATTTTGACATCCGGAAACAGCGCAAAAATGCGTATTTCCGGATGCTGGATACAGAAAAATTTATGACTGTTTGTTAAAAAGTACTAAAGTTTATCTTTTTACGAAAAAGGTATTGCCAGACGGAAAGCAAGCCTTTATAATCCATTTTACAACCAATCGCGATGGTTGTTCAGAGCATCTTATAAGATCTTTTAGAATTTCTATTTTGGGATAGATTCATCCCGCATTACCAGAAAACTGATTTTGAATAGCTGGGAGGAAGGTGACAGTAGGACTATATGTAGAAATGAATAGGAAATCAGGAGAAGGAGATGAGATATTTGGGGTATTATGCATCTTTTTGGCAATAGCTTGCTGTTTTGATTACAAAACACACAGGATACCCAACGGATGGATCGGCTGTTGCCTGTTTGCAGGCATGGGGTATCGGCTGATCGGTGAAGGGTATGTGGGTGTTCTGGAATATCTGGCAGGCACCGTAGGGATAACGATGTTGTTTTATTTCTTTTTTTGGATCGGAGCCATGGGAGCGGGGGATGTCAAGATGCTGGGCGTCTGTGCCGGTTTTTTCCCGTGGGATAAAGTTCTTTATTTTCTGTTTTTCACGCTGGTGATCGCGGCACTGTTTGCAATTTGTAAAATGTATCTGGAGCGTAATATGAAGGAGCGTCTGTACTATTTGGGAGAGTACTTATGGGATGTGTTGCGGTGCGGCAGATGGAAGCTGTATTTTGCCGGAGAACGGCAAGTCGCAGGAGCGGGAATCTGTATGGCGGGGCCGGTATTTTGCAGCGCATTGATGCATATGGGAGGAATTTACTGATGGAACAAAAGGAAGCGGTTCTGGTCTTGTATGACCGGGAGGAGGAATATGCGAGGCTTTTTTCGGAATATCTGAAGCGACAGAAGGAATTGCCATGGCAGATCCATACTTATACCCGGGCGGAGGAATTGCTGGCGGGGGAAAAAAGCGGTGAAGTGACGATGTTGGTGGTGGCGGAATCCTCCTGTGAGGATGCCCTGAGTATTCTGCAGCCGGCCTGTCAGGCGGTTTTGAACGAAAGCGGGACGCTTCGTTTTCATCAGTATCCGAATATTAACAAATATCAGGATGCGGAACAGGTGTGGAAGGAACTGCTGGAATTATATGTGGAGACCACGGGAGTCCATATGCCGCTTTTGTGTGCGGAATATAAGACGAAGTTCATTGGAATGTATTCGCCGGTGCACAGATGTCTTCAAAGTTCTTTCGCTGTGACGTTCGGACAGCTGATGGCAGAAAAACATCCCACATTGTATCTGAATCTGGAACATTATGCAGGAATCACGGAATTGCTTCCGGACAGGCAGAACCGGGATCTGGCAGATCTTCTTTTCTTTTTGTCGGGAGATGCAGGAAAATTTCCGCTTCGCATGCAGACGGTGATCCAGAGAAAAGGAAGCCTTGATTATATTCCGCCCATGCGGAATGGACAGAACCTGTTGGGAATCACGTTGGAGGAATGGAGAAGTCTTTTTCAGAGAATTGAAGAACTTGGGAAATACGAGTATGTCATTCTCGACCTCAGTGAGAGCATTCAGGGGCTGTTGGATGTTCTTCAGATGTGCATCCGGGTATTTACCCTGACCAGGGAGGACAAGATGTCCCAGTGCAAATTAGATCAATACGAACAACTGCTGTCGCTGTGTGAGAAGGAAGAAGTGAAAGGGAAGACCAGAAAACTGGAACTGCCCTATTTTCACAGGCTCCCGGCAGAACTGGAACAATATACCAGAGGAGAACTGGCGGATTACGTGAGAAGAGAAATAGAGATATTGGAAGAGTAGAACAGGAGAGAAAAGATGGATTATTTAGAGCAGAGAAGAAGACTTCGACAGATGGTGCAGGAACGGTTGGATTATGGCAGAGATTATACGGATGAAGAAGTGGAGGATACCATTGACGAAGTGCTGATGGAACAGGAGAGTCTGGAACTGTGTCCGGTGGAATTACGCAGACGCCTGCGGAAGGAACTGTTTGATTCCCTGAGAAGATTGGATATATTACAGATTTTTGTGGAAGACAGTTCGGTTACGGAGATTATGATCAACGGAATGGATCATATCTTCGTGGAACAGGACGGACAACTGCGGGAACTGGATCGGGCCTTTGACTCCATGGAAAAATTACAGGATGTGATACAACAGATTGTGGCGGGGTGTAACCGTGTGGTCAATGAAGCTTCTCCTATCGTGGACGCCCGTCTGAGCAATGGCTCCCGTGTGAACATCGTAATGAATCCGATTGCTCTGAATGGACCGATTGTTACGATCCGGAGATTTCCGGACAAGCCTATTACCATGCAGAAGCTGATCGGACTGGAAACCATCTCGCTGGAAGCGGCGGAATTTCTGGAAACTCTGGTGAAAGCCGGTTACAACATTTTTGTCAGCGGAGGAACGGGAAGCGGCAAGACGACTTTCCTGAATGTTCTGTCCGGTTATATCTCCGCGGAGGAACGTGTGATCACCATAGAAGACAGTGCGGAACTCCAGCTTCAGGGACTTCCGAATCTGGTACGTCTGGAGACCCGTAACGGGAACACAGAAGGATGCAGAGAGATTGGTATCCGGGAACTGATCCGGTCTTCCCTGCGGATGCGTCCGGATCGGATCATTGTGGGAGAGGTCCGGGGGCCGGAGGCAATCGATATGCTGCAGTGCATGAACACCGGCCATGACGGCAGTATGTCTACCGGCCATGCCAACAGTGCAAACGACATGTTGGCGAGACTGGAGAATATGGTGCTGATGGGGATGGATCTTCCGCTGACGGCCATCCGCAATCAGATTGCATCGGGAGTGGACATTATTGTGCATCTGGGACGGATCCGCGATAAGAGCAGACGGGTATTGGAGATTACAGAAGTCATAGGCTGCGAGAATGGCGAGATTCGATTGAATCCGCTGTACCAGTTTGAAGAACTGGGGGAAAGCAGTGACGGAAGAGTCGTCGGCAGACTGCGAAGAAGGGGAGAATTGCTTCATGAAGGAAAACTTAAGGCGGCAGGACTATCATAAAGCTTTTCAGAAACGGGGTGATGTTCTCCGGCCGGTAATGCAGACAACAGGGGTGATCCTTTTCCTTGCGTGGTTCTTTTACCGAACTTTTTGGGCGGTACCGGGGTTGATCCCTCTGGGAGTTCTGTATTTTCGCAGATGTGCGAAACTGCAATGCCGGAAAAACAGGCAGGAACTGACGCTGCAGTTCAAAGAATGTATTTTGTCCGTGGCGGATTCCCTCAGAACCGGATATGCGTTGGAAAATGCATTTCTGGAGAGCAGGGAGGATATACGGATGCTGTATGGAGAGCAGTCCTTTATGTACCGTGAACTGGAACTGATCCGCAGAGGAATGATATTGAATATCACGTTGGAAGAATTGATAAATGATCTGGCGGGGCGGAGTGATATCGAGGAGATCCGACAGTTTTCCACGATCCTGACGATTGCCAAGAGGGGCGGCGGGAATGTTACGCAGATCATCCGGGCAACGGCAGAAAGCATTGGAAATAAAGTGGAGACTATGCAGGAGATGCTGACCATGCTGCAGGGCAGAAGATTGGAACAGAAAGTTATGGAACTTATGCCCTTTGGAATTACTTTTTATATTGCCTGCACATATCCGGGATATTTTGGAACGCTTTATCACAATGGAAGGGGAATACTTCTGATGACCGGCTGCCTGATCGCTTACGTGGGAGCGTATCTGTTGGGAGAGAAGATCCTGGATCGGATCGAGGAGGAACTGTAGAACAGGATGAACTATAAGAAAGGGATTCTGGGTTTTGTCTATCAGAGAATGATGTTCTGCTACAAAAAACTTCATTTGTGGAAACTGCCGGTTCCGGGAAGAAACCGGGTGAAGGCAGATCTGAACCGCATCCATCCGGGGGAAAATTCACAGGAATGCCTTACGGATTATTATGTGAAGAAGATGACACTGTCAGTGGTGATCCTGGCAGCAGGAGTGGTGTTTGTGGGAATTTGGCTCTTCACAAAAGAAGACGGGCATATTACGGAAAACGGCTGGGTGTATCGAGGATCCGCGGAAGACGGGATGCAGAAATATAATATCACCGGACAGACGGAAGACGGTGGAAGCTATACCTTTCCGATGGAAGTGGCGCCTCGAAGATATACGGTTGAGGAATTGGAGACTTTGTACGGCCGGTTCGAAGAAGAACTGCCCGGGTTGATATTAGGGGGCAATACGTCACCGGAACAGATCACAGGAGATCTGGAATTGTCCGATACTTATGCGGGATTTCCGTTTTGGGTGGAATGGAAAAGCGATGTGCCGGAGGTCGTTGGAGATAACGGGACAGTGCGTCTACAGCAGGAACCGGTTTCTGTGCATTTGAAAGCGGAAAGCAGTTATGAGGAATATGTAAGAGTGGCAGAAGTGATGGTGACAGTTGCCGGCAGAAATGAGACGGCAGAGGAACGGGAAAAGAGCCGGATAGCAGAACTGTTGCAGCAGGCCCAGGAAGAAGATCCGGAAAACGAAAGATTCCAGCTTCCGGGGGAAATTGACGGAAAAGTCATTCGCTGGAAAGAGGATAACGGAAAGACCGGATGGATGCTGGCAGCGGGATGTGTGCTGGCAGCGGTAGCGGTTTTCTTTTTTCAGGATAGAGATCTGCATGATCTCGTGGAGAAGAAAAAGCGTGACGAACGGAGAACTTATCCGGAGATCCTGCAAAAGCTGACATTGTATCTGCAGGCGGGACTGACAGTCAGAGCGGCTTTCTGCCGGGTGGCGGAAGACTATGAAAGAGAAAAGGCAAAAGGGGGACACCGACTGGAAGCCTATGAGGAAATGCTGATAACGACCAGAGAAATCCGTATGGGCATACCGGAGAGAACGGCTTACGAAGGTTTTGGAAAAAGAACCGGTATCCGGGAATATGTCCGGTTAAGTACCTTTTTGCTGCAGAATCTGAAAAAAGGGAGTACGACGCTTCTGGGACAACTGCAGGAAGAAACACGGGCGGCGGAAGAACTGCGGATGCAGAATGCCAGAAAACTCAGTGAAGAAGCGGCGACAAAGCTGTTGCTGCCCATGGTATTGCTGCTTGTGATCGTAATGGTAATGATCATGGTGCCCGCATTTTCCAATGCGGGTGTATAGGGGATAAGAAAGGAAGGCAAGGATATGGAGAAAAACACATTAAAAACATTTCGGCAGTTTATAACGGAGGAAGAAGGAATGGGGACGGTGGAAGTCATATTGATCATCGTGGTATTGGTGGGCCTGGTCATCATTTTTAAGGAGAAGATCACCGAGATCGTCAATTCCATTTTCACCAAGATCACGAACCAGACCAAGAAGATATAAAGAGGAAAAGGTATGACGACTTCCTGTACAAAAGCACGACTGGACGGTTATATGACGGTGTATCTGGCACTTACGGTGACGGTGATCATTGCTCTGTGTCTGGCATTGATAGAAGGCTGCCGGTACCGGGGAATCTCGTTGGAGACGGAGTGCGTCATGGACATCGGAATGGACAGTATTCTGGCGGAATATCATAGGGAATTACAGAAACAGTACAATCTGTTTGCCATAGACTGTTCGTATGGTTCGGACAAGGCATCCACAGAGCAGACAGAGAGTCATCTGCTGGACTACATGAACCGGAACTTTTCTCTGGAAGATGTATTTCTGGAAAAATTATTGTATCGTGATCTCTTTGCAATTCAGGCGGAAGAAGCACAGATGACGAAAGCAGCTTTTTTGACGGATGGGGAAGGAGAAGTGTTCCGGCGGCTTGCGGTCAATGCCATGGAGGACAGGGGTGGAATCGGATGGATACAACAGCTTACGGACTGGCTGCAGACCATAGAGAGCCGGGGACTGGAACAACAGGATATTGCAGGGCAGAAGCAGCGTATTGATGAGAAGATTCAGGAATATGATGGGAAGAAGACAGCGGAGGGAGAAACCATTCATGTAGAGAATCCCACAGCCGCACTGGAAGAAAAAAGAAACAGCGGGTTGCTGAAGCTGGTACTGAAGGAAGATGAAATCTCTTCCCGCAAGATCGAACCGGATACCCTATGGGAAGCAAGGGTGGAAAAGGAAGAAATAAACCGGGGAAATCTGACATTGGAGGAATCCGGGAGATGGCAGGATCTGGAAGAGAAAGTATTTTTTCATGAATACCTTCTGGAATATCTGGGGCGGTACGGTCAGGAGAAACAGGAGAGCCCTCTGTGGTACCAGACGGAATATGTCATTATGGGCTGTGATAACGATAGGGAGAATCTCAAGGGAGTGGTAAATCGTATTTTTATTATACGGGAAGCGGCAAATACCGTTTATCTGATGGAAAGCGACGATAAATATGCTATAGCGGAAGCACTGGGAGAGGTTCTGGCAGCAGCGATGATGGTTCCGGAGATCGCCGGATTGCTTACGGCGGCACTGATTCTGGGATGGGCATTTGCGGAAAGCGTTTATGATGTAAAGTCGATTCTGGCAGGGAAGAAGATACCGCTGCTTAAGGACGATGCCACATGGCATTATGGCCTGTCTGCCTCACTGCAGGGAGAATTGTCCGGGATGCCTGCGGAGGAAGCAGAAGGGGCACCGGGAATGTCCTATGAAGACTATCTGAGAGTGTTTCTGCTGCTGGGAGAAGAAAAGGTGATTACCTACAGGACCATGAGCATGGTAGAGCAGGATGTTCGTAATACTCCGGGAAACCGGAATTTCCGGCTGGATGCCTGTATCGTGGAAACAGCAATGAATGTCAAAGTAAGGAGCAAATACGGATATTCTTTTGAAATTGAGCGGCAGAAGTCCTACATAGAATCTCTGGAAAGAGGGGAAAATTCCGGGGAAGAAAAACGATGAAACAGGAAAGGAGGTGAGCAGTGATGTCCTCTTTATGGAAAGATTGCGTGACAACTATTAACAAGAATGATTCAAGTCCTACTCCGACAGTAAGAAGAACTCTTAGCCCATGTAACATTTTACTCCCCGTAAAAATCCTGCAAATTGCAAATTCCATAAAGAGGATATCACTGCTTATACTCCCGAAGATGTCGGTAAGGGCGAGTATGACGGTGGAGACTGCACTGGTATTGCCGCTTTTTTGCTTTTTTATGATCCACATGGGATGCGCTGTCGAACTGATACGTCTGCACGGTAATCTGGAAGTGGCCTTATGGGATGTGGGCAGGCAGATCGGAATATATGGGAACCTGTTGGAGGCGGAAAAAGATGAGGAAGGGAAGGAAGAGAATTCCGGCGACAGAGTGGGAACGGTGATCCTGTCTTATACCTATGTCAAAAACAGGATAGCAGAGCAACTGGGAGAAGAGTATCTGAAGCAGTCACCTTTGGAACAGGGGATAGAGAGCCTGCAGTTCCTGGAAAGTAAAACAGAGGGTGATACTTATGAGATTGTCCTTACTTACGCGGTGTCCCCTTTGGCAGAGGTGCTGGGATTTCGAAAGTTCCGTATGGCGAACAGATATTATGGACACCGGTGGAACGGTTATGAGATCCCGGGGGCGGAGGATGCCGGAGAGTATGTATATGTGACGGAAGACTCGAAAGTATATCATACCAGCAGAGATTGTACATACCTTAGATTGTCGGTGCACCCGGTAGCAAAGGGGAAAGTCCCTGGAGGATACCACCCCTGTGAAAAATGTACGGAGGGAAGGCCGGAGAATTTTATTCCGGAGAACGGTATTTATTATATCTGCGCAGAGGGAGAAAGCTATCACAGCAGAAGAGACTGTCCGGGGCTTAAGAGAACCGTATATTGTATAGCAAAAGAAACGGCCAAAGGATACAGGACATGCAGCAGATGCGGAAAAACGTAAAACAGGAGAAGTATGGAATGGAAAGTAGTTACGATGATGATATGGATGGGATATCTTCTGGTGGGAAGCTGGTATGATATCCGGAAGAAGGCGGTTCCACTGCTGTTTCTGATTTTAGGAGGAGCGCTTGTGATGGCGGATCTTCTTTTCCGGGGATGGGAAAGCGGCAGTATGGCAGCACTGCTTCCCGGACTTTTGCTTGTATTGCTGTCGAAGGCGACCCGGGGGATCGGTGAGGCGGACGGTATCGTGCTGGCGTATACAGGTCTTATAGGCAGAGAAAAAAATATTCTTCTGATCTTCGGAATCAGTCTGATCTATCTCTTCTTCTATTCGATGATCCTTTTTATCAGGAAACGAAATCGCAACATACAGATCCCGTATCTTCCGTTTTTGCTGGCAGCTTGTCTGACGGTTTGGACATAGAGAGAATGGGAGGTAACAATATGAAAAGGAAATATTACAGGGCGTATTTTACGGTGGAGGCAGCAGTTCTTTATCCCGTGGTGCTTGGAGTGGTATTGCTGATGATGTATCTGCTGTTTTTTCAGTATGACAGATGTCTGCTGGAACAGGATATGGGAAGAGCCGCAGTCAGAAGCGGCAGCAGGTGGATGCAGAAAAAAGAAGAACTGAACCGGCAGTTACAGGAAAAAGATCTTCTTTTTGACGCGAAGAAATACATTGCGTGGGAAAGCGAGCTGCCGACATGGAAGCTGGAAAAGAATCAGGTGACAGTGGAACAGACGGGAAGAATGCCGTATCCGTTTTCTGCGATGGCGGAACTGCCCGGATATTGGAGCGCGAAAGCATCCTTTCAGGTGAATCGGAACAGTCCGGTGGATGCTGTGCGGATCTATCGGAAGTATCAGGAGAGGACTACGGGACAGGAAGAAGAAAATGGAACAAACGATACGGTAAAGTAAGAAAGGATGGTAGAAAGATTGTTAAATACGGAATATATCAGAAGCTTAAATGCCAATTATGAAAGACTGCTGCTGGAACAGAAACCGGAAGAAAAGAAATATCAGTATTGTATGCTCAACCGGGGAGGGATCAAAGGACTGCTTCCCTGTAGTCTGCGATACATAGATGGCGAGGCTTACCTGTATTATGATATTACCTCCAGACAGAATATCGCCCAGCTATTTGAGAAGAAACCCGTGACAAGACAATGGGTGATGGATTTTTTGTGGAATATGCGCAGAGTGCGGCAGGAAATGTCACGATTCCTTCTGGAAGAAAGCAATATTATATGGTTCCCACAGCATGTATATCAGGATCTGGAGAAGAAGGAGTTCTATTTCATATATATCCCGTACTGCAGGCAAAATACAGGGTTCGACGACTTGATGGAGTATCTGGTGGAACATGTGGATTACCAGGATGAGGAACTGGTGGAGTATGTCTATAAGGCCTACGAACAATATGAGTCGGCGGGAGAGACTTATCTGCAGGCAAAGATTTTCGAAGATGCGGAATGCCTCAGAATTGTAGAAAACGACAATAACCCGGAGGAAGAAAAGGCCGCGGAGGCCGTTACTCTGGAACGGGAGCCGGAAATTGAGAGGGAAGAGGAAAAACAGACGGAAGAGACAATTCTTGCTGCGAAGGAGAAGAAGGGGCTGTTTAATCTCTGGGAAAACCGGAAAAAGAAAGAAAAACTGGAGAAAGAGAATTATACAAGAAATCTGCAGCTTACCATGACGGGATATGCGGTGGCAGAGGAGGCTGTCTACGAAGAGGAGGATATGGGGAGAACCGTATATATGGAACAGAAACCGGTTCGCAGAGAGACAGTCCACCGTCTGTTATCAGAGGAAGGAAAGCTGCTGGCTGCACTGGAACAGCCTTCTTATACCATCGGGAAAAAGAGAGGGGAAGCAGATCTGGTATTAAATGATCTGTCCATCAGCAGGCTTCATGCAAGAATTGTGAAGGAAACGGACGGGTACTATCTCGAGGACATGAATTCCACAAACGGTACCTTTAAGAACGGACTACAGCTGCAACCTTATGAGAAGCGCAAACTGGAAGAGGGAGATGAGATCACACTGGGGAAGATGACGATAGTCTATCGGTAGGCCGGTAGCCCCTTTTGGTTGACGGAGAGACACAAACAGTGGTACATTTGAAATACAGTACCGGATAGAGAGAACAGCGGGAGGAGCAGCGAATGTGAAAAAGCTTCGGAATGTACCCTGGGCAAGCGGAATACTTGTGGCAATCAATGTAATTGTGTTTCTCATATGTACTTTTTCTGGAAACGTGTTATATAATAAAGGCGAACTGGATGTGATCAGTGTATTGGCCGGCAGGCAGTACGGCAGAATCCTGTGGGCAATGTTTCTTCATGCAGGCATCGAACATCTTTTTAACAATATGGTGATCTTGTTTTTCCTGGGTGCCATGATTGAAAAGGTGACAGGACATATTTCGTTTCTGGTGCTTTATTTTCTGTCCGGGATCGGAGGCAATCTCTGCTCGTTGCTGGCAAAACTTTTGCAGATGGATGCTTCGGCATCGGTGGGTGCCAGCGGAGCCATTTTTGGACTGGATGGAGTACTGTTGGCGTGGATTCTGCTGGATCGGCGCTCCATGCCGGATGTTACGCCGAAACGGGTGATTTTAATGATAGCATTATCCCTGTACAGTGGGTTTACAACGCAGAATATAGATAATGCAGCACATGTGGGCGGACTGGTGACCGGCTTTCTGGCGGGACTTGTGCTTTGTGGGCTTAGGAAACACAGAAGACTATATAAAACGGAAGAGGTGCGGATTTGAATATCAACATTTACTATGGCGGACGGGGAATTATTGACGATCCGACGATCTATGTGATCAATAAGATGCAGGAAGTTCTCGAAGAACTGAGAGTGCATGTGGAGAGATACAATCTCTATGATGGCAAGACCAACATTACGACATTGCCCCAGACGTTGAAGGAAGCAGACGGTATTATTCTGGCCGCTACTGTGGAATGGTACGGTATCGGCGGATATATGCAGCAATTTCTGGATGCCTGTTGGCTGTATGGAGACAAGGAGACCATATCGGGGATTTACATGTGCCCGGTGGTGATGTCTACGACCTACGGGGAGAGAGAGGGCAAGCTTAGTCTTGCTGCGGCGTGGGAAATCCTGGGTGGTCTGCCCTGCAGCGGTATCTGTGGATATATTGAGAACACCGTGACGCTGGAGATGAACGAACAGTATGGCCAGCTGATTGAGAAAAAGGCTGAGAATATGTACCGCACCATCAACCAGAAGGTAGCCAGCTTCCCTGCCAGCAATAAAGTAATGCGTCAGAAAGTGACGATTCCGAAAGCGATCAATCTGACACCGCAGGAGACAGAGCAGTTGTCGGAATATGTGTCGGATGACACTTTCGTACAGAGACAGAAGGAAGATATTCAGGAACTGACTTCCATGTTCCGGGACATGCTGGACAATAGTGGAGCGGATAACGAGCAGGAATATCTGGAGGATTTTAAGAAAGTTTTTGTTCCACAGCCGGGATTTGAAGCAAAATACGTTATTAATATAGAAGAAAAGAAGAATCCCCTGTGGATCGCAGTCAGCGGTGGAAAAGCGGAATGTGGATACGGAGAGACGGAAAAGCCGGATGTGGAGATGCAGATGAACCGTGCAGCCATGGAGGACGTGGTGAACGGAAGAATGACATTCCAGAGAGCATTTATGTCGGGCGTAATGAAACGGATGAAGGGGGATTTCCGGATCCTCAGAACACTGGATCAGATATTTCACTTTGAAGAAAATAACAGATAGGAGCAAAATGATGAAAAAGGATGATTGTATTTTCTGCAAAATTGCAAACGGAGAGATTCCTTCCAAGACTCTGTATGAGGATGAAGATTTCAGAGTAATATTGGATCTGGGACCGGCCACCAGAGGACATGCGCTGATCCTCCCGAAGGAGCATGCGGATAATCTCTATGAACTGCCGGAGGAGACAGCAGCGAGGGTATTTGTGCTCGCAAAAAAGATGGCAGTGAAAATGACGGAGAAATTACATTGTGACGGCCTGAATATCGTACAGAACAACGGAGAAGCCGCAGGACAGACGGTCCGGCATTTTCATATGCATCTGATTCCCCGCTATGAGAATGATGGCCAGCATATTTTATGGAACCCGGGAAAAAGCACTCCGGAAGAACTGGAAGAGATCCGGAAAGCCATTACAGAATAACAGGGAGAAGCCATGAGAACAGTAGATGTAAATACTCTGACGCAGAATATCAAAGAAATGTGCATAGAGGCGAACCATTTCCTGTCTGAGGACATGAAGAAGGCATTTACGAAGGCAGAACAACAGGAGAAGGCTCCTCTGGGGAAACAGATTCTGCAGCAGCTGCAGCAAAATATGGAGATCGCGGGTAAGGATATGATCCCAATCTGTCAGGATACCGGAATGGCCGTTGTATTTCTGGAAGTAGGCCAGGATGTGCATCTGACAGGAGGCAATGTGGAAGATGCCGTCAACGAAGGCGTCCGCCAGGGATATGTGGATGGTTATTTGAGAAAATCCGTGGTGAAGGATCCTATTTACCGGGAAAATACAAAGGACAATACGCCGGCAATCATTCATTACAGTATCATTCCGGGAGACCATGTCCGGATAACGGTGGCACCGAAGGGCTTTGGTAGTGAGAACATGAGCAGAGTCTTTATGCTTAAACCTGCGGATGGCATAGAAGGTGTGAAGAACGCGATACTGACGGCGGTAAAGGATGCGGGACCGAATGCATGCCCTCCTATGGTAGTGGGAGTAGGTATCGGAGGTACCTTTGAAAAGTGCGCTTTGATGGCAAAAAAAGCGTTGACGCGGCCGGTGGATGAGCGCTCTGGCATTCCTTATGTAAAGGAACTGGAAGAGGAACTTCTGGAGAAGATCAATAAGTCGGGAATCGGGCCGGGAGGACTGGGCGGCTCCACAACGGCGCTTGCGGTCAATATCAATACATATCCCACGCATATAGCGGGATTGCCGGTGGCTGTAAATATCTGTTGTCATGTCAACAGACATGCGGTCAGAGAAATCTAAGGTTGACGATTATAACAAACGGAGTGTAGGTAACATGGATAAATATGTAAAAGTACCTCTCAGTGATGAAGATGCCCGTTCTCTGAAGTCCGGAGATTATGTATATCTGACGGGAACAATCTATACGGCCCGGGATGCGGCTCATAAAAGAATGCAGGAAGCATTGGAAAAGGGAGAGGCACTCCCTATGGAAATGAAAAATAATGTGATCTACTATATGGGACCGTCACCGGCAAGAGAGGGGCGTCCCATTGGATCTGCAGGCCCGACAACGGCAAGCAGGATGGACAGGTATGCACCGGAGCTGCTGGATCTGGGGCTGAAGGGAATGATCGGAAAAGGAAAAAGGTCACAAGCCGTGGTAGATGCCATTGTGCGAAACGGTGCGGTGTACTTTGCTGCCGTGGGAGGAGCAGGCGCTCTTCTGTCCCGCGCGATCATATCATCGGAGGTGATTGCCTATGATGACCTTGGAACAGAAGCAATCCGCAAATTGACGGTAAAGGATTTCCCTGCCATTGTGGTAATTGATGCAGAGGGAAACAATCTGTATGAGACGGCTGTAAAAGAATACAGCGAAGAGTAGACAGGGGCGTACTATGTATAGAATCATACTGATGGTGGTAAGACTGTTCTACAAGGTGCCGTATTATCTGATCAGAATATGGTGGCTGGGAACCAGAAAGAATTTTGACCTGGAAAAGAATTACGCATTTATCAAAAAGGTAACAAAAGCGGCAAATCACGCCGGGAGAGTGACAATAGAAAGCCATGGTGTGGAAAACATCCCAAAGGAGAATGGATTTATTTTCTTTCCGAATCATCAGGGGATGTTTGACGCACTTGTATTTCTGGAGTCCTGTCCGGTTCCTTTCTCTGTAGTCTATAAGAAGGAAGTAAGTAATGTGATCCTGCTGAAACAGGTATTCAGGGCATTACATGCGATAGCCATAGACAGAGAAGACATTAAGCAGTCGCTTCAGGTGATCAATCAGATGACAGAAGAGGTGAAGCAGGGAAGGAACTTCCTGATCTTTCCGGAAGGAACCAGAAGTCGTATGGGGAATCAACTGCTTCCATTTAAGGGAGGAACCTTTAAGAGTGCAGTCAGAGCCAGGTGCCCCATTGTACCCTGTGCCCTGATCGATTCCTATAAACCCTTTGACGAAAAGTCCATTGCTCCGGTGACGGTAAAGCTGATATATCTGCAGCCAATCCGTTATGAAGAGTACAAACAGATGAAGACTCCGGAGATTGCAGACCTTGTAAAATCAAGGATTGAAGAGGCTATTCAACAATATTTATAAACAATATATACAATTTATTAAAAAAGCGATTGACAAATGCATAGAGCTTATGTATAATAACTTTTGCGTCACGAAATGACGCCAATAACATATTGGTAGAGACGATGTTCAGATCATGGAGAAATACTCAAGAGGCTGAAGAGGCGCCCCTGCTAAGGGTGTAGGTCGGGCAACCGGCGCGAGGGTTCAAATCCCTCTTTCTCCGTTTACTACCAATAGGAAGTAAAAGAAGAATCTTAAGAGATTGAGATTTCTTTTTTTACGCCATTTCTAACATTGTGTAAATGCTTTGAAAAATAAATGTAAAAAGTTGTTGACAAAGCACGAGGCAATGTGGTAGTATAAAACTCCACCGCGAAAACGAAGGTTTTCCGGTTGAGAAAAAGATTTGAAAAAATCGAAAAAAGTTGTTGACAAACGAAAGCGGTTGTGTTAAGATATCAGAGTTGCCGCTGAGAACAACAGCGAAACACAAAACATTGATCTTTGACAAATAAACAGTAATGCAACCCTGAAAATTCCAAGATTTTCAGAGAAATTCAAGAACAAGCAAGTT
>CAKRRD010000021.1 GCA_934394815.1 uncultured Acetatifactor sp. | reverse complement strand
ACTTCCCACTATCTGGGCGTGTTCGGGACTTTCACCCATTAGAGCGCGCCCATGGCGCGCAAACTATAAAAAGAGAAGCAGTTCTCTTTCTGCTTCCCTTTCACCATTACCTTTGTATTTACTTTTTACTGTCGTACATCTGGGGCTGCACATATCCGGAACCGCTCATGCTCTTGTAGTAGTCAAAAGCATTCTTGGCGTTCTTACGTCTCTGGCCGATGCTTGCCCGCTCTCTGGCGAAATAGCTTTCAATCAGCTTTTTATTCCGGGCCTCCTGAGCCTGTACGGACACACTCAGTTCCGTCACCTGACTGACCTTCTTCTGAAGTTCACGAATCTGTGCTGCGTAGCGTTCCCTGTTGTCTTCCAGTTCCCTTGCCAGCTTCTCATACATGATCTCAAAGCCTTCATCCAGATGAACCACCTCATCGATAAGCCGCTGTTTTTCCTCTACCGCATCATCGAACAGGCTCATATCCACGTTTTCCGCAGAGAAGATCTCTTCCTGCCGTTTGTTATAATCCTGGATCTTCTGTAATACTTCCAGCTTCTTATCCAGGCTCTCTGACAAAATGGTCAGCTGATTCTCCATCAGTCATTTCCTTTCTTGGCACCGGCCTTCATGACTTCTTTCCAGTTGTCACGGATTGAGTGGAGATGCGTGTTGATCTCTTCGAGAATCTCCTTATCCTTTTTGACATTGGCTTCCACCAGCCGTCTCTCCAGATAGTTATAGATATTATCGAAATCCTTGGAGACTTCGTATTTCATATCCAATGTGGAATGCAGATATCCTATGATATTCTGCACCTTGCGGATGTTCTCATGTGCTTTGGGAACATCATTCTTCTCTACAGCAGCCTCTGCTATATTACAGAATTTAATGGCTCCGTCATAGAGCATCAATGTCAGTTCCGCCGGAGATGCCGTCAGAACCTTGCTGTTGTTATACTGTGCATAAGCACTGGGTAATGCCATATCATGATCCTCCTAACAAGCTGGTCACTGCGCTGGAATTGCTCTGAAGCTTTGCCAGTGCAGTCTCCATTTTGGAGAACTTGGAATACCATTTGTCTTCGTAATCGTTCAGCTTATCTTCCAAGTCACTGATCTTGCTTGTATAATCATCATAATCCGATTTCATCTTTTTGTCATCATAAAAATTACCGTAGGTACGATAACCTTCTACAGACTTGGAGAGATCGCTCATTTTAGTATATAAATTCTTAAACAATCCAGAGAAAAAGCTTACGACCGTATCGGGATCACTGCTGATCATGCTCTTAAGCTTGTCTGCATTACCGGAGGTACTGGAGTCATCTGCATCTCCATCTATGTGGTAGGCATTCTTCTCATTCTCCGCTGCGGTAAAGTAGCTCAGAGTCTCAATGCCGAAATCGCTGAGATACATGTTCTTGCCGTTTACTTCCACACTGCCTGCCATAATTTCTTTCAAGGCAGAACTTACGGTAGACAGATTGCTGTCTCTGCGGAGCAGGGCATCCTTGATCTTGGTCTCGTACTTCTCTACTTCGGTATCGGACATGGCATCCTTCTCATCATCGGTCAGAGGTTCATACTCTCTGGCGGAATCCGCATTATAAAGCTTGTCCATCTCGTTGATCAGGGTATTATATTCCTTCAGGAAGCTCTTGATCATATCGTAGATACCATCTACGTCATCCTGTGTGGTCAGGGTGATCTCTTCATCTGCTCCGGTCTCTTTCAGTGCTGTAATGGTCAGACCATTGATGGAAAATACATTGGAGTTGCTGGTATACTCTGTGTTGTTCAGTGTGATCACAGAATCCTGCCCTTTGATATAGTTGGCATCTGTAATACCCAGCCCCTTCAGCAGGTCATCGGCACCGGTTCCGGTTGCCGTAATAGAGAAATTACCGGCATCGCCGGAGTCCTTTGCACTGATATAGAATCTCTGCTGGGTGGTATCGAAGTTTGCATTCAGTCCGGCTTCCTTCAATTTGGACAGTACATCAGAGATCGTGGTATCTTTGGTAATATTCAGTTCTACGCTTGTATCACCGTTCTTGATCTTAAGAGTTGTATCGTCTCCGGTGGTAATGCCGGCCACGGTGCTGCCATCACTGCCCTTGATCCCCAGATCAGACAATTTTGTCAATGCATTCAGCTTGGTATCCGCAGTGACATTATCCTTCAAGGTCAGCTTGCCTCCGGTCATATAGGCGGTCTTGGCCAGCTGTGATACCTTGAGGTTCTGTACACCGGTCATTGCGCCATCACCGGTGATGACACTGACTGCATTGCTGTCGGATACTTTGGTCACTCTCTTGCTATATGCGGATTCAAAACGCATATTATTAACAAACTTGGACTGCAGATTTTTAATCTTGATATTCAGCTCTTTCCATGCGGTCTGCTTCCATTCCAGCTTGGTCTGTGCCTTTTTTGCATCGTCCACCTTGGTCTGCTTCGCAGAGACCAGCTGCTGGATAATGCTCTCTGTGTCCATTCCGGAGATCAGTCCGGATAATCTCATTGTCGATGATGCCATATCGGTATCCTCCTATCTCTTCTCGTCCACCAGGATGCCTGCCATCTCCCATACTTTGGCGATCATATCCAAAGTCTTCTCGGGAGGCAGCTCTTTGATGACCTCCTTGGTGTCCTTATCAACGATCTTGATCGTTATGCGGTTCGTTGCCTCATGAATGCCGAAGACAGCTTCGGAATGAGAGATCATGCTCTTGTTCAGCTTTTCTACCGCTTTCTTGATCTGTTCGTTCGTGATTTGCTGTTGCTGCTCACCGTTGGGATTAGACGAAGTGTCGTTCTGATCCTTACCCTTGGCATTCTCCACAACAGTAGTAGTCTGGTCAATCTTATCTGCTGCTTTTACATTGGCAGGATTGTATTCTGAGGAATTCTCCTCTGTAGTTACTTTTGCCACAGTGTTCCTGGCAGCGGCTGTATTCTGTGCCTGCACTGTCATGACACTGGAAATCGGTTCTATGGTCATAATGGTCACCTCCGTGTGATATGAAAGCGCCTTCCGTGGGCGCACGACCTTTGTTTTCTAAGAATGGTATCGGTAAATTTCTTCAAAAAATTAATAGGAGATGAAAAATTTTCATCTCCTATACCCGATCCTCCTATAGCTGATTTTCCTTTTTCTAATTCCAATACAGGTTCATATTCTCTGTAACACCTTCTTCTGACAGTTGAAACCGCGCTTTTACTTTCTCAGCTGTAGTGTTATAATCCACTCCTAATTCAATACACGTTATAATCAATGCCTTAATTCCACTCTGCCTTCCTTCGCGCTTTCCCATCCTTACATATTGCTCAAATAATTCACACATAGTAATCTCATCCTCCTCTCTGATATTCATTTCCTTTAAAACAGCAGATTCTGTTGCGGAATCCTCTTCACCGGATAATACATTGATCATTCTGATCAATGCCGCTTTGTGTACCACCTTCTGGTCGGAACGAAGATTATTACCCTCCGCCGGTATAACCCGCCTTGCGCAATACCATTTTGACATCCGGTGCCGACTGATTGGCGATCATATATTGTGCCCTGATCCGTTCCCCTGCCATCTCGTATTTCACCACATCCTGTAACTGGTTTCGCAGCCTGTTTTCTCCGGTCGTATAAATACTTTCCGCCTGCTTATGTTTTGTCACTTTGTTTGAATTTTTGGCGAAAAGCCCGAAATACACACAAAAGATATTGTCAGAAATTGTCATAAAGAATTCTTTAAATGCTGTAACTATAGCATACCCTTGTCTGCCTTGCAAGTTCTTTTTCAACAAAGAGCAAAAAGACCCGGATCATACGACCCGGGACCTGTTTTGTTTCTCTTATTTTCATTTTATCCCAACAGATTCTTCAATGCCGCCATACCTTCGGCATCCACAGAGGCCTTGTTGGCTTCCTGGATCTGGAGGTAGACTTCCTTGCGGTAGATGGGCACTTCTTTGGGGGCGGTGATACCGATCTTGACCTGATCGCCCTTGACTTCCAGGACGGTGATCTCGATGTCGTTGTTGATGACGATTGCTTCGTTCTTTTTACGGGACAATGCCAGCATCTTACTCACCCGCCTTTCCGGATTTCAGGATATCATATACGGGAAATTTCACCGGATATTTATCACCCTCCAGAATAATCTGGCAGGCCTTGCGTTCCTCTACATTGATAACAAAAGGTCCCTGCAGATTCACGGTCATCTTCGTCAGGTCGGCAGGCACCGTCACAGTGACCATGACCAGAATATTCTCCGGGGTCAGATTGCCCACACCGGTGAGCAGCTCGTCATCCACTTCGGGATCATATTCCGGATTGACTACCAGAGGATCCATGACCGGCATGGCAAATCCCGGCTCTTCCAGAGACTGTAAATAGCGGATTCCAACATTGCTGCCCTTCTCTTCATCGTGGAGCATGGTAAAATGCTTCAGTTCCGGGAATCCGATAATGCCTTTGTCAAAAGTGATGATCTTGTCATCCGCAATCTCAACTTCTCCAAAAAATTTCGTATTGATCTTCATAAAATACCTATGCCTTTCCGTAACCTGTTCTCCTAGATGAAATTCAACAGGGTTGTCTGCATCACCTTACCGGTCGCCATCAGTGCTGCCTCATAGGTCATCTCCGCACTCTTTAAATCAATGGCAGTCTCCGTGACATCAATATCCTCGTTTTCACTCTTCAGTGTCTCAAAAGTGGTCTTCTGGCTCTTCATACGGTTGTCAATCAGTTCCAGTTTGCTGCTTCTGGTACCGCAGTTGGTGATACACAGGTTCGCGTCATCCAGATAGCCCTGGAAGGTGGCAATGCCGCTTTCAAACAGCTTCTGGCATTTGTCCTTGGACAGAGTCAGAGCCTTTTCCACCGCTTCCATCTGTTTGGCGAGAATATCCACATCAGCTCCGGTGGCAGTCTCCTGTAATCCCTCGATTCTGCTCTTCACAGTCTCCAGGTCCACCACATCCTGCATCGTCTGTACCAGATCATCTACGGCACGGCCGATACCATGCTGGAAGCACTCGTCCGCGGTGGAATTCACACGAATTGTCTGGTTGAATCCCACATCATATTCAATGACCTGTTTCTCGGAAGTACCGTCGAGATAAGACTGATTATAATCCGTTACCTTTCCCTCTGCATCCGTACTGCTGCAGGCAAAATAATGCTCCGGCCGCAGATCTCCCTTCACCCAGTGATTCTTCTGATAGGTCACGCGGATCTCACCTTCGTTCGTGCCGGAAGTGGTGGGGTCATCCTTGCAGGCCATCAACCTGTCATAGCTGTTCTTGCCAAGCAGCAGTTCGCCGGTATCCCGCACATAGAAAATATCGTCATCCCCCAGCTGGCTGTAGGGATCCTGTGCGGAAGAGAATTCCTTAATCTGCGGATTACCGCCGCCGGCATCCGGCCAGGTCACTTCCTTATAGCTGCCATCTGCCTGCTTTTCCCGGAAAGTAATGGAAGGAACCGCGCCCTCCATACAATCGTCATAAGCCAGTTGAATACGATATACCTCGGTGGAACGGATATCCTGTTCCGTAATATTCTTATAATTGGCATCATTATAATTTGCCGCGGTAATATCCAGCAGCTTTCCGGGATCTACCTTGGTCATCTGCGTAATGGAGTTGCTATCCAGCTGTTCTGTGATCTTGTATTCGGTATTGTATTCCTTGTCAAAGCTTAAGGATGTATCGGTACGATAGCCGGTGAACACATAGCGTCCCGCATAATCGGCATCTCCGGTGCTATATACCTCTTCCCCCAGAGCCTTCAGCTGCTCTAAGATGATCTGGCGGTCTTCCGACTTCAGATCTCCGTTGGAGCCTTTGGTACACTGCTTGATCATATTGGTCATGATCTCCGTCAGATTTTTCAGGGCATCCTCTGTCACGCTCAGCCAGCTCTCCGCATCCGGGATATTCTTGCTGTAGTACTGTGTCACTTCCGTTACATTACTGCGCAGGCGCAGGGCACGGATGGATACCACAGGATCGTCGGAAGGACGGCTGACCTTCTTCTGGGTAGACATCTGGGTACTCAGCTTATCCTGATATACTTTATTCGTATTGATATTGGACAGATTATTACGCTGCATGATCTTGTTCGTAATTCGCATTTTGATCCTTGTCCTTTCTCTCTCTAGAATTCCATACCATTATTGCAATCAAACTGAAAAAGCATTTATGCTTTTTCCTGTATGAAACTTAGAACTTCTTCACGAAAGCGCCTTTGCGCTGAGTGACTAGAAGTTCTTTTCATACTAGACTCCGGTCTCCAGAATCAGTCTGTCATAAATCTCCGTCAATGTCTGGATCATCTTGGAAGCCAGATTGTATCCGTTCTGGTATTTTACCAGATTTACGGCTTCTTCATCTTCGTCCACGCCGGAGATGGAGAGTCTCTGATTGTCAATGGTACCGGATATATCCTTAAAGCTTGCATAAAAAGTATTGGCCCGGGATGCATTCAACGCCACATCTGACAAAATACACTGTAAAAACTCGGAGGCACTGTTGCCGCGGAAACTCATCTTGCTCTTATCGGTCGCCAGATCCTTCAGATCGTTCAACAGGTCATTCTGTTCCACACCGTCTGCCGCATTGTAGCGGTTGGCCAGCATGCCCGGATCCTGCTCCATGGCATCCAGAATGTCGAAATTCTTTGCCGTCAGGCGATAATAGCTGTCGTCATTCACTTTCACCGTGACTGTACTGTTGGTCTTCTCCTGCTTGTCGTATCTCTTGGTTTCATCATTTAAGAAGAACTGTTCTCCGCCCGTAGCTTTATTTCCCGTAAATATCTTCACTCCGGGGGTACCGCTTCCGCTGTATCCGGAGGTCAGAATATCGTTGAACTTCTGGGAAAAGGTGCGGATCCACTCGTTCATCTGGCTCATATAATAAGGAATTCCCTGATAAGACAGGCCGGTGCCGATCTCTGCCTTCTTCCCGATACGGTCATTCGTAACACCGCGGGGATTCTTCTCACTGTCAGATAACGTAAATGTGTAAGTGTAGGTTGCTTCCCCGTTTCCATCGTATTCGCAGGTATATTCCCAGGAATCATAGTAGAACTCCTGATTGCCCAGATCTATAATGCCGCCCTGATCGGACAGATTACATTTATTCAGATCCTGCAGATATGCTTTCGTCACTTTTATCGTTACGGTATCATGTGTCTTGCCGTCTACGGTTGTCGTACCGGTAGCTGTCACCTGTCCGGTGAAATTCTCACCGTTATTACCATCTCTCATCTGTATCAATCCGGCCAGATCTCCACCCATGGACGCATTGTACAGATTGAATCTCTGTCCGTCTGCCCAACGGATCTCGTAGAGTCCGTCGATATCCGTCTGATTGACTTTTTCATAAGAAGTTCTGGCAACACATTCCAGTCCGTTGTAATCGCTGCCATCCACCAGTGTCTGTCCGCCGGCGATCTTAACCAGATATCTGTTGGCTCCTGTCTCACGGTCCTCGTTATTGGCATCCACAATGGCAGTCTCTCTGACTTCCACATCCACGATCTTAGACAGTTCGTCCACCAGCAGAGTTCTGCGGTCACGCAGTTCGTTGGCTGTAGTTCCGGTCAGTTCGATGGTATTGATCTGTTTGTTCAAAGTGGCGATCTCTCCTGCAATAGAATTGATCTGATCCACTTTCAGTTTAATCTCCTGATTGATATCCTTCTGTACTTTTTCCAGATTACCCGCCATGCCATTGAAATAATCTGTCAGTGCTCCGGCATATCCCACGAACTGGGATTTCGCAGTGGCACTGTTGGGATCCTTCAGGAGTGCCTGCAGTCCGGTGATCATCAGCTGATCGAAGTTCGTCTTGAACCCGGTACTCTTACCGTCATCATCAAAATACGTCTCCAGCTGCTGCATGTAATACTGTTTCATGTCATATTCACCAAGCAGTGCATTGTTATCCCAATATCTTCCGTCATAGAATTCATCCCGGACGCGCTCAATGGCCAGAGTCTCTACTCCAGCCCCGGCACAGCCATAGGTCTGGAATACCCGCAGCGCATTGGCGGCCTGCTGTGTCACCTGTTGTCTGCTGTAGCCTTCCGTCTGTACATTGGCGATATTATTGGAAGTGGTATTCATGGCAGCATTGCTGGCCAGAAGTCCCGTATATGCAATATTTAATCCAAAAAACTGTGAGGGCATACCTTACCTCCTATTTCTTACGCATTACACACCCAGCGTGGAAAGAATGTGTTCCAGCATCTCGCTGACCACGTTGATATAACGGCTGGATGCGTTGTATGCGTTCTGGAACTTGATCATGTTGGACAGTTCCTCGTCCGTGGAAACACCGATGACCTGCTCTCTGGCACTCTGGGTGGCTTCCACAGTGGTGACCTGATTCTCATAGATACTCCGGAATACATAACCGGAGTTGGATACCTGAGATACCAGATCGGTATAATAATCTACGAAAGTAGTTTTCTTCTGTACGTTAGGGTTCAGCGTATACGCTTCCTCGGTAAACGCTGCTTTCAGGGCCTCTGCCGTCGCCTTATCCTCGGAACCGTCCGGCAGACGAAAGCCCAGTCTGGAAGGCTCCTGCATTAAGGTCTGATTCACCTGCAGATTGCTGATGTCGTAAAGGGTCTCAGAGTGTTCCGGATCCTCTTCCTTCATCACCCAATATTCTGCCGTGGTTCCGTCCTCTGCCGTAGCCGTTATTTTCTCATATCCGTCCGAGATGACTTTACTGAACATCTGGATCGGACTACCGTCATCCATACGCATATATCCGTCCGGATCCACAGTGCAATAACGGGCATTTTTCAATACCGTGCCATCTGCCAGTGTCAGATCTCCGGTCTGCACTCCTGCTGCCTCCGCCAGAATGTCATTCACCTTCGTCACCACGTTGTGGATCATCTGGTCGAATTCTGCCTGGATGTTCATGACAACGGACTGGGATACCCCGTCATATTTTCCTTCGGCCAGATCCGTGTAATTGGCTCTGTGATCTCCTCTTGCCAGAAGCATGGCTTTCAGTCCGCCGACATCCGTACCGAAATCGGAAGAGATTTCAATAGAAAGGTCAAATACCTCTGCTCCGTCAATATTGTAATCTCTGGTGCCATCGCCCCGCACCGTGTATGTAGCGTCCTGTGGCCAGAACGGTGTATAGAATCCCGTAGTCTCATCCGTCTTCATGGCCATCTCGTAACAGGTGCCGTCCTTCACGAAATCAACGCCTTC
Source organism: uncultured Acetatifactor sp. (assembly GCA_934394815.1). Classification (GTDB taxonomy): domain Bacteria; phylum Bacillota; class Clostridia; order Lachnospirales; family Lachnospiraceae; genus Acetatifactor. The sequence continues at coordinate 35,903 of CAKRRD010000021.1, read as the reverse complement.
GATCTTCACGGATACGCTTCCGTATCTGTCTTCCGAAAAGCTTATATTGGCCAGTTCCGCCAGCTCATCCAGAATCTGGTTTCTCGCATCCCTCAGGTCATTGGCATGCTCAATGCCACCGCATTCCACTGCACGGATCTGATCATTTAAAGTCAGCAACTGATTGCCGTATTTATTGATTTTATCTACATTCTGCTTAATCTGTGTGTTCAGGTTGTTCTGGTAGGAACTCAGTCCGCTGTATACGGCTCCGGCTCTCTGTACGAATTCCGCCGCTCTCTGCACCAGCATGCCCTGTGTTACAGAACTGCTGGGATCCTTGGCCAGTTCCTGAATCGCAGTCCAGAAATCCGTCATGGTCGTCTGAAAAGCCTCGCCGTTCAGTTCTCCCAGCTGGCTCTCCACCTCTTCCATGACTTCCGTGGACACTTCATAGAACATACTGCGTCCCGATTCCTTGCGGTATGTCTTATCCAGGAAATAATCTCTGACCTGTTTTACACGGGAATATGTGACACCCAGACCTGTCTGCTTGTTGGAAATAGACTTGGGGTCTGTCGATAATGTGACATAAGCTTTGTTAGATTGCTGTACCTGTTGTCTGGTATAGCCGGTGGTGTCCACATTAGAAAGATTATGCGCTGTGGTGTTCAGCGCATTCTGACTTGTCTGTAATCCGGACGAACCTATATATAAACTACCCATTAATGGCATAAACTCTCACCTCTGTATCAGGGGATCTTTCGCAGATCCCCGGGATTAAGATCTTACTGCCTGGCATCAAACCCGTGGTCGATAACGCCCATGGTATCGCCTGCGTTGTAAGCTCCCCGATTGTAATTTGCTGTCTCGGGTGCCGCCTTGGATGCCTGGAGGAGATTCATCTCGAATTCCACCATCTCCAGCGCGCTGTTTAACAGTTCACTGTTCTGCTCGTTCACGCGCTTCAGTCCCCGGACCGCTGCCTGTAATCTGTCGTGGGAATCCGCCAGCGCCTGCTGTTCCGCAGGCCGTGCAGATAACATAGTGATCAGATTCGGCAATTTCAAGTCGTTAACATCCCTGTTCAATACATCGGCTATGTCCGCAGTCACTCCCGCTCTCTGCTTGTCCAGATTGTGGATCCTGCTGACCAGCTCCTGCTCCTCGTCCGTGATCTTTTGTAACTCTGCAAGATCACCGCCTGCAATAATCGGTGTCTTGCGCTGTGATAACTGAAGCAGAGCTTCGTACTCCGTACTCTCTCTGTCCAGTACATCTATCAGGTTTTCCATTAAACTAGCCAAGGAACTACCTCATTTCTTCCTGTTTTTGAAGCAGCTTCTCCGCAAAGCTTGCATTATCCACTCCATAAGTGCCGTTCTGGATTCTTGCTTTAATGGGAGCCGTTAACTCTTCCCTGATATCAGGTGCTGCTGCCACTGCTGCCTTAGCGGTCTGGAAATCCTTTCCCTGGCTGCTGATCTGCAGTCTGTCCGTGTGTGATGCCGTCTGAGTCTTCTGAGTCCTGCTGACTTTCTGTGACTGATACAGCTGCTGTACCTGTGTATACGCTTCAATACGCATATCGACTCCTCCTTCCCGAATGTCTTTTATGTTTCACAATATGTATCGGATGGAATCACAATTACTTTAGCCCTAATATGCATTTTCGTTGCGGATCTCACTGTCCACCCGCTGCACCCGGTAGGTCTTGTCCCCCACCGTAACGGCAGATACCGTATCGTCATGGGCATACAGTCCTTCTTCCACGTAGGAGAATTTTTCCGGGGTTCTTCCCTCTTCCAGAATCCGGATCAGAGCCTCCACTCTTGGGCCGTGCAGGGGATTGCATTCCCCGATGCAGGTGATCTCATCCTGCAACACACAGTCCATGGACTCCGTGCTGACACCATCAAAAGACAGGATCATGATATCTCCCGCCGCCAGATCACTGCCGACCTTTCTGCCGGCTGCCCTTATGGCTTCCATGGCACCAAAAGCCTCATTGTCATTCTCACAATAGACTACATTGATATTGTCATATTTTTTCAGGAAAGCCTCCATGACTTCCTTGCCCTTGGCCTGGGTGAACTCACCGGATACCTGATCCAGCAGATCCCAGCCGTATCTGGCTGCCCCCTGTTCCAGTCCTCTGGTACGTCCAATCTGGGCGGAGGCTCCGATATTTCCCTGAATATTTACAATATGAAGCTCCTCCGGTGCGATTCCCCTGCTGATGGAAAAAGAATTCAGCCACTCTGCCATTTTCAGGCCTTCCAGTTCGAAGTCCGAACCCACGAAGCAGGTGAACAGGCTGTCATCCTCCACGTCCACCTTACGATCCACGATGATCACCGGAATCCCGGCATCCTTCGCCTCTCTGAGCACCGTATCCCAGCCGGTCTCCGTCACCGGTGCCAGCACGATATAATCTACCTCCTGCTGGATAAAGGTACGGATCGCCCGGATCTGGTTGGCCTGCTTCTGTTGTCCGTCTTCGAAGATCAGGTCATATCCGGCCTCTTTCGTAAAAGTGTTTTTCATGGATTCCGTATTGGCGCTGCGCCAGTCGGATTCCGCCCCCAGCTGGGAGAAGCCCACCACGATACGGTCCGTCTGTGTCTCTTCCGCTGCCACATTATTGTCCGCGGTATTCTGTCCCGCGCCACAGCCGGTCAGCGCAATTCCCAATAGCAGAAGCACTCCTGCCAGCCACTGTCTTCCTGTTCTGCATTTCTTCATAATTGTCTGGTCATCCTGTTCTGTCATACTTCCTGTCCGGAACCTTTCGCGGCAGATTCTTTCTCCGTGTGAAAATATGCCACAGAGTTCTCCAGTTCTCCGGAAATCTGTTTCATTTTATCACAGTTTGTACCCACTGTCTGTATCTGTGTCAGGATTTCCTCAATGTTTGCATTCACCTGCTGGTTATTGGCCGCATTTTCCTCACTGATGGCACTGAGGCTGCCGATATTTTCCAGGATTGTCTCTTTCTGCTGTGACAGATGCCCGGTCTCCCCGGCAATCTTACGGATCTCCTCCGCAGAATGTCGGATGCTCTGCTCCAGCTGTCCATACTGTTGTCTGGTGGCAACGATCTGATCCTGTTCTTCCCGAATGATGCCTTTTACCACATCGGCCTGTTCCACCGTCTCTCCGGATTTTGCCATGATTCCCTGTGCCAGTTCCTTGATCTGTTCGGCTCCGGCGGCACTCTGCTCCGACAGTTTGCGTATCTCCTCTGCCACCACAGCAAAGCCTCTGCCCGCCTCCCCGGCTCTGGCAGCCTCGATGGACGCATTCAGGCTCAGGAGATTGGTCTGCCCGGAGATTGAAAAGATCAGAGCCACCGCTTCATCAATCTTTTCGATATAATCGTTGGTCTCGTGGATCTTCGCCGTGATGGTGTCCACAGATTCCACCGAACGACTGCTGCCCGACAGGATCTTTTCCATGCCTTCTCCTGCCTTCCTGCTGTTGTCCTGCATTTCCTCCGAATCTTTCTGCAGCTGTCCGGCACTTTTGCTGATGTCATTCACCGCTTCTCCGATCTCATCCATGCGGTCACTGATATTCTGCACATTTTCCGCCATTTCCTCCGCTGCCGAAGATAGTTGTTCCATGGCCTGACTGATCTGCCCGGCCTGTTCCCTGGCAGCATCGCTTCCTTCCGCCACCTGACTTACACTTTTTAAAAGTTCTCCGGACACTTCCTGCACCCCGCCGATGACCTGTGCCAGATTTTGCTGCATCTGCGTGGTATTCTGCAGCAGATCCCGGATCTCCCGGACAATACTGGAAGCTTCTTTTCTGGTGCTTAAGTCACCTTCCGCCAGAGCATCCACTCTGCGGCCGGTCTCTTTCATCTTGCCCGTCAGGGCTCTGCTTAAGAAAAAGCAGATGGCACCAAACAAAATCACCATGCCCACTGCACAGAGCAGGAATACGATCTCGATCCCCCACAGAGCATCTGTAATCTCATTTTTCCGCTCTCCCGCAAAAGCAACAGCGATGGTCCGTCCGTCATTTACAATGGGAATATAGTAACCGTAATAGGTGTTCCCCTCGATCACTACGCTTTTATCATAATACCCTTCCGTTCCCCCGGCGGACACAAGATCCTGATCCAGAGGGATTTCACGGACACGATAGTCATTTTCATTTTTAATGGATGTGGCAGCCGGTATGCCATCTGCTAAAATGGCCATCTCCAGTCCCTCATCCCTCAGACTGTCCAAATATTCATAATAACCACTGGCATTCATTGCCGTGATCTCGTTTTCCTTGCAGTATTTTGCCAGATTATCCGCCGTCACGTGTAAAGTCGTCTGTACGCTTTCCTCCAGATTCATTCTGGTCAGGTGCAGGGATGTGGTGCTTAAGATCACGGTTGCCAGAACGACCGGTGCCAGTGCTAACAGCATCAGCAGCAGGAACAGACTGGCTCCCTGCTTTTTCGGAGCCTTTTGTTTTTTCGCCTTTGTTTCTTTCATAACCTTTACCCCCTGATATCCGGTGGATTCCTTTTATGAGCGGAAAAAGAGTGTGACCGTACACCGGCCACGCTCTTTCCGCTCCCCCGTATTTTCAGAAAACCGCCTTATTTGTTCTGCAGCATTTTCTTTTTTCTTGCGATGACCACGCTCTGTACTACCAGGAACAGACACAACATGGCTGCAATGGTGATACCGGTCCACCAGGCCTGATCCAGGCCTGCACTGGATACGATATTCTGAATGGTGCTTAAGGACAATACACCGAAGAAGGTTCCGATGATATTGCCGACACCACCGGTCAGCATGGTACCACCGATGATGGAGGATGCAATGGCATTCATCTCCATACCGCTGGCGTGGGAAGCAGATCCGCTTCCTACATGCAGGAAGTATACATATCCGCCGATACCGGCTAACAGACCGCAGAGCAGATGAGACATGAACTTGGTTCTCTTCACATTGATGCCCAACATCAGAGCACTCTGGTTGTTACCGCCGACAGCGTAGAAACTGCGGCCCATCTTTGTCCATCGAAGCATGATAAACATCAGGATGACTACCAGAAGTGCCACGATCACACCGATCTCCACATAGGCATTGACGTAATTGCCCAGCTTGTTCACGGAACCCATACCGGGTACGATCACACGGGTCTCTTTCAATGCGGCAAAATTCTCATTGGCAACATTGAAGGGCTTGGTATTTACGATAGTGGTCATACCTCTGGCGAAGAACATCCCCGCCAGCGTCACAATAAAGGGCTGAATGTCCAGGTACGCTACCAGGAAGCCCTGTACAATACCGAAAGCCAGACCGATGGCTACCGCCAACAGCATGGAGACAAATACATTACCGCCGCCGAAGTCCAGATACACGGCACAGCTCATGCTGACCAGCGCCACCACACCACCGACGGAGATATCGATTCCACCGGTGATCATGACCAGACTCATGCCACAGGACAGGATGATCAGGGCTGCATTGGCATTCAGGATATTGAAAAAGGTCTGAGGCTTTAAGAAGCCTTTTCCCTGGAACACAATGGCTCCGATATACATTACGAAGAATACTACAATCGTGATGGTCAGCAGCAGATTGGTATCTGTCATATTTTTTAACTTCTTACCCATATCAGCCAACCTCCTTTACGGCCTTGCCCTGCTTCAGCTTCCTGCCGACAGAGGACAGCCATTCTCTTACCTTGGGAGTACTAAGTACTACTAACAGGATGACCACCACTGCTTTGTAAGCGGGGAGTGCATCCGACTGCACATCGAACTTGTATAAGGTGGTGGTCAGGAACTGAATGACATAGGCACCCAGAATGGAAGCTGCCATATTGAACTTACCACCGCTTAAGGAATTACCGCCAAGTGCTACTGCCAGGATGGCATCCATCTCGATATCCTTTGCGATAACGGAGTAGTTGATGGAGGACAGACGGCTTACCTTGATCAGGGCTGCTACCGCTACACACAGTCCCAGGATCACAAAGGTCAGGAACTTGATAAATGCTGGATTCAGTCCGTTTAACTTGGAGGAGTTCTCATTGATACCTACGGACTGAGTGTAAAGTCCCAGTGTGGTGAACTTCAATACCAGGAAGATCACCAGTACACAGGCCGCTGCAATGAAGAACGGGGTAGGAATGGGGATTCCCGGAATAAATCCGCCAAAATAGCTGAAGGTCGGATCGCTTACGATAGGTAGTTCATTGTTGTTGATCCATGCAGCGATGGAACGGCCGGCCGTATAGAGAATCAGAGTCGCTACCATGGGCTGGATCTTGAAATATGCTACCAGCACACCGTTAAAGGCACCGAAGAGCATGGCTGCCACACAGGCAATGAGAAATGCTACGATAATGGGAGCCTGCAGGGTATCGGGTCTGGAGTTGGTACCGCACAGTACTCGTAAGATCACGCTGCCCGCAATGGCGATGGCAGCGCCCACGCTGATATCCTGTCCGCCGGAAGCGGCAGTGACCAGTGTCATGCCAATAGCCAGGATCGCCAGTTCGGAACCGTAGTCTAAGATTGTCATCAGATATCCGGACAATACCGGATCTCCTGCGCTGTTATATCCCAGTGTGATTTTGAAAAAGCTGGGATCCGCGATCAGATTGAATACCGCCAGAATGATCAGGGCTGCAATGGGAATGAAGATCTGCTGCCGGAACAATCCGCTCAGGAAATTTTTATTCTGTTTTTCTGTTGTCTTTTCCTTACTCATGCTTACTCTCACCTCCGGCAATCGTACTCATAATCCTGGTCTGGGTCAGATCTTCTCCGGACAGTTCTCCTACTACCTTGCGGTCTCTCATGACTACCAGGCGGGAGCAGGTACGGAGCATTTCGTCGGTCTCGGAAGAAATGAAGGTCACGCTCATGCCTTCCCCTGCCAGTTTCAGTACCAGCTTCTGGATATCCACCTTCGTACCTACATCGATACCTCTGGTGGGTTCATCCAGGATCAGATATTCCGGATGAGTCAGAAGCCATCTGGCCAGAATAACCTTCTGCTGGTTACCACCGGACAGTGACTTGATGGGAGTCTCTGCGGATGCGGTCTTGATATCCAGCAGTTTGATGTATTCGTCTGCGAATTTATTTGCTTCCGCCCGGGAAATGGGGTGGAAGAATCCACGAAGCACCTGTAGTGCCAGGATAATATTCTCTCTTACGGACAAGTCACCTACGATACCGTCACGCTTTCGATCCTCCGGCAGATAACCGATACCGCAGCGCATGGCATCTAACGGCTTGTTGATCTTGACCTGTTTGCCGTTCTTTTTCACCGTACCGCCAATGACACGGTCGGCACCGAAGATGGCTCGGACGCACTCGCTTCGGCCGGATCCCAGCAGTCCGGTAAATCCGTTGACCTCACCTTTCTTAATATAGAAATCAAAAGGCTTGATCCCGGCATCACTGCACAGGTCCCTGGTCTCGAACAGAGGCTCTCCACCCTCTGCCTTCTGCTCTGTGGGCTGCTCTCCCTTGATGTCGGACAGGTCATCCAGCTCCTTGCCTAACATCTTGGATACCAGCTGTACTCTGGGCAGATCTTTGATGGCATATTCACCTACCAGGCTGCCATCACGCATAACCGTGATCTTGTCACACACTTCATATACCTGATCCAGGAAGTGGGTTACGAAGATGATGCCCACGCCTCTGGCCTTCAGATCACGCATCAGGCCAAACAGCTTTTCTACTTCCTGCTCATCCAGAGAGGAGGTCGGCTCATCCAGGATCAGTACCTTACAATCCATATCTACGGCTCTGGCAATGGCCACCATCTGCTGTACGGCGATGGAGCAGCTTGCCAGCTGTTGGGACGCTTTCGCGGGGATATCCAGATTCTGTAAAATCTTGTCTGCGTCCTCATTCATTTTTTTCCAGTTCTGATAGATCTTGTTGGAACGTCCTATATACATGTTCTCCGCCACAGACAGATTCGGGCAGAGTGTGATCTCCTGATATACGGTACTGATGCCCAGCTTCTGTGCCTCCTGCGGAGAGTGAATGGATACGGCTTTGTCCTTGCCGTCGATGAAAATCTGTCCTTCATCCTTGCTGTAGACACCTGTCAGCACCTTGATCAGGGTTGACTTTCCGGCACCGTTTTCACCCATCAATGCATGGATCTCACCTTTGTTCAGGTGGAAGTCCACACCCTTCAGAGCGCGTACACCGGGAAAGCTTTTGTGAATATTTCTCATTTCCAATACTGTTTTATTGTCCAAAAGTTTCACCCCTTCTGTTATCTGATAAAAGAAGCGCGGAGCTAGCATGCGCCGCGCTTCTGGTCGTTTCCGTCAGATTAGATACCGTAGTTGTCTACATCTTCCTGCGTAATGGTGGTTGCATCGAAGCCCTTCTCATCCATGATGATGGTCTTCTCGGAGATGGTCTCGCCGTTCTCCAGCTTCTTGATGATGTCATTGATATAGGAAGCCTGGAAAGGATTGCACTGTCCATCGTAGTTCCAGTTGCCGGCCTTCAGTTCTTCCAGAGCCCACTTGTTGCAGTCAAAGCCCATAACGATAACGTCTTTGCCAACGCCGTGGGAGATATTAGCCTTATCCAGAGCAGCTACAGCACCCTTAGCCATGTCGTCGTTTTCAGCGTAGATTACGTTGAAAGGAGTACCCGCGTCGATTACGGACTGTACGATCTGCTGTGCTTTTTCTGCGTTCCACTCAGCGGTCTGCTGTGTTACGAGGTTGAAGCCATCGTTTGCTGCTGCGTCATCCAGAGCACCGGTACGGCCCTGCTGTGCTGCGGAACCCATAACACCCTGTAAGTGGATGATGTTGTATTCACTTAAGTTCTGGCTCTTTAACCAGTCAACTGCGGTCTGGCCCTCCTTCGCCATATCGGATACGATGGATGCCTCATACAGGCTCTCATCTGCATCAATGGTACGGTCAAAGAGGATAACACGGATGCCAGCATCCTGTGCGTCCTTCAGTACGGAATCCCAACCGGCGGTATCTGCTGCGGACAGAAGCAGATAATCAACACCATCCTGAATGAACTTCTGTGCTGCAGTAATCTGCTCATCGTTCTTTAAGCTGTATGCGAAGGATGCTTCATAGCCGTTAGCCTCAGTGAAGGTATTCTTCATATCCTTATCGTTGGCAGTACGATAACCGGACTCGTTGGGGTCGTTGTTAATGATACCGACCTTGATCAGATCCCCGGAGGAGCCGGATGCGCCTGCGCTTCCGGTTGCTGCGCTGCTTCCTGCATTTGAGGAGCCACATGCTACCAGACTGAATACCATGGTTGCTGCCATAACTGCTGCTAAAATTTTCTTCTTCATTGTGTAACCTCCCAATTTGTTTTGTTCCCCAAAGAACTATTTCTTTGATGGTTTCATTGTAAGACAGACCGGCATAAAAAACCATGAAGATACCTCATGGAAAAGTTGGATTTTTTATGGCAAAAAAGAACCACCGCCGCAAAAAGTTGATTTTTTTACGATAGTGGTTCATTTTTTTAACATTGCGGAAGTCTGACCGTGACGCAGGTGCCTTCCCCGTAGATACTTGTAATGGTAATGCCGTAATTTTCTCCGAAATTCAATCGGATCCGCTCATTGACATTATAGAGGCCATAGATATCGGTCTCCCGTGCCCTCCGGTTACGGATGCCTTCCCGTATCTGCTCTAACCGCTCCGACGTCATGCCTTTGCCGTTGTCCGTGATCCGTAAGATACAGTCCTCTCCGTCCCGTTCGCCCTCAATCCGGATCATGCCCTTGCCGCGCTTGTTCTTGATTCCATGGTACAGTGCATTTTCCACCAGCGGCTGCAGGGTGATCTTCGGGATCTGACAGTGGTTCAGTTCTTCCGGAACACAGATCTCATACTGGAGGATGTCCTGATAGCGCATCTGCTGGATTTCCAGGTAACTGCGGACATGCTGCAGTTCTTCCCTGACCTCCAGAATGTCCTGACCCTGATTCAGGGAGATCCGGAAAAAGTCCGACAGGCTGCCTACCATTTTCACCACCTTTTTCTGTTCTCCCGCCTCTGCCAGCCATACAATGGCATCCAGGGTATTATAGAGAAAATGGGGATTGATCTGGGACTGCAGCAGTTCAAATTCCGCCTTGCGCAGTCGGATCTGTTCTGTTTTTACCTGCTCTAACAGTTCATTGATCTTGTCGATCATGGTATTCAGGGAATCGCTGAGCATCTGCGCCTCCACGCCGCCCGTCACATCGGACCGCACGGTCAGATCCCCTTTGGCCACCTGATCCGTCACCTGGGTCAGACGCCTGATGGGGCTCGTGATACTGAGCGGAATATAATAGGATAAGAATAAGAACAGCACCAGAATCAAGGCAAAGGCAATGATCGAAAAACGGATCATATTCACGAAGAAATCCTGATACTGCTGTCTGCTCTCCTGAATCCCCCGGATTTCATAATAGATGTACTGGGACATGGTGTCTCCCACCAGTGAAGTCACGATCTGTACGTCATTTTCCCAGATCTCCATATTGTCCTCGTAGCGGTTGCCCTCTCTGATATTTTCCTCGATCCTGCCGATGTAGGTCTCCAGATTGTTCAGATATTTTTTCACACTGGTCAGTCGCTTTAAGTTCTCCTGAGATTCCGTCAGTTCTTCCAGACCTGCCACGATCTCGTCCGCTTCCATCAGCAGATCATGCAGGCTGGATTCCTCCAGTGTCTTGTTCCCCACGATCAGCAGATAGGTCTCATAGTCAAAATCCTTCTGGAAATCCAGGCTGAACTGGCTGGCCATGACGGAAGAATTGATCATATCCTCGTATCTGCGGTTGTTATTCCATAGATTATAGAAGCAAAAGATCAGGAATAATACAAAAGGCACCAGAAGGCAAAGATAGGAATATCTTATCTTTGCCACCAGTGTCGAATGTTCATACAGTTCTTTTATCTTTTTTCTCATACGGCATTCCCTCCCCGGCTGCAGGCTAATTAGTACCGCCCCGGTACTGGGTAGGAGTCATTCCCTGAGTTTTTTTGAACAGGTAGGAGAAATAGTGGGGATCCTTGTAGCCCACCTCCTGGCTGATCAGGCTGCTGCGTTTACCGGTGCAGCGTAACAGTTCCTTAGCCTTATTCATGCGATAGTCCGTCAGATATTTGATAAAACTCTGGCCGGTCTGCTGGCTGAAGATCATGCTCAGATGGTTCGGTGAGAAATTCACATGGGACGCCAGCAGATTCAGGGAAAGTTCCTCGTCTGCATAGTTCTCGTCAATATATTTCATCACCTGATCCACCACATCATCATAACGGCTGCTGGCTGCTTTATCTCTTACTTCCAGCGCTTTCTGCAGGATTCTGGTAATATAATGGATGGCACTGTCACTGTCCTGCAGGGTCTTCTCATCCTGACTGGGTGTCTCCAGTTCCTGGGTGTCCGTCTGCAGGCTCTCCAGAAAGTCTGCTACGCAGAAATAGGCATCCATGGTGATATACTGTCGGAAAATATTGGACTGCAGCGCCTTGCTGCTGAGATCCCGGAAAAATTCTTCCACGAAGTAAACCACTTCCTCCCGGTCTCCCTGTTTTAAAAATTCCTGGATTCTGGTGCGGTCGATCTGCTTGGGATTGACTTCCTTGATGTCAAAATTGTCTTTCTTCCGGGCTTCCTGCGTCATATGTCCACTGTCCAGAATCTGGCTGTCCTGCACCAGATACCTGTGGGCAAACGCATGGCTGGCCTGTTCAAAGGATACCGGAAGTTCCCGCAGGCGGTTCACCGGCCTGCCGATGCCGCCGAAATACCGCACATGCTCATAGCCTTCCATAATATCCCTGATCCGTTCGATGTATTCCTGCTGTGACAGCAACAGTTGTTCCTCGGAATCCGCTTTTATCAGGAACGCCTTGCCTTCCAGATTACGGTCAAAAGCAATCACCGTCCTGCCATCCTCCAGTCCCCGTAGCTGTTGTTCGATCCGGATCAGGCTGCCGGAATATTCATCCTGTGCATGCCGCAGAGACTGGGTCTTGAACAAAACGATATTATACCAGGGTGCCGACAGGTCGATTTCCAGTGTCTCCGCAGACTCCAGCAGTTCTGCCACGGTGCTCTCGCCGGTGACCAGTTCCTGGAACAGTTTCCTGCGCTCCCGGAGATTGTTTTCCTCCATCTCCTGCAAATACCGCTCTCTGATCTGGACGGCTCTGCGCTTTTCCTCGATCTTCACCGACAGTTCGCCCAGTTCCGCCAGAAGTTCCTCGCCGTTGATGGGTTTGGACAGATACTGGGCTACACCCAGCTTGATGGCCTCCTTGGCATATTCGAATTCCTGATAGCCCGACAGAATGATGATCTCTGTATCCGGAAGTTCCTTGCGGATCAGCCGGCTCAGTTCCAGTCCGTCCATAAACGGCATCCGGATATCGGTGATCACGATATCCGGACGTAATTTCTGGATCATGGGGTAGGCCAGTTCTCCGTCGCCGGCCTCCCCACAGAATTCATAGCCATGAGCCTTCCAGTCAATATTATTTTTGATTCCCTCACGGATGACGAATTCATCCTCCACCAAAAACACTTTCAACATTTCTACGATACCCTTCTTCTATCTGTCCACAGATTCTTTTTATTTCGTTCTCTGCTTCACCATCCATTATTATACATGGAAATTCTTCCTACGGATAGATGTTTTTGGTTTTTTCGTATTCCGTTTTCCGAATGTCCTAGCGGTAGAATACCTCTCCCAGCATCAGGTCTCTCTTCAGATCACGGATCTTCGTATCCTTGTCAATGTAAACGGCCTCAATGCCCATCATGGCTGCCCAGTCACCCATCTGCTCTGCAGTCAGATCGTAGGTGAATGCCGTGTGATGTGCGCCGCCTGCCAGGATCCATGCTTCCGCACCGGTATACAGATCCGGTTCGGGTGTCCAGAAATTGGTGGCTGTGGGAAGCTTCGGCATGGGTTTCTCCACCCTCTTGCAGTTCACGTCGTTGATGATCAGACGGAAACGATTGCCCAGATCGATCAGGGAAGTGGCAATACCGTGTCCCTCCTTGGAAGTAAATACCAGTCTGGCGGGGTCCTCTCTGTCTCCCATGGACAACGGCTGACACTTGATACTGATGGGACCGTCTGCAATGGTGGGGCAGATCTCCAGCATATGAGCTTCCAGAATACCTTCCCTGCCCTTGATCAGGTTGTAGGTGTAATCCTCCAGCATGGAAGTACCCTTGGCATCCTTTTTGCCGGCGGTCATGATCTTCATGAGACGTACCATGGCAGCTACCTTCCAGTCTCCCTCTGCGCCAAAGCCGTAGCCCTTTTCCATCAGTCTCTGGATGGCCAGACCGGGCAGCTGTTTCAATGCACCCAGATCCCCGAAATGGGTAACAATGGCCTGATAGTTCTTCTCTTCCAGGAAACGTTCAAAGCCCAGTTCGATCTGTGCCTGTACAGCCACATGTCTCTTGAACTCTTCGGGATCTCTTCCCTCTAATAAAATATTGTATTTCTCGTAGTACTCGTCCACCAGCGCATTAACATCGGATGCAGACACGGCATCTACGCTCTCTGCGATCTCGTTCACAGGGTAAGCATCTACTTCCCAGCCGAACTTGATCTGTGCTTCTACCTTATCACCCTCAGTCACTGCTACGTTACGCATGTTGTCGGCCACACGCATGACACGAATATGGCTGCTCTCTACCACGCCGACAGCGGTGCGCATCCAGGATGCGATCCTGTCCTGTACCACAGGGTCGGACCAGTGGCCGACCACAACCTTGCGTTCCATGCGCATACGGGTCACGATGTGGCCGTACTCTCTGTCACCGTGAGCGGACTGGTTCTCATTCATGAAATCCATGTCAATGGTGTCATAGGGCAGTTCCTCGTTGAACTGGGTGTGGAAATGCAACAGAGGCTTGCGATATTCCTGTAAGCCCAGGATCCAGGATTTCGCCGGAGAAAAGGTGTGCATCCAAGTGATGACACCGGCGCAGTTCTCATCCAGATTCGCTTCATTAAAGGTACGGCGGATCAATTCGTTGGTAATCAGTGTCGGCTTCCATACCACTTCATAGGGCAATATGCCGGAAGCGTTCAAGGCATCCACGATCTTGTGGGAATGCTCCGCTACCTTTGCCAGGCACTCGTCCCCATACAAGTCCTGTGATCCCGTGCAAAACCAGAATTGATAGTTTTTTGTCTGTAACATAAGTAATACCTCCTGTCATTGAATACCATTTTGATAGTACTATTTTACAACTTGTATGCTTCTGCTAACAAGTTGTATTTCCAACTACCAGTTCCGGCTGGATGAGAATCCTTCTCTCCTCCGGCTGCAGGATTTCGCCCTGTAACAGAGACAGCAACAGCTGTGCCGCCATTTCCCCCAGTTTCTCCTGGGGATGGACGATGGTGGTCAGCTGGAATCCTCCTCCGATTGCCATGTAGGAATTGTCATACCCTGTGACGGAGATGTCATCCGGAACACGGATGCCCCGGGCCGTCAATGCCGGAATGACCTGCATGGCAATCTGGTCGTTGTAGCAGACTACGCTGTCTAATTTTATTTCCTTGGACAGCAGGCGGAGAACTCCCTCCTGAGGGTGGATTTTCCTGTCCTCCGTGTGGAACCAGATCACCTTGTCGGGATCGTAGAGCACACCTGCTTCCTGTAAGGCCTGCACGTAACCCCGGTGCCGGTTCTGTCCCTGGATATCATCCGCCTTGAACACACCTGCAATCTCTCGGTGCCCGGTATCCAACAAATATTTTGTGATCAGGTATCCACCCCTGCAGTCATCCATCAGCACCTGGGGCTTCTCCTCCATCCGGTCAAAGCAGCCCTGAATAAACACATAGGGAATGCCGTACTCCTCCAGCTGTTCATACAGGTGCAGATGCCTGCAGCTGATCTGACTCTTGCTGGGTTCGATGATGACGCCGTCGATATCCTTCTGCAACAGTTCCTCCAGGCACCTGGCCTCCTGGCTCCGGGAATTTCTCGTATTTTTCAATAAAATGCTGTACCCCTGTGCCGTAAGAACTTCGTCGATGCCCTGAATGACCCGGGGGAAAATATAATCCGACAGGTAGGTGGTCACCACGGCAATATTGTGGGACTTGTGCTCCGGGCGTACCCGTTCCGACACAAAAGTCCCTTTCCCATGTACCGCATAAATATAGCCTTCCTGTTCGAGAATGGCCAGTGCCTTGCGGACCGTCTGGCGGCTTACCTGATAGGCGGCGGCCAACTGGTTCTCCGAGGGGACACGGTCGCCGCTTTGTAACATTCCAAGGCGGATCTGTTCCTGTAGGTCATGATGCATTTTATAGTATTTCAGCTGTTTTTCTTCCATGGATTCCGACCCTATTCTTTCTCTGTCCGGGTTTTACGCATCCCGTCCTGGTTTCCGGGCGGTGTTGTCCCCGGTGTGCCTCAGTGTCCTTCCCTTTCCATCAGGATCAGCCGCTGTAGTTCTTCCGCTCCGCTGACTCGGTCTCCGTCTATGGTATCATTATGGATCACGTAGTCGCAGATCTTGCGGTTACGCTTCTCCGCGTCGATGGACAGGATCCGCAGGGTCTTTTCCTCGGTGTCATAGTCGGAATCGATAATATCGGCGATCAGCTTTTCCTTATCTCGTGCCACATAGATGATATGAGTGGGAAACGAACGCTTCATGGCAATGGCGCCACACATATCCACGGGGATCACGGCAAATTTCCCCTGATCCAGCAGAGCCTGGATGTCTTCTTTTCTTGTGCCGTACCGTACCCCGGCATAGGCTGTCTTTTCAAAAAAATCCATCCGGTCAAAGGACTCTTCGGAAACATACTGATGACCGTAACGTCCCTGTTCCGTACAGTAATTCACCGGACGGACAAAAAGTCTCTCCATCTCTGTACTGCCGGTGGTGTTGTTTCCGGCGATGCTGCCACCTCTGCCGGTGCACAGTGCTTCCGTGATCTCACGTTTGCCGGAACCGGAAGGACCTACCAGTGCCAGTACTGCGGGAGCTGTGATTTTCTCCGTCCTGGAAGTGGATGCTTTCATGATCTGCTTCACCAGAGATACAAACTCTGCCATGGTATTTACAGACAAAAGTCCTGTCATTTTAGCATTCCAGGGCTTCCGCATCAATACCGGATACTCCGCCTTGCTCTCCAGAATATTGTGGATGGCATCGTCCAGCACAATATCGAAATGGACACGATCCTTGGCACTCCCCAGAATAATATTTTCCGGAGGAATTTCCGGGAACTGGGTCATGATCTGCTCCGCCCGCACTCCCATAAAATGCGGTGATACCGCCGTAATAAAAAAGACGTCCGCGATCTGCATCAGCCTGCGGATCCCCCGTTTGGTCTCCTCCGTGGGGATCTGCCTCCGGTACAGTTCCGGATCGTTATAAAATTCTTTGATCACCGAAGTCCGTCCTTCATTGGTCCAGGAAGTGATCTCCTCCATACGGTAAGGAATCTCCGGATGATATTTTTCATTGGCCATACGGATGGCGATACTGTTAAACGGGGCGGTAACGTCATCCCAATCGATACCGATGCTGGGTCTGAGCATGCTGTAGTCCTCATTTTTCCCGATGCGGTTTATCGCATCGTATGTTTTTATGCATTATGTAATTCCTGCCTTGTGCAGTTTAATTCAATGTGCATTTCCGGTTCCGGAATGCTCCGGAACGCTTCTGATATCTAGCATAGCATAAACAGATGCACAGCACAATCCATACCGTAGCTCCTCATCTGTTTCAACAGGTGTTGTCTATTTTGCCATTCTCTTTTCCTTGGACACATCGCATTTGGGGAGAATCGTAAACCTTCTATGAAAGTTTTTATTGTAATAATGCACAATCGTTTTTTTCTCTGTATTGCCCAATTGTCAACACTTTTGAACTATGCTAGTATACTTTGTACAGGAGGAGCATTCATGACCAACCGGGAATTATTAGAAACAATCGTAATTAAATTAGAAAATATAGATCAACGACTCGAGAGAGTGGAGCAGCGGCTCGACAAGGTGGAACAGCGGCTCGACAGGGTGGAACAGCGGCTCGACAAGGTGGAGCAGCGGCTCGACAAGGTGGAACAGCGGCTCGATAGGGTGGAGCAGCGGCTCGATTCACTGGAAGAACGGTTCGATGCGCTGGAGCAGCGGGTTTCCAATCTGGAATCCGGCCAGATTGCTATGGAACAACGCCTTTCCAATCTGGAATCCGGTCAGTTCTCCATGACGAATCGCCTTACTAATATAGAGCTGACTCTTGAGAATGAAATCAGTCGTAATATCTGCACGATTGCGGAAGCTCATTTAGATTTATCCAGAAAATTTGATCAGGCCTTGAAAGTCAAGGATGATGATGAACTGGTTCGTGTCCGGCTGAATGTATTGGAAAACGATGTCCGAAAAATAAAGCAGCGGCTGGAAATTGCATAATTGTTTTCTATCAATGCCTTATCTTTATTGATAAGGTATTTTTTTGTCCTGTATTTTGTTGACTTGTCAACATCTTTGTGTTACACTTCTGGAGGTTGTTGCATCAACATTTTACAGGAGGAAACTTCATGCAGGATCGTTTTGAAAGATTTGTAGTATCTATCACAGAATTGCACCGTTATCTGCAAAAATTAAAGGAACTGGAAATGGGGCAGCTGGACTTGAAAGCCGGTTACACCATGTGCCTGTATTATCTGGGAAAGCACCCGGAAGGACTGACCGCCACGCAGCTGACCGAGCTTTGTAAAGAGGATAAAGCTGCCATCTCCCGTACCTTAAGCCAGCTGAGTGCCAAAGGTCTGGTGTCCTGCGAACTGCCGGAGCATAAGCGTTCCTACCGCACACTGTACTATCTGACGGAGGAAGGCAGCACCGCAGTGAAAAAGATCAGTTCCCGGATCTATTCTGCACTGGCCCACGGCGGAGACGGCATGACAGAGGAACAGCGTATCAATCTCTATGATTCTCTGGAACGGATCTCTCATAATCTGGAGCAGTATCTTGCAGAGTTTCCTTCGGAGCATCGCACAGAAAAATGATCCATCCACTGATCTCTCTGACCGGATTTTCTGTGGAATTAACGGTGCAGGGACATGAATGGTACCGCAAAACATTAATGATATCCTTCCAAATCCATGCCGCATGTCCTGCCGGATGCCCCAACATATTTCCGCATAGAAGATTATTTGAGAGAAATATATATAGAAAGAACAGGAAACAATTATGGAAAAAATACGTTTTATCACGGACTCCGCATCCGATATGAATCATCCCAGGGCAGATGTCACGATCCTGCCTCTGCACATCCGTTTCGGCGACGACGAATATGCTGACGGCGTCACCATCAGCCACCGGGAATTCTACGAAAGGCTGATTGAATGCGATACTCTGCCTACCACCAGTCTGGTATCTCCCGCAGTTTTCGAAGAAGCTTATGAAAAGGCTATTTCCGCAGGAGAGACCGTTATCGTGATCACGATCTCCGGCAAGCTGTCCGGCACCTGCCAGAGTGCCCGGATCGCTGCAGAAGACTACGAGGGTAAAGTCTTTGTTGTAGACAGTCAAAACGCCACCATCGGAGAACGGATCCTGGTGGAATATGGCATGCAGCTGAAGGATCAGGGCATGACTGCAGCGGAAATCGTAAGCGCTCTGGAAAACCAGAAGGCTAAGATCCACACCATGGGGCTCTTAGACACATTGGAATATCTAAAAAAAGGGGGACGCATCTCTCCCACCGTAGCCTTTATCGGCGGTGCTCTGGCTATCAAACCCGTAGTAGCGGTCGTAGACGGTGAGATCATCCTGCTGGGAAAAGCCCGCGGTTCCAAAAACGGCAGTAACTTCCTCATCCGTGAAATAGAAAAGGCGGACGGTGTGGACTTCTCCAAACCCTTCTGTCTGGGATATACCGGTCTGAGTGACGAGCTTTTGCAGAAATATATTCATGACAGCGAACACCTCTGGAAAGATTACGCGAAAGAACTCCCCGTCAGCACGCTGGGAGCCACCATCGGAACCCATGTGGGCCCCGGTGCTGTAGCGGTTGCTTTCTTTGAGCACTAATGCATTTACAGTTTCCTGTCTTTGCTTAAAAATAGGACTAATTTCCCAGCATTCCCCCACTGACAAAATTCTTCTCTTATGGTATATTGTAAAATCATTTTGTATTGTTTATTGATTTGCTACATTACCAAAGAGGAGAATTTTTATGGGACTGAGCCTGTTACTGTCCACAAAACATATCGTCATACACAGTTATTCACCTGTAGGGGATTTCCTTCTGGTGCTGCTGTGCCTTTTGTCGCTGTTACTGATTCGTCAGACCTTCATCAAGCAGAGCCGGACCTTCCGGATTTTCAAATTCTGTTTTGCACTGCTCTGTATCGCTGCTGCCTCCAACATTTCCTTTTATTATGTTGACCTCCTCTCCAGAGCAAACACGCTCCTCTGGATCCTGCGGTCCGTATATCATATCAGCCTTTTATCGCTGTTTTGCCTCTATATTGCCTACCTGAAAATGCTGATTGTCTTTCCGAGAGACACTTCACGAAAATATACTGTCCTGTCCTACGGCATTCTGCTCGTCTTCGGAATTGCCGACATTCTGACCCCTCTGACTGGTTGGGGATTCCAACAGGACCACTACGGAACCTGGTATGAAATCGTATTGCTGACTCCCTTTATGGCAGGGTATCTTCTGTATCTGGCTGTGATTCTTTTCCTGCTGGTTCACTACAGACGGCGTCTTCCTGCCTCGCTGCTCTATATACTGTTACTCACAGAAGCGGTGTGTGCCGTGATCGTAGTGATGGAAGCCGCCATAAATACGACTTCTCTCCTGGCTGCCACATATTTTCTGCCGCTTCTTGTCGTATTGTATATGCTCCACGCCAATGCCTACGATCCCAGAACCGGTGCCCTTAGTTCCGCTTCCCTGGATGAATATCTGCGCCAGCAAAAGCTCACCTCCCAGGATACTTACTATATATGCCTGCGGTTTGATATGGATTTTGAATACGTTATGACCGAGGAAATGGGAAAACTGTTTTACGGCTTCTGGACGGATTATTTTCACAGGGGCAGACTGTTCAATCCTTCCACCAGTTTCTTCGTTCTGGCGGTAGACAGCCGCAATCTGCCGGATGCCACAGAGCGCGCCGTCACTCTGATCAAAAAAGTATTTCGAAAGTATTATGAAGAATATAAGTTACCCTATAAGCTGGTTCTCTTTGACCATCTGGATTTTTGCGAAAATCTGGAGCAGTTCTATGAGGTGTTCAATTATTTTTCCGGGAAAGTAGCGCAGAATTCCTATCGTGTCTTCGGAGAAGATGATTATCAGGCTTATAAGGAAATGTATTATATCAAGGCGCAGCTGAAAGACATTACGGAGCACGGCTCTCTGGATGACGAACGTGTTCTCGTCTATTGTCAGCCGGTACGGAACGTGCACACCGGTACCTATGACACCGCAGAATCCCTCATGCGTCTGCGTCTGCCCCAGACCGGCATGGTATTTCCGGACCGCTTTATTCCTTTGGCAGAAAAATATGGCTATATCCACCGGCTAAGTATGATCATTCTGAACAAAACCTGCCGTCAGATCCAAAAAATGCAGGAGGATGGCTATGAAATCTCCCGGGTATCCGTTAATCTCTCCGTGGAAGAACTGGGGGAAAAGAACTTCATGGAGGAATTCAAATCCATCGTTCGGGCCGCCGGCATCGACTTTCACACGATTGCAGTAGAGTTTACAGAGTCCCAGAACGATACGGAATACGAACTGGTACAGGAATGCGTCAAGGAATTCAAGGAACTGGGGGTATGTACTTATCTGGATGATTTCGGGACCGGTTATTCCAACTTCGACCGCATCTTAAGTCTGAAGCTGGATGTGGTAAAATTCGACCGAAGCCTTTTATTAATGGCGGATCAGGATGCCAACTCCCGCTTCATCCTCAACTATTTCTCCGCTGCTTTTGAGCGGTTGGGTTACAAGGTATTGTATGAGGGTGTCGAGACCGAGGAACAGGAAGCCCTGTGTATCGACAGTCATGCGGATTATCTGCAGGGCTACAAGTTCTCCAGGCCGATTCCCATCGAGGAACTGCCCCAGTTTCTGGTCAGAGCCTGATAAAAAAATCCCGAAGACTTTTTATGGTCTCCGGGATTTTCTTATGCATTACTACTGATTATTGTTTTTTCTTTTGCATCTTATTCTATTTTTAAGCTGCCTTTTTCGCTTTCTTCTCTTTCATCTGCTTAACGAAGGTCTGTGCACCTTCCACTACCAGGAAGATTGCCAGAACCGCCATTGCAGCTGCGAAGAACAGCTGGAACCAGTCACCCCATGCAGCAGTGCCGGCACCGATTGCCTTGCACTTGTTGATCACGGTGATCACCAGGCTGGTCAGAGTTGCAGCAAGCATGAATACCATGGGGAAGTAGAACATCTTGTTGTTCTTACCAACTTCACCCAGCCATGCAGCTACTGCCATCAGAGCGATACCTGCAAGCAGCTGGTTAGCTGCACCGAACAGGCCCCAGATCTGGCTTAAGGACAGGCCGCCGAGGATACAACCGATCAGCACCATGGAAACCGTACCGAACAGAGGATGTGCCAGCACCTTACGTGCACCCTTGGCATCCTTGTAAGTAGCCTCGCCTTCCTTCAGGAACAGCTCGGAGAACATGAAACGGCTCAGACGGGTACCGGTATCCAGACTGGTCAGTGCGAATACGGATACAGACAGTGTTAACAGGGCATAGATGGTGCCGTAGGCCTTGGAGGTCTCAGTACCGAACATGGATGCAATGCCTGCAGCAAATGCAGCTGCGGGAGATCCGAACTCACCGTTTAAGTATTTCTGATATACTGCACCGACTGCTACCAGAGCAATAATGCCCAGAGCGGACTCGATCAGCATGGAGCCGTAACCGATGGCCTTGGCATCCTTTTCGTTAGCCAGCTGCTTGGAAGAAGTGCCGGTAGCGATCAGGCTGTGGAAACCGGAGCATGCGCCACATGCTACAGTGATGAACAGCATGGGGAACAGGGTCTGTCCTGCCTTGGGCTCCCAGCTGGTGAAAGCGGGAATATCAAATGCAACAGTACCTGTGAAAGCACCTGCAACTACTCCGATGAAAGCCAGACCGATCATGGCGTACAGCAGGAAGCTGGACAGATAGTCACGGGGCTGTAACAGGATCCATACGGGAACCAGAGAAGCCACTGCAATGTACACACCTACGAATACAATCCATGCGATACGGTTCATGGCAAAGCCAACATTCAGACCAAGAACCGTGATAATTACGATAGCGATGATACCACCGATGGTGGCGGGCAGAGTCTTCACACCCATTCTGTTGGTCACATAACCATAAATAATAGCCAGAACGATGAACAGCAGAGAGATCATTGCGGTAGACTGATTACCGGTAGGATTGGTTACAAAACCGAAAGCAGTCTTGCCGGCATCATCCGCCAGGGTCAGGAAAGTACCTGCCACAATGTTAACGAAAGAAGCGATTACCAGAATCAGCACCAGAAGTGCGAAGATGATGAAAAGCTTCTTTGCTCTGGATCCCATGGAGTCCTCAATGATCTCACCTACCGATTTACCGTCATGTCTGATAGATGCGAATAAAGATCCGAAGTCCTGCAGACCGCCAAAGAAAATACCACCGATAATACACCACAGGAATACGGGAACCCATCCGAAGATGGAAGCCTGAATCGGTCCGTTGATCGGGCCTGCTCCGGCGATAGAGGAAAAATGATGTCCCATAAGTACGGCAGGCTTAGCTGCGACGTAATCCACACCATCTTCCTTCTCAATTGCAGGAGTCTTCTTGGTAGGATCGATGCCCCACTGTTTTGCCAGCCAGGAGCCATAGAACACATAGCCGATAAACAATAAAACAATAGCGGCCAAAACAATTAATAATGCTGTCATTTGTGTTTCTCCTTTTCTTATACACAGATTTAATTTATTGCCTTTTTTGCGAGTTTCTTCAGGATCTGTCCGTGGCGGTTGTGGACGATCCGACCCGAAGAAAGCTCGATGACAATCAAACGATAATTACTCCAGCCATGAAATCCCCAGAGATAACTTTGATAGTGCTTACATTTTTTTGCCTGTGCAAGCGCTTCCTCCTCTGCATGACCGGCCAGAATGATCAGAACGACATCGCTGTTCCTATGGTTAGAGGAGGGCTGCACGTTTGCTGTCCCCCGCTTCCAGGCGATGGTGTCCAGTTCCAGAAGACGTTCCCTTGTCAGGGAATCTTCCGTTGCAAAATATACCGTCTCGTTGGTGTCAATATCTGCCACCTTGGCTTTCTTTATCAGAAAATACTGTTCATTATGAGATCCGAAGATCGCTTCGGCTGCGAATGGCGGTTCTACAGCCTCTCTTTTAATATTGTAGTAGGTCTGATAAGATCGCAGGATGCGTTCCAGTGCATCCCCGGGAGTCAATATTTTTTGCGTTTCCATTCTGTTTTCCTTTTTAGCATACATAAACGATTATATTTACGTTTATGCTGTTGTTAACTTTAGCACGTCGAAGTAACAAATGCAATGGATATTTCAGCATTTCTTTACACTTTTTTTATAAATTCGTACTTTATCGTTATATATTAGTCCTTTGACAGCATTTTTCCAAGGTGCAAATTTAACCTTTATACCATTACGGATTTAATCTTTTTGTTTAACATATCTTTATGGTTCTGATCAGGATCCGGTATTCCACATTATGATCTGTGGCAGATCGACTTCCATATTTTCTTCTGCGTCCGTAGCATATTTCCCGCAGCCGCTGCATGGCATCACCAACATGCATCCCCTCAGAAATAACGGCAGTCCCCCTTTAAAAAGGAAATAGTTTTCCAAAATCTTAACAAAAAGGCAGACACCGATTTATTTTCATAAATCAGTCCCTGCCTGTGTTTTCTTCCTGAGAATGATTCTTTTCTTCCTTGATCTCCCAATGGATCAGGAAGGTCAGAGCCGCCCGAAGTCCGATGATACCGGCTACGGTAACGATTTCCTTCCAGTCTCTGACAATAACGGTCTTGAGGATTTCACTGCACAGCTTGAATTCCAGTCCCACAGCAAGCCCCTGGGCCAGGGTGATCTTCATCTCCGGCACCCGGCGTACATAATTGTAAAAACCTTTCACGCCAGAGAGGATAATAACGATCACTCCGACAAACTCAAAGAACAGTATCGCTGCCTGAACGATATTATTCATAAGATTTTCCAGAAATTCTATAACAACTTCCATATAAAACATGCACAGCCCCCGTTTTTCGTACATTTACATTTATTGTAGCGTATCCCAAAAGGCTGTGCAAGATGCATCTTTCTTTTTTACAACTATTTTGATTCTGTTTTCAATAACTCCTGCATGGTATGCCAGCCAAGCACCGCGCATTTTACCCGGGCAGGCATATGGGCAATGTCCTGCAATACCGAAGCTTCTTCCAGTTCCTCCCGTTCTTCCTCTGTAATGCTGCCCTTGATCATTTTAAGGAACAGGTCTGCCAGATGCAGTGCCTCGTCCCTGCTTCTGCCGATGACCAGTTCCAGCATCATGTCTGCGGAAGCCTGGGAAATGGCACAGCCGTCTCCTTCAAAAGATCCATCCACGACCACGCCGTCTTCCACCTTCAATTCCAGAAAGATATCGTCTCCGCAGCTGGGATTGACCCCTTCCAGCACCAGATTGGCATCCTCCAGCTTATGCTTGTGATACGGATGCAGATTGTGCTCCGTCAGGATCTCGTTATAAAATGTCTTATTCTCCATAGCCCATCTGTCTCCTTATCTTCGCAAGGCTCTCTAAAAACGCCTGGATCTCTTCTTCCGTATTGTAGACACCTAAGCTTACTCTGGTAGTAGACAATACTTTCAGATACTGTAACAGCGGCTGGGCACAGTGATGTCCCGCCCGCACCGCAATGTGATCCGCATCCAGAATAGACGCCACATCATGGGGATGCACCCCATCTACCTTGAAGGTCACGATACCGTGGTGATCCTCCGCCTTCTGGGAACCCAGAATGTGCACTGCAGGGATCTCCTTCATGCCCTCCATCAGCAATGCCGTCAGCTTCGCTTCTCTCTTTTCGATAAAATCAAAGCCGATCTTCCGTACATAACGGATAGCCTCTGCCAGGGCATAGGCTCCGGCTCCGTTTACCGTACCGGCCTCGAACTTATGGGGTACTTCCGCCCACACAGCTCCCGTGCGGCTGACGGAATCGATCATTTCCCCACCGCACAGGAACGGCGGCATCTGCTCCAGCAGTTCTCTCTTCGCATATAACGCACCGATTCCCATGGGAGCATACATTTTGTGTCCGGAAAATGCCAGAAAATCCACATCCAGATCCTGTACATCCACTGCCATATGGGGAACGCTCTGGGCTCCGTCTGCCACAAAATAAGCGCCCGCCTCATGGGCGATCTGTGCAAACCGTTTGATGTCATTTTTACAGCCCAGTACATTGGATACCTGGGTCATGGCCACAATCTTCGTGCGGTCACTGAACGCCGCCCGGAAAGCTTCCTCAGTGAATTTTCCGTCCTCGGTGCACTCCAGATATTTTACCACAGCTCCGGTTCTGGCTGCCGCCTGCTGCCAGGGCAGAAGATTGCTGTGGTGCTCCATGATGCTCACCAGAATCTCGTCGCCGGGCTTTAACACCAAAGCCCCCAGACTGTAGGCCACCAGATTTAAACCTTCCGTGGCATTGCGGACAAAGACGATTTCCGCCGCTTCCTTTGCATTCAAAAACTCCCGGACCGTCTCTCTGGCCTCTTCGTATTTTTCGGTTGCCGCCTCTCCCAGCTCGTATAATCCGCGCAGGGGATTGGCATTGTATTTTTCATAAAATGTTCTCTCTGCCTCCAGCACACAGGACGGCTTCTGGGAAGTCGCCGCTGTGTCCAGATAAATCACATCGTTACTCATAAGCAGAGGAAAATCCTTACGGATCTCGCTGATTGAAGTCGTCATACTTCCTCCTGTTATCTTACTCTTACGATTCCTCTTCGTCTGCTCTGCCCAGGAACTCCTGTACCTTCTCCTGCGCAGCCGCATCGGGGATCTTCCGGCAGACTGCATCCACCTTGGCCATCGCCATCATTTCATAGATCTGCTCTCTGTTCATGCCGCGGCTCTCTAAATAAAACAGCAGCTCGTCATCCAGCTTGCCGATGGTGGCACCATGATTACCTTCCACATCTTCCTCCGCACAAAGGATCAGGGGAATGGTCTGGTTCACCACATCGTTGGACAATAGCAGTACGTCCTCTTTTTCGTTGCCTACCGCACCCTTGGCCCCCCATTTGAAATCAATGGTGCCGCGGTACAGCTTAAAGGCATGATCCCGCAGGACGCCACCGGCCTGCATATTGCTCTGGGTCTTTTTGCCTTCATGCAGAGCCACATAATTCATATCCAGTCTGCCGTCACCCTCCACGATATAAGCGGTGTCGGTATCCACACTGCTTTCTCTGCCCTGTAAGACAGTCCTGCATCCCAGATAAGTATTCTTCCCGCCCAGGATCAGCTGGATCACTTCCAGAGAAGCCTTCTCTTCGCACAGAGCTCCGATATCATTCATAAAGGTAAATCCACTGCCCAGTCTCTGGATCTGGATCAGACGGATCTTCGCCCCCTCTTCCAGATACAGTCTGGTGGATACCGCCGCCTGTCCTGCAGCCTCCTTGTCGGAAGCAAAATCCTGAATCACTGTGATCTCGCTGCTCTTACGGGCTCTTACCGCTACGGCTCCGGCTTGTAAGCTGTCCTGTGCATAGATGTAATCCAACCGTATCGGCTGTGCTTCTGCGGCATCCGCAGGCACCTCATAATGCTGTGCCTTCACTCCCGCTGCGGTAAGCAGGCTGTCCATGTCCTCTCCCATACCGGATGCAATGCCTGCAAAGTCTGCATTCCAGGGCTGGGGGCCTTCGTTTTCAGCTGTCGTTATCTTATCCGGCAGAGTGGCTTTCGCCTCTCCTGCCGTAGGAATTGCTATATTGTCCAACTGCGTCTCATTCATGCGTAGCCAGTTCCATGTCTTAGAGGGCAGTCGGTTGATGGTCATATTGTATTCTTTTTCCATACTATTACCTATATCTTTCTCATAACCTGCAATCTTTGGGCCACGGGCACAAAGTTGCGTGTAAAAAATTTATTTTTTACACTGTCCTCCTTCCTTAGCCAATGCTGCCTTTCATTTCCAGACGAATCAGATTGTTCATCTCCACCGCATACTCCAGCGGCAGTTCCTTCGACACGTTGTCGGCGAATCCACTGACGATCATGGCTCTGGCATCCTCCTCGGAGATACCTCGGGACATCAGATAGAACACCGCTTCATCGCTGATCCGGCCGATCTTTGCCTCATGTCCGATATCGGCCTCCTGGGTACGGATATCCATAGCCGGGATGGTGTCGGAACGGGACTTATCGTCCAGCATCAATGACTGACAGGATACGGCGGATTTGCTCTTTGCCGCGCTGTTCTTCACAACCACGGAGCTTCGGAAGGTACTGATGCCGCCATCTTTGGAGATGGACTTGGTATTGATATAGGAAGTGGTCTCCGGTGCATTGTGGACTACCTTGGTACCGGTATCCAGATTCTGTCCGGCTCCCGCGAAGGTGATACCGGTAAATTCCGCTCTGGCTCCCTTACCGTTCAGCACGCTCATGGGATACAGGTAAGATACGTGGGATCCGAAGGAACCGGATACCCATTCGATGGTACCTCCCTCTTCCACCAGTGCCCGCTTGGTGTTCAGATTGTACATGTTCTTGGACCAGTTCTCGATGGTGGAATAACGCAGTTTTGCATTCTTCCCGACGAACAGTTCCACGCAGCCGGCATGAAGGTTCGCCACGTTATACTTCGGGGCGGAACAGCCTTCAATAAAGTGCAGATAAGCCCCCTCATCCACGATGATCAGGGTATGCTCAAACTGTCCGGCTCCCGGTGCATTCAGGCGGAAATAGGACTGCAGGGGAATCGTCACTGACACTCCGGGCGGTACATACACGAAGGAACCGCCGGACCACACGGCACCGTGCAGTGCTGCGAATTTATGGTCTCTGGGGGTAACCAGCTTCATGAAATGCTTCCTCACCATATCCGCATATTCGCCGTTCAGAGCGCTCTCCATATCGGTGTAGACCACGCCCTGGGCTGCCACTTCTTCTCTGACATTATGGTATACCAGTTCGGAATCGTACTGGGCGCCCACACCCGCCAGAGACTTCCGCTCCGCCTGAGGGATTCCCAGTTTTTCAAAAGTATCCTTGATGTCCTCCGGCACCTCGGACCATTTGGCACTCATATGAGTATTGGGCTTTACATAGGTCACGATGTCTTCCATGTTCAGGCCCTCGATGGAAGGCCCCCAGTCGGGAACCTCCATCTCATTATAGATCTGCAGGGACTGCAGGCGGAAATTCGCCATCCATGCGGGATCGTTCTTCTTCACGGAGATCTCTTCCACAATGGCAGGTGTCAGTCCTTTCTGAATGCGGTAGACATCTTTTTCTTCGTTACGGATATCGTAAATGCTTCTGTTGACGTCTTCCACATATGTCTTTTCTCTTTCACTCATCCGGATCGTCGACCTCCTTTACGCTTCCAGAAAACGCTCAAAGCCATGCTCGTTGATCTCGTCTACGAGAGAAGCGTCGCCGGATGCCACGATCCTGCCGTTCACCAGCACATGAGTCTTGTCCACATGCAGGGACTCTAAGATTCTGGTGCTGTGGGTAATGATCAGCAGGGCTCCCTTTTTGTCCTTCTGGTACTCCTCCACACCCTTGGATACGGTACGCACTGCGTCCACATCCAGTCCGGAATCCGTCTCATCCAGAATGGCCAGGGAGGGCTTTAACATCAGCAGCTGCAGGATCTCTGCCTTTTTCTTCTCACCGCCGGAGAATCCGACATTCAGATCACGGTCACCGTAGGAAGGATCCATTTGTAAGACTTCCATGGCCTTCTCCAGTTCCTTTTTAAATGTCCACAGCTTGATACGGGAACCGCTTCTCTGCTCCACCGCATTACGGATAAAGTTCCGCAGGGAAACACCGGGAACCTCCAAGGGATTCTGGAAGGATAAAAAGATACCGTCCTTCGCTCTCTGGTCTGCAGTCTCCTCCAGTAACTCTTTTCCCTTGAACAGGATCTCACCGCCCGTCACCTCGTAGCGGGGGCTTCCCATGATGGTGTACCCCAGCGTGGATTTTCCTGCACCGTTGGGTCCCATGAGGACGTGAGTCTCACCGGGACGAACCTCGAAATCTATTCCATGAAGGATGGGCTTATCCTCTACGCTGACGGATAAGTTACGCACCTGTAATAATTGTTCTGCCATATACTTCCTCCTATCTCTAGCGCTCAACTAGGAATTATTATATCATTATATACAAGCATCTGCAAATATGCAACATATAATTCCTACAAAAGTACCGTACATTCTCGCCGATTTGTATTACACTTTGCAGTTAGTCCGGGCTTACTGCAAGGTAAAATGCAGGCCACCGCAAGGGGCTGTCTCTTCCCCTTACAATGGCCCATGTATTTTCCTTTATACTTCTTTGTCCAGAAGGTTCTTCATGCTCTTGGTGCTGATCCACAGAGTGGAAGTATTATGCAGCAGAGCGGAAGTGGTGGGTGGGATCATACCTGCCACACCCAGAGCGATCAGTCCGGTGTTGATGCCCACGATCATGCGGTAATTTTTATGGATCCGCGCCATCAGGGCATTGCTCAGTTCCTTCAGGGTCACTACCTCGTGCAGATTGTCCGCACCGATGGTTACATCCGCGATCTCTCTGGCGATCTGTGCACCATCGCTGATGGCGATGCCTACATCTGCCGCTGACAGTGCGGGAGAATCGTTGATACCGTCGCCGATCATGATGACCTTATGTCCGGCCTGTTTCTCCCGTTCTACGAACTTTGCCTTATCCTCCGGCAGCACCTCGGAATAATACTCATCCACACCGACGATGTTCGCAATGGATCTTGCAATACGGTCGCTGTCCCCTGTCATCATTACAACTTTGCTGATTCCCAGCTGTTTCAACTGACGAATGACCTCGGGGGCTTCCTCTCTCAGCGGATCTTCAATGCAGATCACGGCTGCCAGCTTGCCATCAATCGCCATGTACAGATGCGAGTACTCTTCGGAAAGATGATCGAACAGTTCCTGTTTGCCCTCCGGGATCTGTGCCTGCTCGTCCTCAAATACGAAGTGGTAGCTTCCGATGATAATCTTCTTGCCCTCTAATGTTGAAGAAATACCATGTGCTACAATGTACTCTACTTTCGTATGTAATTCTTCATGTACCAGTTCCTTGCGGGCTGCCTCACGTACCACAGCCTTTGCCATGGAATGCGGGAAATGCTCCTCCAGGCAGGCAGCGATCCGCAGCAGTTCATCCTCTGACTGTCCGTTGAAGGATACCACATCTGCCACCGTAGGCTGTGCCTTGGTCAGGG
Source organism: uncultured Acetatifactor sp. (assembly GCA_934394815.1). GTDB lineage: Bacteria > Bacillota > Clostridia > Lachnospirales > Lachnospiraceae > Acetatifactor. The sequence goes on along the minus strand of CAKRRD010000021.1, from coordinate 5,369 downwards.
TTCCGGTCTTATCGAATACGATAGTAGCAGCATCTGCCATGGCCTCTAAGTATTTACCGCCCTTCACCGTGATCTCGAAGGTACTTGCCTCACGGATTGCGGACAGTACCGCCAGCGGCATGGACAGCTTCAGCGCACAGGAGAAGTCCACCATCAGTACGGATAATGCCTTGGTTACATTTCTGGTAAACAGCCATACCAGACCGGTCCCCAGGAAAGTATACGGCACCAGCTTGTCTGCCAGATGCTCCGCCTTGCCCTCCAGAGAGGATTTCAGCTTTTCGGATTCCTCGATCATGGTCATAATCTTCTCGTATTTGCTGGAACCGCCGGTCTCCTTGACGCAGATGGTCAGTTCGCCTTCTTCTACCACGGTTCCGGCATAGACGGTTCCGCCCATAACCTTTCTCACGGGAACGGATTCTCCTGTGAGAGAAGCCTGATTGACCATGCCCTCCCCCTCGGTCACCGTACCGTCGAAGGGGATCACATTGCCCATATGGATCCTTACCAGATCCCCCGCCTTGATATCGGTAGACGGTACGAGGATCTCCTGACCGCCGCTCATGACCCATACCTTGTCAATGTTTAAGGACATGCTTCTGGCCAGATCACCGACAGACTTCTTGTGGGTCCACTCCTCCAGAATCTCACCGATACCTAATAGGAACATGACAGAACCTGCGGTATTGTAATCACCCCGCAGTACGGACACACCGATAGCGGTGGCATCCAGTACCGGTACTTCGATCTTACCCTTCGCCAGCGTCTTCACGCCATGCCAGAGGTATTTGAAGGATTTCACCGTGGTGATCACGGAACGGATATCCATAGGCAGGAACAGTTTGATGCCGTAATGCATCACAACTTTATTGATGAGCTGATCCTTGTATTCCCGGTTCATCTCCCTGCCGGAATTGGCAAGATACTGCTCCGGCACCTCTGTTTTCTGATAGTCAAAGTTCTCCAGTGTCTTCAACACTTCATCCCTGGAGCCGGTATAAGTTACCGTAACGTCCTGGGTGCGTTCCTGAATTTTGGCACTGACGATATTTTCCCTGCCGTCCAGATAGTATTGCAGGGTGTCCGCCTGGGCAAAGCTCATACGGCTCTGCAAAATATGAATTCTGAGTCTCCCCTTTATCTCATGTTTGATCACAAATTTCATAATTTATGCCTGCTTTCATTGTTCTCACGAAAACACCTGCGATGCGAAGCATGCAGGTGTCCAATTATTCTATGTTGTATCCCGGGACAGATTTATTCAGCATCTGCTGCAGTATCTGCCTCTTCTGCGGGAGCATCGTATTCCTGAGCGGCCTGTGCTGCTCTGTCCTCATTGATCTGCTGTGCCTCAGCATAGATATCCTCAGCATTCTCCTGGATGGTGGTAGCCGTCTTCATTACACACTCTTTTGCACGCAGAACAGCTGCGGTGCAGTTAGTGTACAGCTTCTTTGCATCCTTGCTGGAAAGAAGCTTGATTCCTGCGGTTCCGAACAGAACGCCTGCTGCGAAGATACCGGTTTTTGCTTTATCAATCTTTTTTAAACATTTCAACATAATTCATTTCCTCCTGTGTGAAGTCTTTTGTTTATTCTATTTATGAATGAATATTATAAGCACCTGTTTTTCCTATTTCCAGTTTTTTTCGTTTAATGAAAAATTTTATCATTTATCAAAAAACACAAAAGGCCAGTGGATCAAAATCCACTGACCTTCTTGTATTCCTGCAATTTTTCTCTGGCCTCAGGTGTAAGAGTCCTCGGCACCTGAATCTGGATCACGACATACTGATCACCGTGAGCATTTTTATCCTTCATGGATACCACGCCCTTGCCTTTCAGACGGATCTTGCTGCCGGACTGCGTACCTTCCTTCACTTTGCACATGACATCGCCGTACAATGTGGGCACACGGATCTCGCCGCCCAAGGCTGCGGTGGTATAGGGGATATTGACCGTGGTATAGAGATCCTGTCCTCTACGCTCCCAGCCCGGCTTCTCCTGTACCGTCACCTTCAGATACAGATCGCCGCTCTCACCACCGGAGTACCCTTCACCACCCTTACCTTTCAGACGGATACTTTTGCCGGTGTCGATACCTGCCGGAATGTGCACCTGCACGGATTCCGACTTGCCGGCAGCCGGATCTCTCAAGGTAAAGGTCTTGTCGCAGCCATGCATGGCCTCGTCAAAGCTGATGGTGATACCGGATTCCACATCCTGACCTTTGCTGCGATAGTTCGCCCGACTGCCCCGTCCGGAGCCTTTCTGTCCTTTGAAATACTGTCCAAACAGATTGTCGAAAATATCCTCATCCCCGCCAAAATCACCGGTACCGAAGCTGCTTCCTCCGGTGCTGTAATGGAACGTGCCGTTCCCAAAGCCTCCGAAGCCATCTGTGCCGAAGCCCCCGGTACCTCCATCGAATCGGAAACCTCCTCCGTTCTTAAACTGCTCCTGATACTGTCTGGCGGCTTCCTCATTAAATCCCTCCTGAAAAGCTGCAAATCCATAAGTGTCATACAGCTTTTTCTTTTTCTCATCCCCCAGCACATCATAAGCTTCGTTGACTTCCTTCAGCTTCTCCTCTGCCACAGGGTCTCCTGCATTGGTATCCGGATGGTATTTTTTCGCCAGTTTCCGGTATGCTTTTTTTATCGCTGCGGCGTCCGCTGTCTTGCTGACACCCAGTACTTCATAATAATCTCTTTTTGTTGTCTTCGTCATATTCCCTCCATTCTGCCCAACCGGTGAGCCACACAACCAAGACGTTTTCCATGTAAAAATCAGCCACACAGTTTCCTGCGCGGCTGACTACTTCACATCTCTTTTCAAACAATTGTCTGCTGTTGCAGTCGCTTGTTCCTCTTACAGAGATTATATTATCACTACTGCTTAGCACTCGCAAGAGGCGAGTGCTAAAAAATATATTAAATAATCATAAAATCCATAAACCGACTATTACAATTTGCCACCCTTAGAACCGCCAAAGCTTGCGGAATTCAGGATATTGGTGTCAAAGGTAAAAGTCAGTCTCTCCTCGGTGCGGGCTCTCTTCAAAGACAGCTGAATCATACGATCCAGAAGCTCTTTGTAAGGAACTCCTACCGGCTCCCACAGATAAAATGCCAGAGATCCCGGGATGGTATTGATCTCGTTAAAATACAGCTTGCCGTTGTCCTCATCGATCATAAAGTCGATACGGGACACACCGTTACAGCCCAGTGCTTTAAAGGATCTGACTGCCAGCTCCCGGACTTCCTCTCTCTTCTCCAGAGACAGTTCTGCCGGAATTTTGCGGGATACGCTCGCCATGCCCTTGGAGCCGCTGCCCTTGGCATTGCTGACGTATTTATCTTCATAGCTTAAGATGTCCTTGGTATGCAGGGGTTCTTCGCACTCGGAAGCAATAGCGTCATTCTCATCTCCCAGTACCGAGCAGTTGATCTCACGTAAATTGGTGATGGCGTGCTCCACCAGCACTTTGGTCGCATACTTGAACGCATCATCGACGGAGTGGGTCAGTTCCACACGATTTTTAGCTACACTGATGCCTACGCTGGAGCCTAAGTTGACCGGTTTTACGATCACCGGATATCCCAGTCCTTTTTCCACTTTGTCGAGCAGAGTCTCTATCTGCGCATAATCCGACAGAGTATACAGCTGCGCATCCAGTACCGGAACATCACACTCCTTTAATACAGCTTTCATGATGTATTTGTCCATGCCGATGGCGGATGCGGTCACATCACAGCCCACGAAGGGAATGCCCATGGTCTTAAGGTACCCCTGAAAAGCGCCGTCCTCCACGTTAGTACCGTGGACTACCGGGAATGCCACGTCAATTTCCACCGCTTTCTTTCCGCCGAACATCTTTACCGGAAACGGGGTCAGAAATACCTTTCCGTCCTCATTGGTCATAATGACTCTCTGGGACTTTTTCAGCAATTCCTCAATATTTTTGTAGGATTCGATCTTGCCGATCTCCTCACCGATGTACATTTCATTACGCTTGGTCATATAGACCGGGATCACTTCGTATTTGTCTGTGTCCATGCTCATGACAGCCTGGATGCCGGAGATCACGGATACTTCGTGTTCTACACTCTTGCCGCCAAACAGCATTGCTACTCTTGTCTTCATCTATTTTCCCTCCTGAATTTTACTACTCTCTGTCAACTATCCGGAACCACTTTCGCGAAATCGCCTCTGAGTCGTCTAATAGTTATCCGTCAGGTCATTCTCTAATAAAATATACTTATGTCCCTGCCCTTTGATGGCATAGGCGTAAGATACAGCTTCCTCCAGCTTGTCGAATACCAGGCATTTCTCTTCCGGAAATCCCTTCTCCAGCACGCCCTCCCTGATGGGCTCGGTATGCCGTCTGCCCACTAACAGGATGTAATCGCAGCAATCCGCTGCGTAGTTACCGAATTTATGATTGTATTCCGCTTCCTTGTCACCCAGCTCCACCATGCCCGGCGTGATCAGAATCCGGATACCGTCAAACATAGCCAGCGTCTCGACCGCTGCCCTGGAACCTACGGGGTTGGAATTGTAAGCATCATCGATGATCGTCACCAGACCGTGCTCCCGCATCTGCATACGATGGGGCACCGGCTCGATCCGGCGTACCGGAATCCGCAGTTCCTGCAGCGTCATGCCCATTCTATGAGCGACTGCGATAGCCCCCACCACATTGATGACATTGTGGGCACCGATGAGACGCATCTGGAATCTCTCGCTCTCGCCGTCCGGGGTCACTACGGTGAACTCCGTACCTAACTGGGATACTTTCACATCTTTGGCACAGTATCCTGTCCCTTCCGTTTCGGAATAATAGAAGATCTTCTCCGGGGTCTGATCATACGCGGGAGAAGCTGCCTGCTGCTGAATATAATCGTTGTCGCCGTTTAAGAACAACATGCCGCCTTCCGGCAGGGCATCCGCCAGTTCGAACTTCGTCTTCTGAATATTCTCCATGTTAAAAAAGGTCTCTAAATGCTGCGGTCCTATAGATGTGATCACGCCGTGATCGGGATGCACCATATCGCAGATCTCCTTAATATCGCCCACATGGCGGGCACCCATCTCGCAGACAAAAATCTCTGTGGTAGGCTTCAGGGAACTGCGGATGGTCCGCACCACACCCATAGGCGTATTGAAACTCTCGGGCGTCACCAGTACATTATATTTTTCCTGCAAAAGTGTCTGCAAATAGAACTTCACACTGGTCTTGCCGTAGCTGCCGGTCACACCGATGACGGTAAGTCCCGGGACGCTTTTGAGCTTTCTCACAGCATCATTGATATAATGCTGATTGATCCCCGCCTCCATGGGATGATTGATGACATTAGCCACAAT
>CAKRRD010000020.1 GCA_934394815.1 uncultured Acetatifactor sp. | reverse complement strand
AAAGACTTCTTCGATATTCTGCTGTTCCTCTTTTTACGAAGATTTTTAATGCAAATGTGTAAGTAGAGTGATATACTGAAAAAGAACATTTGTTTGAAATGAAACAATGTCGTGAAAATCGGAAACTATTTAAAATATAAATTGTGGAAATATTATTGTATCGATGGGAGGAATTTCTATGGAAAAGAATGAAATACAAAACCCTGTACATATTAGGAATATGGAAGAATTATATAAGAACTCTATTGAATTGGTTAATTATGCTAGAACGCTTGCATCTAAACAGGTGAATATAATCCAGTTGATGACATATTATTCACTTGGAAAGTGGATTGTGGATGTTCAGCAAGGTGGAAAAGAACGTGCTGAATATGGTAAGCAGATTATTAAAAAGCTGTCAGATAGATTGAATGCAGAATTTGAAAAAGGCTTCTCCGTATCCAACCTTGAAAAGGCAAGGATGTTTTACCTGTTATATAAAGATAGAATTTCGGAAACACTGTTTACGGAATTCGCTTTAAAGAAATCGCAAACAGTGTTTACGATTTTTGAGCAGGAAGAACCGTTTAAGGTTTCTTGGTCACATTATCTTCAACTTATGAGAATTGATAATGAAGCGGAACGTTCTTTTTATGAAATTGAATCAGCCAGAGAATGTTGGAGTGTAAGAACACTTTCCAGACAATACAATGCCTCTTTATACGAAAGATTGGCTTTAAGTCGAGATAAAGAGGAAGTACTAAAACTAGCTTTAGAAGGAAATATTATTGCTACAGCAAAAGATGTATTAAAGGATCCTTATGTGTTGGAATTTGTAGGATTAGATGATAAAGCGGCATATTCTGAAACTGATTTAGAAAATCGATTATTAGATAATCTTCAACAATTTTTGCTTGAACTTGGAAAGGGTTTTACCTTTGTCGCAAGACAAAAGCGATTTTCGTTTGAGGAAGATCATTTTAAAGTGGATTTGGTATTCTATAACCGGCTCTTACAATGTTTTGTTCTTTTTGATTTGAAAATAGGAAAAATAAAACATCAAGATCTGGGTCAAATGCAGATGTATGTTAATTATTATGATCGATATGAAAAAACAGATTTTGAAAAACCTACTATTGGGGTATTGCTGTGTAATGAAAAAAATGATGCAATGGTTGAATTAACTTTACCCAGGGATTCGAATATCTATGCATCACAATATAAACTTTATCTTCCTGACAAGTTGGAATTACAGCAAAAATTAAAGGAATGGATTAATGAAATAGAACTTACAGACTAAACTGTTTCATCTATAATAAGATATGTATCATAGATGATTATCGGAAAATACAAACGAAGGGAACAATAATTATGGAATCAAGAGTGGAACAGGCAGCAGAGAGAAAAATGTGTGGTTACAACTGTGCGCAGGCCGTTGCGTGCACTTATTGCGATCTGGCGGGTATTGACGAAGAGACGGCGAAGAACCTTACCCAGGGCTTTGCGGTAGGAATCGGCGGCAGTATGGAGGCTACCTGCGGAGCCGTCATCGGAGCGGTCAATATACTGGGACTAATCAACAAGAATCCGCAGCGGACAATGCAGGGCTCCCGGAAAATCATCAACCGCTTTAAAGGACAAAATGGAACGGTAATCTGTAAGGAACTGAAAGGCATTGCCGATGGCATGGTGAAGAGAGAATGTATCGACTGCGTCAGGGATGCTGCGGCTTTTCTGGAAGCGGAATTACCGAATATGACGGAAAACTATGTATCGCTGGGATCGGTAGAAGATTAGAGGTAAGACGAAATGAATACAAAAGAAACTTCAGCGGATAAAACAAAATACCGCCTGGCGGAAGCAGCGAAAAAGTGTATGGCGGCTTCCGGCACCGATGCCATGACCGTAACACAGATCGTGCAGGCCTGTGGCGTGACGAGACAGACTTTTTATCGGAACTTTCAGGACAAATATGACCTGATTAACTGGTATTTTGATAAGCTCTTACTGGAATCTTTTGCACAGATGGGGGATGGGCTTACCGTATACGAAGGTTTAACCAGAAAGTTTGAATTCATTCAGAAGGAGAGAGTTTTTTTCGCCGGGGCATTCCGCTCCGACGACCACAATTCCCTGAGAGAACATGACTACGAACTGATCCTGGATTTCTATACACAATTGATCAGGCGTAAGACCGGCAGACAGCCCGAAGAGAATATTTTATTTCCCCTGCGGCTCTATTGCAGAGGTTCTATTGATATGACCGTGGAATGGATCTTCGCCCCGAAGGAGAGAACCCCGGAGCAGATGGCGGCGCTGTTAGTCAGTGCATTTCCGGCACCGGTGACAGAATTATTCCAGCAGTTAGGCGTATTGCGTTAAGAAAAAATAACCAAAAACATTTGTGAAAAATAAACAAAAGTAACGGACGAAATATGAAATTTCTGTAAAAAGTGACAGTCTGGGCAAACTGTCACTTTCTTTATGCGATGTTTACAGTTAGAATAAAATTATCAATAAGATCGTTTTTATGTCGAAAGGAGATTATGTATCATGGCAAACAGAATTATGCTCAACCAGACCTCTTATCACGGAGCCGGAGCAATCGCAGAAATCGTAAACGAAGCAAAGGCTCATGCTTTCCAGAAAGCATTCGTATGTTCCGATCCGGATCTGATCAAGTTCGGTGTGACCGGAAAGGTAACCGATCTGCTGGACAAGGAAGGTCTTGCTTATGAAATTTATTCCGATATTAAGGCGAACCCCACCATTGACAATGTGAAAAACGGTGTGGCTGCTTTCAAGGCATCCGGCGCAGACTATATCATCGCCATCGGCGGCGGCTCCTCCATGGATACCTCCAAAGCTATCGGCATCATCATTGCCAACCCTGAATTCGAAGATGTACGCAGCCTAGAAGGCGTAGCACTTACCAGGAAGCCCTGCGTTCCCATCATTGCAGTGCCCACCACAGCAGGTACCGCAGCAGAGGTTACCATCAACTATGTTATCACCGATGTAGAGCGCAAGCGTAAGTTCGTATGTGTAGACCCTCATGATATGCCTATCATCGCCGTGGTAGATCCCGAGATGATGTCCTCCATGCCGAAAGGCCTGACCGCTTCCACCGGTATGGATGCTCTGACCCACGCTATCGAGGGTTACACCACCAAGGCAGCATGGGAGATGACCGATATGTTCCATCTGAAAGCTATCGAGATCATTTCCAAGTCCCTGCGCGGCGCAGTAGCCAATACCAAAGAAGGTCGTGAAGGCATGGCTCTGGGTCAGTACATTGCCGGTATGGGCTTCTCCAACGTAGGTCTTGGTATCGCACATTCCATGGCACATACCTTGGGTGCCGTATATGATACTCCTCACGGTGTTGCCTGCGCAATGATGCTTCCCATCGTTATGGAATACAATGCTGACTGCACCGGCGAAAAGTATCGTGAGATCGCCCGTGCCATGGGAGTGGAAGGCGTAGATCAGATGGATCAGGCTACTTATCGTAAGGCTGCTGTAGACGCTGTCCGCAAGCTGTCGGAGGATGTGGGTATTCCTTCCAAGCTGGAAGCACTGAAGGAAGAGGATCTTCCTTTCCTGGCTGAGTCCGCACATGCAGATGCCTGTGCACCCGGTAACCCCAAGGATGCAAGCATCGAGGATCTGACCGGACTGTTCCGGAAGTTAATGTAATCCGCTATCTATTCCCCAATTTCTATTAAAAATGAATGGGAAGCACCAGATCATAGTGCTTCCCATTTTAATTTTCCTTTCATGACATCTTCCCCCAGGAAACGCATACATTTCCCGGCGGAAGGTGCGGTGCAGGCACCACAGGTGGGGCCGCAGAGCAGGGCATTCGGCGTGGCCTTAAAATGTCTGTCGATGACCTGTAATGCTTCGTGATAGGGCAGGATGGGGTCGATGCCGGACAGAGCCAGTTCCGCATAGAGCGGCGCGGTAACGGCAGCCCGGATGGTACGGGTGATGCAGGGGAATTCCAGTCCGCCGGGAATGGGGTCGCAGAACAGTCCGAGGCTGGCCTGGATCGCCATGCTGGCGGCACGTTCCACTGCCACACCGTCACCTCCGCACATCCAGGCGATGGCTCCGGCTCCCATGGCGTTGCAGACGCCGGTCTCCCCGGCACAGCCCGATGCACCGGTGGCATTGCTGTGGGTGTAGGCAAGAGCACCGAGAGAAGCGGCCACCACCAGAGCCTCCAGCACCTTCTGATGGGGCGTGTTCTGCTTCTGGGCCACGGCGTCGATGGCACTGAACAGATAACCGCCGCCGGTTCCCATGGGGCCGGGAACAATTTTCACACCGGGAAGCTTGGCATTGACTGCCAGGCTTCTTTTTACAATCTCATTGGTCAGGGAGTCCAGAATAATTCCGTCTTTTTTTTCATGAGCATCCCAAAGCTTCCCGTAGACCGGAAGCATGGGAGTATCCTTGGCCTGCGCCAGTTTCTCCCCGTCTAAGGAATGTACCTGTTCGTACAAAATCCCATACAGATATTCAAAATAGTCCCAGATCTCCTGCTCCGACCAGCCGGAATATGCCTTTTCGTAAGCGATGGCAGCTTCCACAAAGCTGATGGCATGGCGGTCGGCATAGTCCCGCCATTCGCCGACCGTAGTATACAGCTGCGGCTGTCTGTCCGGAGAAGTCACAACACGGAAGAGCGGGGGAAGAACACGGATCTCGGCTCCGGCTGCGGCCAGAGAATCCAACACCTTCTGCCCGGGAGCCTGTGTGGTTTCGATAAATAAAAAGTGCCTGCCCTGTGCATCGGTGCCTTCCACATGCTGTAAATAACAGCCGGGGAAGAGAGAAGGAGCCTGCTTACCGTCAAGGGAGGTATTAAAGAGCAGAAGGCCGTAGGCATCGCCGTGCCAGTCGATGGGAAATCCGTTTACTTCATGGGCAACAATGCGTCCACCGCCTACGGAAGTGGCAATCAGGGTGCTCCGGTCGCCTCCCTGTCCTTCTATTTCAAAGGTAACGCTGGAAGGGTACGGATTATCCTTCCCTTCGAGAAATTCGTAGCTCAGTCTGTTTTCTCTGGCCAGTTCGTGGGCGGAGAACAGCCGGATATCATCGGTATCGAAGCCCAGCAGACCGCCGAGGTAGGCACGGTCATCCATCATGTTTCCCAGCTTCTGAAAAAAGTGGGAAGAGGGCTGGAAGAGGATCCGTACCCGTTTCGGTTCGCTTTTCAGACAGTGCCTGGCGGTCTGCCCGATACGACAGGTGCCGGCGAAGGAACCGGAGGAGCCGGGCTGCATGACCGGTGCGAAGACATCATTGAAAAAATCGGGATATAATAATTTGCTCATGGGAATCGCCTCCTTAAAAAATGTCTGGCTAAGTATTTTCTTTATCATAAGCAGTCATTTTTCCAATGTCAAGAACAATCTTGACAAAACCTATATGAAATGTATAAAATAGTGCCATGAACATTACGAAAAGCAAAAATGTAAAAGCTGTTTGCAATCGGAGAACAGTTTTTTGAAATCCGGAATAAGAGAAAACGGTACAAAAGGAGAAGGCAATGAGAGGCAACATATTCCAAAGTGAAATAGAGAGGGGAGCCGGTGAACTCCCGGAGAACCTGTTTGCCGGACGACTGGTCTGCAGATGCTGCGATTCCTTCCGGACCGCGGCGCAAATACTAAAAAGCGGCAGTCTGAATACGGAAACTGCCCTTCTGATCCGCACGGCGGCAGCGGAAGGAAAGCCGGAATTCCTGCAGGCCTGGAACGCGTCGGAATATCGGCAGAACAGTATTCTTCTGGTGGAAAACAGGGAACAGGGAAGTGATTTATCGGGGCTGGTGTTTTATCCGAAGAGTCTGCTGCCGACAGATGCCTTCTTCCGGGCAGAGGACGGAGACATCCTGGATTTTCAGATTCCGGACGGGAAAATGAATATCGATCTGCCGGGACAGGAACTGGAACAGAGAAGTCTGGGACAGCGGGTGATCTACCGGAAACATTCACCATTCCCCGGTATCACTGTAGTGCAGGAAAAATACACCCGGTTTTATTGCATCAAGGGAGCACCTTTCCAGCATCTGATGATCGATTGCGGATTCGGAGGAGGTGACCTGAAAAGACTGCAGAACGGCATCGCCCACGGTGAATGGCAGCTGGCGCTCACCCACGGACACAGAGATCATGCCGGAGGATGTACACAGTTCAAAAAGCTTTTGGGCAGCAAAGGGGCGCTGGAAAACGCGGGAATCTTTTATACCGGACAGGTCATGGAACTGGCGGAAGGCAAGACCTTCCAGATCGGGCACAGACGGATTCGCGTCATCGATCTGTCGGGGCATTCGGCCAGGGATTTCGGCTATTATATCGAACCGGAAAGGATTCTGATCTGCGGGGATGCCATAGCTTCCGGACCGAACTACACCATGTGCAGCGGTGCGGATGTAAACCGTTGGATCGATTCGCTGGAACGGTTACAGGAAAGGATGGCGGCAGAGGAAGGTGCACTCCGGATCCGGGAACTGTGGTGCAGTCACAGGGAAGGTCGACTGACGGATCCTACAGAAGCAGTGCATAAAATGCTGCGGGGTCTGCGGCAGTTAAGAGAAGGACAGGGCGAGCGGTATGGAGCCACCGTCTACGGCTTCGGAGCGGTATGCTGGGTGAAATGCGACGGCGTATCATTTTTTTGCTAAAATAAATTTGTTATAGAAAGATCGGAGGAAGCAAAAATGGAACTGGGCTTAAAGAATAAGGTAGTCGTAGTAACGGGAGCCAGCAAGGGAATCGGATTTGCCATTGCGGAAGGCTTTTTGCAGGAAGGGGCCTACGTGGCTATCTCCGGAAGAAATGAACAGGCACTGACACAGGCTGTGGACAGTCTGGGAGAGCACTACGGTGCGAACCGGATCGCAGGCTATGCGTTGGATGGTTCTGTGGAACGGGAGATGTTGAAACTGGGAGAACTGGCGGCACAAAAGACCGGCCGTATTGATGTGTGGGTGAACAATATCGGCACCAACCGCCCCAGATCCGGCGAAATCTATACCGACGCAGAACTGGATTATCTGATCGGGATCCTTTTCAAATCCGCAGTCTTCGGAAGCCAGACGGCCTATCTGCATATGAAGGATCACGGCGGCAGTATCATCAATATTGCCTCTCTGGCAGCCAGAAGTGCTACCTGCGGCCGTTCCACCATATATGGGGCACTGAAATCCGGTATCATCGGTCTGACGAACACGACAGCGGGAGAGTATGCTGCTTACGGGATCCGTGTCAATGCGGTAATGCCGGGATATACTAAGACCCCTCTGATCGCTTCCACATTTACGAAGGAAGCCATTGACTCCCTGATGCAGAACAATCTGATGCGGCGGATGGCGGAGCCGGAGGAGATCGCAAAGCCGGTTGTATTCCTGGCTTCGGATGCAGCCAGTTACATCACGGGAGCGTCCCTGGAGATCTCCGGCGGACATGACCGGGTGCTGAATCCGCAATATTCTTATGAAAAAAGGAATTTTGAGGAAAATAAGTGAGAAAAATTTCTAAAAAGATATTGACAAATGCGTCACCCGATAGTATAGTGACAAACATAAATATACAAAACCTATCGGAACAGTAGGAAAACGAGGAGGACAACGTTATGAAGAAGAAATTATTCAGCATCTTGTTAGCATCAGCATTGACCGTGGGATTACTGTCAGGATGCGGAAGCACTTCTGATAACAGCGGGGCAGGCAGCGCAGAGGCAGCAGGCAATACCGCACAGGAGAGCCAAAGCACCACAGAAACTGCAAAAGAGAAGACCCCTTTGAGAATTCTCGGATTCAACAGCGTCATCGGCCATATCGATTCCGTGATTGCTTATACCGGCGGTTACTATGAAGAAGAGGGAATCGATCCCCAGTTTACTTATAACAATTCCAATCCCGACAATACACAGGCTTTGATCGAGGATAAAGCGGATCTGGTATCCGCAGGAGCTACCTGTGTGATCCAGTACATAGATCAGGGTGCGGATCTGGTGATCATCGGGGGACAGATGTCTTTAGGTGAGACTGTATATGCACTGCCCGAGAGAGCGGATGAATTCAAGGAATTCACCACCGAGACCCTTGCAGGTAAGAAGGTAGGTGTCTCCCGATTGAACACCGGTGACATCGTATTCCGTAAGATCCTGAAGGATAAAGGCGTAGACCTTTCCCAGATCGAGTTCGTGGAACTGGATTCTCAGGCAACCGTAACACAGGCGGTAGTCAAGGGCGAGGTAGACCTGGGTATCAACTTCCTGACCTTCCGCCAGAGTGCCGAAGATATGGGACTGGTTCCTGTGAGCCAGCTGGATGCGGAGAATGAATGGCCGGATTACATCTGCTGCCGTATCTTTACGACCAGAGAGAAGCTGAATGAGAACAGAGACGCTTATGTCGCAGCAATGAAGGCTAACATCAAAGCTTACGAACTGATCCAGACCGATCATGAGAAGACCCTGGAAGTAGCCCAGAAGGGAATTGAACTGGATAAAGATGTTCTGGAAGATCAGATCTACAATTACGGACATCTGGGCTTAAGCCCCAATCCCGATGTGAAGAACTCCGTGAAGTTCTATGAGGCAATGACTGATATCGGATACGCACAGGGAACCGTAGACCTGCACGATTACATTGATGCATCTGTTTACATCGATGCATTGAACGAACTGCTGGCAGAGGATCCCGACAATGAAATCTACAAAGAATTAAAGGCTGAGTCCGACGCAACCAACTATTGATAAGCAGTATGGAAAAGCAGCCGGATGCGGCAGACTTTGGAATAGCTGTAAAACGGAAAGGTATGGGCAACGAAGATGAGCAAGATCGAATTTAGAAATATATCTTTAGATTACCGTGAAAATAACGGATCGGTGTATAAGGCTCTGGACGGAGTGAACTTTTCCGTGGAAGAGGGCGAGTTTGTCAGCATTATCGGTTCCAGCGGATGCGGAAAAAGTACGATACTGAGTGTACTGGCCGGCCTGAACCACCAGAAGGAAGGAAGCTTTCTGATCGATGGTGTGGAGACAAGCGGTACCGGTAAGAATCGTGGCGTGGTATTCCAGCATTACTCCCTGTTCCCCTGGATGACCATTAAGAGAAATCTGGAGTTTGGCATCAAACAGAACTTCCCGGAATTATCCAAGAAGGAACTGAGTGAAAAGGCATTGCTCTATCTGGAAAAAGTGGGACTGAAGGGCTTCGAGTATAAATTCCCTTCCCAGCTTTCCGGTGGTATGCAGCAGAGAGCAGCCATTGCCAGAACTCTGGCCATGGAAAGCGAGATTCTTCTGATGGATGAGCCTTTCGGTGCCATCGATGCCAAGAACCGTGTGATCTTGCAGGATCTTCTGCTGGAGATCCTGGATTCCACCGAGCAGAAGAAGACCATCGTGTTCGTCACCCATGATGTGGACGAAGCAATCCTGTTATCCGACCGCATCCTGTTCATGAAGAATAAAAAGATCGAAACGGAACTGAAGGTTCCCTTTGAAAGACCCAGAAACCGTGAACGGCTGACCACGGATGGAGTTTACAGAAGCTTACGGAAAGAGATTGTAGATCTGTTCTACTATGACGGTGTAGAACAGAAGAACGAATTTGAAGGAGGTGAAGGAATATGAGAAACAAAATACATACAGTATTACCGCATATTTTGTTTGTGGCACTGGTGGTGCTCATCCTGCTTCCTTCTGTGGAGAAGACCGAGAATTATATTCCATTCCTGATCGTAGTCGTCCTGATCGAACTGGGACTGCTTCTCAAGAGAAAAAGTACGGTGTCCGGTGACATCGGAATCATCGTTTATATTGTATTGATCCTGTGGGAGTATTTCACCGCGAAGGTGGGCATGAAGAATGCAATGCTTTATCCCGCACCGGAAAATGTATTCAATGTGATTACGAAAGATTATGCCAAGATCCTGGAAGGTGTGGGAAGCTCCCTGCGCCTTTTGGGAGCAGCTTTCGGCATTGCACTGACCTTTGGCGTAGGCCTGGGACTGCTGGTAGGCCTGTCCGACAGACTTTCCGGAACGATCCTGCCCATCGTCCGTGTCATCAGCCCGATTCCCCCCATTATTTATTCTCCCTATGCGGTGGCTCTGCTGCCCAGCTTCCGTGCAGCTTCCATTTTCGTTATCACACTGACGATCTTCTGGTCCATCTTCATGAACATGGTACTGGGAGTGAGAGAGATTGATAGAAAGATCATGGATTCTGCCAGAACGCTGAACTTAAGCAAGGGAAGCCTGATCCTGCATGTGCTGTTGCCTTATTCCCTCCCCGGAATCTTCAACAGTGTGTCCGTCTCCGTATCCACTTCCTTCCTGGTATTGACGGCAGCAGAAATGATCGGCGGTACTTCCGGCCTTGGCTGGTATATTAAGTACTATTCCGATTTCGCCAACTATTCCAAGGTGGTATTCGGCATTGTGATGATCGGCGTGGTGGTAACCGTGCTGAACGTAGTATTATCTTTACTGCGCAAGGCAGTGATCCGTTGGAAATGATCTTAGAAGAACAGAGGTGACGAAAATGGGCTTTACAGAAAAAGTTCATGCGTACATAGCGGCAAAATATTACGTTTATCTGACAGAGCAGTTCGGAGAGCGCGGCAAGGCGGCTTTCCTGCATGCAACTCAGTATTATGCCCTGCAGAGGGGCCGGCGGATGGCCCAGAGAGCTATCCGGGACGGCAGAGAGCTTACCCAGGAGACTTATAATTATTACGGAGAATGGGTCAATACGGAGGAAGTGAAAGCCCTTGGCTGTGCCAATGTGAGCAGACAGGCTGAGGACGGCACCCTTCATATTACCAGTTGTCCCTGGTACACACAGTTTCAGGAGATGGGACTTCCGGAGGCGGGAGCCCTGTACTGCAGGGATCTGGACAGTTCGATCTCCAGAGGCTTTAATCCTTTTTTACAGTATCGGGTGGATCAGACACTGCATACGGCGGACTGCTGTATCCATAGGATCCTGACCGGCGATATTTGTGCCGGAGCCGGAAAAGGCAAGAATCCGGAGAGCCTGAAAAGCTTTGAATATCACTGTGCGCATTCCTTCTGGTCCTACCGGGAAGTGGTACTGGCCATTTTTCAGGAGGAGGGACAGAGCGTGATCGACAAGGTACTGACGGATTTTACGAAGGATTATGGAACGGCAATGACGGAAGCTCTGTTAAAATACAAAGATACCAATTTTAACGTGTGCGATTCATCACAGGAAAGGTGATTCCCTGCGGATCTTGCGGGAAAAGAAGGTGGAACATGCAGCTTGCACAAGAGGCACAGTCTCTCGAAGACTGGATCATTGAGAAAAGAAGATATTTTCACAGACATCCGGAACTTTCCTTCGAGGAGAAGGAGACTACGGCTGTTCTGGTGGAAGAACTGAAAAAAATGGGCCTGGAACCCCACACCTATCCCGATTATTACGGCGTATGGGCGGATATTCAGGGTGAGAAGCCGGGAGATAAGACGGTACTGCTGCGGGCAGACATCGATGCCCTGCCCATTCGGGAGGAAACGGGGCTTCCCTATGCCAGTGAAAAAGAGAATGTCATGCATGCCTGCGGTCATGACAACCACATGGCCATGCTGCTTGGGGCGGCAAAGCTTCTGACCGCCCACAGACAGGACTTTGGTGGTACCGTAAGACTTCTGTTCCAGGCGGCGGAGGAATCCTGCCACGGTGCGGAATATTATGTGAAAGCCGGGCTGTTAGACGACGTGGACGCCGTCTACGGATGTCATGTGTGGGCGACGCTGGATGCGCCGAGGATCAATGTGACAGCGGGTCCCAGAATGAGCAGCTGCGATAATTTTACCATCGAGGTGAAAGGAGTTCCGGCCCACGGTTCCGCACCCAATTACGGAATCGACGCCATCGTGACGGCAGCGGCCATCATTCTGCAGCTGCAGACCATCGTCTCCAGACGTAACGACCCCAGAGACAATCTGGCGATCACCATCGGCGAGATCGAGGGAGGACCCAGATTCAATATCATTTCGGATCATGTGGTCATGAAGGGAACCGTCCGGACCCACAGCAGACAGGTGAGGGAACAGGTGGAATCCTGGATCCGCAACATTGTGGAGAGCGTGGCGAAAGCCAACGGAGCGGAAGCAACGCTGGATTACCAGTATTTCCCCGGTGTGCTCTACAACAATGAAAAGCTGGCGGCCATCGCAGCCGAAGCCGTGAAGGAACTCTACGGCGAGGAAGGCCTGGGGGAGCATCCACTGATTATGGGAAGTGAAGACTTTTCCTATTTTCTGGAAAAGGTGCCCGGTGTGTATGCCCTCATCGGCATCCGGAACGAAGAAAAAGGGATCATCTATCAGAATCATCACTCCAGATTCCATGTGGAGGAAACGGTATTAAAAAGAGGTGCGGCGCTGTACGCACAGTTTGCAATCGACTATTTGGAAGAGAGGGATAACTAATGGCAGGGAAAATCGGATTTATCGGCGGCGGAAACATGGCAGAAGGAATTATCGGAGGACTGCTTGGCACGAAGACCAAGGCGCCTTCCGAGATCCTGGTAAAAGAGGTGCTGCCGGAGCGCGCAGCTTATCTGAAGGAGACTTATCAATTGGTGACGGTGGACAGCTATGAAGCTGTGGCAGAGGCAGACATTCTGGTGATCGCAGTGCGTCCTCAGGATGCGAAGAAGGTCAGCGATGAGCTTCGTCCCTTCGTGGATGCGAAGAGACACAGCGTGGTATCCATCTGCGCAGGCATCAAGATCGAACAGTTTGCACAGTGGATCGGTGCAGGCGTAAGATATGCGAGAATCATGCCCAACACTGTGATCCAGGTGAAGAGAGGCTACAGCGCACTGGCTTTCGGTGAGGGATTCACCGGGGAAGAGAAGGCAGAGGTACAGAAGATCACAGACGCTATCGGCAAGACCCTGCTGCTGGCAGAAGGCCAGTTTGATGCCTTCACCGCTACCAGCTGTGCAGGCCCCGAATGGCTGATCCTGTTCGCTACCGCACTGGTAGACGGCGCCGTAGAGACCGGTCTGTCCAGAAAAGACGCAGCGGCCATCGTGTATGAGAACCTGATCGCTACCGGACTGATGCTCAGCTCCACGAAGAAGCATCCCATTCAGATCACCGATGAGATGAACACGCCGGGTGGTATCGGTATCGCCGGCTTCCACGCATTCCAGGACGGCGGACTGCATGGCACCACCATGACCGCGGTGAATGCGGCTTACCAGAGAACCACGGAGTTAGGAAAGTAAAAGTAAGTAAATTTGCTACTGTTTTTCCGGAAAAGAATATGATATGCTTAAAAACGAGCAGGCTTGCGAGAGCAGACCTGCTCGTTTTGGTAAAGCATCGTTAAAAATAAAACAAAAAGGATACAGGCATGAACAATACAAGACATACCAAAGAACAGATCCGGGAGGGGATCCGACAGAAGAAACTTCTGTTTGACGGAGCCTTCGGCACCTATTACGGGGGAAAATACGATACGAAGCAGCTGCCGGAACTGGCGAATCTGGAAGCTCCCGGGCGGGTAAAGGAGATCCACAGGGAATATCTGGAGGCGGGAGCACAGATCCTGCGCACCAATACCTTTGCCGCTAACAGCTTCTGTATGGATCTGTCCCGGAAACAGATTGAAGAGATACTGCGCAGCGGATATCGTCTGGCCGCAGAAGCGGTGTCGGAGTGGAGAGAAGCCACCGGATCGACAAGAGATGTATACATAGCAGCAGATATCGGCCAGATCCCCGGGGATGCATTGGCCCAGAAGGATCTCTTGAGCCGGGAATATGAGGAGATCTGCCGGATTTTTCTGGAAGAGGGAGCAGACTTTTTCGTCTTTGAGACCTTTTCCGGGATGGAAGAGATCCTGCCGGCGGTCAAAGGGATCGGAGAACAGGCGTTTATCACGGTGCAGTTTTCCGTGAACCAGTTCGGCTACAGCAATGCGGGCTTAAGTGCCAGAAAGCTTTTGCAGAGAGCGGGTGCTATAGGAGAGATCGATGCCGTGGGCTTTAACTGCGGCGTGGGGCCGTCCCACATGCATCGGATCCTGCAGACACTGGAAAAGCCGGAAGGGAAGTTCCTCACAGCCCTTCCCAATGCCGGCTATCCCCAGATGGTCACCGGCCGTATGATCTTTACCGGGGATAACCTGGACTATTTTGTGGACAGAATGCAGCAGATGACAGCCCTCGGTGTGGATATGGCAGGGGGCTGCTGCGGCACGACACCGGAGTATATTGCAGAACTTGCCGGAAAGCTGGATCTGACCCGGTATCCGCAGACTCAAAAATGTGCAGAGCCACAGAAACAACAGCTCCCGAAGGAGGACTGTTCCTTTTACCATGCCAAAGAGGTGGAAGGGAAAAATCGGAAGCTGATTGCCGTGGAACTGGCACCTCCCATGGGCATTGATGACGAAAAACTGATGGATGCGGCACACCTGTTACAAAAGAGCGGCGTGGATGTGCTGACTTTTCCGGATTCTCCTTCAGGACGTACCAGAGCCGATTCCATCCTCATGGCGGAAAAGGTGGCGAGAGAGACCGGCATGTGCGTCATGCCCCATATCTGCTGCCGGGACAAAAATGCCATCGCCATACGTTCCCAGCTGCTGGGAGCCTATATCAACGGCATCCAGAATTTTCTGGTGATCACGGGAGACCCCATTCCTTCCATGGTGCGCACCACGGTAAAGAGTGTGTTTAATTTTGACTCCGTGGGACTGATGCAGATTCTGGCGGATATGAACGAGGAGCAGTTTACCCAGGCTCCGGCCTGCTACGGCGGAGCCATTAATCAGGGCAGACGGAATCTCGAAGTGGAAATCGGCAGAGTGAAGAAGAAAATGGCGGCGGGAGCCACCTTTTTCCTGACCCAGCCTATCTCTACGAAGGAGAGCGCAGACAGAGTGCGGCGGATCCGAGAGGAGACCGGGGCAAGGATCCTCTGCGGGATCATGCCTTTTGTGAGTCTTAAGAATGCCACCTTTATGAAAAATGAGATGGCAGGCATTGATGTGACGGACGAAGTACTGGCCAGATACCGGGCGGATATGACCAGGGAAGAAGGAGAGCAGGCCGGTGTGCAGCTGGCCAAAGAAGTGATCGCCATGACAGAAGATTTCGCCGACGGCTATTATTTTTCCTTCCCCTTCAACCGGGTGGCCATGCTGGAAAAAATACTGAATTAATGGGATTTTTTGGAAAAAAATCATTAACAAACCTTGGAAAAATCCGAAATAAGTAGTATACTGTAACTGGTATAAAAGAAATAGTGGCCAAAAAGCCGATTCAAAACAGTTGACACGGAGGTGACTGTGATGAGTATTAATATTCAGGCAAAGACAAATTATTCGTTTCTGTTTTCCGGTATGAGTTCCGCAGCTTCCAATGCAGCAAGCGGCAACTGGTTATCAGATTATGCAAGTATTAAGAATGGCAGCTATGCCAAGCTGATGAAGGCTTATTACGGTAAGGACAACAATGCATCCAAGACCGCAGCTTCCACCATAACGAAGAAGGATACCGCAACAGATACTGCGAAGAAGGCACTGGCGAAAGTAGAGACTGCCACCGATGCCCTGAAGGAATCCGCAGATACATTACTGGCTGCCGGTAAAAATGATCTGTTCGCCCAGAAGGATATCACCACCAAGGATGAGAACGGTGTGGAGAGCACGACCAAAGGTTACGACACCAATGCCATTTACAATGCAGTGAACAGCTTTGTAAAGGATTACAACAGTGTCATGAGCGCAGTAGATGATGTGTCGGATTCCAGTGTGAACAACCGTACGGAATCCATGGCCAACACCACACTGGCCAACAGCAGGCAGCTGGCTAAGATCGGTATTACCATGAAAAATGACGGCACCCTGTCTCTGGACAAGGATACCTTTATGAAAGCAGATATGTCTACGGTGAAGAGCCTGTTCCAGGGGAACGGTTCCTACGGCTACCGTGTATCTGCCCAGAGTTCCATGATCAACTTTGCAGCGGATCATGCCTCCGGCAGAACGAGCCTGTATACCGGAACGGCAGGATATACCGGCATCTACGATTCGGGGAATCTGTTCAGTTCTTATATGTAAAGGATAGAAGGATAAAATAAAAGTAGTTCTGCAAATAAAAATAACATGTGGCCACAACCAGGCTGCATGTTATTTTGTTCGGTGGAAGAATCGTCATTATTTTTTATATTTTTTAAATTATTTGAAAAATAGTGTTGACATTTAAGGCCGGTTGTTGTAAGATACACTTGTTCGCAGAAATGGCGGAATTGGCAGACGCGCACGGTTCAGGTCCGTGTGGTAGTGATACCATGAGGGTTCAAGTCCCTCTTTCTGCATCACTTTTTCAAATGATTTTTAGTAATTTGAAAAAAGTGTTGACATTTTTAATTAAATACTGTATGATACATCTTGTTCGCAGAAATGGCGGAATTGGCAGACGCGCACGGTTCAGGTCCGTGTGGTAGTGATACCATGAGGGTTCAAGTCCCTCTTTCTGCATCACATGGCGGTGACCGAAAGGTTGCCGCTTTTGTTGTTTTATGAAAAATCCGGGAAAGAGGTGAGGACTATGGCACTCAGCAGAAGAGATAAGGTTAAAACAGACCGGGTACAGAAGGTCCATAGGGATTGGTACAAGCTGGATCTGTCCGCCATTGTGTACCCGACCTTACAGCGAAGAGATTTTTCCTCCGTGTACCGTCTCTCCGTCCTGTTAAAGGAGGAGATCGACCCCAAGATGCTGCAGCGGGCGGTGAATCTGACCATGCCCCGTTTTCCAACGTACAAGGCAGCCATCCGTAAGGGGGTATTCTGGAGATATCTGGAGCCTAACGACAGACCGGGGCCTTTTGTGCAGGAGGATGTAAAAAATCCCTGTCAGCCCATGTATTTTAAGGCCAACAATCGTTATCTGGTAAGAATCTATTATTACCGGAACCGGATTGCCTTAGAGGCCCATCACAGTCTGGGAGACGGCACCGGCGGCATGTGTGTATTACAGACACTGACGGCCACCTATCTGCGGTTACTGGGGCATACGGAGATCGAGAACGGCGGCTTTGTACTGGATATTTTGGAGACACCGGATCCGGGAGAACTGGAAGATGCCTACATGAAATATGCCAATGCCAAGGTATGTCCGCCGAGGCCGGGAGAGAAGACTTACCGTGTCCGGGGGACCAAGGAGCCTTTTTACACTCTGAATATTATAGACGGCATTATGTCGGTATCGAAGGTCATGAAAGTGGCAAAAAGCTACAACGCCACCATTACGGAATATCTCAATGCGGTGCTGCTCTATGCCCTGATGCAGAAGCAGGAGAGCGAGTGGCATATCCATTTACGTCCGGTGAAGATCGCCATGCCGGTGAATCTGCGGAGGTTCTTCCCATCGAAGACTTTGCGGAATTTCATCACCATGATCTATCCGGGAATTGATCCCAGACTGGGAGAGTACACTTTTGAGGAGATTGTGACACAGGTCCACAATTATATGCGGTATTATCTGAATGAAAAGCTGCTGCGGGGGGATATTACCACCAATGCGGAGACCCAGAGAAATCCGTTTATCCGAATAGTGCCCCTGTTTATCAAAGATCTGGTGGTCCGGCAGTTCTATACGAAGATCCAGGACAAAAATTCTTCGGCGGGGCTGACCAACATGGGAGCCTTAAAGGTGCCGGAGACCATGAAGCCCTATATCGAACGGTTTGATATCTACATGGGACAGCCGTTTTCCACGAGAACTAACTGTGCCATTGCCAGTTTTGAAGATATTCTGACCATTAATTTTGCCAGCAGCATTGCAGAGACGGACGTGGAACGCCTGTTTTTCCGCAAGCTGGTACAGGACGGCATTCATGTGAAGATCGAGAGCAACCGGTAATACTCCGGTTAGAAAGGAAATACTTATGTCATATTGTGTGAACTGCGGTGTGGAACTGGACGCTTCGGCCACAAAGTGCCCACTGTGTGATACACCGGTCTATAACCCGAAGGCTCCGGAACCGGCCGCGCAGCCGTCTCCGTTCCCAAAGGAAAAAGGACAGGTGGAAGTAGTAAAAAGAAAAGATCTGGGAGTGTTGTTAACCGTCATTGTTCTGGCTACGGCTGTGACCTGCGGGCTGTTAAATGCTTTTGTATTCCGCGCAAACCTGTGGTCTCTGGCAGTGATAGGAGTATTCCTGGTATTGTGGGTCATCATGATTCCAGTGGTAATTTATACGAGACAGCCCATCTATCTGTCAATTTTACTGGATGGTGTGGCGGTGAGCGTGTATCTGTATCTGTTGACGTTTCTGACGGGACAGAGTGGCTGGTTCTACGGACTGGGACTCCCTATCGTGCTGTTGGTGACGGCGGTGGTGGAAGCGGTGACCTTCTGTATCCGGAAGCTCCCCCTGTCTTTCCTGACGGGTGCCCTGTACCTGATCTCGGGGATCGGCGTCCTGTGTGTGGGACTGGAGCTTCTGATCGACCGGTTTTTACGACAGGAGATCGTGCTTGGCTGGTCCGCCATCGTACTGACGGTCTGCGTGATCGTGGATATTACCATAGCGACCCTTTTATCCCGGAGAAGACTGCGGAATGCGGTGCGCCGGAGATTGCATTTTTAACAGGAGGAACTTATGGCACTGGTAGGAAAAAACAGTGAGAAGAACAATCAGAGTCTGATGCAGCTGATCCGCAGGGCACATGGCCTTGTGGAGAATCCGGATCTGGAGAAACACAGACAATCCCAGGATCATATCGGAGAACTGCTCAGCAACAGCAAGGAGATCCAATACCGCCCCGTGGATATCGAGGGCATGGAAGCGGAATGGGTCAGTGTGAACCGCGCCCATATGAAAAAATATGTAATCCTGCACTGCCACGGCGGCGGGTATTCCACCGGCAGCAGCCTCTATGCCAGAACCCTGACTTCGAAGCTGGCGGCGGGAACCTCCATGGATGTGCTGTGCTTTGACTACAGGCTGGCACCGGAGCATCCATATCCGGCGGCCACGGAAGATGCCATGAAAGCATGGAACTATCTGATGCTTTTAGGCTACGGGGCCAGAGATGTGATCATCACGGGGGATTCCGCCGGAGGCAATCTGGCGCTTTCCCTGGTGTTGAAATTAAAAGAGCAGGAGCGCCTGCTTCCCAGAGGGCTCGTGCTGATGTCTCCCTGGACGGATCTCACCGGTGAAGGCAAGACGTTCCAGACCAAGGCAGAGCTGGATCCGGTACTGGACAAAGAATATATTGACCGCATGACGAAGGCCTATGCACCGGAGCAGGATCTGAAGGATCCTTATATTTCACCGCTGTTCGGAGACTTTTCCGGCTTCCCGCCCGTCTATATTCAGGTGGGAGAGAATGAAATCCTGCTGGACGATTCCCTGCGGTTATATAAAAATCTGATCAAAGCCGGGGTGTCCGCCCATATCGACCGCTTTCCCGGAATGTGGCATGTATTCCAGATGTCACCTTTTAAAAAGGCCAGCGAGGCCATGGATAAAAATGCGGAATTCATCTATTCTGTGTGCAGATAAGAAAAATCAACAAAATGACGAAATTTTTCTGAAAAGAGAAAAGGATTTTCCATTCAGGCACAGAATATTAGAAGTAGGGGCAGGAGGAACTATGACGATCAGAGAAAACTTGGAACAGTGGGAAAAGGATTATTTAAGTCCGTATGCATCCTTGAGTGTGGACTCCAAAGGACGTCTGAGGCCGGAGGAACAGTGTGACATCCGTCCGGTGTTTCAGAGAGACAGAGACCGTATTATCCATTGCAAGGCCTTCCGCAGGCTGAAGGATAAGACGCAGGTATTTCTGACGCCCGAAGGTGACCATTACCGTACCAGACTGACCCATACGCTGGAGGTATCCCAGACCGCCAGAACCATAGCCAAGGCACTGAAGCTGAATGAGGATCTGGTGGAAGCCATTGCGCTGGGGCACGATCTGGGACACACGCCTTTCGGACATGCCGGAGAGCGTGCACTGAACAGGGTATGTCCGTTTGGCTTCGAACATGCCGAGCAGAGCGTCCGCACAGTGGACATTCTGGAGAAGGACGGCAAGGGACTGAACCTGACTTACGAGGTGCGGGACGGTATCCGCAACCACCAGACCATCGGCAAACCCCACACCCTGGAAGGCAAGATCGTCAGACTTTCCGATAAAATCGCCTATATCCATCACGACATGGATGATGCTATCCGCGGCGGGATCCTCACGGAGGCGGACGTGCCGAAGGAAATCTGCGAAGTGATCGGCAGCAGTCCTACCGAGCGCCTGGATCACTTCATTCATGATATCGTGACCAACAGCATGGACAGGAACGACATCCTGATGTCGGATCCGGTGGCGGAAGCCATGACGAAGATCAGACAGTTCATGTTTGAGAGAGTTTACAAGAACCCGGCAGCCAAGAGCGAAGAGGGAAAAGCAGAGATGCTGATGGAGACTTTGTATCAGCATTTCCTGAAACACCTGGATGATCTGCCGGATGAGTATCTGAATCTCCTCTCCGTGGGAGAACCCAGAGAGAAGGTCGTCTGCGACTATGTGGGCGCCATGACGGACCGGTTCGCCATAGCGGTATACGAGGATATCTACATACCCAAATCCTGGCAGAGATAGGCATAAGACAAAATAGGAGTTTAAAAACGTGTATTACCCCGAAGAACTGGTAGAAGAAGTCAGAGCCAGAAATGACATCGTAGATGTGATCTCCGGCTATGTTTCATTGAAAAAAAAGGGAAGCAACTATTGGGGCTGCTGTCCTTTTCATAACGAAAAAACACCTTCCTTTTCGGTGTCTTCAAACAAGCAGATGTACTATTGCTTTGGATGTCATGCCAGCGGTAATGTATATACGTTTCTCATGAAATATGAAAACGATTCCTTTCCGGAGGCCGTCAAAATCCTGGCGGACCGCGCCGGGGTAAAGCTTCCCGAGATAGAGGAGACACCGGAACAGAAGAAAAAAGCAGGCAGGCGCATGCGCCTGCTGGAAGTCAACAAGGAAGCGGCAAAATATTTTTATTATATGCTGCGCAATCCGCAGGGAGAAGTGGGAATGCGGTATCTGACGGGACGGAAACTGACCGGGGAGACCATGCATCACTTTGGACTGGGCTACGCCGGGAAAAACGGCGAACAGGTGGTACAGTATCTGCGGAAAAAGGGATTCACGGACGAGGAGATCAAGGATTCCGGGCTGGCCATGTTTTCCGAACAACGGGGTCTGCAGAGCCAGTTCTGGAACCGCGTCATGTTCCCCATTCAGGACATCAACCACAGGGTCATCGGCTTCGGCGGCAGAGTCATGGGAGATGGAGAGCCGAAATACCTGAATTCCCCGGAGACCATGATCTTCGATAAGAGGCGGAATCTTTACGGACTGAACTTCGCAAGGACTGCCCGGACAGGCAATATTATCCTGTGCGAGGGCTACATGGACGTCATAGCCATGCATCAGGCGGGTTTTACCCAGGCGGTGGCATCCCTGGGAACGGCATTTACGGTGGAACAGGCCAATCTCCTGCACCGTTATGCGGAAAATATCCTGTTAGCCTACGACAGCGACGGCGCCGGTACCAAGGCAGCACTTCGAGGCATCGGCATCTTAAGAGAAGCGGGACTGACCGGCAAGGTCATCAACATGCGGCCTTATAAGGATCCGGATGAATTTATCAAGAATCTGGGAAAGGAAGCATTTCAGGAGCGTATCGATCAGGCGGAGAACAGTTTCTATTTCGAGATCCGTATTCTGAGCGAACAATACGATCAGAGCGATCCGGAGCAGAGGACGAAGTTCCACCGGGAGATCGCACAGAAGCTGTGTGAGTTCTCGGAGGATCTGGAACGGGAGAACTATTTACAGGCCATTGCGGAGAAATACATGATCCGTCCGGATGACCTGCGGAAGATGGTCATCGGTTATGCCTCCCAGACGGGAATCGCCAGACCGATTCCCCGTCCCCGCAGCGGCGTGCAGAGCAGAAGCGATCCGTCAGAGAACGGCCGGAAAGCCCAGAGGCTTCTGATTACCTGGATCGGAGACGATCCTTCCCTGTATGCCATCGTGCGCAAATACATTTCCCTGGAGGATTTCACGGAGGAACTGTACCGCAGGGTGGCGGAGCGGATGTTCACGGAGCTGGATACAGGACAGTTTCAGCCGGCGGGGATCATCAGTATGTTTGAGGACGAGGAAGAACAGCGGCAGGCGGCGGAACTGTTTCACACAACACTTCCGGAATTGTCCACCAGACAGGAGAGAGAAAGAGCCTTCCACGACATTCTGGTGTCGGTCAAGCGCAACAGCTACCAGTATTACATGGCACAGCTGGGAACGGATGTCAACGCAGTGAAAAAGGCGGTGGAAGGTAAAAAAGCACTGGAAGAACTGCAAAGAACCCGTATTTCTCTGGAATAATGGGATTGGGGCTTTGAAAAGTTATAAAAAATACGAAATATGGCTATAAATAATGGCAATGAAAGGATGGAACCACGAAAATGGATGAAAACACACAGGCAAAATTTGCGGAGAAGATAAAAGAACTCCTGAATATGGCGAAAAAGAAAAAGAATGTGCTGGAGTATCAGGAAATCAGTGACTTCTTCGCGGACATGCCTCTGGAAGAGGAACAGATGGAGAAGGTTCTGGAATATCTGGACCAGAACAACGTGGATGTACTGCGCATTACCGACGACGATGATGTGGATGACGAGGAGATCATTCTGACGGATGAGGATGAAGTGGATGTGGAGAACATCGACCTGTCCGTACCGGAAGGCGTCAGCATCGAGGATCCCGTCCGCATGTATCTGAAGGAAATCGGCAAGGTGCCTCTGTTAAGTGCGGAGGAGGAGATCGAACTGGCCCAGAGAATGGAAGAGGGCGACCAGGAGGCGAAGAAGCGTCTGGCAGAGGCCAACTTACGTCTGGTAGTCAGCATTGCCAAGAGATATGTGGGGCGTGGAATGCTGTTCTTAGACCTGATCCAGGAAGGTAACCTGGGTCTGATCAAGGCCGTAGAGAAATTCGACTACCGTAAGGGATATAAGTTCTCCACCTATGCGACCTGGTGGATCCGTCAGGCCATCACGAGAGCCATTGCGGATCAGGCGAGAACCATCCGTATCCCCGTGCATATGGTAGAGACCATCAACAAACTGATCCGTGTGAGCAGACAGCTGCTGCAGGAGCTGGGAAGAGAACCGACCCCCGAAGAGATCGCAGCAGAGATGAACATGCCGGTGGACAGAGTGCGTGAGATCTTAAAGATCAGTCAGGAACCCGTTTCCCTGGAGACGCCTATCGGTGAGGAGGAAGACAGCCACCTGGGTGACTTCATTCAGGACGACAATGTACCGGTTCCCTCCGATGCAGCGGCATTTACCCTGTTGAAGGAGCAGCTGGTAGAGGTACTGGGGACTCTGACAGAGAGAGAGCAGAAGGTACTGAGACTTCGTTTTGGTCTGGATGATGGACGTGCCCGCACCCTGGAAGAGGTAGGACGGGAATTCAACGTTACCCGTGAGCGTATCCGTCAGATCGAAGCCAAGGCTCTGAGAAAATTACGTCATCCCAGCCGCAGCCGCAAGCTGAAGGATTATCTGGATTAATGGCGGAGGTTGTATTATCCAATCGAATGCAGGCATTAACAGACATGGTCACTCCCGGCACTGTGATAACAGATGTGGGGTGTGACCATGGTTTTGTATCTGTCTATCTGGTGCAGAAGGGGATTTCCCCCAGAGTGATCGCCATGGATGTACGGTCCGGGCCGCTGGAGCATGCCAGAGAGCATATCCGGGAATATGGTCTGGAAGACCGGATAGAGACAAGACTTTCTGATGGCCTGCACAGCCTGAAGACCGGAGAGGCGGCCGGAATGATCTGTGCCGGAATGGGCGGACCTCTCATGGAGAAGATTCTTACCGAAGGAAGACAACAGGCGGGAAGCTTTCAGGAACTGATCCTGCAGCCCCAGTCGGAAATCCCGCATTTCCGGGTATTTCTGAGGGAAGAGGGATATCTTTTGACAGATGAGAATATCATCTACGAAGAAGGAAAATATTATTTTATGATGAAGGTGCGCCGGCCGGGAGACCTGTCGGAGGAGGCGGTGCAGCAGGCAGCAGACTCCTGGAAGGCAGATTGCGGGGATCCGGAACTGGCGGAAGCGTTTGGTCCGTTATTGTTATCCCGCAGGGATCCGCTGCTTTCCGATTATCTGAAATGGCAGCTTGCGGAGCACCGTAAGATCGCAGAGCGGCTGGAACAGAAAGCGGATGCGGATAATCCGAGAACCGCACGCCGCAGACAGGAGATCGCAGAGGAGACCGCGCTGTTTACCCGTGCACTGGAGTGGTACGATAATGGTAAGGAACCGGATTGTATTTAAAAAAGAAGACCTGTAAAAGCAGATTACAGAAGGACAGGGTGAGAAAAATGATCACAGTGAAGATAAACGGGGAAGAGAGACAATATCCTCAGGGGGCGACCTATGAGGATGTGGCCGACGATTACCAGCAGGAGTATGAGAATATGATCGCTCTGGCCGCCAGAGACGGCAAGATCAGAGAACTGTTCAAGAAGCTGACGAGGGATTGCGAGGTTACCTTTTTTACCTTGAAGGATGACGTGGGCAACAAGACTTATGTGCGTTCTGCTACCATGCTGTTTTTGAAAGCGGTATTCGATGTCTACGGCAGAGAGGCGGCCCAGAGCTGCCGTGTGGAGTTTGCCATCGGCAACGGCTCCTATATCTCTCCGAGAGGACAGATCACTGCCACAAAGGACAGCGCGGCCAGGATCTGCAGCCGAATGCGGGAACTGGTGGAGGCAAAGACACCGTTTTTAAAAAGATCCTATTCTCTGGACAATGCCATGGAACTGTTCCATAAGGAAGGCCTGAAGGATAAGGAAAAGCTGTTCCGTTACCGCAGAGGTTCTTTCGTGAACATCTATGAAATGGACGGCTATTATGACTATTATTACGGTTATATGCTGCCCAATGCCGGGTATGTGAAGTGGTTTGATGTCATAGCGTATGATGAGGGCTTTATGCTTCTGTTAC
The DNA here is from genome assembly GCA_934394815.1 of uncultured Acetatifactor sp. Lineage (GTDB taxonomy): Bacteria > Bacillota > Clostridia > Lachnospirales > Lachnospiraceae > Acetatifactor. The sequence continues at coordinate 20,296 of CAKRRD010000020.1, read as the reverse complement.
CGGATAAAAGCAATCCCACACAGGTGAAACCTTTTGAGGAGCGGAGGATGCTGTTCCAGACTCTGAAGGAATCTGAAGAGTGGGGGAAAAAGATTGGCATCGAGACCGTAGGAGACTTAAACGACCAGATCTGCAGAGGTTCCTTAAGTGAACTGATCCTGGTACAGGAAGCGGAGCAGGAGCGTAAGATCGGCGAGATCGCCAAGGATATCGTGGGCAGAGGCGGTGTCAAGTTCGTCATGATCGCAGGGCCTTCCTCCTCCGGCAAGACCAGCTTCTCCCACAGACTGTCCATCCAGTTAAAGACTCTCGGTAAGACCCCGCATCCCATCGGACTGGATGATTATTTCGTGAACCGGGAATTTACACCCAGGGATGAAAACGGAGATTACAATTTTGAATGTCTGGAAGCTATTGATGTAAAGCAGTTCAATGACGATATGTGCAGGCTGTTAGCCGGAGAGCGGGTGGAACTGCCTTTCTTCAACTTCAAGACCGGAAAGCGGGAGTATAAGGGGAATTTCAAGCAGCTGGGGCCGGATGATATCCTTGTCATCGAGGGAATCCACGGGCTGAATGAAAAGACCTCCTATGCCCTTCCCGAGGAGAGTAAATACAAGATTTACATCAGTGCGCTGACCAATATTAATATTGACGAGCACAACCGCATTCCTACCACCGACGGCAGACTTCTCCGCCGTATGGTCAGAGATGCCAGAACCAGAGGTGCGGATGCGAGACGTACCATCGGCATGTGGGCTTCTGTCCGCCGGGGAGAGGAACAGAATATTTTCCCGTTCCAGGAGGACGCGGATGCCATGTTTAATTCTGTGCTGATCTATGAACTGGCAGTTTTAAAGCAGTTTGCGGAGCCGTTGCTGTTCCAGATCGACAAGGACGAGCCGGAATATTATGAAGCCAAGCGGCTGTTGAAATTCCTGGAATATTTCCTGGGTGTGACCAGCGAAAGTCTTCCCAACAACTCGCTGTGCAGAGAGTTCGTGGGCGGAAGCTGCTTTAACGTGTAAACTATTCAGAGCAGCGCAATTCTACTTGACTTTTTCATGGTAGAACAGATATAATCGAACAGGTGTAAGTAAGATAGATGATCGCGGCTGCTTTATGCAGGTGAGGAAAGTCCGGGCTTCACAGGGCAGGATGCCAGATAACGTCTGGTGGAGGTGACTCCAAGGCTAGTGCAACAGAGATATACCGCCGGCTTTTGGCCGGTAAGGGTGGAAAGGCAGTGTAAGAGACTACCGTCCGGCTGGTAACAGACGGAGCCATGTAAACCCCATCCGAAGCAAGACCAAACAGAGAGCGATAGACCGGCCCGGTCTGCTTTCAGGTAGGTCGCTTGATGCGGCTGGTGACAGCCGTACTAGATAGATGATCGTCATATACAGAACTCGGCTTATTTCTTGCTTACACCTTTTGAAAAAAATGCGGACTGCGGATGCGGTCCGTTTTCTGTTATCAACAGAATTTATCAGATGGAAGAGCATGTCTGGCGGAGAAGTTATGGGGAAAAGGGATAAAAAGCGGAGAAGAAAAACGACGGCAGCAATAGCTGCGACAGCGGTGATGGTAAGCTGTCTGCTGGTTTTCAGCGGCTGTGGGCAGGATGCCGGGAAGAACCCGGAGACTGGTACCGGAACTGTGGAACAGAAAGCCTCGGACGAAAAAGACGGCGCACAGCAGGCGGATGCAGGAACGGAAGTTACGGAACTGCCGGTGCAGGAGGAACGGAAGCTGACGGAGACGGATCAGCGTGTGTTAAAATCCATGGTAGAGATCCGGGCAGGAGATCTGCAGGGCAGTGGTGTGCTCTATGACGAAGAGGAGAATTTTCTGCTGATCGTCACGGCGGGCCATGTGCTGGCCCATGACACGAAAGAGGTGCAGGTGACACTCCCGGACGGAACGCAGGTGACGGCTGCAGGAGCAGAGGCGGCGGACAGCTGTGACCTGGCTTTTTTGTGGGTGGACAAGGCGAAGCTGCCGGAAGATACCTGGAAATCCTGTCTTCCGGCAACGACGGACCGGGATGTGTTCGATGCGCTGGAAGACTATGACGATGTATGGATGTACGGCGGTAAGAGCAGGGAGCCGGTCTATGCCTTCGTGGTGGATCCCTGGATCTACGTGGAAGATTTTGACCAGTACATGCTTCTGTTACAGGGGCTGATGGTACCCGGTATGTCGGGAGGCGGAGCCTTTACGGAGGACGGTGTGTTTCTGGGAATCCTGTGCGGCGGTGACGAAGAGGGAAAAGTGGCCGTGGTGCCCTACAGCATGGTCGAGACAGAGAGGCCGGAACTACAGTAATTGATAAAAATTTAATAATCGTTTTATTGACAATACTGTAAATATGATAGAAAATAAAAAGGATGGGTTTTCAGAACCAGATTGGAGGAAAAACAATGACGAAAATAGATGTAGTATCCGGATTCCTGGGTGCCGGCAAGACCACCCTGATCAAAAAGCTGTTAAAGGAAGCACTGGACGGCAGCAAGACCGTTCTGATCGAGAATGAGTTCGGCGAGATCGGTATCGACGGTGGTTTCTTAAAAGAGGCCGGAATCGAGATCAAGGAGATGAACTCCGGTTGTATCTGCTGCTCTCTGGTAGGCGACTTCGGTACTTCCCTGAAAGAGGTTATCAGCACCTACGCACCTGAGCGTATCCTGATCGAGCCCTCCGGTGTCGGCAAGCTGTCCGATGTCCTGAAGGCTGTGGAGAACGTGGCAGGTGACCTGGACGTGGAGATCAACAGTGCGGTAGCAGTGGTAGATGCATCCAAGTGCAAGATGTATATGAAGAACTTCGGCGAATTTTTCAGCAACCAGATCGAATACGCCGGAACCATTATCTTAAGCAGAACCGATAAGGTGGATCAGGCGAAGCTGAATGCCTGCGTAGAGATGATCCGTGAGCACAACGACAAGGCGACCATCATTACCACCCCTCTGGATCAGCTGGACGGCAGGGAAGTGCTTAAGACCATCGAAGGCGCTGACAAGCTGGAAGATATGATGAAGGAAATGCTGGAGCATATCCACGACGATGACGATGAGGATGAGTGCTGCGATCACGACCATGACCACGGGCATCACCATCATCACGACCATGACGATGATCACGAGTGCTGCTGCGGACATCATCACGATGATGACGATGATGAGGACGAGCATGAGCATCATCACCATCATGACCATGATGAGGATGAGCACGAGCATCACCATCATCATGACGAGGACGGGCATGAACATCATCATGAACATGGCGGAAACTGCACCTGTGGCTGCCACGATCATGACCACCACCATCATCACCATCACGCAGACGAAGTATTCACCAGTTGGGGAATCGAGACGCCCAACACCTACAGTGCAGAGGACATCGAGAAGATTCTTACCGCTCTGGACAGCGGAGAGTACGGTGCAATCCTGCGTGCCAAGGGTATGGTACCGGCTCCCGACGGAACCTGGGTATATTATGATTATGTTCCCGAAGAGCATGATATCAGAAGCGGTAAGCCGGAAGTCACCGGTAAGATCTGTGTCATCGGTTCCAAACTGGATGAGGACAGGCTGGCAGAGCTGTTCCGCAGATAAGTATACGGAAAGAGGCCTGCGACCGGCAGGATAAGAAAGAGAAAGGTATGAATTATGACGAAACCAGTCTATATCATAAACGGTTTTCTGGAGAGCGGTAAGACAGAATTTATTACATTTACGCTGGGACAGCCCTATTTCCAGATTAAGGGCAGGACACTGCTGATCCTCTGTGAAGAGGGAGAAAATGAATACAATCCCGCACTTCTGAAAAAGAGCCGCACGGATGTGGTGCTGATCGAGGAGGAAGAGGAGTTTCATCCGAACCATCTGATCGAACTGGAGAAGCAGTACAAGCCCGCCCGGATCATCATTGAGTACAATGGCATGTGGAATTTCAAGAATATGAAGCTGCCCTGGTACTGGAAAGTGGAACAGCAGATCACGACTATTGACGGCTCCACCTTCCCCATGTATTACACCAATATGAAATCTCTGCTGGCAGAGATGATCCGCAAGTCAGAGATGATCATTTTCAACCGTTGTGACGGTATCAAGGATCTGAATGTGTATAAGCGCAACATCAAGGCGGTGAATCCTTCCGCGGATGTGATCTTCGAGGATTCCAACGGAGAGATCGACGAGATCTTCGAGGAGGATCTGCCCTACGATCTGAACCAGAACCCCGTCGTACTGGACAATCAGGGCTACGGCATCTGGTATCTGGATTCCATGGATCATCTGGAGCGCTATGAAGGGAAAACAATCCAGTTTCTGGCCATGGTACTGAAGCCTGAAGAATATCCCGACGGCTATTTCGTACCGGGACGCATGGCAATGACCTGCTGTGCGGAGGATATGGCATTTTTGGGCTATGCCTGTGAGTATGCGGGCACGAAAAACCTGAAACAGAAGGAATGGGTTAAGGTAACGGCGAAGGTTGCCAAAGAATACTTCGCAGATTATAAGGGAGAGGGTCCCGTACTCCATGCCATCAGCGTGGAGAAGGCGAAAGCTCCCAAGGATCCCGTGATCAGTTTTAACTAGAAAGGATCGGCTCTATGAAAAAGAATCCCATAAAGAGCGGCCTGCGGGAGACAACGGCAGGAAAAGTGACATTTCTTTTCCTGCTGTTTTTGTATACCGGGGTCATGCTATATCTGTTCTGGATGGAATGCTATCAGATGCCCGGTTTTCAGTCGGATATGCCGGATTATGTGAATAAGGTGGCAGGTATTCCGGGAAATTATGAGTTCCCTTATCCGATCCTGTTCTGGACGGCCAGACTTTCCGCCTGGCTGGTCGGAGTGGAAGCGGCTATGGCCATTACCACGGCGTTATTTAATCTGGCAGCGGTGGTCATTACAAAATATTACATGAACCGGGAGATCCGGAAGGTAAGTCATTATGAAGACCTGACCCGGGGAAAACAGGTCATGACGGACATTCTTGTGACGCTGCTTGTTTTTTCGCTGTTTTTGCTTTCTAATCTGTATTCTCCCAAGAATACGGCGTTTTTCGGCTTTGATTATGCGTATCGCTGCATGGGCATCTATACGCCGAATCCTTTCTGGAATGCCACTTATCTGGCCACCAGACCCTTTGCAATCCTCTGCTTTTTTGAAACGGTGAAGGTGCTGGGGGAATACCGGAAGGATTTTCAGTGGAAGAACTGCGCTCTGTTCGCAGTCAGTCTCCTGCTGACCACCATGACCAAACCCAGCTACACTATGGTGGTGGTACCGCTGATCGGCCTGATCCTTATGGTTCAGCTGATCGTAAGCAGGGGAAAAAGTTTTCGCAATGCGTTTTGTCTGTGTGTGACCATGATCCCCACGGGAATTGCCCTGCTGTATCAGTTCTCCGGGATTTTCACCGGAACGAATGTCATGGGAGAGGAGACCGGCATTGCCATTGGCTTTGCAAAGGTATGGAGCAATTATTCCAAGAGCATTCCCTTAAGCATTGTCATGGGAATGGCTCTGCCCATTGGTGTCCTGTTCCTGAATCTGGTCTTTGATTTTAAAAATATCATACAGAACCGGTATTACTGGTTCGCGTGGTTGAATTACCTCGCAGGCACCCTGATGTTCCTGGTCTTCTATGAAAAGGGCTTCCGCATGATGCATGCCAATTTTTCCTGGGGCTATATGCACGGCATGTTTTTTGTGTTCCTAATGACGTTGATCGTCATGGTGAAAAATATCAGGGAGTGGTGGAAAAGCTGGAAAGTGATCTTCGTCGTTGGGGAGATTGCCGTATTTTTCTACCATCTGGTATGTGGCGTGAATTTCCTGCTGTATGCGGTTATGGGCAATGATCTGGCGGGATTTTAGATTTTGGCAGTAACGATTTACGAGGCAGACAAGATACCATCTTGCTGCGACTTACATAAAATATTGAGAGAAAGGAGAGTGTTTCATGAACTTAAACATTGTAGCCGGTCTTCTGATTCCGTTTCTGGGAACGACTGCGGGGGCAGCCTGCGTCTTTTTCCTGAAAAAACAGATTGGCGGCAACATTCAGAGAATATTTACCGGATTCGCTGCCGGTGTCATGGTAGCAGCTTCGGTGTGGTCTTTACTGATACCAGCCATGGATATGTGCGAAGAGATGGGAAAGCTTGCATTTCTTCCCGCAGTGACCGGCTTTCTGATCGGTATTGTTTTTTTGTTGTTCATTGATAGCCTGGTGCCCCATCTGCATGTGGGAAGTGATGCGCCGGAAGGACATAAGAGCAGCCTGAACCGCACGGCCATGCTGATGCTGGCGGTGACCATCCATAATTTCCCCGAGGGTGCCGCCTGTGGCGCGATTTTTGCCGGGGTGCTGAATGGAGACGGAACCGTTACGATGGCGGGAGCGCTGACGCTGGCCATCGGTATCGCCATCCAGAATTTCCCGGAGGGAGCCATTATCTCCCTGCCCCTGCGCAGCGAGGGAAATAAGAGAGGAAAATCCTTTGCGTTGGGGGTGCTGTCCGGAGCGGTGGAACCGGTGGGAGCAATCCTGGCCATTGCGCTGGCAAGTATCGTAACACCGGTTTTACCCTATATGCTGGCCTTCGCTGCCGGAGCCATGATCTATGTAGTAGTGGAGGAACTGATCCCGGAAGCCAGTGAGGGAGAGCATTCCAATCTGGGAACCATCGCATTTGCCATCGGATTTGCCCTGATGATGATGTTGGATGTGGCTTTGGGCTGAGGAAAGGTGAAATGTCATGTCCGTGGAAAATGAAAAAGAGATACAACAGCTGAAAAACCGGATCCGTGAGCTGGCAGAGAAATCTTATAGCCAGAACCAGTATACCTTTACCGGGTTCCTGGGGCTGGCGGAGCAGGATGCTCTGTGGCAGGTGGAACGGGATGTAAAATTTGCCGGAATCACGTTATACGGTGGCAGGGAAGAAGCGGAGCGGAAGATCCTGCGCTTTGGAACGGAAGCAGATCTGGGCTATGAACAGCCTTTTCCCATCTGCTGTATTCGGATCCGGCCACTGTCGGCGAAATTTGCAGACAGGCTGTCCCACAGAGATTATCTGGGAGCACTGATGAACCTTGGCATTGAGAGGAGTACTCTCGGCGATATCCTGCCTGGGGAGGGCGAAGCCTTTTTATTCTGTCTGGATACCATTGCGGAATTCATCTGTGACAATCTGGAACAGATCCGTCATACCCATGTGAAGTGCGAGGTGGTGGATGCGGCGGCAGAGGTGCCGCAGGAGGAACCGGTAAAACAGGTGATCCAGGTGGCAAGTCCCCGTGTTGACGCTGTAATCTCGAAAGTATATAATAAATCCAGAAGCGACTGTCTGGAACTGTTCCGGGCGGGAAAAGTATATGTGAACGGCAGGCTGTGTGAGAACAATTCCAGGTCCCTGGAACAGGGGGATGTGGTGAATGCCAGAGGCTATGGAAAATTCCGTGTGAGCGGGGAACCCCATGCCACGAGAAAGGGCAGGCTTGCCATGGAAACGGAAGTCTATCCGTAGTTTTTAGTATTCGGAAACAAAACATAAGAGTTGAGGGAGGTTACATAGTGTATCACTATACTGCGATCCAATGGTTATTTTTCTTCTATTTCTACTGCTTTTTCGGCTGGTGCTTTGAATCCACCTATGTATCCCTGAAAAGCAGGAAGTTAGTCAACCGTGGTTTCTGCCGTGGACCGTTCCTGCCGCTGTACGGCAGCGGAGCCATCATGATGCTGGTGGTGTCCATGCCGTTTCAGGACAATCTGGTGCTGGTCTACATTGCCGGATGTATCGGAGCCACGATTCTGGAATACGTCACCGGCGTGACCATGGAAGCGTTGTTCAAAGTAAGATACTGGGATTATTCCAAGAATAAGTTCAATTTTCAGGGGCATATCTGTCTGGGTTCCTCTCTGGCCTGGGGTGGCCTGACGATCCTGATGACAGAATTTATCCATAAGCCCATCGAGCATCTGGTCCTGTCCATTCCGGACAGCATCCTCACACCGGTGACGCTGGTGCTGACGGCACTGATCGGTGCGGATTTCGCCTTATCCTTCAAGGCAGCCTTGGATCTGCGGGATGTGCTGGAGAAGATGGAGAAGGCGAAAGAAGATATGCTGCGTATCCAGAAGCGGCTGGACGTTATTATTGCCGTGACTGGTGAGAATCTGGAGAACCGCAGGGAAGGCTTCAGCGAGAGCCTGGCCCAGAAGAAGGAGGACTTTACCGAGGGCCTTACCACCAGAGTGGAGGATCTGAAATCCAGTATTGAAGAGAAAATGGAAAGTATCAAAACCTCCGCACAGAAGTCGCCCGGCCAGTATCTGGACAGCGTGAAGAATGAAGTGCTGGAACTGAAACAGAAGTACACCAGAAGTGTGGCGGACAGAGAGAATGTCAGCAGCTTAAGAGACTTTTTCCAGCGTGACATGATCCGTTCCAATCCGACCATGAGTTCCGAAAAGTTCAAGGAAGCGCTGGAAGAATTGAAGGAACATAACAATAAGAAGAAAGACTGAGTAAATACATAAAACAGCATGCCATAGGGTTTTCCGTTCCCGGAATCCTGTGGCATGTTTTTTTATGCATGTAAAAAAAGAAAAATAAAATTTATCTGATTGACAAAATAGCGGAGGAGGGATAGACTAAATAGCGGTAAAGATAAATTCCCATAAATAATACACTTAGGAGGAGAAACACATGAAAAAAGGAATCGTAATGACAGCAGCTATCGCACTGGCAGCAGTAGCAGTACCCTTTGGAGCAAGTTCTCTGTCTACCGTAGCAGTAGCAAGTGAAAATAATACCGTATCTGCAGCAACCGGAACTACTGCAGTATCCGGCACTACTGTATTTGAGAACTACGTTGGAAATGTAGGTTCTGAGATTACCGATGCCAAAGACGGTGAGACCGTTAAGATCACCAGAGACAAGAACATCAATGCATTACCCAACAGCCTTATGAAGGATCTGTATGAGAAGAAGACAGTATCTCTGGAATTAGAGTATACCTTTGAGGGCAAAGAGTATACAGTAACCATTCCCGCAGGTGCTGCAGAAAACAATGATATCCCTTGGTATGGTCCTCTGTATCTGCAGATGCGTTACGGCAAATAAGTAACAGCTATCGAATAAAGCAATAAACATAAGGCACTCTTCCGTGGTGAAGGGTGCCTTGTTTTTGACTGGGAAAACCGATATAATGAATTGCATCGGAAGAAAAGTACAAATGGGAGAGTCTTATTATGAAGAAACAAAAGCAAAAAGCCGAAGAATTGTTGAATACGCTGGTCTATGCCTGGCTGGTCCTTCTCTTTGCGGGACTCCCCCTGTATATGCAGGACAAACTGGTCATGATCGGCAATGCCAAATATTTGTTTTTCCGTAATACAACGCTGGTGTTGGGGATTTTTGTTGTGCTGGCTGCCCTGTGGAAGAAGATCAGTGAAGGAAAAACACCGGGGGAAAAAGGACAGAAGAGAGATTTTTCGGATCCATGGAGAAAGACAGATGTTTGTATGTTGTTATATCTGTTATCTGTGGCGGTGGCCTATGTATTCAGTCCCAACAGGGAGATGGCGTTTCTCGGATATCCGGGATGGTATATGGGACTGCTGACGCAGGCATTACTGGTGGGAATCTATTTTGCGGTATCAAGATATTATGACGGAAGTAAAAGTATCTGGTGGATCGCCGGGATCACAGCGGGAATCGTTACGCTGATCGGCCTGCTGAACCGCCTGGATATAGATGTGCTGGGGACTTTTCAGGGAATGGAGAACGGAGAGTGGAACCGGACGCAGCTCTTATCTACCATCGGCAATAATAACTGGTATGCCGGATACATCAGTGTGACGGCAGGAATTTCCCTGACAGCGGCTTTTTGGGGGAAACGGTATGTCAGAGTGCTGGGGATGCTTGGCAGCTTATTGTTTTTTGCATCCGCCATTACCTCCAACAGCACGACGGCCATTCTGGCAGCCTGCGGATTATGCCTGCTATTACTGTTACTTTCCCTGCGGCAGAGGAGACAGCTTCTGCGGGTTTTGGAGATTCTGATGCTTTTGCCGCTTTCGGTATTTATGGTACGGCTGTTTATACAGGTGCACCTGACCGGGCTGGTGCTGGCGGGAGGTGCGGAAAAGGCTTTGTTTTTTAGCCCAGTCTGGTATGGCTTGTTTGCGGGGGAAGCGGTGTTGTATCTGCTCCTGCGATGGCGGGAGAGACAGAAGAGAAGTGACCTGTTGGAGGACGGCAGAATCTTTCGGATCGCAGTCTGGGCAGCGGCAGCGGCAGTACTGTCTGCGCTGATCCTGGGTTGTCTGCTGGTAGTGTGGAATCTGTTCAACAGCGAAAAACTGTCGGAGATCGCCAACGGCCGTCTGGCATTGTGGAAGGTCACCTTACTGACTTACAGGAAAGAGGGATTCCTCTATAAAGTATTCGGCATGGGGCCGGACAGCTTTTATTATGTGCTTTACCAGTGGGGAAGTGATGCTGTGAACTGGATCAACAGAGGCCTTCTGGATAACAGTATCTATTCCAATGCCCACAATGAATGGCTGACCCTTCTGATCCAACAGGGAATCGCAGGAGTCATTGCCTACGGCGGAATCTTTTTCACTGCATTTCGCAACCTTCATAGATCTGGACTGCGTGATTCCCGGTCGCTTGCAGTGCTCCTCGGTCTCACCGGCTACCTGATCTGCTCCCTGTCTACCTTTCAACATGTATTATCCACACCCTTTGCTTTTGCCCTGCTGGGCATGGCAAGGGGTGTTTTGCTTTGAAGCATTTCTGTCTTAATAAAGTTTTAAAGGTTTTTCCTGTTTTTTATTAATCTCTAATCTGTTACAATAAATTCATCGACAGGACATCTGCATGACAGCCTGCGGGCGGAGCAGATGTTCTGTCAGCGTAAGGGAAAACCCCTGCGTAAGCGGTGCCCGGGCAACAGCCGAGACACGGAAATGAGGGAGAGTATGTACAATATATTGATCTGTGATGATGAGAAGGATATCGTAAACGCGTTAAAGATATACTTAAATGACACCAATTATCATTTTCTGGAAGCCTTTGACGGGGAGGAAGCCGTGCGTGTGGTGGAGACGAAAGAGGTGCATCTGGTACTGATGGACATTATGATGCCGAAGCTGGACGGCATACAGGCGATGCTCAGAATACGGGAGAAGAGTAATGTTCCGGTGATCCTGCTGACAGCCAAGGGTGAGGATTCCGACAAGGTGCTGGGACTTACGGTAGGAGCGGATGACTATATCACGAAGCCGTTCAATCCCATCGAAGTCTCCGCCAGAGTGAAATCACAGCTGCGGCGCTATATGCAGCTGGGTGGCGGAAGTGTGCGGCCGGATGTGATCAGAGTCGGAGGGATTGAACTGGATGACAAGGAGAAACGGGTGACGCTGGATGGTGAACCGGTAGCACTGACTCCTACGGAATATGATATTTTAAAGCTGTTGATGCAGAATCCGGGGCAGGTATTTTCTCCGAGAGAGATTTATTCGAAGATCTGGAATGATCTGCCACTTGGCAGCGAGAATACCGTGGCAGTCCATATCCGGCATCTGCGGGAAAAGTTGGAGATCAACCCGGCGGAACCCAGATATCTGAAGGTGGTCTGGGGACAGGGCTACAAGTGTGAGAAGCAGGGATAAGAGCAGGCAGGAGAGGCGGAACTGCTTGGGAAAATAAGGAGACAGGAGTATGGATAACAGGGAAGAAAACAGCAGGAACACAGAACAGGACAGAGTGGATAATCCGGTGGAAAATACAGTGAGTACGACGGTAGAACCGGCGTTGTCAGAGAATAAAAGGGAACGGAAAAAAAGAGAAAAAGCCGAGAAAAAAAAGAAAGCACCGGCAAATGGAAACAGCCTGATGGGCAGTACACTGGCTAGGGTCGTGGCATTTGTTCTGATGATCGCAGCCGCAATTGTGGGGGTGTTGGGACTCTATGGTACCTGTATGCTTGCAGACAGTGGAGCTTATTCCTCCGGTAAAATGATGTTTATCCATGATCAACTGTTGTACCGGCAGGTCAATCAGGATCTGTATCAGATACGTGACTGGTATGAGAATGAGAGCTGGCAGACCATGGAAGCCTATTGCAGGCAGCGGAACATCTGGGTGAAGGTGGAGAGCTACGATCTGGATACGGATGAATTCCTGGGAGAATGGAAGAACGAGGATTATGCAGACAAGAAAAATGATCTGACCTATCGGCTGGAATCCCAGGTGCAGCATAGTAAGGATAACACCTATAGCAACATGGAAGCTTCCTCTGCCTCTGATGGCTATGAAAGTTATGGAAGCTCTGAAAGCTCTGATATCATGGAACTTGCGCCATCTGTCGATACCGGGTCTGACGTGGAAAGCATAACGGCAGCGGAGCAGGAAGCCCTTTCCTCCGGCAATCTGGAGAAATATCTGGATCTGGGGGACAGCGTATCCTTAGGTGGAGAGACCTATGTGCCGGTTGAACGTGCGGAACAATATGCAAAATGGATGATCAAGGATGCCTTAAGTGAGACAGAACGGCTGCAGGAAGAGGCTGCAGAGGAAGCATTAACAGAACGTAACAAGCGTATTGTGGTTACCCTGACAGTGAATCCCAGCCTGCCGAAGGAAGATGAATACGCCCTGATCTATCATCAGGCAGAGCAGTTTTATGATAACCGGAATGTGATCCCCGTAGTATGCTGTGCGGGAACGGTACTGGCATTATTATGCTTTATCTTCCTGTTGTGCAGTGCCGGACATAAGAATGGCAGGGAGGGTATTACTCCCAGTGCGATCCATGAGATCCACCTGGATGTGTATACAGTGGTCGTTGCCGTTGGAGCCTTTATCGGTCTGTACCTGGCTGTTGAATGGATCGGTATGAACTCAAGTATGATCAATCTGATCGTGCTGGTGGTATTGTTTGCCGCAGAGGTGATATGGTGCACCCTGTACTTCATGGAGCTGGCTATCCGCCTGAAAATGGGAAAATGGTGGCAGAATACGATCCTGTACAGAGTGTTCCGGTTCTTCGGAAGATTCTGCAAGGGGTTTTTCCGTGGTATTGTGAAATTGCTCCGTGGGATTCCTGTGGTATGGAGAACAGTACTTTTGTGCCTTATGATTTGTCTTGCAGAATTTTTAGGACTGATGATGTTTTATCACAATACAGGTGTATTGCTCTTTTTCTGGGCCATAGAGAAATTTATTCTGTGCGGTGCGATCACTTTTGTGGCATTGATGTGCAAAGAACTGCAGGAGGGCAGTGAAGCATTGGCGGACGGAGATCTGAATCATAAGCTGGATACCTCCCATATGGTATTGTCCTTCAAGGAACACGGAGAGAACCTGAACCGCATCGGCGAGGGGATCTCCGCAGCAGTGGAGCAGAGGATGAAGAGTGAACATCTGAAGACGGAGCTGATCACGAATGTGTCCCATGATATCAAGACCCCGCTGACTTCCATTATCAATTATGCGGATCTCATCGGGAAAGAAGTGTCCGGTGATGCGAAGGATACCGGAGACGGTGCCGGTACAGAGACTGCACAGGAGAGAGAACAGCATATATCGGAGTATGCCGAGGTGCTGCTGCGTCAGTCCCAGAAGCTGAAAAAGCTGCTGGATGATCTGTTGGAGGCATCCAAAGCTACCACCGGCAATCTGGAGGTCCATCCGGAGGTCTGTGATGTGTCGGTACTGCTGTCACAGGCGGTGGGGGAATACGAGCAGCGCTTTTCTGAAAAAAAGCTGGAGACCATCGTAAAACAGCCGGAGGAGACCGTGAAGGTCATGGCGGACGGCAGACATCTGTGGAGAGTGTTCGACAATCTGTTAAACAATATTTACAAATATGCCCAGGCAGGAAGCCGTGTCTATCTGAATGTAGAGCATGACGGACAGAATGTGAACATCATTTTCCGGAACATGTCGGCCTACCCGCTGGAGATGTCACCGGAGGAGCTGGAAGAGCGGTTCACCAGAGGGGACAGATCCCGTCATATGGAGGGAAACGGACTGGGACTGTCCATTGCCAAGAGCCTGACAGAGCTGCAGAAGGGCGATATGGAGATCGTCACGGACGGTGACCTGTTCAAGGTAGTGATCACGCTGCCAGAGACGGTGTAAAATGGGAGAGAAAGAATGAAATATCAAAGGAACAATGAAGAAAACTGCCGGATATGAGCAGTATAAAATCCATTATTAAGTTAAGAAAACTTGGGCAAATAGGGGGTTACATCAAAGTCCTTTACAAAATTTACAAATTTGGTCAGCTGGTCAGGCACAAAGATTCCTTTCTTCCATATAATTCCAAATTTGCTGGTAATCTCCGGGGTAACAGGAATTTCTACAAAATCTCTTGGATTGGCAGCAAGAGAGGAATATAGAAAAGCACCACATTTACCACCGCGGACAAAATTGAGGACAGTGACTAACTGGCTGCAATACATATGGACATTTGGTGTAATTCCCGCAGAACGCAGTCGTGTGATTACCGTCTGTGTCTGGACAGAATCTGTATTAAATAAAATAATGGGTTCATCTTTTAACATTTCCATGGTGATTTCTTTTTCACCGGCATACCGATGGGTTCTGGAGACGCAATAGACATAACGATCTTCCATCATGACGTAACTATTGTACTTATCCAGATTATAAAAATCCATATTTGCCATTGCTACATCTAATTGCTCGTTATCTACCAGAGTGCGGGCGCGGATAGAACCATATTCCAGAAGCTGGATCGGAATATTGTACTGTTCCTGAAACTGATCCGTAACCCTTGGAAAAAATACGGTACTGATCATAGGAGGAATTCCGATCCGCAGCGGATGGCGGTTTTCTTCAATATTTGAAAAATCTGAGTAGAGTTCCTGTGTCTGTCTTAAGATATATTCTGCTTTCTGATAAAAGGCCTCTCCGTCTTTGGTGAGAGAAATTCTGTTTTTTCCATGATTAAAAAGCTTTAAATGAAATTCCTTTTCGAGATCACGAATCGAGGTGGATATTGTGGGCTGTGAGACGTAGAGGGCATCCGCAGCTCTTGTAATACTGTGATAACGGCATACCATACAAAAATACTCCAGTTGCGTCAGAGTCATAATAGAAAACCTCCGTTCTTTGGAAAATAACTTCACGGATTCAGTATAGTTTAAAACTATGCTGACGTCAAGTATATGAAATGTACATTATACTAAAAAAGAGATATATTGTAGATACAAAGAAAACAGACACGGCCATGTCACTTTTTTAACAAAAGAAGAGAGATTGGGAGGTATTTTATGAGTCCTGCAACCATTACACTAATTTTTCTGGCATTTGCCATTCTCTTGTTTGTCACAGAGAAGATTCCTTTGGGATTGACATCCATGGTCGTCTGCATCGGGCTTGTGGTTACCGGAGTCCTTAGCGTAGGTGATGCTTTCAGTGGATTTATCAACAGTAATGTGATTCTGTTTGTTGCTATGTTCATCGTGGGCGGCGCACTGTTCGAGACTGGCATGGCGAATGAGATCGGCAGTCTGGTAACCAGGTTTGCAAAAACAGAGCGAGGTCTGATCGTGGCCATCATGGTGATTGTGGGAGGCATGAGTGGATTTCTCTCCAACACCGGTACGGCAGCGGTTTTGATCCCGGTGGTCATCGGAATTGCAGCAAAATCGGGCTATAAGAGATCCAGGCTTCTCATGCCGTTGGTATTTGCCGCAGCAATGGGAGGGAATCTTTCCCTGATCGGTGCTCCCGGCAATATGATCGCACAATCTGCATTGGAACCACTGGGATTGAAATTCGGATTCTTCGAGTATGCAATCGTAGGTCTTCCTATCCTGATTGCAGGCATTCTCTTTTATGCAACCATCGGATTTAACATTTTGCCACATCACGATACCGTGGATACGGAAGATTCCATCTTTGATGAAACAAAGGATTTCAGCAAGGTTCCAAAGTGGAAAAAGGTATTGTCCTTGGTGATTCTGATCATTACACTGATCGGCATGATCTTTGAGGAAGAGATTGGCGTAAAACTTTGTATTACAGGCTGTGTAGGCGCAATTCTGCTGATCCTTACCGGAGTTATTTCTGAAAAGGATGCCCTGAAATCCATTGATCTGAAGACCATTTTCCTGTTCGGAGGTACCTTATCTCTGGCAAAGGCACTGGAAGTTACCGGTGCGGGAGAAATGATCGCAGACAAGGTGATTGGAGCATTAGGAGCAAATCCGTCCCCGGTACTGTTTACTTTCGTGGTATTTATTCTGTGCTGTATCATGACGAACTTCATGTCAAATACTGCAACCACAGCACTCATGGCACCAATCTGTGTTTCCATTGCACAGGGGATGGGAGCAGATCCCAGAGCGGTTCTGATGGCATGTGTCATCGGAGGGTCATGTGCCTATGCAACACCCATTGGTATGCCTGCTAATACAATGGTGGTAGGTGCCGGCAATTATAAATTCATTGATTATGTAAAAGCCGGAATGCCGCTGATCGCTATTGCTACCGTAGTCAGCATGATCATACTGCCGATTGCCTTTCCATTTTACCCGTAAGGGTAAAATTATTACCCGTAAGGGTAAAATTATTATCCGTAAGGGTAAAATTATTATCCATAATAATATGCTAAATATTTTATATTTAAATAAATGATAATTTGGAGGAAAAAAATATGTCAAATGAAGCACAGGTAAAGAAACTGACAGATATTATGGCGCAGTTCGTAGGATTCACTGCGAAGAAGCTGCCGGATGATGTCATAGCAAAATTGCAGGAACTGAGAGACAAAGAGGATACTCCTATGACCAAGGTTATCTACGATACCATGTTCCGCAACCAGGAACTGGCTCTGAAGCTGAACCGCCCTTCCTGTCAGGATACCGGCGTATTACAGTTCTGGGTAAAATGCGGTACAAAGTTCCCTCTCATCGATAATCTGGAGGTACTGCTGAAGGATGCTGTGGTACAGGCTACTTTTGCCACTCCTTTACGTCACAATTCCGTAGAAACCTTCGATGAGTATAATACCGGTAAAAACGTAGGAAAAGGAACCCCTACCGTATGGTGGGATATCGTTCCCAACTCCGATCAGTGTGAAATCTACACCTATATGGCCGGTGGCGGATGCACACTTCCCGGTAATGCCACGGTTCTGATGCCCGGTGAAGGTTATGAAGGTGTGACCAAATTCGTGTTGGATCGTATGACTACTTATGGATTAAATGCCTGCCCTCCCCTGCTGGTAGGTGTCGGCGTAGGTACTTCCGTAGAGACTGCAGCACTGAATTCTAAGAAAGCACTGATGAGACCTGTCGGTTCCCATAATGATAATGCCAACGCAGCCAAGATGGAGAAGCTGTTGGAAGATGGTATCAATGCCATCGGTCTCGGACCGCAGGGTATGGGTGGTCACTATTCTGTCATGGGCGTCAATATTGAGAATACCGCACGTCATCCGTCCGCTATCGGTGTCGCTGTAAACGTTGGTTGCTGGAGCCACAGAAGAGGTCATATCGTATTTGATAAAGACCTGAACTTTACCGTAGATACCCACACAGGATTCGAATACAAGGAAGAGAACTAATTCAGAAGGGAGAGAACAACAATGGCAGTAGAAATAAAAGATGGTAAGAAAATTCTGGTAACACCCGTATCCGCAGAGGATCTGAAAGATATTCATATCGGTGACATCGTATACCTGACAGGTGACATCACAACCTGTCGTGATGTGGCACACCGTCGTGTCGTAGAGGAAGGCAGAGAGATCCCCGTGGATGTCAGAGATGCAGCAATTCTGCATGCAGGTCCCATCATCCGCCCTCTGGGAGATGAAAAATACGAAATGGTATCCGTAGGTCCCACCACTTCCATGAGAATGGAAAAATTTGAGTATGAATTCGTAGAGACCACCGGTGTCCGTGTTATCGTTGGAAAAGGCGGTATGAAGGAAAATACCGAGAGAGCCTGCAAAGATTTCGGTGCGATCCATTGCGTATTTCCTGCCGGTAATGCCGTAGTGGCAGCTGTTGAGGTAGAAGAAATCGTAGAAGCACAGTGGAAAGATCTGGGAATGCCTGAGACCCTGTGGCATTGTCATGTAAAAGAGTTCGGACCGTTGATCGTGTCCATTGACTCTTATGGCAAAAACTACTTTGAAGAGAAGAAAGTGGAATACAACAAGAAAAAGGACGAACAGATTGAAAGCATCAGCAAGCAGGTTGGCTTTATCAAATAAGTAAAAAGAAATAACTGGTTAATATTATTCTGAGAGCTGGATTGTTGTATTTAAAAATATGGCAATTACAGCTCTTTGTTGGAGTAAAGATAAAGGGAGACAAATATGACATCTATGCATATTACATTAATTATTCTATTGATAACGATTATCGCATTTGCAACTGGTAAAGTTCCTTTTTCTGTCATTTCCTCCGGAATTATCCTTGCACTTGTCCTTACCGGAATCAGAACTCCGGCAGAGGCATTCAGCGGATTTATCAATACAAACGTTATCATGTTTGTTGCCATGTTTGTCATTGGTGCAGGACTTACTAAGACAAAGCTGATCGTTCATGCGCAGAATCTTGTAATTCGTTATAAAGAGAATCCGCGTATGCTGATTTTGTTATCCTGTCTGGCTGCAGCACTGCTGGCCTGCATTACAAACGCGACTGCCACAGCAGCTATTATGATTCCGCTTCTGATTGAAATTGCCAATGATATCGGAACCAGCCGCAGCAAGCTTTTGTTCCCGGCCATGGCTTGTGCAAACATTGCCACTTCCATGACTTTTCTCGGACAGGGTGCGAGTAACATGACCTGGAATGATATCATGATGAAAGGCGGGGCACCTCATTCTTTTCAGGTATGGGACTTTACGATTGCAAGGATTCCACTGCTGATTGTGGCCATTGCTTACATGGTATTCCTCGGACATAAATTGATGCCGGATATAGATAATAGTAAGTTTGATGATAATATACATAACAGGGAAAAAACGATAAAATTAAGTCCATTGAAAGAAAAAATTGCACTGATTATTGTTCTTACAACAATTATCTTAATGCTTTTTGAAAATATAATAGGTATCAAAATGTACCTGATTGCATGTATAGGAGCTGTTCTGCTGGTGCTTACAGGTGTGCTCTCTGAAAAAGAAGCATTAGGAGCAATTCATCAGCCGACTATTTTTTTGTTTGCCGGAGTATTAACACTTTCCGATGCCATTCAAGTAACCGGTGTTGGTGATCTGGTGGCGGATTATATGATTAAGATGGCAGGTGATACCACAAATCCGTATGTTATGATGGCGGTATTTTTTATCATTCCGTTCCTGCTTACACAGGTTATGTCGAATCTGGCGACATTGACCATTTTCATCCCACTGGTTACTTCAGCATGCCTTAAGATGGGAATAGATCCGCGGGCTGCAGTAGTTGGAGTTCTTACTGCAAGCTGTATTTCCATCATGACTCCTATGGCTGCACCATGCCAGATCATGATCATGGAACCGGGTGGATACACTTTTAAAGATTATCTGAAATGTGGAACCCCGTTGGCATTGATCCTTGCAATGATGACCATTTTTCTCATGCCTTTGATGTTCCCGTTCTATTAAAGCCCTGATAACTAAGACTTTTTGCAAAGACCGAACACAGAGAGGGAAGAATAAGAAAATGACATTACAAAAAATCATGCAGAAAATGACTTCCTATGTAGAACTGGTATTGTCAGTATTTTTGCTGCTGGTGGTGGTTGCGCTGACCGTGCGGCTCATCACACAGAGTGTGCCACAGCTGTGGTCGCAGCAGATGGAAGTCATGTATTATCTGGAAAGTGCGATGACGCTGGCGATTGGGATCGAGTTTGTAAAAATGCTCTGTACCCACACGCCGGAGACAATCATAGAGATTCTGTTGTTTGCGATATCCCGACAAATGATTGTAGAACATTTGTCGACAACAGAAACGATTCTCGGTGTAGGAGCGATCGCAGGACTTTTCGCGGTCAGAAAATATCTGTTTTGTGGAATTCGTAAGGAAACGTGAGGAACTAGGACTATTTCGTAAAAAAAGCGGTAGAGTCCATGAAAACCAGTCCTGAGGAAAAGAGTATGTCTATATTAAATACCATAATAGCAATATTTGCAAATTTGTAAATTTTCTAAAAACAGTATTGACAAAACAGAAAAGAAAGATTATTCTTAGACACATAAACAACATTCATAAGTTTACCAAACCTG
Source organism: uncultured Acetatifactor sp. (assembly GCA_934394815.1). GTDB lineage: Bacteria > Bacillota > Clostridia > Lachnospirales > Lachnospiraceae > Acetatifactor. The sequence goes on along the minus strand of CAKRRD010000020.1, from coordinate 6 downwards.
TGAGGA
>CAKRRD010000019.1 GCA_934394815.1 uncultured Acetatifactor sp. | reverse complement strand
AGAGTCTGCTGTCCTTACCCCCAACGTGGGCTACTGGTTTCTTGAAAGCTTTCAAAATGGGCATAGTGAAAGAGAAGATACCGTTTTGTACCCATGACTTGTCCGAATCAGGGCACAGAGTAAGAGAAGATGCCGATTTGCACCCTTGGCTTGTCCGAATCAGGGCACAGCGTGAGAAAAGATGCCACTTTGTACCCATGACTTATCCGGATCAGGGTACAGAGCCAGAGAAGATACTGTTTTGTACCCACGGTGTGTCCGAATCAGGGCACAGAGTGAGAAAAGATACCTTTCTGTACCCTCGACTTGTCTTAATGTGGGTACAGCGCAGGAAGATATATCGCTCTGTACCCATAATTCTCGTTAGCGAGGGTACAACACCAGAATAATAAGAGTTTGTGCCCATGAAATATCAAATGCGGTCGCAAACAAATGCTCACGTCGAACAGTAATTTTCGCCGTGAGCATTTGTTAACTCATTCATTAACTTCCCATTTAACAAATCACTACTAACAATCTATTCTTTTCTGTATCTGTGCATAAGCCTCAGGTTCCAGATCATATCCCAGATAGGCAATTCCCTGATAGATTGTCTCCGGAACGATTTCCGAGGCACTTAACTTCCGGCGGAGGGCCCCGATCAGCTCCCGTTTTGCTGCAATGTTCTTCGCATCCGGCCCGTAGAACTGCATCATATCATAGTCCGAGGTATTGCCACAGGGATTCTGGCAAGTAGCGCAGTCCGGCGCAATGGTGAATTTCTCCCTATGGATCTTCTCCACCGTCACTTCCTCGCTGTCTGCATCCGTCAGCCGCAGAAGTGCCTCCCGGATCACCTTGTCAGTCTGCTCTGTTTTCCCGTTATTGGATACGGCTCCCACCAGACCGATCAGGGCGCTGATGATTCTGTCTCCCTGCATTTTTCCTACAAACCTCCGTTTCCGGGATGCCTGCTTTCCCCACAGGCGGCCCTGTTTATTCCAAAATCTCTCCGTCAATGGAGATGGTCACTATCTGCCAGGGGAGGAACTTTCCGCTGTCCTGTATAGCCTTCTTCGCCGCCATTTCCAGTCCGCCGCAACAGGGCACTTCCATGCGCACGATGGTCACGGACTGAATGTCGTTGTTTCTAAGGATTTCCGTCAGCTTCTCACTGTAATTCACTGCATCCAGCTTCGGACAGCCGATCAGTGCCACTTTGCCGCGAAGGAATTCCTTATGAAAATTCGCATAGGCATAAGCCGTACAGTCTGCCGCGATCAGAAGTTTTGCCCTGTCAAAATAAGGTGCCTGCAGTGGTGCCAGTTTGATCTGTACCGGCCAGTTGCTCAACTGCGATCTTACGGGAACATTGCTGTTCTCTGCCACAGTTTCTGCGTTCTCCGTCCGGTTCATCTGACGCATCCGGCTTCCCGGACATCCTCCATGGGGAATCTGCATGCCTTCCCGCTGCATCTTCTCCTGCTGTTTTAATTGCTGTGCCTGTTTCACTGCCGCCTCGTCATAGGCCGGTGCCTCCCGTTCTTCGAAAGTGATGGCTCCTGTGGGACATCCGGGCAGGCAGTCACCGAAGCCATCGCAGAAATGTTCTCTGACCAGTTTCGCCTTACCGTCAATAATATCTATGGCACCTTCATGACATGCGGTCGCACAAATACCGCAGCCATTGCATTTTTCTTCATCAATGTGAATGATTTTACGAATCATGTTGCCTCCTTAATTTGCCTGTTCTCTTTGTCTCTTTTTCTACTATAGCAAACTTAAGCAGGTCATTATGTTGTTTTTCCAACAAAATCACGTTTTTCTTCGCATACAAAAATCACATTTTTCGCCGCCGGTGGCCAGGGTCTGGGTTCTTTCGAAGGTAAAATCTTTCAGATTCCCATAGGAGTATTCATCACTTTTGCAGAACCCCGGTCCCAGTTCCGGGCACCCCAGTTCCTTCACGTACTTACAATAAGGACATTCCAGAATATCAAAATGCGTCTCCTGCTTTGTCACCGATCCCATCCGGTTCCGGAAGCCTCCCCGGGGGCCGAACATGGACTTTGCCATCCGCCGCATGAGGGGCAGAAACAGGGCTTTCATTCCCGGGAAAAGCATAATGCGGTTCAACGCAGCCGCCGCATTCAGCCCAAACTTTTCCAGCGATTCATTTATCCACTCCATGACAGATTCCGGATAATATTTCCGCACTGTCGTGTAGATTGCCGCTCTTTCACAACACTGTTTCCAGTGCATCTTTGCCGTGTTGTTCAGATCCGTATGGTTTCCGTTTACCAGACGCTCATAGGCTGCATTGGCCTCGGCGCAGATCTTTTTTGCTGTTTCAACGCCGTCCTTCTCTATGACATGATCGAATACCGGCTTATAAGAGCCATCTGTTTTGAAAACTGCTTTTGCCATCTTTTTCCCTCCCGTGCGGATCCCCGAATCCTTTTTCTATCTCTTCCGCTTAAATCTGTTCCAGATCCTGATAATCTTTCAGCACAGGGCTTTCATCCCCCACGTACCAGTAGTCGCAGTGGTCTCCGCCCAGAGCTTCCGTCTGGGTACGGATCAGGCGGGCATGCATGACCTCCGCCAGATAGTGATCCGTCTTACACAGATAGGGAAGCAGTTCGCCGTATCCGTGTTCCTTCGCATGCTTTGCGATGGGGCATCCCACGAGGTGGAAGCAGAAGCCCTCCGTCCGGTGATCCGGGTTGATCTCCACCTTCCAGCTGTCCATCCATTCGCCTTTTGCCTGATGTTCTTTCTGCATCCGGATAAAGTTCCGGTAGGTCTTATCGAACAGTTTATAAGGCCACTGGCTCTTATTGCCGTTGACGAACTTTCCGAGAAATTTCATTTTATCCACCGCTCTGCGCTTGATCGTCAGCAGTGCTTCTCCGTCCAGTTTATGTCCGCTCGCCTCGTAAAAAGAGACAATGGTAAACCAGTCCAGCATATTGGTGGCCATCATGTTTTCCCCCAGATCCAGCATATCATTTTTTACAAGATCCTTGTAGGATTCTTCTGCCTTGCGGAAGATCTCCTCCGCCTGTTCCGGATATAATTCTCTGCAATACTGTTCATAGGGTTTTGCGTATTGGGATGCCGCATATGCTCTCTTCATGACTGTTACCTCCTGACAATCCAACAATCTGACACCTGCGCGATTGCCTGCTTCGTATCTTTCGTACCTGCCTTCTTCCATGCGTAATGCGTACAAAAGCGTCACCGGTTAGTAGTTTCTAACTGATAACATTTTATCACATTTATCATGCTTCCGCAATTCCCTGTCTTCCTCGGTGATCGGTACTTTACTTTGTCGATTACCGCCTGCGCAACACGCACACTGTCCCAGGCCGTAATTGCAAAACACAAGGAACACAAAAATACCGCTTGTATGAACAGCAACTCCACACAAGCGGTATATACTACACTTCCTATAACCCAGAATATCTTAGAAGGACACAATCAGCTGCATCTTGAATCTCTCTTCGCCGTATACTGCGTGAGGGATATCCTTGGGCATGATCAGGGTCTCGCCCGCTTCCACATAGAATACTTCGCCGCCTACGGTGAATCTGCCCTTACCTTCCAGAACGGTCACCATAGCATCGCCGCCTGCTGCGTGGGTAGAGATTTCCTCGCCCTTGTCAAAGGAAAAGATCGTCATGCTCACATAGTCGTTCTGTACCAGTGTCTTGCTGACTACCTGTCCTTCCTGGTATTCCACCAGATCCTTCAGATTTAATTTGGTCTGCTTGTCGATATTTTTATACATTGTTATCCATCCTTTCTTCCTGTATTGTTTTACATTCTCCGGCACGTCATTTACAAAGCTGCATTATCCTGTCTTCCGTCACTGTCTTGCTGTCTCTGTGCATGGTCTGACGCTCCCGCCGGAGTTTTTCTTGACTTTCTGAAGTGATTATACTAGAATCATCCCATCAACTATGTTGGTTTTCCAACAAAAGGAGAATTTATTATGGACAATCCTCTCTTTCAGAATATTTTACCCGAAGATATCCCCGTTATGCTGAAACGTCTGCATGCCTACACAAAATCCTATCAGAAAGAAGAATACATCAAGCATGCCGGAGATCCGGCGGATTTCATCGGCATCATTGAATCCGGCTCCATTCACATTTTACAGGACGACTACTACGGCAACCGCAATATCACGGCCTCCATCTCCCGGGGGTCCCTGTTCGGAGAGGCTTTTGTCTGTGCGGGCATTCCCTGTCTTCCCGTGGACATCGTGGCTGCGGAAGACTGTACCGTAATGTTCTTAAACGGGAAAACACTGTTAAACACCTGTGACAACGGCTGTAAATTCCATCACACGCTGGTTCGCAATCTTCTGGGAATCGTGGCTCAGAACAATATGTATCTGAACCAGAAGATCAAGTATACCTCCCGCAAGACCACCCGGGAAAAGCTGATGGCGTACCTTACCGATCAGGCAAAGATGAAGGGGGCCAACGATTTCATCATCCCCTTCAATCGTCAGGAACTGGCCGACTATCTCGGAGTAGAAAGAAGCGCCATGTCCGCAGAACTGGGCAAGCTCACAAAGCTTGGCGCTCTTAAGACACAGCGCAGTCATTTCACCTTATTAAAGCCCATGGATTAGTTTTTGATCACCTTTTCAAAATCAGAGGCCGGATGCTTGCACAGCGGGCAGATAAAGTCCTCCGGCAGTTCTTCGCCCACATACTCGTAGCCGCAGATGGTACAGCGCCATACGGTCTGACCGTCTGCAGTCTTTCCCACCTCTTCCGGCTTCGGTTTTACATTTTCCTGATAATACTCGTAGTTTGCGGAAGGCTCCTCGCTTAAGACTTCCATCTCCGTCACCTCTCCGATGAACATGGTGTGGGATCCCAGATCCACGGTCTGACTGACCTTCACCGCCAGATAAGCATTGGTGCCTTCCGTGATATAGGGCATGCCGTTCTGTGCATTTTTATACGCTGCACAGTCTGCAAATTTGTCCACCTCTCTGCCGGACCGGAAGCCGAACCGCTGATACAGTGTAAATTCTGCCGCCCTGCTGAGCACCGATACATTGAACACACCGGTCTTTAATAACATATCATGGGTATAGTTTGCCTTATTGATGCAGACGCAGATCTGATTGGGAGAAGAGGCTGCCTGGATCGCCGTATTGACGATACAGCCGTTTGCTTTCTCCCCGTCCTTCGTGGTTACGATATATAATCCATAACTTAATTTGTACATTGCCTTTTTGTCCATATGATCTCTCCTTTTCTCCTGTGGTCTGTTTCTTTCTCTTTTAGTATCTCTACCCTGTTGTGTTTTATTTGTCCTGCATTTCTTTTCCTTTATTATTTATTACTATAGTCAGATTATAATATACCCAAAATTATCTGTCAATAATATTGGTAATGATTCTTATTTTTATTTTATAAATCAAAAAACACCGATATCATCGCGATACCGGTGTTTCTTTACATTTTTTAATATGTCACGACATTATGATAGATTCTGTAATACCCGTCTCCCAGATCCACCAGCTGCAGCTGGATCGCAAAATAATCCATACCGAGGTTTTTCAACACATCTACCACATAGCCCTGCTCATAGGCCCCGGTATTATAGGACTGCTCGATGGTACTCCACAGGCTCTTGGACACCACATTGTCAAAATGCTGGTCACCGCTTCCCAGTGCGGTCAGCTGATTCTTACAATCCGTGTAATAAGAACTCAGATCCGTCAGTGCATCGGTTCTGGGGGACGGTGTTGCTGTCGCAGTGCCGCTGTCGGAGCTGTCCGTATTGCCGGAAGGATACCGCAGGGGCTCTTGGGGATCCGGATTGATATAGTCACTGAGAGAATTCCCCGGCTGCTCCGGATCTGTGCTTCCGTCTCCCGGCTGACCGGAATCCGTACCGTTTCCATTCGCAGTATCTCCGGGATTTACGGTTCCACCATTCGGATCCGGTGTTGCCGCGCTGCCTTTAGAAGGCTGTCCGGCATCTGCCGCCCCCGTCGTTGTCGTGTCCGCCTGTCGATAGGCTGTCCCATTGCAGGCCGGCAGATAGACCGACAGATTCTGTCTCACATGGGTGGAAGCAAAATCCGCATCCGTCTTGTTGAAATAATCATAGCGGAGGGTACTTGCATCATCCCAGGTCACATCCACATTGTAATAGCCGTCATCCAGTTTCACGATGTTCCATGCATGATCTCCGCCGGAATACCCGGTACAGTAATAGCAAGGAATTCCCAGCTGCTGTAACAGATACTGGCAGGCTCTGGCATAACCGGCACATACGCTCTTCCCGTTTACCAGTGCACTGTAGGCACTCTGGTTCATATCCGCCGTCAGATCGTAAGTCACCGCCGCTGCCAGTGCATCGTGCACATACTTCTCCTTTTCATAATCACTGCTAAGAGAAGCTGCCCCGGCGAGCAGACTCTGTGCCGCCTCCTCAAAGCTTTGCTTTGCACTCTCCAGGTCTCCTGCCGTACTGTTATATTTTAAATCGATCTCCACACACTGTCCGTTAGCCAGATACTTGCTGGAATATCCGGTCTCCATCCAGAACAGTTCCGGATGATCCCCGATGACCGCCTCGAAAGCTGTCTTCACATCACTGGCGGACACCGTCTTCTCCGGAGCAAATGCCTCCGTCAGATTCTGGGCGTTGGCATAGATCTGCCGGTAAACAGACTGCTGATTCTCCGTCAGCATCTGATAATACGGATACTCCTCTGCAGAAAAAGATAATCCGTCTCCCGTCTCTCCAAAGCCTAATGTTTCCTCCAGCGTCTGCGCTTCCTGATCCGGAATCTGCTGTTCCTCCGGCTGAACCGGCCGGTAACCGGTCTTACCGCCCACATCCTCCGGAATCTGCAGCTGATCCAGTGCCGGAGCCACATAACCGCTCATTTCTCCGGGCTTACCGTTGGGAAGTGTCACACTGATATTGCCATTTCCCGTATTCTGTCCGTCTCCGGTCTCTTCCGTCCCCGTCGCTGCATCCGCCGTATTGCCATACAGCTTCTGTGCCAGGGAATTTGTCATATCCGGATTCAATGCAAACACCAGCACTCCGCCGCACAACAGCAGGCAGATCACTGCAATTCCTATCATGATCTTATTGACTATTTTCATCTTAATGCTCCTATCAGACCGGGGTTCCTGCCTTGCAGTGCTGCCCGGATTTCTTCGAAAACTCTATTACTGCTCTTCTTCACCGGCAAGTAATCCATCCGATGAATAGCGGTTCGCCGCATTCCACAAAATCCATTCCTCATATCCTGCATCATAGACTGCCTGGATCTGTTCTCTGATCTGTGTCCCGTTATAGGAAATATGTCCCGGAACCCAGGTGGCGGTAAACGCCTGTAACCAGGGTCGTACCACAGCCCGCTGTGCCTCCGGGATCCCCTGCAGTTCTTCTATGGAGCCCTGCATGGCGGCCGATACCGTTTCGTAAGGGTTGGCATCCGGCACCTTCAGGCCGAACACGCCATTGGCATAATGAGAGGGATATACCATGGGGCTGATGGCATCCACGGTCTGTCCCAGTGCCGTATAATCCTGCCCTACGGTCTGCACGTCCGTCTCGCTGCCGATAATCGTACCGAAGACATCCGCCGTGACCACACAGCCCTTTTCATGAAGCCTGTCCCCCGCATAGGCCAGGAAATCCTGTATGGCCTGCCGCTTTGGATAAGCTTCCATATCTACACCGTAATCCGCCGCATCGGCATCCGAGCCTACCGGAAATCTCACATAATCGTACTGGATCTCATCAAATCCCAGATCCGCCGCCATCTCTGCAAGCTCCGTCAGATATTCCCAGACCTCCTGTCTATAGGGATTCACCCAGGCCAGCCCGTTGGCATCCATCACCGGCTTACCGTCTGGCTTCATCAGTGCCAGTTCCGGCTGTGCTGCCGCCAGAATGGGATCCTTGAAGCACACAATCCGCGCAATAGTATAAATATTATGATCCTTCAACTCCTGCATCAGCGCCTGAATATCCCGGATGTAACGCACTCCTGCCTGCATTTCCGCTATCCGGTCCAACACGGGAATGTCCTGTGTGATCTCTTCGTTGGTCAGCCGGAACGTCACATTTCCCTCGTCATTTTTCACATCTATGACCATGGCATTCAGTTCCGTCTCCTCCACCAGCCGGATCAGATCTTCCATTCCGGCACTGCCTGCCTTCGGTCCGGTGACGTAGATGCCTTTTACCTTCGTCCGTCCCTCCATGCGGTCCGCCGTGGTCTGCTCCTGCCGGGACTCGGCCGTATCCCCAGGCTCCTGTTCCTGTGTTTCTTCCGCCCCGGATGCTGCATCTGTCTCCCCTGCGGTTCCGGCCTGCACCGCGGCACCTACGTCTGCCGTATCCGCTGCCCCTTCCAGGGCATTTTCTCCGGTGACGGTCGCCTCCGCGGAAACAGAATTCATTGCAGCCACCGCTTCTATTCCTATTTCTTCTGTTCCTGTCGCTTCTGTCCCGGTCAGAGTTATCTCCTGTCCTGTTCCGCAGCCGGTCATGCCAAGTGCGAGCACAATCCCCGCTGCCAGAAGTTTCCTCCCCGGACTTGTATTTCGTATCATTAGTATTCTCCTATATTACCGCCGGAATATTCTTATCCGCCTTTCAAGCGGTAAATCATTCCAACATTCTTCATTTTCCGAGCAATAATTACTGCTTTTACCGCAAAATCGCATCCGCTGATATTTCATGGCCCTGAATAATTTCATTATATTTTTAATTGTTGAAAAATGCAAGAAATGCTATACTATATCTATCGGCTCTGTCTCCCCGGGAGAAAAGGGCAAGCCATAAACCCACAGGAAATGAGGTTCCCCATGTACCATAATTTTATCTTCGATCTCTACGGCACTTTAGTGGACATCCATACCAACGAAAAGAAACCTTCTCTCTGGAAAAAGCTGGCCCTGTTCTATTCCTTTCAGGGGGCTGCCTATACCGGACAGGAACTGCGGCGCAGATATCGTCAGTTAGAGGCGGCCGCCCGCACCGCACCTTCTCCCTACGCTTGCCCGGAGATCTGCGCTGCGGACATTTTCCGGACTCTGTATACAGAAAAAGGGATCCAACCCACCGAAGCCCTTCTGACCGCTACGGGTCAGTTCTTCCGGATCGAATCCCTGAATACCTTGCAATGTTATCCCGCCACGATCAGCACGTTACAGCAGCTCCGCTCAAAAGGCTGTGGGGTCTATCTCTTATCCAATGCCCAACGGATCTTCACCGAATACGAACTGCGCTCACTGGGACTCTGGGAGTTGTTCGACGGTATCCTCATCTCCTCTGACGAGGGGTGCTGTAAACCGGATCCCGCTTTCTTCCGGATCCTGTTTGACCGCTATGGACTGGATCCCGCCGATTGTCTGATGATCGGCAACGAACGCACCAGCGATCTGACAGGCGCTCTGGCCGCCGGGATCGATTGCTGTTATCTGCACACCGCCACCTCTTCCGGTTCCGCAGATGAACCGCCAAAAGAAGCCTGCTTCACGGTTATGGAGGGTGACTCCTATGCTCTGCAGAAACTTCTCCTGAGTTTGGCAAAAATAAAATGAATCACCCGGAAGTGTCCATTCCGTTGAACTGTCCGATGATGAACAGATCCGCCATGCCGTACAGGGTCTGTAAAAGATAAGATCGTCTTCCAGACACTTCCCGTAGTCAGATCTTTTCCCATGATTTACTCTTCCTCCGGATAGGTCAGCCCCCAGTCCTTCCGGATCCGGGTCATCATATGCATAACATCTTCGGTAAATTCCAGTTTCATGATCTCCGGGTGTCCGGCGATAGCCTGTTCCATATCCTCCACCTCGTACACCAGTGCATCCGCCGTGGCTCCTGCCGCGATTTCTTCCGTATGGCCGTCCTCCGTATAGGTAATCACTGCTTTCTGTCCTCTGGGATACTCATATATTTCCACATAAGCCTTGTCAAAAGAGATCATGCCCCGCTTGGGCTGCTTGGCATGGAGGGATAAGGTCACCGTAGCCATCTCCTGCTCCCGGTTCATCAGAAGGATCCCCGCCTGCTCGTCCACACCGGTAGGGGCCAGTTTCACCTGGGAAGTGATCTGATCCGGACAGGAACTTAAGAACATTCTCACAAAAGAAAGGGCATACACACCGATATCCAGCAGTGCTCCACCAGCCAGATTCCGGTTAAAGAACCGGTTCTTCCTATCATATTCCTTATAACTCCCGAAATTCATCTGTATCACACGCAGTTCTCCAAATGCTCCGGCATCCACGCGTTTTTTTAATTCCCTGTAAATGGGCATATGATAGATGGTCATGGCTTCCGCCAGCACCACGCCATGCTCTTTCGCCAGCTGTACTGCCTCTTCCAGTTCTTCGGAATTCAGGGTAATGGATTTCTCGCATAACACATGCTTGTCTGCTGCCAGAGCCTTCCGCAGAAACTGAATATGGGTATTATGGGGTGTGGAAATATAAATGATATCCACCGCCGGATCCGCACATACATCCTCAAAGCTTGTAAACACCTTCTGCACACCGTATTTTTTCGCAAAGGCCACCGCCTTCTCCTGCGTCCGGTTCACGACACCGTACAGCTTCTGTCCTCTTTTTTCCATGGCCTGTGCCAGTTCATTTGCTATAACACCGCATCCCGCACTCACCCAGTTTGCCATCTATTTTCTGCCTTCCTTTCCACGGTTTTTATTCTCATACATCTTCGCATCTGCCTCATTGACAATCCTACGGACATCGGTTCCACAGCCTTCCGCCCAGCCTACGGCACTGGAGATTGGCATGCCTCCCCGGTTGTCCTGCTCCAGAAGTGCCGCCTTAACTGACTCCACCATGGACTGGACCTCAGATTCCACGGGATTCTCTATCAACATGACGAATTCATCCCCACCCACACGATAGACCTTACGACGGTCCGTAGACAGTTCATACAAAGCCGCAGACAATGCCTGGATCAGGATGTCTCCGGCGGCATGACCGTATTTGTCGTTGACATATTTTAAATTATTCACATCCCAGAAAATGGCCGCCAGCCTGCGTACCTCCGGATAGTAGCTTTCAATCATTTCCTCATATTTGTTCTTATTATATACATGAGTCCCCATGTCGGTCTCCTTGCGGTACGTCAGATCGGCGATCCGCTGTGCATCCTCATGGCTGCTGACACTGATATAGCGCAAAATGACAGTAAACATCAAAAGGATCACCGCCCGCGGCAAGGCTCCGTAGAACAATATCACGAACACCGGATCCGGTTCCAAATCAAACTGTAATGTTCCCGCCATCCACTGCTCCAGATACCAGTCTCTGTTGTGATTGCTTCCCAGAAGCAGATTCAGATCACAGATCCCGTGATAGAATCCCACCACCATGCTGATAGCCATGGTCACATCGTTGACGGCATAGGTGATCCACAGTGTCCGTTTGCTCCGGTACTGTACCGCTAAAAGCAGCGGCAGTACATAGACAAGCACCGCATGGAAAGATAAAAATGCCGCCATGACCGCCGAAATCACACAGACCAGCGTCAAAAATACATACTTCACCCAGTGTTCGGAAAGATCCACTTTTTTATAAATATACAGAACTGGAATCCACATGACCATCGACAGCCCCACCGCGATGGAAAAGATTCCGGCATCCACGATAAAAATCCTCACCAAAGTCAGCAGCCAGAGGACCATCATCGTCACAAAGCTCCAGAAAAATCCCTTCATTGTCCGCAGATTGGAGTTGATCTCCTGCTGATGCAATTCCTGTTTATACTGTTCCTGATAATTTTCCATAATGATTTCCCATATTCTTCTATCATTTGATTTCTTTGTGCGCATCTGCACAATAGAAACAGTATAACATATTCTGACAGTTTTTGCATTTATTTGATGCTGTCAAAATCCTGTTTTTCCGCATTTTCTTTCCGCCAGGCAGTGATACTCCTCTTCAGCCGTTCCAGTCCTTCTCCGACCAGTTCCCGTCTGCAGGCCAGATTCATGCGTAAGAACCCGTAACCGCTGCCGTATTCTCTGCCGTCACAGACAAACAGACCGCTCTCCCTACGGATAAATTCTGACAGATCCGATAAGTCTCCGGGCAGGGCGTTGCAGTCGATCCACAACAGATAAGTGGCATCTGCGGATACTGTTATAAGCCCCGGAAGCTCTGTGCGGATAAAGTCCTCCGCCGTCTTGCGGTTCTCCCACAGATAGGCCCGCAGTTCCTCCAGCCATTCTCCGCCCTGTCCGAAAGCCGCAATGGGCGCAATGGCTGCGAACACATTAGGTTCCGCTACCTCATCCGTATTCAGTCCCCGGTTCACCCGATGCCGCAATGTCTCATCCGGCACGATCACCGCTGCCGTCTGGATCCCCGCCAGATTAAAAGTCTTCGTAGGCGCCACACAGGTAATGCTGTTATTCCTACAATGTTCCGATACGGAGGCAAAAGGAATATACTCCGTGCCGGGCCTTGTAATATCACAATGAATCTCGTCCGACAGCACCAGCACGTGATGCATAAAGCACAGTTCCCCGATACGCTCCAGCGTCTCTCTGTCCCAGATCTTACCTACGGGATTGTGAGGGTTGCAGAGGATCAACATACTGGTCTGGGGATCCGCAAGCTTCTCTTCCAGATCCTCGTAATCAATACGGTAGGCTCCGTCCTCGTAATGCAGTCTGCTCTCCAGCACATTGCGGCCGTTATTTACGATGGAATTGAAAAAAATATTGTAACAGGGTGTCATGACCACGATTTTCTCCGCCACAGTGGTCATCTTCCGCACGATGCTGGAAATGGCCGGCACCACGCCGGTACAGAAGATCAGCCAGTCTTTTTTCACGGAAAAATGATGCCTGTCCTGCCACCAATTCTGATAAGCTCTGTACCATTCCTCAGAGATTTCCGTATAGCCGTAAACTCCCTGTGCCGCCCGGTCCATGATAGCCTTCCTCACTGCAGGGGCCGTCTCGAAATCCATATCCGCCACCCACATGGGAAGTTCCTGCGCTCCCACGTTCCATTTCATACTGCCGGTTCCCCGGCGGTTGACCTCTTTATCAAAAATGCTGCCCATAGTTAGTGCTCCTCCGGGTTTCTGTCCAGTCTGCACCCAATCCTGCCGCACACGATCTGCGTCTTCGCCGGGTCAATCTTTGCAGGATCCAGAATCAGGGTGTCAATGCCTTCCGCCCGCAGAATACCGGAGGCAGGATTCAGCACACTGGTGATCCCGCCGGTGATCTCCGCGTCAATGGTAGAATACTCAAATGCCAGCGTCGTATTCAAAAGCCTGCAGTTCTTCATCACCAGATTCTCAATATAGCACATGCCCTGTAAGCTCTCAATGGTACAGTTGATCAGGGTCAGATTCTTCGCGTTCCATCCCAGATATTCCCCGGAAATAAAGGAATCATACACCGTCACATTCTCCGAATTCCAGAAAGCATCCTTGGACAGCATCTTCGCATGATGGATTTCCACATTTTTCACCCCGTCAAAGGAATAATTTCCCACCAGTTCAAAATCAGAGATCTGCATATCACTGCAATTCATGGCAAAATAATCTCCCTTTGCACTGACCCCTTTCATGAAAACGTTCTGACAGTGCCATAAGGTCTCCTCCGCATGGGGCAGAAATACATGATCCAGCGTCAGTTCCTTACATCTGCGGAAATTCTTCGGTGCTTCGATCATGGCATTTTTCACCTGTATGTTGTCCGTATACCAGACACCGGCTCTCGCCATCTCCGCCCAGGTGCAGTCCTCGGCCACGATATTCCTGCTGTACCACAGGGGATATTTCCACTGGAACATGCTGCCCTTCAGTGTAATGTCATTGCTTTCCTTTAACGGAGATTCTCCTTCTCCGAAAATGGTATCCGCAATCTCCAGATGTTCCTGCTGGAACAGAGGTCTCTCTCCTGTATAAAATCCATTTTGGATCTTCTTTTTATTTTCACTCATTTCTTTTTCTCCTGTATAGATCATTTGTTCTTGCTGCCTTTGATATTCTACCCCTTTACTGGGAAATAATCAAGCTACGTTATTTTTCCGGTATTCTCTGTGGCAGGCCGTCGAGAAATCACAGAAATAAAGTCAGGAGAAAACCATTAGGAAATACGTTCCTGCGGCTGTGATCTGACAGTATAGATACACAGAGCAATGATACACACAAAGTCAATGACCAGTACCACTGCCACCGAGCTCATCCCCACAGCGATGCCGGCACCTGCCGCGATCTTTCCGATCACGGAAGGCATCAGAATAGACCCGAAGCTCGCTGTGGTCAGGATGAAACTCCAGGCCATGGGATATTTCTGCTGCAGCTTTCCCGAAAACGAAACCGTCGTAGGATAAATTCCCGCCATGCTATAGCCGAATCCCACAATTCCCACCATGATCCAGAACGTTGTCTTACTGAAGATCAGGAGAATAAAGAAAGCCACCAGACCCACACCCATGACCGGCAATAATTTTTCCTTGCCGATCTTCAGGGATAAAAAGGCTGCCGACAGTCGTCCCAGCAGGATCATGATCCATTGTACACTGGCGGTAATGGTGGATACGGAAGGACTCAGAAGCCCTGTATCTTTAAAATACGTGATCATCCAGCCGATAACCCCCTGCTCCGCACACAGATAGAAAAACAGGGTCAGTATCACAAGGTAAAAGATCGGCTCCTTAAAAAATCCCCAGTTACTCTCTCCCGCAGTCTCCTTCTTCTGCGCCGGAATCCCCTCTTCCTCTTCCGGAATCATCCAGTACAGAATCCACGTCAGGATTCCCAACACCAATAACAGTGCGCAGGCGTACACCCAGTGATCCGCATGGGTCCCTGTGATCAGGGTCAGCAGGATTGGAAATGCAAAGACACCCACGGAAAACATGGCATGCAGACCGTTGATGATCCATGCCTTTCCGGGAGCCAGACCGTTGATCTTGGCATTACAGTAATTACTTGCCGCTCCTCTGGCCAGTCCCGTCATCAGAAATGCCGCTGCCAGCACCAGATTCCCTTTTCCAAACAAAATCATGCCGTAAGACAATGCAAACGCTGACTCGAACAGAAGAATGCTCTTCTTTTTACCGATGGCTAACGGCAATGTCCCTGCGAAGAAACTGGAAATCAGATTTCCCACCGAATGAAGGCTGACGATCAGTCCGCAGAATCCGTAATCCAGTCCTCTGGCATCCCGGATAAAAGGAAGCAGGGATCCAATGGATAATGCCAGCATACCGTTCATTAAGAATACGACATAGGTCAATCCCAGCTGCCTGTTTTGTCTTTTGGTTTCAAATACTTTCATAATTACTCTCCTGTTTACTGCACATTTTTATGACCTTGCCGGTCATTCCGTGCTTATTATACAGACAAATTATGAAATTGGGTATTGTTTTTTATTTTTTTACCATTTTTCATAAGGACACACGTTCTTCCCTATGACAGCCCGCAGTTCCACAAAGCAGCCGCAGGCACCACACAGGCCTTCCTTTAGATAATCACATTCCTTACATACAGCAAGGCGGTCTTCATAGACCGCCTTATCTGCTTTACTCTCCGCATCGATTCTGTCTATGTAGGCGTACAAATTCTCCATATAGGCATTTTTGTCCATTTCCCGCAACAGGCATTTTCGACAGGGATATTTTCTTGTTACTTCTATCGATTCTTTCGTTTCTTTTTCTTCCATAACTGTTTTTATCAATTATTTTACCCGGAACATCACAACGCTGGAAGCCGGCATGGTAAAGGTGATCCTCCCCTCCGCGGTCTTATACTCCGTGAACTCCTCTTCGTGTACCTTATCGGGATCCTCGAAGGTATTGCAGGCATGAATATCATTGGTCAGTATCGCTGCGGTCACCTGCTTCGGATCGCATTCTGCAAAGACGATCTCCACCTCTTCTGCCTTATCGATGGACAGGTTATTCAACGTGATCGTCACCACACCGTCCTTGTCCACGGAAGCGGATTCCTGTAAATGGGGGATCTTGAACTTTTCGTCTTCCCCGATCTGCTCCACACCATCCATATAGCTTTCCACCAGATCCGCATCCTGATGATATTTGTACATATGAAATACATGGTAGGTCGGAGTACGCAGCATCTTCGGTCCCTCCGTCAGGATCACTGCCTGCAGTACATTGATAAGCTGTGCGATGTTCGCCATCTTCACACGGTCACAGTGCTTGTTGAAGATATTTAAGGACAGTCCGGCTACCAGAGCATCCCGCATGGTACTCTGCTGGTATAAAAATCCGGGGTTCGTGCCGGGCTCCACATCATACCAGGTGCCCCACTCATCGCAGATCAGGCCGATCTTCTTCTCAGGATCATATTTGTCCATGATGGTGGAATGCTTTCGGATCAGTTCATCCAGTTTAAAGGCTTTGGCTAAGGTCTTGTACCATGCCGCAGCATCAAAGTCCAGTGCACTCCCCTTGTGGGACCAGTCATCCTCCGGCAGAGTGTAGTAATGCAGGGAAAGTCCGTCCATAAAGCCGTGCATCCATTCCGGTGCATTTTCAAAACAGGTCTTCAATACCTCTTCCGTCCAGTAGGTATCTCCGGCATTGGGGCCGCAGCATACCTTGAAAATGGGCTGTTTGGAATCGTAATTTCTCACATAAGTCTGGTATCTGCGGTACAGATTACCGTAGTAGGACGGGGTCATATTGCCGCCGCATCCCCAGTTCTCGTTGCCGACACCGAAGTAATCCACTTTCCAGGCTTTTTCTCTGCCGTTTTTCCGGCGCAGGTCCGCCATGGGGGATACGCCGTCAAAGGTCATATACTCCACCCATTCGGACATCTCCTGTACAGTACCACTTCCAACATTGCCGTTGATATACGTCTTACAGCCGATCTGCTCACACAGTTCGAAGAACTCATGGGTGCCGAAGCTGTTATCCTCCGTCACGCCGCCCCAGTGAGTGTTGATCATTTTCTTACGGTTCTCCTTCGGACCGATACCGTCCTTCCAGTGGTATTCGTCCGCGAAGCATCCGCCGGGCCAACGCAGTACCGGAAGCTTCATCTCCTTCAGGGCTGCCACCACATCATTACGCATGCCTTTGGTATTGGGGATCTCGGAATCCTCTCCCACATACAGTCCCTCATAGATACATCTGCCCAGATGCTCGGAAAAATTACCGTAGAGTTCCGGGTTGATGTGTCCCTTTTTGTTTTTATCGTTAATATACAGCTTTGCCATATTAATCCTTTCCGCGGCCTGGCTATCCGCCGCTTGGGTCTGAAATATATCACTGGAAGCCCTTCACTTCATGCCAGTTCTGGGCAGGCTCCGTGCTCTCTTCCACCTGTACGTTCTCGTATCTTACACTTCTTAACTTATCTTCCGAAAAGTTATTTACTCTTGCCCGGATCCGCAGATCCTGCAGGGTGAAATCCGTCAGAAGATACTGCTCCTCATCCGCGATCACATCAAAAAAGGTATCGCAGACACAGTCACAATCTTTCATGGTAATATGATCCGCATAAGACAGCGGTCTGTCCTTTCTGTCCTTCAGATCAAAAAACTGGGTCCAGGGATAGATCTTCAAAAATTCTCTGACACGGCCCTCAATATGCTCCACGGTAATGTATTCATAGCGTTGCGGAGTATCCGGCCGCATTTTCAGCCATAACAGTCTCGCCGCGCCTTTGATCTTAATTCTGCGCATGATGATATTCCGGTTATGCACCGATTCCGAACCACAGGTGAGGCACCCATGACAGAAACCGTAGACACAATCCTCCACCAGAATCCGCTCATTGGTACCATTTTCCGGCTGCGTGTCCGCCCATGGCCCCTTACCGCCCTTCAATACCACGGAATCATCATTGACTTCCATATAGCAGCCCTTCACCAGCACATCCGTACAGACATCGATGTCAATAGCATCCGTACTGGGTGCGGGAACCGGTCCTGCCGGGGAATAGATCCGGCAGTTTAAGTATTTTACATGATCGCATTTATAAATATGAGTGGTCCAGAAATGGGAATTCTGCAGATTCAATCCGGCGATCCGGACATTTTTACAGTTGGACAGATAGACCAGACGAGGTCTCTGTTCCTCCTTGTTACCGCCGCCTCCCCATTTCCAGCGGAGCCAGCAGGCTCTCCATGCCCTGAGGCCGTTGCCGTCGATGGTGCCGGGTCCGCACATGGTGAAGTCCTCCACGCCGTCCGCATTGATCAGTGCCATATAATAGAGGCAGGTCTCTCCCTCGATCCGGGTTCTGGCCAGATCATAATCCGAGATATCGTTGCTGCCTTTTAAAGTCGCTCCGGCGGAAACATAGAGGTTCACTCCCTGTTTGAAATAAAGGGAACCCGTCAGATAGGTTCCCGGCGGTACCACCAGGACACCGCCGCCTTCTTCCGCCGCCAGATCAATGACTTTCTGGATCTCTTTTGTATAGATTTTCCCGTCATCCCAGATCCCGTATTCCGTCAGGACATATGGCTTTCCCAGTTCGGAAAGTTCCGGAATCTTCGTCTCATAGAACCAGTCGTCTATAGGGGTTCCGTCGGGAAAATATTCTGTCTGTCTTACTTCCTCGTTATCCATTCTCCGTCTCCTTTGCGTTCCGCTCCCACAGGAAGCGGACACAGAATCTTCGGATCCGGTCACCTTGACCGGTTACCCGATCTCCACGAATGTCGTATCGTAAGGTGCAATGGTTACCGTACATGCACCGGCTTCCGTGGGAATCGTGGTGGTCTGTTCAGTATCACTGTTATTGATAACTACCAGTTTCCTGCTCTCCGGATAATAAGCACACTCCGTATACAGGTTATCCGTCATATAACTGCCGGAAATACCTTCTCCACCCGCATAACGGATCAGCTGGTACAGCATTCTGGTATTCCACAGGTTCACCTGGAAGGAAGACAGATAGATTCCCATTCCCCTGCCGAAACGGTTCACGGTTACTTGCAGCTTCCCGCCGTCTGATAAAAGCACCTGTGCCCTGCCGTCTGTCAGGTAACGGTTCTCCTTCGCTTCCACACCGGCACCTTCCGGAATCAGTCCCTCCGGATCCGCTGCCTCAAAAGCCCATTTTCCATGGCAGACTCTCGCACCGGTATCTTCATTGATTCCCAGCACATGGGCCATACGGAAATACGTATCGTATCCTTCCACAGCAGAAGGCTCATTCACACCGATAAAACAGCCGCCCTCGTGTACCCACTTTGTAAGTGTGGTAACAAGTTCCTCATCCTTCCAGGCATCCCCGCCGCTCCAGGCGCTTCCGGCCCGGCCTGCATTGATCACCACATCCACGTCTTTCAGTATACCATTTTTCACATCCTCAAAGGAGATAAATTTCACATCCACGGGAAGTCCGGACAGGGCTTCGTTAATGTGGATCAAATCATGCATATACGTCTCATGGAAATGTCCGGATAATGTCCAGGAACGTAAACTTCCCCAGTAGTGCAGTACTGCCACACGGGTCTTGATACGGTAAGGCTCACCCTCATCGTGGAAGCTGCGGATCAGACGGAATTCGTCTGCCACCTTTTCCATATAATCGCAGAAGTCCGGGAAATCCTCTACCAGATGCAGATATCCGCCGAGACCGATCCGGTCGATCCTGGCCCGTAAAAGTGCGCGCCTTACACTGTTCCAGTATTTTTTCGCATCCAGCGTGGGATTGCCGCCTTCCATGAAGGTCGGCGCTCCGCCCAGTCCCACCGGGAACAGGTACGGATGCAGACGCAGTTCATGTACCGGCACATCCACACCTGCACACAGTCTCGCTTCGTAACCGGAGAAGACACATTTGATCAGACCGTCGAAGCCAAACTCCTCAAATCTTCCGTTATAAGGCTCTACTCCCACCCAGCTGTCATCGTAAAAGACATACGCCTTTTTACCGTAGGCATGTACCAGATCGACCAGCTTTCTGCCAAAGGAAATGACGAAATCATTGATAAATGCCATCCAGTCCGCCTTTTTCGCATTGCCGGGCATATGGGTCACATGTAACTGTCCCTTATTGATAAAATCCTCTGCCGCCATGCGGTAGCCGTACTGTTTCTCGAATTCCTGTAAGGCCGGAACACTCACGGTGAAATCATAGGAGCCCCAGTCGGAGAACAGATTCCGGTTCCTCTCACTGCTTCCCCAGATCCATACGAAATTATAGAACATGGAAGTAAAGCGTACCACCGTGGTATCCGGATGGGTCTCACACCAGTTCTTCATCCACCCTAACAGGTATTCCTGCGTCTCCGGATATCTGGGTTCGATCTGCATCAGATGCTCCTTATCCCAATGATTCGTGGTATGGTTGTACATGGAGATCTCTTCCCAGATACGATAGGCTAAGAAGCTCACCGTATACTTATGAAAAGGTGTGATGCCGCACAGGATCACACTTCCTTTCTCTCTGTCATAGTTCCAGTGGGAATTGTCGATCTTAACGTTGGCTGTTCTGTCGTACACTTCCCAATATTCCAATGCTGCCGCACTGTCATTGATCCGGAACTGCTCCGCAAAAAAGCTGTCCATCAATCCGATGGCCACCGTATCAGACTCCGCCACCCGAGGAGGTGTGCACAGGAAGGTCTGCTGTAATTTGTCCTGATTCTTCTTTGCCCAGGCATTATGATCTCTGATAATACAGATGGTGGAATAGATGCCGTAACCGGCATGGGTGATCTCATCGGAAAGCACCGTGCCGTCACTGTCGCGGATTACGTCCGCGCCCCACTTCTCCGCCATCTTCAAGGTCAGTTCCTCATATCCCGATTCTCCCGGTAAGGTAAAACCACCTTTTCCCATTCTGAGTTCCTCCTCATATTCTTACTTATTTTCTTACTTTTTTCCTGCCCTTTTGGCCATCGTATTGGTGTCCGTCCGGACACTCCGGAATCTGTTGTTCCCGTTACAGAAGGTCTTCCTTCAGGCACAGTCTTACCACACGTTCCAGCTGCTCTGCTTCGGACAACAGCACCTGATCTCCCGCAGGATCCGGAATATCCTTGTAGATCTCCGGTTTTTTCGGCACTTTTATCTGGCCTTCCGGCTCCCACGCACCGAAGCCCTCCGTCACACACTCCGCCAGATAAGCATAGGCTCTCTCCGCATGGTTCGTGCATTTCTCCCGGATCTCTTCTGTCACATACCCGGCCATTTTGTAGGCACCGAAGTCATTGGTATGCGTATAATCTCCTGGGAAAAAGACAGGTTTGGCATCCTGCAGTCCCTTTTCCAGCACATATTCCCTGCTGTGGGCATGAAGATCCAGTACGGGAATGTTGTACTGTGCCCCCAGTTCCAGACACACATCCGCAAATTCCTCCAACAGATCCAGATAGGTCTGATCCCGCAGTCTCCAAGTATTTCTTGCAATGGGTGTCACCAGTACCGGATAGACGCCCCTTGCCTGATTCTCTTTGATATAGCGGTGCAGATTTGCCTGATAGCCGCCCTTTGCCTGCAGCTTTGGAAGCTTCTGGTCATTGTGGCCGAACTGGTAAAATACATAATCGCCGGGTCTGCTATACTGGTCGATCACCGCATAATGTCCCTCCCTACGGAACGTATCTGTAGTCAGTCCCGAATGAGAATGGTTCGACACGGAAAGTCTGGCATCCAGATATGCCGGAAGCATCTGTCCCCAGCCACAGTAACAGGTACCGGGATAATAGGGATAATCTCCGGGCTGATCCGTCACCGTGGAATCTCCTGCCAGATATATGGTGGGACAATTCATCTCTTCCACCGTAAGAGCACTGATTCTCGGTCTGTCTGCCAGCACTGCGATGTCTACTGTCTTATCTGCAAAAATATGCGAATACCCAACCGGTACAATATCGCAGACATTTACCGCCATGGTATAAGTGAACTCCCCTGCCTGTACGCTGCCGCGAAAAGCAAGACGTCTTCTGCCGGTAAAGATCAATACCTCTCCCATCTCCTCCTCGGAGCGGATGGTCAGAGTGACCTTATAATTGCCCTGTCTGGGCACATCCACCTTAAAAAGCAGCGGAATCCGTCTGGGATACCCCGGCATTTTTTCGCCTGACTGTGCCTCCAATGCCGCCACTTCTTCTGCCGAATCCAGGTAGCAGCCATTCTCATCCTCCATAAGAAAGGTCAGATTCTCGTTCTGATACCAGTACATCGGTTCAAAGGACGAATTCAGTTCCCGGATCTGCAGTCCTTCCTGTTCTCTTCTGTTTTTCTCCGTTACAAAGCCATAACCTTTTCCGGGCTGATAGAGGTCGTCACTGCCCACATCAATCAGATTGGCGGTTCCTCCGTCCTTCCCGAACAGAAAATTTCTGCGAAACATTTATAACGCACCATCCTTCTCAATCTCGTCGGATACTAACAAAGTTGCAAAAAACGATAATGCCAGTCCCTGTCCCCAGCCCTGGATATACGCCCTGGGGATTCCTCGGTAGCCTTCCTTGTCTCTCATAACAGCGGTACCGCCGGAGACATTCATTACCTTACCGTCCTCACTTACGTTGGCAAGCAGCCCTTTGATTGCCTTATTGATGTATTTGCTATGTAAAGGATTACCTCTGGTCAGCATTGCTGCGGCAATTCCTGCAGATGCGGAGATCTCTTCATAAGACTCCGGATCATCCACCACAGTTCTCCACAATCCGTTCTCTGTCTGGTATACCTTCAGTGCTGCCAATTGCTCATTCAGAGAACCTGCCACATCGATATACTTGGGATACAGATAGCACTGGGGCAGGATGCCTCCTACCTGTGACATAGTAAATGCTGCCCAGGCATTAGCTCTTCCCCAATAAATACCGGACATATGATCTCCGGCAATATTGTCATAGCCGTGATACCAGAGCCCACTGCTGGGGTTCTGTAAATATTTGATATGCCAGTAATACTGGTTCAGTGCATCATCAATTAACTCTTCATCGTGTTCCAATACCCCCACACGCAGCATCAGAAATGCCGCCATGAACAAGGTGTCGCACCAGCACTGCTCCGGGAAATCATTGTTGGCAGATACCGTATGCTGTAATACATGATCTCCGAAACGAAGAGCATCTTTTCTCAGATAAGCGATCTTGCTCATGAGAATATCGTGATACTGCTGCTCTCCCGTTGCCCGGTATAAGGTGATCAGGCAATGTCCCATAGCACAGGCATTTACGGTCCATACCTTGGGCAGCCCCAGATCGATCAGTTCGTCGATACGATCCTTTAACAGCTCCAGATATTCCTTTTTCCCGGTCTTCTCATAAGCATCACTGATTCCGTAATATGCCACACCGCAGGGCCAGTCCCAGGTGAGATCCATATTCATGGTCTTTTTCACGATCTTATCAATGACTTCCTCTATCTCTTTCTTATCATATTCCAGCTTTAACATAATTCCTCCGTTTCTGCCTTTTGGCGGTTTATATTCTTTTCCCACATCTGTTTTTATTGTAAAACAGGTCGTCGGAAAAAAACATAAAACATCTTGAACTATTCAACGTCTTTGTATTTCTAATATAGCCCCCAAGCCATTCATGCCTGGGGGCTGTATGTACTTACTGTAATAAAACTTTTTACTTACTGAAGTCTGGTGGTGTTGCCGGCATCCAGAGCAGCCTGTCTCTCATCGATAACTTCCTGATAACCTGCCTCCAGGTACTTCTGGCTCAGTTCCTCATACAGAGAATCGAACTGATCCTTAGGACACATGGTCAGCTTGTCACGATACTCGGTATACAGATCATACAGAGTCTGGTTGTACTCGGTAACTGCATCGATAGAGGTTGCGAACAGACAGTCGGAATTAGCCTTGCCTGCATCGTAGACAGCAACCTGTCCGTTGTAGTTAGCCAGAATCTGATCGTAGAAGTCCTGAGGAATGCCCTGAGGGGTGATTGCCTTGATGTCCTTCTCGATAGAGCCAAGAGTCTTCACTGCGGTTACTGCACACCAGTAGTCTACATTGTTGTTGTGTCCCTGCTGTTCAGCCAGACCGGTCTGATCTGCTACTGCTACGGGATCGCCGTTGTCATCATAGTTGAAGTTCACGCCTTCAACACCCCACTGCATGGTGAACAGGTTTTCGGGCTGGTTCAGCCACTCCAGGTACATCATAGCTGCCTTTACTTCATCCTCGGAAGCATCGTTAGCGAAGCCGATCATCATACCGAAGTTGGTTCCGGGTCTGTAAGAAGCGGAAGATCCCCAGGTCTCATCCTGTGTCCAGGTGGAAGGAGTAACTGCGATTGCCAGCTTGCCATCGGGGTTAGCATCATAGAAGGAATTCAGTACGTTCATGCTGGAAGATACATATCCGGTCCAGGTAAATGCTTCACCGTTGATGAAGTCTGCTTCTGCCTCGGAAGCATCTCTCAGATAATACTCAGGATTGTAGTAACCATCGTTGTACAGTTCGTTCTCCCATTTTAAGAATCTCTTCTGAGCCTCGGTGGACAGAGCGGGAATCTGATAGTCGCCGGTGGTTGCCCATGCAGTCTCATCCTGAGGATAATCTCTGTAACCATAGTTCTGGTCGATACCTGCGCCACTTACTTTCTTACCGCTTAAAGGATACTTGTGGCCGTTCTCTGCCAGTTTTGCATACAGCTCTAACAGCTTGGTGTTGTCGCCAACGGGATACTCAGAGAAGCCTGCCTCTTCCAGCCAGTCCTGACGGTAGAAGGTACACCAGGTATAAGTAGTGTTGCCGTAAGGTCTGTATCCAAGTACCAGATAATCTTCATCAGACAGCTTGGTGTAAGCATCGTTGCCATGCTCTACCATGGTCTCCCAGTAGGTAGGTGCAATCTGCTTGAACGCTTCTACATCGTAGGTCTGCAGATAGCCGTCTGCCTGCCAGCTTGCCAGCTTATCATAGTCATATTCCATACAGATGGTAGGAAGGCTCTGGCTTGCTGCCAGCATAGCGTAATCGGTCATAACGTCGCTACGGGTAATTCCTACATATTCTACAGTGATGTTGTACTTGTCACCGAAATTCTCCTGTACCCAGTTGGTCCAGTAGTTGTTCTCTACGTCAGAGCATCCGTTTCCGGAAGAACCACGATCGTATACGGGAATCTGTAAAGTTACATTGCTTGCGAAAGGCTCCCATCCGTCAATACCTGCTACTGCAGTGGAAGTTCCTGCATCTGTGCCTGCTGCGGAGCTCTCTGCTACAGACTCCTTTGTGCCAGCATCTGCATTTGCGTTTGTGTCAGCGCTGCTGCCGCATCCGGTCAGTGTGCTCATAGCCATAGCACCAACCAGTGCTGTTGCCATTACCTTGTGAAGAGTATTCTTCTTCATAAATCAATCCTCCTTAATTTAAATACATAGTTTTATGTGTACCCCCGGTTCCGGGGAAAACTAACATGGTTATCTGTTGCATTTTTATTTATCCCTTTACCGCTCCGATCATGGTACCCTGTACGAAGTACTTCTGCAGGAACGGATAAATAATAATGATAGGAATGGTTACGAACATGATGCTGGCCGCCTGCAGTACTTCGGGAGTAGACTGGATCGCACTGCCGGTATCTGCCAGAGAGGAAGTCTGTGCCTCCGCAGCAGATGCTACCAGCTGATACAGCTTGTACTGAATCAGTTTCAGGTTTGCACTCTTGGTATAGTACATGTTGTCTGAGTAGGAATTCCAACGTCCTACAGCGTAGAACAGAGACAACGTTGCCAGGATCGGTTTGGACAGCGGTAATACGATCCTGCTTAAAATCTGGAAGTTGGTCGCACCGTCCAGGAAAGCGGACTCCTCCAGGCTGTCGGGAATCGTGCTCTGGAAGTAGTTCTTCATGATCAGCATGTTGTACGGGGAATAGATCAGCGGTAAGATCAATACCCACATGGTATCCAGCACATGCAGCTTCTGATATAACAGGTAGCTGGGGATGATGCCGGCGCTGAAGTACATCGGTACCATCAGCAGGAAGGTCAGTAACTTTTTGCCCTTTAATCTCTTCTTGGAAAGAGGATAAGCGGCACAGGTACATACCAGCATTCCCAGAACCGTGAAGATCAGGGTAATAATTACCGAGAAGATCATGGAGTAAGTCATGGAATCATCTGCGAATACTTTCTTGTAAGCATCGAAGGTGATGTCCTTGGGCCAGAAGTAAACGCTTTTGGACATTACTGCCGTATTACCGGAAATGGATTTCACTGCCACATGCAGGAAAGGTAATACGCAGCTGGCGCAGAGGATGACGATCACTGCCATCATGACGAAATCGCTGATGCGGAATTTGTTGACCGCATGGGCTCCGCCTGCGGAGGTAGATTCTTCATTGATATTCACTTCTTTTTTCTTCATCGCTCTCACCTCCTACAGTAATCCGTCTTCACCAAGCTTCTTGGCAAATTTGTCGGATAACAGAACCAGGATCAGTCCGATCAATGACTGGAACAGGCCAACTGCCGTTGCTGCACTGAACTTTCCGGCTCCGATACCTTTATTATATATGTAGACAGCCAGCTGATACTGGAAGTCCTTGACCTGTGAATTCTCCAACGCGGTCAGTCGCTCCAGGTTACTTCCCATGACACGTCCGAGGTTCAGGATCAGCAGTGTTACGACTGTACTCTTGATACCGGGAAGTGTGATGTGCCACATTCTCTTCCAGCGATTCGCTCCGTCGATCATGGCTGCCTCGTACAGTTCTCCGTTGATGCCGGTGATTGCTGCCAGGTAGAGGATCGTGCCCCATCCCATGGTCTGCCATACACCGATCAGCAGATACGTTACTGCCCAGTGCCATTTCTCATTCAGGAAAGGAATTCCTTCGGAGATCACTCCCAGATTGGTTAACAGGATGTTTACCAGACCGGAGTTCGGACGGAACATCGTCATGGCTACGCTTCCGATGATAGCCCAGGAAAGGAAGTGCGGCAGATACAGGATTGTCTGGGATACTTTCTTGAATCTGGGATATCTTAATTCGTTCAGGATCAGTGCCAGAAGGATCGGCATCGGGAATCCCACAATCAGATCCGCCAGGTTAAATACTACAGAGTTACGAAGTGCTCTCATGAAGTCGGCATCCTTAAATATCTTAATGAACGTCTTCATTCCCACCCATTCACTGCCTGCATATCCCTTCGCCGGTTTGTAATCCATGAAGGCCATCCGCAGTCCCGGGTATGCACCATAGCTGAATACAAATACCATGATCAGCGGAAACAGCAGCAACAGATATAATTGCCAGTCTCTTTTAAAAGCTTGTTTCCAAGTGGTTTTCGTTTTCACTCCCGCCACGTTGGCCGCATTCTTCTTCGCCATATCGAACCTCCTCAAGTGTCAGTCATATTTTCTCGTCACTTTGTACACTTTTTGTAACCTCGTAAGCATATTATCATACACATTGTCATATTTTTCTAATCAAACGTTATAGAAAACTATGCAAAAACAACTATTATATATTATGTTCGTTTTTCGTATATTTCTTTATTCCGTTTATATTCTTATTGGTATATCACATAATTTATGGAAAAAGCACAGTATCCTTCGAGTTTTTAGCCATTTTTAAGTATCATTTCGGAAACGGTGCCAAAAGCGTACCTGTTATTTATACAACATAATGGTTGATTTTGTCCAGTTTAATTGTTATAAATAGTGTATAGTCATTATTTCCATGCTGCCCGACCATTTTCAGGCAGTATCATACAGGATGCACAATAATTCCGTGCACCGTCCACAGGAGGTAGGAAATGGCCAAGTCAAAACGCGTCGTTACAGAATACCGAAGTTACTATCTGCCCATGCAGTTTCCCGTACTGCTTCTGTCCGGTGATTACTGGAAGATCTCGGATATCCCCAGCGGAAGCCTTCACTTCCATAATTGTCTGGAAATCGGGATCTGCCATTCCGACAGCGGTACTCTGGAGATCAACGGGGAAAAGCAGACCTTCCATGCCGGCGATGTCACCGTGCTGCCCCGTAACGTTCCACATACCACTTACAGCACCCCCGGTACAAAGAGCCACTGGTCCTATCTTTTTCTGGATCCGAAGGAGCTGTTCCGCAATCTCCTTCCCGCCTCCTGGAAGAATTACGATCTGTCCACGGACGGTTTTCCGGGATTCCGTTATATTTTCAGTAAGGAAGCCTTCCCCCACATCAACTATCTGGTATCTCATATCATCCACGAACTGGAAGAACAGAACCCCTGTTACCAGATCAGTGCCAGAAGTCTGTTGTGCTCCCTCTATATAGAACTGTACCGGATTGAAAGCCTCGGCGGTGCCAACCCCGAGACCGCGAAACCGGGTTCCCCCGAGATTCTCGCCCTGCAGGACCGCAAAAAAGAAGGTGAGATCGCCGAAAATTCTCTGGTGATCTCACCCGCTCTGGAATATATTGAGAAAAATTACATGCAGCAGTTTACCATTGAGTATCTGGCAGAACTGTGCCATTGGAGCCCCACCCATTTCCGCCGGGTCTTCCATGACATTATGGGGACTTCCCCGTTAGACTATGTGAACAACACCCGGATTCTAAAGTCCTGTATTCTGCTGCGCAGTACGGAGCATTCCATTCTCGATATTTCCGAGATGGTGGGCTTCCATTCCGTATCCAGCTTCAACCGCTATTTTATCAAGCTGATGCAGATGTCGCCCCGGGAATACCGCAAGCAGATGCAGCAGAGTGAGAAAAAGGCGGAAAACCAGTCCATTCTGGAATTTGCCGGATGGATGCGGCCGGAATAACCGCACCGGATTTAAGCCAGCCGCTTGTGCTTCCATTTGCCGGAATAATACCGGATCACAGGGATGACACAGCCGCAGCTCCAGGACAGCGGTGTGGCGATCCAGATTCCCGTGACTCCCAAGACACCGGACAACAGGTAAGCGAATACGATCCTGCCGGACAGTTCCGTCAGTCCCGCCACCATGCAGGTATTGACGTCCCCGGCTCCCCGGATCACATTCTGGTAACTCTGCATCACCCCGGCGATCACATAGGCCACGCCGATGATGGTCAGATAAGTGCAGCCGATACCGATGGCTTCTCCCGATTCATTGGCATCCAGGAACAGGGTCATTAACTGTACCCGGAAAATGAGTACCATGGCAGCGATAAAAATGCTGGCTCCCACCATGACCGCCAGTGTCTTATAGAGGGCTTCCTTAATCCTGTCATATTGATTTTTCGCAATGTTCTGTCCCGTGAATACCGACAGCGCCGTTCCGATGGAGACGATGACCTGAATGGCCACGCTGTCCACTCGGTTCGCCGCCACGTAAGCTGCCATGGTGGAGGAACCGAAGGAATTCACCAGCCGCTGGACGCTCATGCCGCCCAGGGCGATCATACAGGACTGGAATGCCGCCGGGAAGCCGGTCTTCACCACCAGATGAATATCACCGGCTTCCGGTTTCCACTTCATCAGGGATAATCCGATCTCTTCTCTCACCTTGAACACTTTCACAAAACAGATCACCGCCGAAGTGCACTGCGCCAGGATTGTTGCATAAGCCGCTCCCGCCACTCCCATCCTGCAGACAATGATAAAGAACAGATCAAACGCAATATTCACCACCGACGAAGCAATCACCGCCCGCAGCGGCGTCCTGGAATCTCCCACGCTGTTCAGGATCGCCGCGCAGCCGTTGTAGGCCACACTGCCGAAGGCAAAGGTATAGATGATATGCAGATACTCTGCGGAATAGCCGATGACATTCTCCGGTACGCTCAAAAGCCGCAGAAAAAATTCCGCACCGAAGATTCCGATCAGTGACATAATACCGGTCAGCACTCCTGCCACCCAGACAAGCGCCGTCACTGTCTTCGCCAGCCGCTCCTTATTCCCACATCCGAAGCATTGTGCCACCACCAGTCCGGCCCCGCTGCACATACCGCTGACCAGCGCCAGCAGAAAATAGGTCAACGTCCCCGTACTGCCCACTCCTGCCAGTGCACTCTCCCCCAGAAATCTTCCCACGATCACCGTATCCGCCACATTATATACCTGTTGGAAGATATTCCCGATCAACATAGGGATAGCGAAGCCAATGATCAGTTTTAACGGTTTTCCCTGCGTCATATCTTTCATGTAGATGTCCTCTTTTTCCTGTTCTGTCCGGTTCCCACGCATCGGCTGTCTTTTCCTCTCTGCTTTCCCGGAGCCTCACTCATTCTACCGCCCCACACTCCTCATGGGAATATACTATAGTGACTATATTTTTGTCTTTTAGCGACTTCCTATTGCATATTCCACAGAATATCCGTATGATACAGATGTAATTAAACGCTTTTCTTTTTTCAAGGAGATATTATGAACAAGGATCTCTGCTACACGATTACCGGGTTTGCCGCACCACGGATCTCCCTGTGTGACACCGCCCATATCCGCCCTCCCTATATCCATTTCCGACGGAAGGCTCCGGAATATATTCTGTACTATATCCATTCCGGGGAATTGGCCATAAGAGAGGATGACCGGGAATATCTGCTGACCGGAGGGCATTACATCCTTCTGGATCCTTCCTGTGAGCATGAGGGACTGCGCTCCACTGCCTGTAATTTCACTTATGTGCATTTTTCCATGGAGGGAATCCACATGACGGTCTCTGAGGCCGGTTCTTCCGAATCTTCCGCCGGGGAATCTGCCTTTCCGGAAGATCCTGCCTCGGTGCCGGTCCTTTTCCCCAAGTACGGTCATCTTGATGCAGAAGATCTCGCCGAAGACTTCAATGCCGGACTGTCGAGACTGCTGTCCCATACGGAGGACGACCCTCTCCAATCCTATCTGCGGGGAAGCCTGCTCTGTGAGCTTCTGGCCCTTCTGGCCATGCAGCACCGTCGTCACCGGCTCCATGCCATGGCAGCAGGCACCGGCACCGCAAGCTATGTTTCCGCCCTGAAACGATATCTGGCGGTCCACTATGGCACGGAGATCAGCAGCAGCTCTCTGGAGGAAATGTTCCACTGTAATTTTGATCACTTAAACCGCGTATTCAAAAAGGTCACCGGCGATACCATTTTTGCCACCCTGAACCACATCCGCATTGAAAACGCAAAAAAATACCTCGCCACAGGACTTTATACCTGCAGCGAGGTCGCTGTTAAATGCGGTTTTCATGATGTTTACTATTTTTCCAGGGTATTCAAAAAGCTGACCGGAAGTTCTCCCGTGAAATATAAGGCATCCTGTCCGTCCGGCCTCTGAGTGCCTTCGATCAGTATTCTAATACATACGTTGCTGTCTCGGTCATCGGGAAGCAGACCTGGCCGGCAGCATTGGATACGGTTTTTGCAATGCAGGTCCTGCCGTTTGCATCCACTTTGTAAGCGGTCACCATTGCGGATTTTACCGGTACCGTGGTATGGAACGCCACAGTGGTACCCAGTGCCTGTTTGTTCGTAAACGCGATGGTTCTGGCATGATCTGCCACAGTATCCGTATGAGCAAAGTTCGTCTCTTTGTAACCGGACAAATCACTCTTTGTAAAGAAGGTAACCGCATCGGAATCTCCGATAAATACATGCAGACCCCTCAGCGCAGAGGAAGAGGCTGCTTTTACGGCTGCGGCAGGAATGATTTTGTCAGAGCCGCCTGCATCCACATGCAGGAGATCCTGATTAACGCCGGATACACTCTGCAGTTTCTCCTTTGTCTGCGTAGCAAGTGCTGTTGTAATTGCATCCCAGCCAATAATCTGTTCTCCTGCAACATTCGTTGTTTTCAGTTCCGGTAAAGCAGCTGAAGCTTCGGAAGAATCATCGTCGTTGTCTTTCACAGCCGGGGCAGGCTTTACAGGAGCAGGCGTAGGATCTGCCGGTGCAGGCGTAGGCTCTGCCGGTGCAGGTGTAGGCTCTGCCGGTGCAGGTGTAGGCTCTGCCGGTGCAGGCGTAGGCTCTGCCGGTGCAGGTGTAGGGTCTGCCGGTGCAGGTGTAGGGTCTGCCGGTGCAGGCGTAGGGTCTGCCGGGGCAGGTGTCGATCCCGCGGTAACCGTAAAGGAAACTACAAAGCTTACAGCCTTTGGATTCATTGTATTGCCATACGCGGCTTTTACTGCAACCGTTGCAGTATAGGTTCCGGCGCTAAGAGCTTCCTTCGGTTTTACCGAAAAAGTATCACCGGCTCCTGCTGCTATGGCAGTAATTGCCGTTTTATCAAGTTCAAAGCTTTCTGCATCACTGCCTTCCAGCGTGATCACCAGTGCACCGCTTTCCTCACTGCTTATGTTGGTAACCGTTACCTCTTTTGCCGCCGGTGCAGCATAGCCTTCTTCGGCCTCAGCAAAAGTGTAGCTGTCTGTCACATCCAATGCCAGCACCTTCTTCTGTGCCCCATTGGCATAATCAGGAGCGATCCGTGTTCCTTCTACATCGACACCGCCTGACGTGGTCATTTCTTCGGTGGACAGCAGATAGCCTGCTCCGCCATACAGAGAATTTCCCAAAAAAACAAGTTTGCTGGTTTCATCGGATGCTGCAATGACACCATAGGCAATATGCTGTGTGCCATCCTTCAACTCATGAATGCACACCTCATTTTTGTCCAAATAACTATAATAATAGGTGACCGTTGAAACAACAGATTCCAGATTTTCGTCGGTTTTCAGTGCCTCATCCACATTGCCGTAAGCACCAATTTCTGTCAATGTCCAGTTTCCTGCGTTGGTAGAATCCGTGTTACTTCCGTCTGCATTATAAGGCGCATCCAGACCCCGCAGATGCATCATTTCTCCATTCTGTGCCGGTGCAGGTCCTCTTTGTACATCGTAGGCATACCCAAAAGTCGTTTCACTAAGTCCTTCTGCATGTACTGTCACTCCATTGCCCACCAGCATGATGCACGCTGCACAAAAGCTCATACACAGCACTTTCCATTTTGTTTTCATACGCTCTCATCCTTTCTGTATTTGGTGCAGATAAGTTCTCCGCCCTGTTTCCGGTCTCCCGGTTTTTTCTTCCATATTATAATCCCAAAAAACCGTTCCGGAATAACTAAGACATGAATCGACCCAAATATGTAATAAAACGACCCAGTTTTTCTTCTCCACCAGCCAGGCACCAGCCAATCCGGAAGTTCACCGTTTCCTCACCCCATGTGTCTCTGGGTTGATGCGCGGTTACACCCTCAGCCGGTCTTCCTAACAGCCGGCAAAAAACCACATTACTGATGTTTTCATCCGCAATGTGGTTCTTGAATTCTTATTAAGATTCCGGGGTCGGAGGAAGTATCACCGGCAAAGTCCCCGGCAGGCGGTGTGAAACCGAAATTTTAGAATATGGGCATTTATTTCAATACTAAATGGCAGGTGTCTTTGTGCTTTTCCCAATCTGTCAGGCATTCATTGCAATAATAGGCAATATTATATCCCTTCTGTGGATTATCCTTTGTCACATGAAAATATCCGGCTTTCAATGTCACAGTTTCGCCGCTCAGAAAATGAATTTCCGTCAGTTTCATAGTGGCCGGATCGTTCCTGTCCAGTGTCGGAACATTCGGATTATACTGTCCGGTAGAAATATAGTCCAGCGTAATCTCCGTATAGTAGTTCCTTATATTGGCCCAGTCGGCAGCCACCTTTGCTTTATGCATATAAGAAAGATACTGCGGCGCCAGTATTCCTACAAGTACTGCCATAATGGCAATTACAATAATAAGTTCAACGAGGGAAAAGCCCCCGTTTTTCCTCTTTTTATTGGTGTTTCTCATGACTGTCTCTCTCCACTCTTTTCCAGCCCCCCATCTTCGTATTTGGATTCTTTCATCCTTATTTCCCGCAGTTCTTCTGCCGTACACGCTTTACTCAGCAGGGGAACCTTTGACATATTGTTGTACAAAACGTTCTTTCTCACAGGGTCTGCCGAAAAAGTATCCCTGCAGATAATCAACCTTCATTTCTCTCATTTTCAGGCACCATCCGCTTTCCTCGATGCCTTCTGCACAGATCCTGACGTTAATACTATGTACCATCGAAATGATATTTTTATATAACTCATAATCTCTGGCACTGCTCATGGCCTTGGCAGTAAAATCCTTATCCATCTTCACATAACTCGGATTCATGTCACGTATGCAATGAAGATTCGAATAACCCGTTCCAAAATCATCAATTACAAAGGGGATCCTGTTCTCATCCAATATTTTCCGGAATTTACAGAACGATGATGTCATATCCATAAATCCGCTTTCCGTCATTTCCACACATATGCATTCCGGCTTTAAAGCGTATTTTTGAATTATATCCAGAATATCGTGCCCCACACTGCCCTGCAGAATCTGAACATAGGAAACATTTACATTTATCTTGAATTCCGGAATATATTGCTGCATTTCACAGCACATTTCCGCAGCTTGCTTCAAAATATATCTTCCGGCGGGAATAATCAATCCGGTCTCTTCCAATAGCGGAATAAATTCCATCGGTGAAATATTCTCCCGTCCTTCCTCCGTCATCATGGAAAAACGCATCAGTGCCTCCGCTCCGATGATTCGTTCTGACTGACAATCCATGATTGGCTGATAGTATACTTCAAAGCCATCGTAATCGTTTACAATAGCATTGCGAAGTGCTGCTATGATTCTTCCTTTCCGTAAAAAAGCTTCATAATCGTCCTGATTAAAAATGTAGAATCCACTTTTCCCCATGCTTTTTGCCTGTTTCAAAGCAAATTCAAATTTTTTGCGACACTCTTCGGCACCTTCACAAAATGTTGCTGCACCTATAACACCGACGGAAATCGAAAATAAAGCTTCGTAATTTTCATCCACTATAAAACTATAGAGTTTATCTGTAATCTTATTTTGAAGTTTTACCGCAGCTTCCATAGAAGGCGCTTCCAGATCCACGATCACATACTGATCCGCTACCAGATGGTAAAGCCTCTGCCTGCCAGAAAGACATTCCTTCATACAGTCAGCTACGCTTTTCAGGATATAATTACCATAATCAGCTCCCCTGGAGCCATTGATTGCCCCGAAATCGTCAATCCCTATATGCATGAGAAACCCCTTGGTAATGGTTTTCTTTTGCGACTGCAGATAAGCAAGAAATTCCGGGCCTCCCAGTAATCCGGTGACATTATCAGCCCTTTTCCTATTTCCGGTCTCATTCAGGCATCCGACCAGATACTCTAAATTTCCTTCCGGATCATTAATCACAATCCCACGGCAATTGACCCATACCGGCATACCTGCTTTATCAATCCACCTGTAATGAAGATTATGTACCTTTTCTTTTCCTTCGCATATGTCCGTGAGATGCTTTGCAAACATCTCACGATCTTCTTCATATACTACTTTCATAATTTCGTTTGCAGCATCTGTCAGGATATTCGTCGATATATGAAACCGTTTCACAGCTGACTGTGAAATCTCAAAGGTATTATTCCGCAGATCAAATATATACAGATAATCATCCATACATTCTGTAATGATTTCAAATAAAATTTCCGCCGTCTTCTCTCCAAAGACTTTAAATATATCATCAATCACAATAGGGTCCTTCCTTCTAAAAAACGCAGAATGAAAAACCATTCTGCGTTTTTTAGTGCGGTTATTTGCAGAGCGATCTACTAAAACAGCTTAAATATATTCACACGGTCTTGCATCTTGGCTGCTCCCTCTGCCAGATTGATACTGATTGCCGTATTCTCTTCTGAGGATGCCGCATTCCCCTGTACGACACCGGACAGCTGTTCAATTCCCTTACCGATCTGCTCTAATGACTCTGCCTGGGAATTTGCTTTCTCCATGGTGTTCTGTGCAATTTCTGCAAAGGACTCCATATCTGCAATGATCTGATGGAACGCGTCTGCTGTCGTTCTTGTAATTGTATTTCCTTTTTCAATTTCCACTAAAGTCTTATCAATCAGATCTCTCGTATTTACCGCGGATTTTGCACTGTCTGCTGCCAGCTTTCCAATCTGGTCGGCAACTACCGCAAAGCCTCTTCCTGCTTCTCCTGCCCGGGCTGCTTCAATCGAAGCATTCAGGGACAAAAGATTGGTCTGAGAAGCGATATCCTCAATATCTGTAATGATATTACCGATTTCCTTGGAAATCTCTGTAATATGCTCCATTTCTGTCAGCAGATCATTCATTTTTTCTTTTTCTTCGTTTGCTCTGTTTGCAGAGGCTTTCACACGTGCAGAAGCGCTCTGTGTTTCCTTTGCTGTATCAGCAGCCAGATCCACAACAGTATCTATTGTGGCATTCAGCTCCTCGATAACTCCTGCCTGTTCTGTAGCCCCATCTGCCAGGGATTTTGATGCATTCTCCACTTCCGTTGCATTCGATGAAACCTGTTCTGCAAGATTTCTGATCTCTGTCAGGGTACTGTTAAAACGCTTCAGAATATACAGCAGTGATGCCTTCAGTTCCGAGAAGTCACCCAAAAAGTCTGTAATGTCCTCCCCATTTCTGGTCAGATCCCCCTGCGCTATTGCCTTTACCTCCACAGAAATCTCGTTGACATAATCTGCAAGAATATTCATGGCTTCTTTCAGATTTCTGATGGTATCACCCAGCTCATCCTCAGACTCATAAGTAAGCATTTCTACGTTAGACAGTTCTCCCTTGCGCAGACTGGCAACCGCTGCTTCTATCTGTTCTACCGGCTCGGTAATCGAATCGGTAATGATCTTTCCAATTATTGTTGTAACTGCAGCAATCGCAATTCCTGCTGCCAAGATCACAACAAATATGATTATGGTGCATACATTAGCCATGGTCTTGGCCTGATTTAATTCTACCTGGAACTTATCACTCAATGAAGATAATTTCTCAACAAAAGACTTATATTCTTCATACACCTCTCCGGTCATCAGTTTTGATGCTTCCTGCTGCTTCCCCTCACGGCTCAACTTCAGGATTTCATCCGAAGCAGCTCTGTATTCTTCCCATGCAGCGCTTGCTACTTCGTAATCAGCTTGTCCTTTTTGAGCATTACCGTCTGCAGACATTATTGCATCCAAATTTGCACTGGTATCCTGGATCTGACTCTCCAGCTTCTGAATTTCTTCTTCGCAGGAGTTCATAACTGCCGCATCGGATTCTACCAGATGCTGATACTGTTTGATTCTGTATTTCGCAGTCATTGTCTCTAAATCCTGCAGATACTCCAATGACGGAGACCAGACCTCTGTGATCTTCTCTATATTCGAACGGATCACTACCGTGGAGATAAGTGCCACCAACACCAAAAATACCGTCATAACAAGTACTGTCATTCGATACACTTTCAATTTTCCTGCTACTTTTAAGTTAGCTATCCGCTTTTTGATCTTTTCCATAATAGTTTTCCTTCCTTTGTAAATTTTTGATTTCTAAATTACAATCAAGAGCATTTAGCATTTCCGGAAGCCCATTGCACAAACGCTGCGTGGAATTCCTGTTTACCCAGGTCTGGTAATGATCTCTCCACAAACGGTTAAAGGATAGCATATTTCATTGATAAAATCTATTAAAAAATTCTTAAATTTTTTTCTAAATTTTATTATTTCCGGCCCTGCCCCAAGGCACCACTTTTCCTCCCTGTTATCACAGTCAGCCTTTCATAAAACCGGGACGTTCTGACTGTTTGGACATATGATATTTCCGCTTTTCCTCATACATTTTCTCATCCATATGTTTTAAAAAAGCTTCTGCATCATCTTCCGGTCCAAATTCTGCATATCCCATGGAAACACTCAGTGGAAACTGCTCCGTCCCGGATTCGTTAAACCGGGAAAGATTCTCAGCAATCTCCTCCATTGTCGCCAAAACACACTCTGCATTAACGCCCGACAGTAATACGATAAACTCATCTCCTGCATACCGGATCGCCATTCCGGCATCCGGTATGGATCTGCAGAGTATATTTCCCACCGTACTGATTGCTTTGTCTCCCATACTATGGCCGAAATTATCATTGATATACTTGAAGTCATTTACATCCATCATAATGCCATATAAGGATTTCTGGTCTGTTATCTTCCTTTTGGCAAGCACGGCATTCAGATATCTTCGGTTATATAATCCGGAAAGCTCATCCATGTATAAATTCTCTGCATATAACTGCATCTGCACAAATATCAGTGTGATCGCAGCCATCAGCCAGGACGCTGTAATTCCGTAGAAAAACAGTTGAAGCACCACACCTGCGAAACCGAGAGTAACGAAATATATCACCGGAAAATAACTCAGGTTCACTCGCTGTTTTCGGGAATGATATACCAGCCAGATGCTATATCCAAAATATATCATAAGTGTGAGATATCCTACCAGTGCACCACCGGTTCTGTGATATACATTCTCCCCGGATATTTTAAACATGATCCCGGTTCCAAACAGATTACACAGGACCATAATTACTTCTACCGCCCAGGGAAGCATCATAATCACTGTTTTCCGGAATATTCTCCTGTAATTTTGATAAATACGCAGTTCTACATACAGGCTCCAGAGCATCCCAATACTGACCGTCCCGATAAAACATAAGCTGTTAGAGACATAATTGATCTGTCTGCTTCCAGCAAAACTTTTTCCATCTACCAGAAAAGCAATTGTTTCAGATACTGCGCCCAGCATATTCAACAGTACGATTCCATCATATATTTTATCTTCCGCATGAAGGCTCTCTCTGTTTTTCCGTCTGCAGATCAGGAGAAAACCCATCATCAACACCGTCAGACCATTTGCCATTAATATTTCTTCTATTACAATTATGATAATCACCTTCCTGTCTATAAGCACTCCGTTTTACAAGCCGAACATAAATTATGCTTCTTGCATCGTTGTTTATTTTCATACATATAGGAATCCGCCTTATCCAGTAACATCTGCAGCGTACACATGCTTTCATCAACAGAATGTGCCCAGCCGTATGCATAGTCGATGGGAATTTGATCCTCTCTCCTATTCCATCTGTCTTTTTCTCTGCATAAGTTTTTTAACAGTTCCTCAATTTCTGTTTTGCCTGTATGATAGATCACTGCCATAAACTCATCCCCGCCATATCTTCCCACAAAATCCTTTTCCGGAATCACGCTGTGTAAAAGCTGGGCGAAATTCATGATTAACCGATCTCCGGCCGAATGTCCCATGGTATCATTTACAGTCTTCAGATTATTCAGATCAAACATTATGCAGGCGGTAGGCTCAGTTATGACATCCTGATTCCCAAGCAGAATCTCACAGGCACCTTTATTCGGCAATCCGGTATGGGCATCCGTATATGCCTTCTGTTCTAACAGCTTATTTTTCATTGCCATTTTCATGGCTGTCAGTGTCTGCATAATAACCAGAACCACCAGACATAACATATCAAGCGCAGACAGCAGTTCTATCGTACGAATCTTTACAGCAATCTTTTCCGAGTAATTTTCCGCAGCAAATACCGTTTCATCCGCCATATGAAAATAGATTTCACTCATATTGACAATATCTGTGTTTTGATAGCCCTCACTTCTTACTGCCTCGATTTCTATTTTTAATTTTTCCCAATAATCACTCTGAATCTGCAATTTCTCCTGATATTCCTTGTCATGGAGTTTTACCAGATCGTAATGTCCATCCTGATATCTTAATCCACTCAGAATATCATCCAGATACTTTATCAATTCATCCTTCCGGTTTCCCGTAATTTCTAATTTCACCTCACGCTGTGTGGCTCCACGCACCAGACCCGCATAATTGATCACACGCGCAGTCCCCTGCAACCTGTTAATCTGTATCATCATAAAAATAATGAGAATCACCAGAATCAATATAAGACAGCTTTGTATCATGCCTATTATATTTTTGTTTTTCTTATCTGATCGTATTTCTCTGTTTATCATGTTTCTCCTCACAAATGCTATATGATAAAATCATATAATAGTTCCATCCGAAAATTAATAATCAGGAATAATTCCTACTATTAAATTTTTATTAACCAAATTCCATATCTTTCCCTTGCTTTTACACTTCCGGTTCTTATGCATCTGCGTTGAACTTATTATAACTATATCTCCGGAAGATAAGCAGCAGATTGCACCAATCGACCCAAAAACGACATCAATCAACTGTGTTCCAATACAAAATGCCTCCAGCATAACTGCGTAGCACAAAAGAACCTCATTACCGACATTTCCATCAGCAATGAGGTTCTCATCATATTTCCATATACCCCAATGTATTGTTTACGCAATACCCTCCCAGATCTGCGTACTCACCGCCAGATTACTTATCGGCAATTGCAGCCTGTGCTGCGGCCAGCCGGGCGATAGGCACACGGAAAGGTGAGCAGGATACATAATCCAGACCGATCTTATGGCAGAACTCTACGGAAGAAGGATCTCCACCGTGCTCACCACAGATACCAACGTGCAGCTTAGGATTTACAGGCTTACCAAGCTTGATAGCCATCTCCATCAGCTTGCCGACACCGGTCTGATCCAGCTTAGCGAACGGATCATTCTCGAAGATCTTGGTGTCATAGTAAGCGTTCAGGAACTTACCTGCATCATCACGGGAGAAGCCGAAGGTCATCTGGGTCAGGTCGTTGGTACCGAAGCAGAAGAAATCAGCTTCCTTAGCGATCTCATCAGCAGTCAGAGCTGCTCTGGGGATCTCGATCATGGTACCTACTTCGTACTTCATATCTACACCGGCAGCTGCGATCTCAGCATCAGCGGTCTCTACAACTACCTTCTTAACGAACTTAAGCTCCTTCACTTCACATACCAGAGGGATCATGATCTCGGGCTCTACATTCCAGTCGGGATGTGCCTTCTTAACCTCGATTGCCGCACGGATAACAGCCTTGGTCTGCATCTTGGCAATTTCAGGATAAGTAACAGCCAGACGGCATCCTCTGTGACCCATCATAGGGTTGAACTCATGCAGAGAAGCGATGATGGTCTTGATGGTCTCTACGCTCTTGCCCTGTGCCTTAGCCAGCTTCTCAATGTCAGCTTCCTCGGTAGGAACGAACTCATGCAGAGGCGGATCCAGGAAACGGATGGTAACAGGGTTGCCCTCCAGAGCCTCGTACAGCTGCTTGAAGTCGTTCTGCTGATAAGGCAGGATCTTCTCCAGTGCTGCTTCTCTCTCCTCTACAGTATCGGAACAGATCATCTCACGGAATGCTGCGATTCTGTCCTCTTCGAAGAACATATGCTCAGTACGGCACAGACCGATTCCTTCAGCGCCCAGCTCACGAGCCTTCTTAGCGTCTGCGGGAGTATCTGCATTGGTACGAACTTTTAACTTACGATATTTGTCAGCCCAAGCCATTACACGGCCGAACTCACCTGCGATGGTAGCGTCAACAGTCTTGATCTCGCCATCATAGATGTTACCGGTAGTACCATCGATGGACAGCCAGTCACCTTCATGGAAGGTCTTGCCAGCCAGAGTGAACTGCTTGTTCTCCTCATCCATAGCGATGTCGCCACAACCGGATACACAGCAGGTACCCATACCACGAGCAACTACTGCTGCGTGAGAGGTCATACCACCACGAACGGTCAGGATACCCTGAGAAGCCTTCATACCGGTGATATCTTCGGGAGAGGTCTCCAGACGAACCAGAACAACTCTCTCTCCTCTTGCATGCCATTCTTCTGCATCTTCTGCAGTGAATACGATCTTACCGCAGGCAGCTCCGGGAGAAGCACCAAGACCCTTGCCGATAGGAGTTGCAGCCTTCAGGGCAGCGGTATCGAACTGAGGATGTAACAGAGTATCCAGGTTACGAGGATCGATCATGGCAACTGCCTCTTCCTCGGTTCTCATGCCTTCATCTACCAGATCGCAGGCAATCTTCAGAGCTGCCTGAGCGGTTCTCTTACCGTTTCTGGTCTGCAGCATGTACAGCTTACCGTGCTCAACGGTGAACTCCATATCCTGCATATCTCTGTAATGATCTTCCAGAGTCTTACATACTTCCTGGAACTGAGCAAATGCCTCAGGGAATTTGTCAGCCATCTCAGCGATCTTCATAGGTGTACGAACACCTGCTACTACGTCCTCGCCCTGTGCGTTGGTCAGGAACTCACCGAACAGGCCCTTAGCGCCGGTAGCCGGATCTCTGGTAAATGCAACACCGGTACCACAGTCATCACCCATGTTACCGAATGCCATAGACTGAACGTTAACAGCAGTACCCCAGGAATAAGGGA
Source organism: uncultured Acetatifactor sp. (assembly GCA_934394815.1). GTDB lineage: Bacteria > Bacillota > Clostridia > Lachnospirales > Lachnospiraceae > Acetatifactor. The sequence goes on along the minus strand of CAKRRD010000019.1, from coordinate 3,953 downwards.
TATCGTTGTCACGACGATAAACGTTTGCACGAGGGTTGTCCCAGGAACGGAATACAGCCTTGATAGCGCCCATCAGCTGTTCCTTGGGATCATCAGGGAAGTCTACACCGATCTTAGCCTTGTACTCAGCCTTGAACTGGCCAGCCAGTTCCTTCAGATCATCAGCAGTAAGCTCAACGTCCTGCTTAACACCCTTCTTCTCTTTCATTGCATCGATCAGCTGCTCGAAGTACTTCTTACCTACTTCCATAACAACGTCGGAATACATCTGGATAAATCTTCTATAGCAGTCCCAAGCCCAACGGGGGTTGCTGGACTTCTCAGCGATTACGTTAACAACGGTCTCATTCAGACCAAGGTTCAGAATGGTATCCATCATACCGGGCATGGATGCTCTCGCGCCGGAACGAACGGATACTAACAGAGGATTCTCGTGGTCGCCGAACTTTTTGCCGGTGATCTCTTCCATCTTAGTAATGTACTCGTTGATCTGACCCTGGATCTCTTCATTGATCTCGCGTCCATCTTCATAATACTGTGTACATGCCTCTGTTGTAATGGTGAAGCCCTGAGGAACCGGCAGACCAATATTGGTCATCTCAGCCAGGTTCGCACCCTTACCACCAAGCAGTTCGCGCATGTTTGCATTACCTTCGGTAAACAAATATACCCATTTCTTCATACTTCTTTGTCTCCCTTTTTATAATATTTTTGACAAAACTTTGTAACCCAAACCACTACCGGAGCATTTCGGCTTCGGTTTTTAGTACTTTGATATTGTAACAATCTACCAATAGAATATCAAGCCGAAATTGATAATTTTTTGACATAGTACCTATTTTCGTGCATAATGTTGAATTTTAGTATTATATTTTTGTTTGTTTTGTCTAGTACTTTAGTATTATGTAAACGCTTACATTTGTTCAACTTTCTTTAATTGGTTTTTACTCTTCCGCTGCCGGAAATCAGATTTGGATCTGTAAAGAAAAAAGGGGGGGCAAAAAAGAGCAGGCTCCCTTGTTGAGTCTGCTCCTTTCCGTTATTTCCTTATTTTATGAAATTCTTATGAAGGAATTTATTCCATCATGCCGTCCTTGATCACGTTGTGGTCACGCAGCAGTTTTTCCACTACGGTGCCCTTGACTACGCGAAGCAGCGGCTTCTTCAGTGCATTTAATGGTCCGGGCAGTTCAATCTCCAGAGGAGACATGCCATCCATCAGCTTCACGCTGCTGTCTAATAGTTCTCTGACATCGTAAACGCTGCCCCATACCTCAGGCACACCTCTGTCGACACCTAACAGTCCGTAAACAGCCTCCATAGCGGTTCTTACGGAGTACTCTGTTGTGAATACGGTGTCTCTCGGAGTCTCTGCAAACTGACCCAGGAACGCAAAGTTCACGCAGCCGTCGGGGATGACATCGGGACGGTCACCCTTGGTTCTGGGCATGAAGAATGCGGTGATATAAGGCATCATGGTAGGTACGCAGACTGCGCTGTGCTCTGCCAGATCTTCGATGTCCTCTACCGGCACGCCCAGGTGATACAGCCACTCTTCGGTGATTTCCTTACCGGTACAATCCTTCATGGGTTTTTTGATATAATCGCCGGGTACATCGGTGAACAGACCGTATACCCATACACATACCTGATTCTTATCCTGCTCCTTGAACTGTCCCTGACGGTTAATAGTCCAGCTCATGAGCCACTTGGAATCCTGACAGCTTACAATACCGCCGGTTACAACCTTACCGCTTCTGGGATCACGCTTGCAGATATTGGTGATATAAGGAATGATCTTGTCATCCAGTGTGGTCACGGTAGCGGATTCCCAGTTGGTCTTGGAGATATCGGAACAGAACTTCTCGGGATGTCCGAAGGAAGGATCCTGTTTTGCGATATTCTTCCACAGACTCCATACGCCGCTGGTACGAACCTCTGCATCACCGTTGGGTGCATGATTCTGGTCGCCGTAAATGGTTCCCTCGGTACAGCTTCCGTTGGTAACGAATACCAGGTCGTTCTCGGTGAGGACAATACCCTTCTCTACACCTTTTACCTTGCACTCAATTGCCTTTGCCACCTTTTTGCCGTCATTGATATCGAAAATAACATTGGTCACTTCAGTATTGAACTGGAAGTCCACACCTGCTGCCTCCAGATACTTCTTCATGGGAAGGATCAGGGATTCGTACTGGTTGTACTTGGTGAACTTCAGGGCACTGAAATCAGGCAGTCCGGAGATATGATGAATGAATCTCTGGAAGTAAAGCTTCATTTCCAGTGCGCTGTGCCAGTTCTCGAAGGCGAACATGGTTCTCCAGTATAACCAGAAGGTGGAGTTAAATACTTCATCATCGAAAACATCTTCGATGGTCTTGTCATACAGATCCTCGTCCTTTGTCATGAACAGCTTCATGATCTCCATGCAGCCCTTCTGGCTTAAGTTGAACTTGCCGTCGGTGTGGGCATCCTGTCCGCAATCCTTTGTTGCACGGCACAGGGAGTAGTTGGGATCTTCCTTGTTCAGCCAGTAGTACTCGTCCAGTACGCTGGCTCCGGGTACTTCCAGAGAGGGGATGCTGCGGAACAGATCCCACAGACATTCAAAATGGTTCTCCATCTCACGTCCGCCACGCATAACGTAACCTCTGGCAGGATCGTAGATACCATCACAGGCACCGCCTGCGATATCCATTGCCTCTAAAATGTGGATATGGGAACCGGGCATCTGTCCGTCACGTACCAGAAAACACGCTGCTGCCAGAGAAGCCAGTCCGCTGCCTACGATATATGCGTTCTTCTCATCCACTCCTGCGGGCTTCTTCGGTCTTGCGAATGCTTCGTAGTTACCGTTGGAATAATAGATACCTTTGCTGTTCTTGTCATATCTTCCAAGCTCGGTGTTGCGGTACTCTTTCTTGGCTGCCTTGACAGCTGCCTTTCTCTCCTCTTTCTTCACCTCTGCTTTATGTCCTTTGGTTGCTGCTGCCACGGCGCCTGCACCTACTGCCAGCGCTGCCAGTCCCAATCCGATGTTGCTTTTCTTTGCCATAATGATTACCACCTTTCTTTGATGACTCTCAAATGTTTTTTCTGTTTACAAGTAGGATCATACTTCTTTTTTATAAGAAAACCAATTTACAAAAGAGGCCAAATGATAAAGTTTTTATCATCCTGCCCTTTTTGTAAAGTTCTTATACTGTTTCAGGATTTCTTTTCGGTCTGCTCGAAGTTTTCGATGGAACGGCTGATATTTCCATATAGTGTGATGGCCAGTTCGTCCACGATCTTTTTATAATCGTCCTTCATTCCCCGGTCGATCCAGTCTAACATCACTCCCACGAAACCGTATTTGTAAAAACCGGCGATGAATTCCTTGTGTTCCTCCGCCACCTGCATCCCGGCACATTTTTCCTCCACCACGTCCGCGATGAGCTGATAGGTCAGCTTGTTTAAATAGTTTTCGATCTTCTGTCTGTCCACACAGCGGTAAACATTCATAATGAAAGGTTTGTTCTCCTGCACCGCCTCGAAAATCTGACAGAAGCCTTCCTGCCAGTTCTCGTAAGTCTTCTTCCCCTGTAATGCCTTCGTGCCGTCTTCCACGCAGACCCACTCTACCAGATCGTAAATATCCCTGAAATGATAGTAAAAAGCCATGCGGCTGATCCCACAGTCTTCCGCGAGATCATTAATGGTGATTTTGTCCAGAGGCCTGGTAAGAAGTTCTTTTTTCAAAGCCGCCTCCAGCGCCAGTTTCGTTGTATTGGCCATAGCCTGTCCTCCACTGTTTTATCATTATTTTCTGTGATATTATTGTACGACAATAGCCTCAAAATGGGCAAATTAACTTTTTATAAAAAAACTCTTGCATTTTGTAAAATTCCATGGTATTATCTTACTTGCGTTTCGGGGTGTGGCTCAGCTTGGTTAGAGCGCCGTCTTAGGGA
>CAKRRD010000018.1 GCA_934394815.1 uncultured Acetatifactor sp. | reverse complement strand
TCCTCGGTCACTACCGGGGTCGGTGTGGGTTCCTCGGTCACTACCGGCGTCGGTGTAGGCTCCTCGGTCACTACAGGAGTCGGTGTGGGTTCCTCTGTCACTACCGGGGTCGGTGTGGGTTCCTCGGTCACTACCGGCGTCGGTGTAGGCTCCTCGGTCACTACCGGTGTCGGTGTAGGCTCCTCGGTCACTACCGGCGTCGGTGTGGGCTCCTCGGTCACTACCGGCGTCGGTGTAGGCTCCTCGGTCACTACCGGTGTCGGTGTAGGATCCTCGGTCACTACCGGTGTCGGTGTGGGTTCCTCTGTCACTACCGGGGTCGGTGTAGGCTCCTCGGTCACTACCGGCGTCGGTGTAGGCTCCTCGGTCACTACCGGTGTCGGTGTGGGTTCCTCGGTCACTACCGGCGTCGGTGTAGGCTCCTCGGTCACTACCGGGGTCGGTGTGGGTTCCTCGGTCACTACCGGCGTCGGTGTAGGCTCCTCGGTCACTACAGGAGTCGGTGTGGGTTCCTCTGTCACTACCGGGGTCGGTGTGGGTTCCTCGGTCACTACCGGCGTCGGTGTAGGCTCCTCGGTCACTACCGGTGTCGGTGTAGGCTCCTCGGTCACTACCGGTGTCGGTGTGGGTTCCTCTGTCACTACCGGTGTCGGTGTAGGCTCCTCAGGTACCACTGGGGTAGGCGTAGGCTCCTCAGGTACCACCGGAGTCGGCGTAGGCTCCTCACTGGGAGAATCCTTATGAAGTTCTCCTCCACCATTTACCACTGTTCTCGCAACAACCCATCCCGAACAGGTAGAATTAACATAAACTTCTGCCTGGGGTGCTATAACAGCTCCTGCTGTCTCTGATATAGATACCTTTGTTGCCTCCTGCATATTAAAAATAACTTTATCAGCCAATCCTTTACTTGACGCAGTTGAAGCACCATTAATGCTAAATCTGTAGATGTTGATATCATCACCTGCAATGTTCATTACTAATGTCTGACCATCAGCTATGGATATTTTAATTATTCCCTGCTGTTGATTCATGGTCTTCCACATTTCTGTGGTCACATTCAAATAATAAATTCCAGCACTGCTGCCAGGCATTGTAATATTCTGGTCATTCATGCCTTTGTCTTCATAAACAGCCGTGCTTTCGCAGTTCCACGCTTCATTGCTCTTTTGAATAACAGCATTTCTCATTTCGTCAACATAGTCGTTGATAACCTTTGTCCCAAAATTTTCATAATACACCTGAGTATCTTGTGCATTACTTTTTAATTTTACTGTATTTTCAGCATTCTGTGCATCTCCGACCAAAATAAAACCGGGAACTCCGGAAATATCATCCCCAACATAATGGCCATTAGAATAATGTTTTACAGCAAAGTTGGTCTGGGCATCAGCCTGTTGATCAAATGTATCCGCAACGATTCCATAATTATACGCTTTTCCAAGGAAATCCTTTACATTGCTGTAATTTGCTGCCTGCGCAATAATCCCCTCGTTCCCTGCGATGGAGCCTGCTACCAGCGCTGTTACCAAAACCTTTACCACTTTTTCTTTTACATACTTGCTAAATCTGCTCATCTGATTTCTCCCTCAATGAAATCCAATGTGTTAACGTATTTAAACGTTTTCGTTCCTCTTTACACCTATTAAGACTGATGCAATTTCAAAAAGGGGTCAGATTTTTTCATTTTATTGTTATTTTTTGATTATTTTTGTTCAGGGGGACACTCAGGAGGAAATCCCTGCCTTAATATCCGGCTTTTTCCGTCAGGACTCCGTGGATCAGCGCCCGCCTTTTGGTACCGGCAGAGCCGTAGCATGTGGACAGGGATACGATATTTCCCCGGTCACTTAAGTCTGCATCCGAAGCGTAGAGAGAATGTTCTGTGGCCCATTGCACATAATCATCATAGGAAGCGTCCGAAGTAAATGTAGCAAAACGGTCACTGTTGCTCTTAGTCTCATAATAGGAAAAAATCTCGTAGATATAGACGCTTTCTTCCGTATAAATATAGAAGTAAGGGTTTTCTTCACAGCTTGCCGTTCCCTTCAGCAGCTTTTTGAAAGTTCCGAACATACTCTCGTCCCGCATATTGTGTCCGAAGACAAAGGTATTCCGGTCCGACCAGTCCGCCGAAGCCTCACTGTCCATGAAAATACATCCGGCATTTACGCTCCCCCCTTCAAAGGAATGCTTCAGATAATAATTGTTGTCTTCTCCCTGCACCACCGGATAACTGATGTCCAGCGCCGGAAAATACAGCCATCCCCTGAAATCCGGATTGGTCTTTTTCAATTCTGCGAAATTGATCTGTAACTCCGGATAATTTTTCTCTATGATCTCCCCGGTTTCTTCCTCCGCTGCCTCAGGCTCCGCCACCACTTCCTCCCGGATGGCATCATACTCATTTTTTGCCTTCTGCTCCGACAGATAAGAATTCAGGCTCATCCCGCCGGTGACCAGTACCGCAGCCGCCAATACCGCTGTAACCGCATTTTCTATTTTTTTGTTTTTCATATAAAGCTCCCCTTCCCGCTCGTGCAGACCGTTACAATTTATTAATGATTATAACTTATTTTTCCGTATCCGTCTTTACGAAAGAGTTATTTTTTGATATTTTTAAGAAGTAATGCATTGCCATTTTATTACATATTGGGGGATTCATTTTATGATACATCTTTTTGCACTCCTTTCGCTGCTTCTGTGCGGCGCCTGTTATGCCGGGTTTCAAAATAACACAGCCTTCCGCCAGCTTGGCAGCCGACGTTCTTTTCTGTGGCTCATTTTCGGAGGTGCCCTGCTTCTCCGGCTGATTCTGGCCTATACCACCCATGGCTTTGGGAATGATATTGCCTGTTTTGCCTCCTGGGCGGACCGGATCTTCACCATCGGTCCCGGACAATTTTATTCTGCGGAGACTTTTGCGGACTACCCGCCCGGATTCCTGTATGTGCTGTATGTCATCGGTGCTCTGCGTTCGCTGCTGCAGATTCCCTATTACTCCGATCTTCATATCCTGTTGTTAAAATTGCCAGCCATTCTGTGTGATATGGCCTGCGGCTTTTTGCTTTACAGAGAAGCGGTGAAGCGTCTGCATCTCTCCGAGTGGCAGGGAGTCTGTGTTGCTTCCGCTTATCTGTTCCAACCGGCGATCCTGTTGAATTCTTCCTGCTGGGGACAGGTGGATTCCGTGCATACGCTGGTGGTGATCCTTATGTGTCTGTTCCTCATGGAGGGCAATATGTTTCCGGCTTATACCGTCTACGGTCTCGGTGTCCTGTTAAAGCCCCAGACGCTGATCTTCACACCGGTGCTTCTGGTGGGGATCCTGGACCATGTATTCCTGAAAGATTTTTCCGTCCGGAAATTCTTCTATAATTTATGCGGAGGTCTTGCCGTCATCTGCGGCATGTTCCTGTTGTGCGCCCCCTTCGGACTGAATGCCGCGATCTCGCAGTATACTTCCACGTTGGGATCCTATGAATACGCTGCTGTAAACGCCTATAATTTCTGGGGACTTCTGGGCATGAACTGGATCGACCAGAATACCGTATTCCTCTTCCTGCCCTGCAAGGCGTGGGGAACCATCGCCATCCTGCTGATCGTGCTTTTTACTTTTCTGATCGCGCTGCGCTGCCGGAAAGAGCCTTCACGGTATTTCTGCCTCGGAGCCTTTATCATTCTGACCATGTTCCTGTTCTCCGTCAGAATGCACGAACGCTATATGTACCCCGGTCTGGCGCTGTTACTGTTCTGCTGCCTGTATAAATCTTCCGGTGCTTTCTGGAAATGTTATGCCGGCTTTGCGGCGCTGCATTTTTACAACACTGCCGATGTGCTGTATCATTACGATCCACAGAATTACGACCGCAAGGCTCCCATCATTTTGCTGGTATCTGCCGGAATGTTGTGCTGCCTGTACTATTTCTACAGGATCCTCTGGAAATATTATGTTCACGGAGAACCGGTGGTGGCTGCCGCTTCCACGAAGGAGCCGGCCGCTGCGAACCGCAAAACGAAAACTTCCAGACAGCCCGCCGGTGGCGGAGGCCTGATTTTCCTGCTCCGGGATCATTTTCTTTCTCCTCTGGAGCCTGTTCCTTCCGGGAAGGAATTTCGCTTCACGAAGCTGGATCTGTGTCTGTTACTGGCGATTGTCATGCTGTACAGCTGTTTTGCCCTCTACGATCTGGGTGACCGCAAGGCTCCGGTAACGACTTACGACATGCCCCTGAATCAGACCATCGAACTGGAATTTTCTGAGGATGCCCTGCCGGTGACCATGGCAAGTTATCTGGCCCCCTGGCATCAGAGACATTTCACGGCAGAGATAAAAAGCAATGCTGAAGACGCCTGGACGCATCTCGGTGAGGTCATCCTGAACAATGTGTTTACCTGGCAGGATGTCTCCCTGCAGGATCTGCTGGCACAGGCCACTGAAAGCGGGGCTTCTGATGTGTCTTACACAACCAGATATCTGCGTCTGACATTGTCGGATACGGATGCCTCCCTGATTGAACTGGTATTTCTGGATGCGGACGGCAATATTACACGCCCCCTGAACGCAGATACCTATGGCACGCTGTTCGATGAAAGCGATCTGTATCCGGAACGCTATTCCTTCCGCAACAGCATGTATTTCGACGAGATTTATCACGCACGCACGGCTTACGAGTTCCTTCATGGCCTGCCAACCTACGAGAACACCCATCCTCCTCTGGGCAAGATCTTTATTGCCCTTGGGGCTGCCATCTTCGGAATGAATCCCTTTGGCTGGCGCATCATGGGTACTTTGTTCGGCATTGCCATGCTGCCGTTTTTGTATCTGTTCGGAAAAAGGATGACCCGCAATACCCCCGCCGCGGCTCTGGCCTGCTTCCTGTTTGCCTTTGATTTCATGCATTTTACACAGACCCGGATCGCCACTATTGATGTGTATATTACCTTTTTCGTGATTGCCATGTACTATTTTATGTATCGCTACTGCACCATGAGTTTCTATGACACGCCTTTGCATAAGACTTTTATTCCTCTGGGGCTGTGCGGTGTCTGCATGGGACTGGGCATTGCCAGCAAATGGACCGGTGTCTATGCCGGATGCGGTCTGGCTCTGCTGTTCTTCGCTCATTTGCTGCGGCGTTACCGGGAATATCTCTATGCCAGGGTGCACCCCGGAAAAAGCACAGCCGACATACAACACCAGTATATCGTGAAGAATTTCTCCGGCTATACGGTAAAGACCATTGACTTCTGTCTGACCTTTTTCGTGCTGATCCCGGTGGTGATCTATCTGTTGTCCTACCTGCCTTTTGTAGACAATGCTCATCCGGGACTGCTGGATCGTATGCTGGCCAACCAGACTTCTATGTTCCATTATCACAGTGGTCTGGAAGCCACCCATCCCTATTCCTCTTCCTGGTACGAATGGCCCACCATGATCCGCCCGATCTGGTATTACTCCGGCTATCTCACCGATACCGTGAAGGAGGGCATCAGTGCCTTCGGCAATCCCATCGTATGGTGGATCGGAGTTCCGGCATTTGTCTATCTGCTGTACCTGCTGTTCACCCAGAGTACTCTGCTGCGGACACTGACCGGCCGTAAGAAGAAAATTCCCGCGGCTGAGGTTCTGTCCCGCCGGGAATATTCTGTGGCTGCATTTCTGGTGGTGGGCTACCTGGCGCAATATCTGCCCTGGTTCTTCGTCACCAGGATCACTTTCATCTACCACTATTTCCCCAGTACCCCTTTTGTGGTACTGATGATCGTGTACAGTCTGATGCAGCTGAAAAAGAAGATGTCCGACCGGACTTTTGTCATCATCTGCTGTGTCTACGCCGCACTGGCCTTCGGCCTGTTCCTGCTGTTCTACCCGGTACTTTCGGGACAGCCGGTAGATGTGGCTTTTGTCGTAAAATACTTACGCTGGAGACCTGACTGGGTATTGATCTCCGGTTAAACCTCACAGGAAATATTGCTGTATCATGTTTTCCACAAAATTGGACTTTAAGGGCCTATCCTCCGTTTCATAGGTTGCCAGAAGAGTATCCGACAACAAAATTTTGTTGGTATTGTAAAGCTGCATCTTCTGAAATGCTGACTTCGCATAACTTTCATGGTCCATCATTCCAAAATGCTCCCAGTAATAGGTTCGCCCTGTTACTGGGTGTTTTATGGTAAAATCCGGATAAATTACTTTTTTCCCAAGATATAGTGCCTCTTCATAGTGAAAAGGGATTCTGTTGACATAAAGCATGGTTGCAATGATCGCTTCCGATTTTGACCGGACTTTCTGTCCGTTTATAATTGTATGGATCAGCTGCTCCGGATACTTGGGGCATTTCTCATAATCCGCTCTCATCCACTCGTCCGCTTCCGTATCGTTCGCCTTAAAACTCATATGCAGCAGTTCTGTGTATGCCGGCGTTGCCAATAATACCTTTTCATTCGTTGTATTTTTATCACATATATTCAAATAACTCTGTATTGCCTTTTTTTCCTGCAAAATATCTTTAAGAACTGCCTCATAGTACTTTTTTTCTGCCAGTTTGATTGCCGTTTCTCTGTTTTTACTCGGGATATATGTTTTCACACCTTCACATGATATGTACCATTTTTTGTGTTTCCCATTCTGTGAATAAATAAGCTGCCCTGCCGGATATATCTGCAGCTGTTCCCGAATAGTACTTTCCCGTTTTTCCAGTGTTTCTTTTTCTCTGAGCATCTGGTGATATAACATAGTTTCGCCTTTCTTTTTATTTTGTTGTGATCTGACTTGTTACTCTTTGTCTGGAATTCTGCTGAAATCAGCCTGATACCTGCTTGACTCTTATAAGAATGAAATATAGAATCTTGTCACTTGTTAAGTGTATTGTTATTACAGCACACTTTTCTGTAAATGTAAATATTTATTTTTCACAACTCTGTGCCGCCATGGGCATAAGACCAGCTTCTGGCAGAGTTCATGCCCCCGCTGTTCCCTTCCGTGGGCACAGAGGTGGCTACTCACTGGCTCTGTACCCTTCTCGCTCTCCTTCGTGGGCACAGAGGTGGCTACTCACTGGCTCTGTACCCTTCTCGCTCTCCTTCGTGGGCACAAATGCGGCTACTCACTGGCTCTGTACCCTTCTCGCTCTCCTTCGTGGGCACAGATGCGGCTACTCACTGGCTCTGTACCCTTCTCGTTCTCCTTCGTGGGCACAAATGCGGCTACTCACTGGCTCTGTGCCCTTCTCGCTCTCCTTCGTGGGCACAGAGGCGGCTACTCACTGGCTCTGTACCCTTCTCGTTCTCCTTCGTGGGCACAGATGCGGCTCCTCACTGGCTCTGTGCCCACGCCGCCTCCCCTATCATAAATTCTTCCAAAAAAAATGTCCGGATCGCATATCACCTGATCCGGACACCTTTCTATGATATTTTATTTACTCAGCCTTCGGTAATGGCATTACCGGTGTACAGCTGATAGTATCTGCCCTTCTGGGCAATCAGTTCATCGTGGCTGCCGCGCTCAATGATGCGGCCCTGCTCCAGAACCATGATGCAGTCACTGTTCTTGACAGTGGAAAGTCTGTGGGCGATGACAAAAGTGGTTCTGCCCTTCATCAGCTTATCCATGCCGTCCTGTACGATCTTCTCGGTACGGGTGTCGATGGAACTGGTTGCTTCATCCAGAATCAGTACCGGAGGATCTGCTACGGCTGCTCTGGCGATGGAAAGAAGCTGTCTCTGACCTTGGCTTAAGTTTGCGCCATCACCGGTAAGAACAGTGTTGTAACCCTCCGGCAGCTGACGGATAAAGGTATCCGCATTAGCCAGTCTGGCGGCAGCGATAACTTCCTCATCGGTGGCATCCAGCTTGCCGAAACGGATATTATCCATAACGGTAGCGGTGAACAGATGCGTATCCTGCAATACGATGCCCAGAGACTTTCTCAGATCCGCCTTCTTGATCTTGTTGATATTGATGCCGTCGTAACGGATCTTACCATCCTGAATATCATAGAAGCGGTTGATCAGGTTCGTAATGGTGGTCTTACCGGCACCGGTGGAGCCTACGAATGCGATCTTCTGACCGGGCTTTGCATACATCTCGATGTTGTGCAGCACAATCTTGTCATCGTTGTAACCGAAGTCCACATCGTCGAATACCACTTCACCCTGTAACTCAATATAATCTACAGAACCATCCGCCTGATGCACATGCTTCCATGCCCACATACCGGTTCTCTCGGGACATTCTACGATCTTACCGTCTACCCTTTTCGCACGTACCAGAGTTACATAGCCTTCGTCGGTCTCTACTTTTTCATCCAGCAGATCGAAGACTCTCTTGGCACCGGCCTGCGCCATAACGATGCTGTTCAGCTGCTGGCTGACCTGGCTGATGGGCATATTGAAGCTCTTGTTGAAGGTTAAGAAGCTGGCCAGCTTACCTAAGGTCAGTCCTGCGAAACCGCCCAGTGCCATGGCACCGCCGACGATAGCACATACCACGTAGCTTAAGTTACCCAACTGGGCATTGATAGGTCCCATCAGGTTAGCGAATTTATTCGCATTGTAGGCACTGTCACACAGTTCATCGTTCAGCGTCTTGAACTCCTCCAGACTCTTGTCTTCGTGGCAGAATACCTTGACGACCTTCTGTCCTTCCATCATTTCCTCAATATAACCATTGACTTTACCGATATTCTTCTGCTGTTTTACAAAATATTTTCCACTGAGTCCCGCTACCTTACCAGTGACGAACATCATCAGTGCCACCATGATCAGGCTGACTGCCGTCAGCGGGATACTCAGTACCAGCATACTTCCCAGAGTACCCACTACGGTAATAAAACTGGAAAACATCTGGGGAATACTCTGGCTGATCATCTGACGTAACGTATCGATATCATTGGTATAGATAGACATGATATCACCGTGGGAATGGGTATCAAAATACTTGATTGGCAGCTTCTCCATGTGTTCAAACAGATCATCACGGAGATTCTTCAAAGTTCCCTGAGAAATCGTTACCATGATACGGTTGTATGCATACGTCGCAGCCACACCCACCAGATAAAAGCCTGCCACCCGGACAATTTCCCGGAACAGATTGCTGAAATCCGGTGTCTCCTGTCCGATCATGGGCATGATATAATCATCGATCAGTCTCTGCATGAACAGAGTACCCTGGATACTTGCCACAACACTCAGCACAATACAGATCAACACAAAGATAAAGTGGATGCCGTAGTTTTTGAAAATATACGCCATCAGTCGTTTGAATACTTTTCCCGGATTCTCGATACGTGTACCACCCTGCATTCTTCTGCCGGGTCCACGCATTCCGCCTCCCATAGGTCCTGGCATTATGACTCACCTCCATTCTCATCAAAGTCGCCGCCACCCGTCTGGGTCTGGGCTTCATATACTTCTCTGTAAATCTCATTGGTACGAAGCAGTTCTTCATGGGGTGCAAATGCATCCACCTTACCGTCGTTCATGACGATGATACGGTCTGCATCCTGAATACTGGAGATACGCTGTGCAATGATGATCTTCGTCGTACCGGGGATCTCCGTGGCAAAGGCCTTACGGATCTTCGCATCGGTAGCCGTATCCACGGCACTGGTGGAATCATCCAGAATCAGTACCTTCGGCTTTTTCAACAGTGCTCGGGCAATACACAATCTCTGCTTCTGTCCGCCGGATACATTGCTTCCGCCCTGCTCAATATAGGTATTATATTTTCCGGGCATCTTCTCAATAAATTCATCGGCGCAGGCCAGACGGCAGGCACGGATGCATTCCTCTTCGGTGGCGTTCTCATCACCCCAGCGGAGGTTCTCCAGTATCGTACCGGAGAACAATACATTTTTCTGCAATACCACAGATACCTCGTTACGCAGGGTCTCCAGGTCGTAGTTCCTGACATCCTTGCCGCCCACATAGACCGTACCCTCATTCACATCATACAGACGGCTGATGAGGTTCACCAGACTGGTCTTGGAGCTTCCGGTACCACCCAGGATACCGATGGTCTCTCCGGCTTTGATCTCGAAGTTCAGGTCATCTAACACCGGCTTCTCACTCTGCCTGTTATAGCGGAAGGTCACGTGATCAAAACGGATGCTGCCGTCCGTCACATCGTAGTCCGGCTGCTCGGGATTGGTGATGTCCGCTTTCTCTTCCAGCACTTCCGCAATACGCTTCCCGCTGGCAGCACTCATGGTCATCATAACGAAGATCATGGCTAACATCATCAGGTTCATCAGAATGGTCATGCAATAGGTCAGCAGACTCATCAGTTCACCGGTGGTCAGCTGACTGGAAACGATCATATGGGCACCCAGCCAGCTGATTCCAAGAATACAGCCGTATACGGTAAACTGCATTACCGGCCAGATGGTGACCATGGTACACTCAGCCTTTTTGAACATCTTATAGATGTTGTAGCTGGCTTTGTGGAACTTGTCAATTTCGTAATCTTCACGCACATAAGCCTTTACCACACGCTGCGCTGCCACGTTCTCCTGTACGCTGGCATTCAGGTCATCGTATTTCCTGAACACTTCGCTGAAATATTTGGACACCGCCCGCATAATGAAGATCATGATGACTCCCAGAAATACGACAGCCACCAGATAGATACTGGCTACCCTTGCGTTGATCAGAAATGCCATCAGCATGGCACAGATCAGGCTGACCGGTGCACGGAAGCACATGCGTAAGAGCATCTGGTAGGCATTCTGGACATTGGTGACATCTGTGGTCATACGAGTGACCAGTCCTGCCGTAGAGAATTTATCAATGTTGGAAAAAGAGAAGGTCTGGATGTTCTCATACATGGCCTCTCTTAAGTTTCTGGCAAATCCGGTGGATGCCTTCGCACCGTATTTACCGCCCATGACACCGGCGAATAATCCGACAATGGCTGCCAGGATCATGTAACAACCGATGACAAAAATATGTTTCATATCTCCCGCCTGCACACCTTCATCAATGATGGATGCCATCAGGAGTGGAATCACCATTTCCATGGCTACTTCCAGGACCATGAATATCGGGGTGACAAGGGAAGCACTCTTATATTCCTTGATCTGTTTTGCTAATGTTTTAATCATAGCTGGTTTCCTTTCTTATAATTTCTGCTGTCCGTTCCCAGATTCTGCATCATCTTATCCAGAATACACAGAAAGGTCTCTTTTTCCTCCTCTGTCAGGCCGGCCTCCAGTTCCCGGTTAAAATTCCGGATCTGTTCTTCGATCAGATTGTGATGTTCAATTGCTTTTTCCGTCAACAGGATCCGTTTCAGTCTTGCGTCCTCCGTGGATGCCACCCGGACGATATAGCCCTTCTGCTCCATACTCTGCAGCATCACTGTGGCTGTGGATCTGCGGATCCGAAACTCACGTTCCACATCCTTCTGGTAGACATCACCGTGCCTGCTCTTGTGATACAGATATCCTAAGAGCGGCCCCTGCATTCCGTTGAGTTCGTTCCCTTCCTGCTGGGCAAAGATCGCATCGATCTTCCGGCGGATCATGTTGTTGGCAGCCTTGATCTCAAATCCAAGCTGACGGTTCGTCAGTACACTTGTCTCCTCGTTCATCCTGCCTCCTTATGTGTTGTTGAAAAATAAAAAATGTTAGATAGCTAACCATTTTTGTTAGCCATCTAACATTATAACGCAATCATTTTCGTTTGCAAGAAAAAAAGTATAAACTCTTTATAAACTCCTTCCGTCCTCCAATACCCGGCTGAGGACTTCGTCTTCCAGCACCAGTTTTTTCGCGGCTTCCCGGTACTTTTCCTCGTGGAGGTAGGTGTGGCGGTGGGGCTTGATGGAAGGAGCCATGTCGATAGCCTTGAGGAAATCGGATTTCTTCATATGTAAGCCTGCCACATAATCCCAGAAGCCGGTATCCTTAAGCACGGTGCTGACACGGATGTAACGGTGATCCTGCACCTTTGCCATGATATAAGTGGCAATTCCCACCTGAATGCCATGAAGCTGCGGCACTTCCAGGATCTTATCCAGTGCGTGGGAAATCAGATGCTCACTTCCGCTGGTGGGTGCACTGCTGCCGGCGATCTCGTTGGCGATGCCGCTCATGGCCAGAGAATCCAGCAGTTCCTTCAGGAACAGTTCGTCCTTGATGCTCTCATACGGGGTGCGGACGAAGCTGTTCACTGCTTTCTTTGCGATCATCACGGCGAAATCGTTCACCTCACCGCAGCCTGCCTTCTCTTCAAAGATCCAGTCGTAAAGTGCCGTGATCTTGGAGATCATATCGCCGATGCCGGAATAGATGAACTTTTCCGGAGCCGTACGGATCACCTGGGTATCCACGATAATGCCGTATGCCAGTCTGGCGGGAACGCTGGTACGCTTTCCCTGCACCAGAAGAGAGGCGCTGGCACTGGAAAAACCGTCACTGGAGCTGGAGGTCGGCACACTGATAAAGGGAAGATTCCGCAGAAAAGCCGCATATTTTCCGGCATCGATGACTTTGCCTCCGCCGATGGAGATCACGGCCTTTGCCTTGTTGGGAATTGCGAAAGCCAGCGTGATGATGTCATCAATGTCCACCGTATCCAGTTCGTTATACTCCAGAACATTCACATCCGCTTCCCTCAGGGAATTCATGACCAGTTCCCCGAACATATCGATCAGTCCATTACCGAAAAACAGCACCACCTGATCCAGGCCTTCCGCCTTTAAATACCCACCGATCTTACCCAAGGCTCCGTTTCCGATCTTCAGAATGGACGGAATTGCCATTTCTTTTCCTATCTGCATGGTAGTCTCTCCTTTAATATTTCATACAAATAATATTCCATAAAGTAAAAAACTTTGCCCGATGGTCCGAACAAAGTTATTTTACACTGTTTTTTCTTCTGTTTCAACCGCATTCCATTTAGCCTCAGTCATTTGGCCTTCCCGTTTTCTCTTCGTAATTTTCTTTTGTGTTCCACCGTCCCTATCCTACCGTGATCCCAAACATCTGCAGCACCCAGCAGATCAGCCCCAGCAGCCAGCTGGCAAAGATTCCGTACAGGATCACCGGTCCTGCAATGGTGAATATCTTGCAGCCGATGCCGAAGACCTGACCTTCCTTCTGATATTCCACAGCGGGAGCCGTCACGGAATTGGCAAAACCCGTGATGGGCACCAGTGCTCCGGCTCCTCCCCACTTGGCGATCTTAGGATAGATGTGCAGTGCGGTAAGTACCACCGATGCAAATACCAGGATCAGAGAGCACCAGCTTCCCGACGTCTGGGGATCCATCCCCAGCACATTTCCCGTATAGTTCAGAATCCCCTGTCCGATGCAGCAGATGATTCCACCGGTCAGAAACGCTTTTCCCATCTGCATCCACAGATTGTGGGTCGGAGTCACCGATTTTACATACTGCTCATATTCCTGCTTCTGCTGTGCGTCCGGTTGTGCCGGATCCCTTGACAGATACGGCACATCCTTCTGTGCGCTCTGCCGGCTGTCCTTTTTTGTGTCATTCTGTTTCATATCCATACCCTGCCTTTCCCTGCCTGTCCGATTTTGCGGCCAGCCTGTTCTCTGACTGACTTCTCTGCTGACAGAATGCCCGTTTCTTATGATTTTATGTATTTATTTTGCACTATAGCACAGGTTACCGCTTACAGTGATGCCTGTTTCCATATCTTGCCGCATTCCGGCGCTTTTTACCGTTTTCCACATCCTTCCCCTGAAAAAATACCGCCTGTGACGTGAAATGTTCTGCCGGGGCGGTATTTAACCTTTTCAGGTATGTCTTACTATTTATCTGCTTTCGATCTCTTTCCCTTCTCTTCCGGCCTGCTCAATCAGGGTCTTATCCACGTCGGTCTCGTAATTTTTGATGGAGACTTCGACGGGGGTGGGATCCTTGGTCAGGCGCCTGCCGCCGATATGGTTGAAGAATACGATGATGCCTGCTGCCAATCCCAGGGAATAGGACACCTCCAGCGTGTTCAGTCCCCCCGGTTCCGCTCCCATGGCCATGCGGTACACCTCCGTGAAGACCTCGTTGATCCCTACATCGTTGTGATAGGCCATGATCGTATAGGCTGTCCCGAAGAAGCTGATCAGGCATACGAAGGCCGCTTTGATCCACTGCTGCCAGCCCTTGTGACGGTTCACACTGATCCATTCCACCAGCACATCTGTCTCTCCCACCACCTGTACATTGATCTCCGGGCAGATTTCTTCCATAAGGCTTACCAGCTTCAGGCAGCTGATGACACAGCGTTTTCCGCCATCCTTCGGAAAATGATGGACTTTGACAGCCTTTAATTTTGCCTGTAATACCGAATCCTGACAGCGAAGTTCTGCCACATCCTTCAGGAACACGTCCTGCGACTGCACTTCCGCGCTTCTGTCACATTTCAGATAAACTGTCTGCTGCTTCATATCCTGTATTTCATCTTCCTTTCCTTCCATTCGCATTTCTATCCACCGGAGCCTCATTCAGAATGCCCCATAATAACCGCTCCCCTGAAAACCGGTTCCGCAAAAGAGATTCCGGCTTATTGTACGGTCCGGTGCAGTTCTGTGGCAAAATAAAACAATGCTCCGCAGATCTTCCCCGCGGCCATCCCAAGGATGGCCCAGCCCAGTCCATGACGAAAGGAGATCCTTCTGGCGAAAATAGGGATACTGTCCAGCATTTCGGCAATGGCCAGTGCCAGACATCCTATGAACATTCCGGCAAACAGGCCGAAGACTGCCTGCACCCCCACGCCTGCCACCCTCCACAGACTCATATATTCCGGGAATCGTTCCCGCAGATAGCTTCCCCACTGGCTGTATTCCGGAAAAACCGTAACAAAGCATCCTGCCAGAGTTCCGAAAATAACCATTTCTTCATACAGCAGAATATAGCGTGCGGTGTGGGTCCTGCCCGCAAACCGGGGAATCAGTCCCACCGCCACCAGCACCGTGAACACTCCCGCCGCCGACAGCAGGCCGTAGCTGGCTCCCGCTACTATGAGTAGTAATTGCCTGAACAGCATTCCCGTTCCCCTTTCGCAAAGTTTCGCTTTAGACAGTTGTCAGAGAAGTTTTTTAAGATCTCTTTCTGTACAAAATAGAATTTCCCAAAAACGAAAATCCTATGCGGATGGCATTTTTCCCGGAAATGTGCTATACTACGTTTATATATATGCAATGCTGCCGTTTGATACGGGGCGCTTTGTAAAAAATGGAACATTTTAAAATATATGTGAGGTTTTGTGACTATGAATACAACAGATGTAACGGAAAATACAGAAAAAAAGAGTGCCGCTCTTCCCGCCAAAAAGGTCTCCGATTCCGAGACCCATCAGCTGCATGTGGTGATCCATCCGGATATCAACGGCTTCGGACGGCTGTTCGGCGGAAGACTGTTAGAGTGGATCGATGAGGTGGCAGGTGCCACCGCCAGGCGTCACTGCGGCAGGGATGCCACCACCGTAGCCATTGACAACCTGTATTTTAAATCCGGTGCCTATCTGAATGATATTATCGTGCTGATCGGCAAGGTCACCCATGTAGGACATACTTCCATGGAAGTCCGTGTGGACACCTACCGCGAAGAACAGGACGGCACCAGACATCCCATCAACCGTGCTTACTTTGTCATGGTAGCCATGGGCGATGACGGCAAACCCACTCCCGTTCCCGGCCTGATCCTGGAGAATGACGGGGAACGGATGGAATGGGACAATGCCATTAAGAGAAGGGAGTTACGGCTGGTTCGTAAGAAGGAAGGGTTCTAAAGTAAAAAACTCATTCGTACAGATGTCTCACACCTGTCGAATGAGTTTTCTTTTAGCCAGGATTCGAAAAATCAGAAATCTCCGATCCAGATATTCAGATCCACTTCTTCATTGATACCGTCCACAGCACCGTGTTCGCTGTACTGCCATACCTTGTAAGCATAGGGGTAGTACAGGTCATCATTGTAATAAGCAAACCACTTATCGTAAGATTCCAGCTGTCCCAGATCCAGCATCAGGGTACCCATTTCCATGTTGTGGTAGATCATGGGGTGGTAGCCGGCCTCCTGGATGGTCTGGCAGAACAATGCTGCCAGATGAGTTCTCTCTTCCACGCTCAAGGCATTGGCACGGCCCTTGCCGCCGCTGACTTTTTCCACATCGAATACAATGGGAAGATCAATGTTATAGGGTCTTACCCTTTCAAGTACCAGATCTGCCTCTTCCAGCAGCTCCTCTTCCGTGATGGCCTGAGAGTAGAAATAGACGCCTACCTTCAGTCCGGCCTTCAACGCTCCCTTGACATTCTGTTCAAAGGTATCATCCTCCAAAAGCTTGCCCTCGGTGCCGTAGCCTCTGAGGCCTACACGTAAGAAAGCAAATTCCACGCCGTCTGCTGCTACCTTGTTCCAATCGATATTTCCCTGATGCTTGGAGACATCAATTCCCTTGTGGGATACCACCTGTCCGTCCTGCAGGTACTGCACTTCTCCGTCCTCCAGAATATTCAGGTTCTCCATGACATAATCATTCTTCTGCAGGTCGTCACGGATCGGCACGAAGTTGAAGGTTCCGTTGCTGACAACCACCAGTTCATTGGGATAATAGGGACGCAGGGTCTCTACCATGGTAGTGCCGGAGATCAGTCCGTCCCGGATTCCGGTCAGGATCTTGTTCTCTTCCTCGTCCTCGGCCTGCTGTTTTGCCTCGGCGATCAGTGCATCCACTTCCTCCTGTGTATAAGTCTTCACCACTTCCTGTGTGCCCTCTTCCGTCTGGCTTCCGGCCTCCGCCGCTGCCGCCAGATCGTTGGCATTACTCTGGAACTTGCTGTCGATCCAGGAATACAGAATCCCCGCAACATAAGTCACCAGTACCAGCACCAGCAGACATCCGGTCATGACCAGAATAGACGCTATGGTGTTGTTTTTCTTACGCTTATTGGCTCTGTTCAGACGGTCTTCGGAAATCCGTCCGTTTTCGTTTTCTTTTTTCATAAGTACCCCTGCTCTCCTTTTTCATGCTGTCTTTCTATAACTATGCAGCTTTCCGTCGTGATTTCGATTATATTCCTTTATATAATATAATCGAAATCACGACGGAAAGAAAGAGGAAAAAATTTGTTTTATGAATTATTAATGAATTGCGCACTCACCCAGCCATTTCCCGCATTTCCCGCAGGATCTTTTTCTCCAGACGGCTGACCTGTACCTGGCTGATCCCCAGGATTCCGGCGATCTCCGTCTGGGTCTTGTTCTGAAAATAGCGCATGCGAATCAGTTCCCGGTCTCTCTCCGGGAGTTCGCCCAGAAGCTGGGCTAACAGCATCTGGTCCAGCAGCCTGTCCTTCTCCACGTCGTTTTCCACCGCACTGCTGCTTCCCATGCTGGCTCCCACACAGCCGTGGGCCGCAGCCACCACCCGGTCCGCCAGACACAGTTCGCTGCCGTCCTCCTGTCCGCTGCTGCTATAGAGGGATTCCACCTCCGCCCCCGCTTCCATGGCCAGAATGACTTCTTCCCTGTCCAGCTGTGCCTCTTCCGACAATTCCTGCAGCGTTGGTTCTCTGTGCAGCCGGCTCTGCAGCCGCTGTCTCGCCAGACGAACCTTCAGACCGTCCTCCTTGATGGTGCGGGACACCTTTAACAGGCCGTCATCCCGCAGGAACCGTTTGATTTCCCCGGTGATCATGGGGACGGCATAAGTGGAAAACCGCACCTCCAGCTTCAGGTCAAATTTATCAATGGCTTTCATCAGGCCGATGACTCCGATCTGGAACAGATCCTCCGGATCATACCCTCTGCCCAGAAATCTCTTTACAATGTGGTGCACCAGCCCCAGATTTTTCTCGATCAGTACTTCTCTCGCTTCTTTATCTCCGCTCTGTGACTTTCCGATGAGTACTGATACTTCTTCCATGCCTCAGTCCTCTTTTCCGATCCAGTCTCCGCAGCGCATCTTCTTCCACATATGTACTTTCGTGCCCTTGCCGGGGATGCTCTCCACTTCCAGATCATCCATGAAAGCTTCCATAAAGGCAAAACCCATGCCGGAACGCTCCAGTTCCGGTTTCGTGGTAAATAACGGCTCCATGGCCCTTGCCACATCTTCCATTCCCCTGCCCTGATCTGAGACCTCGATGGATAACGTGTCCTCCTCCAGAATGCAGTGCAGTCTTACCTTTCCCGGATGGATCACGCTGTAAGCGGGACGCATCTCTCCGTGTCTCGTGTAACCGGACAGATTCTCATAACCATGGATAATGGCATTGGTCACTGCCTCCGATACGGCGGTCTTGATGTCCGCCAGTTCTTCCAGTGTCGGATTCAGATGGGTGATGAAAGCCGCCACTGCCACTCTGGCAAAGCTCTCATTGCAGGAAACCGCGTCAAATACGATCTCCATCTCATTCCGGCTGTCCCGTAGATTCTGCTGCAAATGTTCTTTTTCTTCCGTCACCTGAACGTTTTCCCTCTCTGCTACCATACTCTCCTCATTTCTGCGCCTGTTATTGCACTGTTTTTCATATTTTTTTGAATGATTTCCTTCATTTTTAACATTATTTGTAAGCTTTCTGTTTTATCCCGGCAGGATCTCCACAACCCTGTGAAGCCCGGACATGCGGAAAAGCCGCTGAATCTGCCGGTCTGCATGGATCGCATAAACATGTCCGCCGAAGCAGGAAATCTTGCGATATCGTCCCATGACGATCCCGATTCCCGAGGAGTCCATAAACCGGGTATCCTCGAAATCAAACACTACATTTTCCACATTTTCCCTGACTAAGAGCCTGTCCGCCCCCTCACAGATGTAGGCGGCTCTGTGGTGATCCACTTCCTCCGGCATGCGTACCATCAGGCAATTATCAATGATCTGAAAGTCTTCCATATTTCCTCACATTCCGCTGTTTCCCAGCATTTTTTTTGCAATAGAAAAGAGAACCCGCGCTTTTCGCAAGTTCTCTTTCGTGTGTTGTGTCAGATTGTCTGATGGTATGTTGTACTTTCTTACTGTGCGGTATTCTCTGCCAGCTGGGAACGATATCTCTGGGCACTTCTGGCTGTCTCCGTATCCGGGAACAGTTCTATGATCTTGTCATAGGTGGTGATGGCATTCTGGGCATCGTCACTCTTACGGTAAGAGTTGCCCAGGCTCAGCCAGGCATCCTTGTTAGTCTCATCGTAGATGACCGCCTTGGACAGGTTCTCGATGGCCGCTGCATAGTCCTCACTGCGGTAAGCATTATAGCCTGTCTCATAATACTGCGCCGACAGCTGCGGTCCTATGATCCCAAGCAGCGTCTTATACAGCTTCTGGAACGCTTCGGAAGTACTGTCCACATCCACGGACGAGGAAATACTTTCCAGATTGGCCGCCGTCTGGGTGACATCCTGGGTCTCCAGATAGGTGGTGGCTGCCGCTAACAGACTGTCGATGGTCTGTAAAGTACCGTCGGTTCCCACATAACCCTGCAGTTCCTGATTCAGAGTATCGTTCTCTGTCTGGAGCGCTGCCATCTGGGCCTCCAGTTCCTGGATCCTTGAGGTCTTGGTATCTAACTGATTTCCAATATCGGTGATGGTCTTCTGGGCTTCGTTGTTGGCATTGGATACCGCTGCCGGAACCACCAGAAAATACATTACGGCCAGGCCGATGACCAGACCGATGGCGATATTGACCAGAGAGGAAAGCCCGGCACTCTTCTGCTCCTTCACATTCAGGGGCTGAATGATGATCTCATTGTCACTCTGGTAACGAACCGCATCATCCTTCTTCCGGCGTCCGGTCTGCCTGCTGTTCTCGTCCGGAGCCAGCTGCATCTCGACTTCCTTCAGGTAACGCAGGGTCAGCGTATTGTTGCGATCGATGTCCACGCATTTACGCAGTTCTCTCTCCGCTCTGTCCCACTGTTCGCTGTCCATATAGAGCAGGGCTAAGAGCTGGTGTGCCCGGATGAACTTCGGGTTCAGGGACAATACTTTTTTCAACTGGATAATGGCCAGATCCTTGCTGTCCTGATTGCAATAGACCAGTGCCTGGTTGTATTTCTTGATGGTCTGGTTGATGGCATCCAGACGGGAAGCATTGGACTGCAGCATATTGATATAGTCGTCCGCAATATTTTTCTCGGGACGCATGTTCTTGCTGATGACCCATTCGCTGAGGGCCGCCACCACCTCTCCGGTCTCAAAATACACCAGTCCCAGTAGATTTCTGGCTTCGATATTGTTCTTATTGAATT
Organism: uncultured Acetatifactor sp.; assembly: GCA_934394815.1. GTDB lineage: Bacteria > Bacillota > Clostridia > Lachnospirales > Lachnospiraceae > Acetatifactor. The sequence continues at coordinate 25,926 of CAKRRD010000018.1, read as the reverse complement.
TCAGGCTCTGCCGTAAGCTGTTGATCGCACCTGTGAGATCCCGTACTCCTGCTTTCTCCAGACCGTCATTATAGAAACGGTTGGACATACACATGATCTTTTTGTAGAGGGATACATCTGCTCCGCAGGACGTACAGAAATCGTGCTCTGACAGATGGCAGCCGCAGTTATAACAAAACATGCTCTCCCTCCTTATTTCTCTTCTTTTTCTTCGGATTCTTTTATCATTTTCACCAGCAGATCCGCCGCATCGGTCAGATCCTGATTGTAGATGGCTTCCTCAGCGTCTTCCACTTCCAGACTGGGATGAAATTTCTTCAGTTCTTCTTCAAAATTGATCATGGTCCAAAGACTCCTTTATTTCCCCGACAAGATACAGGCTTCCGGCGATGTAGAGCCGTTCTCCGGGCCGTCTGCCCGAGATTTCCGTCCGAAGTGCCGTATCCGCTTCCGTATACATAGTAAACTGATCTTCCGGATAAGCCGCCAGTAACTCCCGCAGTGCCTCCAGGGAGGCGGATCTTGCCGTCCGCATGTGGGTAAAAGCGATCCGGTCGAATAATCCCGACGTTATCACCCGCTGTATCATATGCCGGCAATCCTTATCCGCAGCTACGCCAAACAACAGTCTTCTGCCGTCTGTGCAGCCGTCCTCTTTTACGGTATCCAGAAAAGCCCGGATGCCGTCGTCATTATGCGCACCATCTACATACACTTCCGGGAGCACTTCTTCCATGCGTCCCTGCCAGAAACAGCCGAGGATTCCCTGACGGATCTCCTCCGGAGTAGGGCATCCGGCTCTGGCACAAAGCCTGCCGCAGGCATCTTCCGTATCCGTACTGCGAAACAGCACTTCCACGGCCCTTACCGCCAATGCCGCATTTTCCATCTGGTAACGTGCGATGGTATGCAAAGTAAGACTAATATAATTATAATACTCAGAGCGCAAGGAAAAATCAATGTATTTCTTCCGAAATCCAAGGAAAGTATAGTCCTTTTTCGACACCGGTATCTGCATCGCACCAAGTTCTGACGCTTTGCGGCAAATTACCGCACTGGCCTGCATGTCCCCATCCAGATACACCACCGGCACACCGGGACGCAGGATGCCTGCCTTTTCCCCGGCGATCTTTGCCGTGGTATCTCCCAGATACTGCACATGATCCAGACTTATTCTTGTAATAACGGTGAGAAGCTTGTTGTCCACATAGTTCGTGGCATCCAGCCTGCCCCCCAGGCCGGTCTCGATGATGCAGTAATCCGGTTTTTCTTCCGCAAACCAAAGCAGGGCCATGCAGAACAGATACTCATAAAAATTAAGCACGAATTCCGTGCTGCTTCGATTTTCCTTCGGTTCTGCACCACTGTTTACCTCCTGCAGACCGTTCCGGACCGCGAGAAATGCCTGCAAAAAAGCTTCCTCCGGGATCATTTTCCCATCCACAACAAACCGTTCCCGCATATCCACCAGATGCGGTGAGGTGAACATGGCGGTGCGATAGCCCGCAGCCTCCAAAACAGACCGCATGTAAGCACAGACGGAACCTTTTCCATTGGTGCCCGCCACATGAATGATCCGCAGAGTCTGCTCCGGATTCTTCAATTCTTTTAAAAACCACCGTAGATCTCTCGTATCCTCCGGGTTCTTTTTGACAGTAAAGCGGGGCATACCGTCAAGATATGCCACCGCTTCCTTAAATGTTGTAATATTCATACGATTCTTTTTTTGCTGTTTCCTGCTATTTATGCCAGCTGCTCCAGGCGCTTTGTCACCTGTTCCATCATCTGCTCGTATTTTGCCAGCTTTTCCTTCTCCTCTATGATCTTCGCTTCGGGAGCCTTGGACAGGAATCTCTCATTGGACAGCATTCCTCTGGAACGGGCAAGCTCGCCTTCCAGTCTCTTCTGCTCCTTCTTCAGCCGCTCGATCTCCTGTGCAATATCTACCAGCTCTGCGAAAGGAATGTACAGGGTTGCGCCGGGGATCACTACGGATACCGCATCGTCTGCAATACCGGCCTTGTCGGTCTGAATCATGATCTCGTTGGCGTAAGCAAGGCTTGCGAAGAACAGCTTACCTTCTTCGAAAATCTTGCGGATCTCGGCATTTTCGCTGACTACATAGACACTGGCCTTACGGCTGGGTGCCACGTTCATCTCGGTACGGATGTTACGGATACCGCGGACAGCTTCCTTAATCGTCTCAATGGCTTTCTCCTCTGCGGGGAATGCACGATCCTCGCTGTACTCCGCCCATTTGCTGATCATGATGGACTCTTCTTCGTTCTGAATGGTGCAGAAGATCTCCTCGGTGATAAAAGGCATGTAAGGATGTAACAGCTTCAGAGCATCGGTCAGAACGTTCTTTAAGGTCCACAGTGCCGCATTCTGGCTGACTGCATCATCGGTGCTGTACAGACGGGGTTTTACCATCTCAATGTACCAGTCGCAGAATTCATCCCAGATAAAGTCGTATACTTTCTGTACGGCGATACCCAGTTCGAAGTGATCCATGTTGTCGGTCACATCTTTTACCAGAGTGTTCAATTTGGACAGGATCCACTTATCTACGGGCTGTAAATCTGCTGCCGCAGGAGTGGTGATATCTTTGCCGGTCTTCTCCAGTGCCTGCTCCATATTCATCATGATGAAACGGGAAGCATTCCATACCTTGTTGGCGAAGTTACGGCTGTTCTCTACTCTCTCATAGTAGAAACGCATATCGTTGCCCGGTGCGTTGCCGGTGATCAGGGTCAGACGCAGTGCATCGGCACCGTACTGGCTGATGATCTCCAGCGGATCAATACCATTGCCCAGAGACTTGGACATCTTGCGGCCCTGACTGTCACGTACCAGTCCGTGGAACAGTACGGTCTTGAAGGGCTTCTCTCCCATCTGCTCATAGCCGGAGAAGATCATACGGATAACCCAGAAGAAGATAATATCGTAACCGGTTACCAGTACGTCTGTGGGATAGAAATATTTCAGATCCTCGGTCTGATCCGGCCAGCCCAGAGTCTCGAAAGGCCACAGTGCGGAGGAGAACCAGGTATCCAGAGTATCGGGATCCTGTGTAAAGTGGGTGCAGCCGCACTTGGGACATACCTTCGGCATCTCCTTGGCTACCACTACTTCACCGCAGTCATCGCAGTAGTACGCAGGAATTCTGTGTCCCCACCACAGCTGACGGCTGATACACCAGTCACGGATATTATCCGTCCAGTTGAAGTAGTTCTTCTCCATACGCTCGGGGATCAGCTTGATCTCGCCGTTTTTCACTGCTTCTCTTGCGGGCTTGATGAGTTCGTCCATCTTCACGAACCATTGCTCTTTTACCAGAGGCTCGATGGTGGTCTTACAACGGTCATGGGTACCTACGTTGTGCACATGATCCTCGATCTTTACCAACAGTCCCATCTGATCCAGTTCTTCCACGATGGCTTTTCTCGCCACGTAACGATCCGTGCCCTCGAATTTGCCGCCGTTTTTGTTGATAGTGGCATCATCGTTCAGGATATTGATCACGGGCAGATTGTGACGCTTGCCGACCTCAAAGTCGTTAGGGTCATGGGCGGGAGTGATCTTAACGACACCGGTACCGAACTCTCTGTCTACATACGCGTCCTCTACGATGGGGATCACACGATTTACAATAGGAAGCAGTACCTTTCTGCCATGCAGGTGGGTATAACGCTCGTCATCGGGATGGATGGCTACTGCGGTATCGCCTAACATGGTCTCGGGACGAGTGGTGGCAAAGGTCAGGAACTCTGTAGTGCTGGGAGTTCCGTCCTCGTTCATCAGAGGATACTTGATGTGCCAGAAATGTCCGGCCTGCTCCTGATATTCTACCTCTGCATCAGAGATGGAGGTGTTACATACGGGACACCAGTTGATGATACGGGCACCCTTATAGATGTAGCCTTTTTCATGCATCTTCACGAATACTTCGGTCACAGCCTTGTTGCAGCCTTCATCCATGGTGAAACGCTCTCTGTCCCAGTCACAGGAAGATCCCAGCTTCTTCAGCTGTTCGATGATACGTCCGCCGTATTCCTTCTTCCACTCCCAGGCTCTCTCCAGAAACTTTTCACGTCCCAGATCATGTTTATCGATGCCTTCTTCCTTCAGCTTCTGGATGATCTTGACCTCAGTAGCGATACTTGCGTGGTCGGTGCCGGGCTGCCACAGTGCGTTGTAACCCTGCATTCTCTTATAACGGATCAGGATATCCTGCATGGTGTTGTCCAGTGCATGACCCATGTGAAGCTGTCCGGTGATATTTGGGGGCGGGATCACTATGGTGAAGGGAGTCTTACTGTGATCTACCTCCGCATGGAAATACTTTTTGTCAAGCCATTTCTGGTACAGTCTGTCTTCTATGCCGCTGGGGTCATAGGTCTTGGCTAATTCTTTGCTCATTTTTTCCTCCTTTTTTACATTGCTCTGAATCGTCGCAATAGAAAAGCCCTCTGCCGACTCTCGTCAGCAAAGGGCGTCATTAACGCGGTACCACCTTTGTTCACAGCTTACGCTGCCTCCTGCGACTTCCTACAAAGTCCTATCCGGTAACGGGGATAACTCGTGAAAACTTACGCCCGGGATATCCGGTCTCAGTTCTCCGGCTTGGAAGCTACCTTCCACACTCCTGTCTTGAAGCAGCCTTCCAGCGCATACATGCAGCCGCTCTCTCTGGTAAGGGGATATGTGTACTCCTCTTCGTCATTGCCTTTTCTATTTGTAAAAACTACTAATAAGAAATATAGTACAGGAATCAATCCTTTGTCAAGGAAATCTTACTCCCCGGCGGGATGTTTTCCTGTAGTTCAAAACTGGTATGGTAAAAAAAACTCATTCTGGCTCTTTCTGACGAGCCACTTTTTCTATACACTGATTCCTGACATATCCCACCGAGGAAATGGGAATTATGAAAAAGAAACCAAAAGAGGAGATCATCATTATGGAAAAGAAAAAAACATACGGTGTTTTGATCGCAGGAGCCATTCTTCTGCTTCTTGGAATCGTTCTTGCAGTCATTACTCACAATAACAGCTATCAGCAGGCCGTTGCTTACAGTGACCAGTTAAGTGAAGTGAAGGCTTCCATCGAGGCCATTAACAACGGAACGGCTACCGGAGATCTGGACGCATTAAATGCTCAGAAGAGCGAATTATCCGATCTGAAGTTAGCTGCGGAGCGTCCTTATTCTTACAGTCTGGTACTGGTATTTTTCGCTGTCCTGCTGACCGTTAAGGGATTGTACAATGCCATTGCCGGTGTTGTTCCCTCCCAGAAGGCAGATGTAAAGAAACTGGCGCAGGCAGGTCTGTTAGCGGCTCTGTGCTATATCGGATTCGCTTTCTTCAAGATCGACATTCCCGTTGGTCCCGAAAAGACCGCATTCCATCTTGGCAATGTGTTCTGCGTACTGGCAGCCCTGCTGTTAGGCGGTTACTGGGGCGGACTTGCCGGTGCCATCGGTATGACCATCGCTGATCTGACCACCGCTTATGTGACCAGTGCACCCAAGACCTTCCTGTTAAAATTGTGCATCGGCCTGATCGTAGGTCTGGTGGCTCACAAGATCTTCCATCTGAGCAAAGAGCATTCCGCAAAATATGTGACCGGCGTAACGATCCTGGCTTCTGCCTGCGGTATGGCATTTAATGTCGTAGCAGATCCTCTGGTTGGTTACTTCTATAAAATGTATCTGCTTGGTGTGCCCCAGGATATCTCCAAGGCTCTGGCCAAGATCAGCACTGTGACCACTGGTGTCAACGCCATCGTTGCCGTGATCTGTGCTTCCGTCTTCTATCTGGCACTCCGTCCGGCACTGAAGAAAGCAGGATTATTCCATGAAATCTGATTTCGATACTTCTAATAGTAATGCACAAAAAGGCGGGGATTTTGTTCCCCGCCTTGCTATGATTAATGATATTGCCGGTTTCGGGCGCTGCTCCACTACCGTGTCCCTGCCCGTGATCAGCGTGATGAAGGTACAGGTATGCCCTGTGCCTACTTCTGTTTTGTCGAACCATTTGGGATTTCCTCTCTGCCATTTTGATGACTATACCACTCATATGAGAGATTATGTAAACGTGTGGAAGGAGCTGGGGCTTACTTTCGACGGCCTGTACTGCGGATTTCTGGGAAAGGAAGAGCAGATCGACATTGTCCGGGAATTCGTGGAAATGTTCCGGCCGCCGTTGTTTCTGTTAGATCCGGTCATGGGGGATCACGGCAAGGCCTATTCCTCCATCACAGAGACGCATGTGCAGAAGATGAAGGAACTGCTGCCTCTGGCGGATATTATTACCCCGAATATTACGGAGGCCTGCCTGCTGACGGGGACTCCCTGGAAAGAAGGGGAATGGACGATGCAGGAGCTGTCCGGATTGTGTGAACGGCTGGCTCCTGCTAGTTCCGTCGGTGCCTCCATCGTCATCACCGGCATCCGTCAGGGGGATTCTCTGGTCAATTTCCTGTGGGACGACGGCGTCTATACCACTGTAGCCAGCCCCATTGCCGGAGCCTCCCGCCCCGGCACCGGCGATATCTTCGCCTCCATCCTCGCCGCTGATGCCGTCCGCGGGGAGACACTGTTATCTTCCGTGCAAAAGGCGGCGAATTTCGTAGGCCTGTGCATCGCCGGAAGTGAAAAGGCCGGGACTCCCGTGCAGGAGGGTGTGGTGTTTGAGAAATACTTGGCGGCGCTGTTGTAAAAGAAATTGAAATGTCCATCCCTTCAGACATTCTCAAAGCCTCGTATATGTTTGAATGTCTGGGTGTACCGGCAGTATTTTATTTAAACTTCACCACAACGCTGCCCATAGCACATTCCAGCTCCATATTTTTAGCGGCGTTGTTGTTGATCTGTTTCTCCTGTGCCAGGCCATTGTAACTGTCATCACCGACCTTCAGTTCACCCATACCGCAGCTTAAGTCGTAGTTGAAATCTGTCTGCGTTCCTGCCAGTGTCAGTTTCAGTTCTCCCATGGAGCACTCTCCGTCCAATCGTTCAGTCACATCTCCGTTCAGACGGACGGACCCCATTCCTACGGACACCTCTGCCACGCGGCTGCTCAGTTCTTCTACTGTCATCTGACCGGCACCACAGTCTAACTCTGCCTGATCAGCATCCAGTTTTTCAAACGTCATCTTGCCGGCACCCACATTGGCTTCCAGCGCCCCTGTCTGCAATTCCTCTACACTGAGGCTTCCGGCGCCCAGATCCAAAGAGGTATTTTCAAAATAATATCCCTCCGGTACATACAGGCAGATGGAACCGCCCAGATTACCCTCACTGTTGTTGCTTGCTTTTGAGGTTCCGCGGATCTCTATCGTACCGCCTTCCACATATCCCTGGAACTTTCGCATTCCGTCGGCTTCTACCCGGAAGCAGTTATCCTCTGACACCTGAATCTTCATGACACAGCCACCGGCCTGCACCTGTAGATCCGTGATGCCCTGGCTGTCATCCCCCAGAACATACAGCTCTATCTTTCCCGACTTTACTTCATAATCTGAGTCATAATCCACATTGTCCTCCAGATCATAGTGCACATCGCCTATATTTTCCCGGATCTGCTCCGTCACACCGTCATTCCAGTCATCTACCTTTTCTTCGGAGATTCTTCCCAGGGTAACCGCTGACAGGATCTCCCCCAGCGAAAAATGCGTGGAGCCATTCCCCAGGCTTCCGCTCACTCCCAGGATCAGTCCCAATAATATAAATAGCAACGCTGTGATGGCACAGCCCTTCATAAATTTTCTCATGCTTCTTTTTTACCTCTTTTCTGGAATAATCCTCCGATCCAACAACAGATCGACGGTGTGGCGATTCCCGCCATGGCCACGGTCAGCATCAGGAACAGAAGTCCGACACCTCCGCAGATCAGTCCGGCACCGATCAGGCACATTCCCACAAATGGATGCGTAAACATACTGATGATCCCTACTGCCACCAGTGCGATCAGAACCAGTATCAGTGCTGCTGCCGTTGCCCCGAAACCGATGATCAGACCGAACCATCCGGCGATCAGCCCTGCTGCCACGCCGATACCGGCGGAAGCTGCTCCCAGAATCAACGGGGATGCCAGAATACATAAAATCACAATTAATACGATCATGCCTGTGGACATTCCTTCTTTTTTCTGCGAGGATACCATCTGTGCCTGTGCAGTCTGTGCTGCGTCGTTCTGCCAGCTGCGCTGTTCTGTGCCGCCGTCTTCCTCATTGGAATCTGCCGGGTAGATGATCATTGCTTTGGTTTCGGCATTGATCTTCTGGCAGCTATTCTCTCCATAACCATTCCCGAAAATGTCTTTTTTGATATTCTCCGCTACTTTCATCGGATTCCCCAGTGCCTCAATGACATTCTGTTCATTCTCCGGTCCCGCATCGTTAAAATATTCATTATAATATTGCAGCGCTTCTTCCCGCTCTGCGTCTGGAATATTTTGCAGCAGGCTTTCCAGCTGTTTCATAAACTCCGTTCTGCTCATCCTACTATTTCTCCCATCTGCGCATGTTTACGCCTCTGACCTCTTCACCGGTCTTCCCTCAAACAGTCCTGTGATCTTCCCGCTGTAGCTTCGCCACTCGCTTTCATATAAATGAAGCTGTGCCCAGCCTCTGCCGGTGACCTTGTAATAGCGTCTCGTCCTGCCGCTGCATTCCCTGTCATAGACCTCCAGACATTCATCCTTCTGTAGTCTCCGAAGCACGGGATACAGGGTGGATTCCGACAGTTCGATCACCTGTCGAACCTCCTGGGTGATCTTGTAGCCATAGGTTCCTTCCGGTTCCCGGGCCACCACCGCCAGCACGATAGCATCCAGCAGAGCTGCTCCTGTATTAAAAAGCATTCTATCGCTCCTCTCTGAAATTTGCGGCTATCCGGCTTACCTTACAATATTATATGCCGTATAGTATTGCTCTGTGGCTATACTATACGGCATATAATATCATGCGTCAATATAGAGAAACCGTAAGAAATTCTAAAGACTTTCCAAAGATTCCGTCGACTCCTCCAGAATCTCCTGACGGATACTGTTTTTATGGATCACAATGGCAGAGATCAGAAGTGCTCCCCAAAATACCTGCCGCGGTATTCTCTGTATCATCAGCAGGACTGCTGCTCCCACGGCAAAACAGATGTAAGTGATACGGGTTCTTCTGGTGTGCGGTCTGATCAGAAAGGCAGACCCCGCCAAATACAATATGATCAGCAACAGTAACAGCTCCGGCTGTACCGGCGCCAGTCCGATCAGCACGCCGAAGGATACCGCAATGGCTTTGCCTCCGTTCCCATGATAAAACAAGGAATAGGCGTGCCCCAGTACCGGTGCCGCCATGATAAGCGGGAACCAGCTGTCTGTCTCAAGCCCCATGCCAACTGCCACGTATACCGGCAGTGCTCCTTTTAACAGATCTCCCAGCAGACACAGGATCCCGACAGGCACTCCTGCGTATTTCATAGCATTGGCAGTCCCAGGATTGTGATCGTTGCTGACCTCAGTGACATCAATTCCTTTGATCCACTTCGGCAATGCCCTGCCGAACAATATACTTCCGCATAACAATCCGAAGACTGTCATTCCCAGTTCACGTATGATCATCTGTCTCTCCTGTCTGTCGTTTTCCTCTGTGTCTAAGCTTCCTCCTGTGCTGCTTCCGACGCTTCTTTTTGTCCGCAGATGAATTCGCAGACTGCATCTGCTGCGTAAGGCTTTCCGTATTTTTCCTGACATTTCCGCATTTCGGCCTGTGCCTCCGGATCCCGCAGAAGCTTTAGTCCCTTTTGTATCACAGCATCTTCCGTATCTCCTGATACAGACATCCCATGTTGTGTGAAAAAGGCAACATTGCGATCCTCACATCCGGGAATCGGCTTAGTGTGTACCAATGCAACCTTCGCCGCCACCGCTTCCGTGGAAGTCAGTCCACCCGGTTTGGTGAACAGAATATCCGCCGCTGCCATGTAGAAATGCGCTTCCGTGGTAAAATCCAGTACATGCACCCGCTCTGTATCGGCATATCTATCCCGGAGTGTCTTCTTCAGCTCTTCATTGGTTCCCCCCAGGATATATAAATGAGTATCCTCGCCGGTCTGCTCCACCAGCTTCGCCGTCATGCTTTCCACACGGCCATACCCCATGCTGCCCGTCATCATAAGGATACAGGATTTATCTACCGGAATCCCCAGCTGCTCACGCGCTTCTCTTTTTTCCGGGAGCTGCAGGAACCTCTCCGATACCGGAATTCCCGTGGGAACCAGCTTCTCCGCAGGGATGCCGCGTTTGATGAACTCCGTCGCCAGTTCCTCATGCGGAATAAAATAGTAATCCACCTTTGTCTCCTCGGTAAAAGGGATACAGGTATAATCCGTGGCAATAAAATAAGTCTGTACGTCCAGCTTATGCTGTCGCAGCAGCCAGGTCATTGCCTCCGCCGGGAACAGATGTGGCATTACCACTGTATCATATCCATTCTTTGTGATATAGTCACACAGCTTATCCGCATACAAAGCGTTGGCAAAATACACCGGTGACTTTAATCTGGCAGACGAAACAGCTCTGCCTACCCGGTACGCTCCGGCGAACACCCTTTTTGCCCGGACCGTGCTCCAGATGTAGATCCGGCGTCCGTAAGCGCTGGCTTTGTCCGAAGCAAAATCCAGTACATCTGCCAGTTCACAGGGGATGCCCCGTTTTTCAAACTGTTCTTTCACCGCTTTTGCAGCGGAATTATGTCCCTCACCGGTTCCGGTGGATAAGATCAGTACCTTCATAAATAAATTCTCCGTTAGTTTTCCATCAGCCAGAAATATGCACTGTACGCAGGCAGAAGACTGCCGCCGCCAAAGTCATGTTTCTCTCCGGTGATCAGATCCACCGCCGTGCCGCAGCCGGCATCAAAATGTGCCATGAAGTCCTCTCCATCCGCATTGATGGCCACCATTACTCTCTCATGCTCCGATTTTCTCTCGAAAATGCACTGCTTATTAGTCAGCAACACTGAACGGAATGCACCGTAATTCAAGGCTTCGGAATGCTTTTTAGCCTCTGTAAGCTTACTGATCCAGTCACACAGACCGTTCCATTCCGGCTTGTCGAAGCAGGGACGCAATGCGGGGTCGCCATCTTCTTTTCTGGCTTTGAAGCCCCATTCGCTTCCGTAATAGATGCAGGGAATACCGGGCATGCCGAAAGCCATGGCATAAATTAACGGCAGATGCTTTTCGTTATTCAAAATACTTGCTACACGGGTCACATCGTGGTTATCCACAAAAGACAACAGATGCTTGCCCTTATACAAAGTCCAGTTCTCCGGTCCGAACTGACGTAACAGGGAATGGACGATCTCGAACATGTTCATGCTGTTGAAGCTGCTGTAAAGTCCCTTGTAGCACTCGTAGTTCGTTGCAGAATGCAGCATCTGATCATTCATCAGGCGGTTATAATCTCCGTGAAGCATCTCCCCTAATAAGAAGAAATCCTGCTTGTAGGCACCGGTCACTTCCCGCAGTCTTCTGACAAAGTTCTCATCCAGGCTGTACGCCACATCCAGACGCAGACCATCGATACCGAATTCATCGATCCAGCCCTTCACGCTGTCTAACAGGTAATTCACTACCTCCGGGTTCTGCAGGTTCAGCTTCACCAGATCAAAGCAGCCTTCCCAGCCCTCATACCACAGTCCGTCGTTGTAGTTGGAATTGCCGCCGAAATCGATACGGTAGAACCAGTTCACATAGGGAGAGTTCTCCCGGTTTTTAATCACATCCTGAAACTGTGCAAATCCTCTGCCCACATGATTGAACACACCGTCTAACACAACCCGGATTCCTGCCGCATGCAGTGCGTCACATACTTCCTTAAAATCTTCATTGGTTCCCAGCCTTACATCAATTTTACGGTAGTCTCTGGTATTGTAACCATGGGTATCCGATTCGAATACCGGAGAAAAATACACCGCATTCACTCCCAGCTTCTGCATATGGGGGATCCAGTCCTCCACACGTTTGATTTCATGTCTCTGTACTCCGTCATTTTCAAAAGGAACTCCGCAGAATCCCATGGGATAGATCTGATAAAAAACACTTTCATAAGCCCACATAACCGTTACCATGCCTTTCTATAATTTTCCCGATGTCTTTTCCCATTCTGCCTGCAAATCGTTCCACAGGCTTCCCGGGGAAGTATTTTTCACTTTATTGACTACTTCAGTACCGTTTGATTATTTCTCCACAACGGTTCTTTTGCTATTATACACCATTTTTGAATCATCTGTCGTTTTTTTTGTGTAAAACTCTGAATAATCCACAAAATCCACCGACTTATCCACATATACACATGTGTCATATGTGGTTATGTGGATTGTCAGATCGGATATCAACTCGGATATCACATTAGCTGTCACCTCTTCTGCCACAGCCAGGCATCCCAGAAACGTTCCACCTTTTTGGCTACCGTATCCACGGTCACCGGCTGTACCTGCTCCCACTCTCTGGGAAATAATCTCCGGTAGGAATATTGCTGAAACCGCTCGTCCAGCAGGACAATAATCCCCACATCCTCCGCCGTCCGGATTACCCGGCCCGCCGCCTGCAATACTTTATTCATTCCCGGATAGCGGTAGGAATAGTCGAAGCCGTTTTCTCCGTTCCCGTCAAAATAACCCTTGAGGATCTCCCGTTCACAGCCCACCTGGGGCAGACCGGTTCCCACTACGATGACACCGATCAGGCTGTCCTTCTTCAGATCGATTCCCTCTCCAAAGATGCCGCCCAGCACACAAAAGCCGATCAGGGTCTGTTCCTCTTCCTCTTCTATTTTCATGCCGATGAGACTTTGCAGGTCGCAGTCCTCATTCCCCCGGAAGCGGTTCAGGAAATACTCCCGCTCCTCCTCATTCATGGATTCCTGCTGCACCAGACATTCCTCTTCTTCCGTCATAAAGTACTGTTCATAGACTTCATAAATATGCTTCATGAAGGAATAAGACGGGAAGAATATCATGTAATTGCCGTGCCGGTTCTTCACCACTTCATGGATGTAACGGGCGATATTGTAGTATTCCTCCTGGGATCTTCTGGTAAACTTGCTGGTCACGTCTCCGGCGATCAGTATGGTCCGCTTCTCCGGATCAAATACCGAGTGGGCATACACCTCGTAATCCTCCTTCTCACCGCCAAGCAGGTTCTTGTAATACTGGATTGGCAGAAACGTGGCGGAAAACAGGATCGTACTGCGCCCCCGCAGCATGCATTCCTTCAGATTTTCCCTGGGATTCACGCAGAACAGCTTCAATTCGAAGCTGCCATCCTCACACAGTCTGGTATATTTCACATAGTTTTCATCCTGTCTCTCGTAAATATCCAGGAAATGACTGAGCTTGAAATAGAACTCCAGCAGATTCTCCCGCGCTTCCAGGCTGACCTTCTCCTGCTCCTCCAGATAATCACTGATCACCGCATGAAGTCTGGTCAGGGGTTGTACCAGCATGTCAATGTCATCCACCAGCCGGTATCCGTCACAGTCCCGCTTCATGGACAATAACTGTGCGTTGCATTTCTCCAGCAGCTGGCTGATCCGCTCCGCATAGCCTTCCCGCACAAAGGTACTCTTTCCGTCGGACTTCTTCCCTTTGTGACCTTTTACATAGAGAGAATCTGTGCCGTCCGTTTCCTCCGGGATGATCTCCTGTGGCAGTTGTTTTGACACATCTGTCATGTCTAATGTCATTTGTCCGGAAATCCCATCTTTATCACGCTTTTTCAGGGCTGCTTCTTCCATTTCCGACATAATTGTCTGTTTGATCTCCCGTTTCAGTTCCAGTAGATCTTCCTTCCGTAGCGGCGCACTGTACATCTCCCTGCCCCGCTCTAAGAGGTTATGTGCCTCATCAATGAGAAATACGTAATTGCCCTGGCTGCCGTCTCCGAAGAAACGCTTCAGATACACATGGGGATCAAAGAGGTAATTGTAATCTCCGATGATGCCATCGGCGAACAGACTCAGATCCAGCCCGAATTCAAAGGGACATACCTGATATTTCAGGGCATACTCTTCTATCTTGCTTCTCGTAAAGCTCTCTTCGTGGGTCAGCAGATCATAAATGGCATCATTGACACGGTCAAAATGCCCTTTTGCATAAAGGCACTGTTCCGGATTACACTCCGTATGGCCCTGAAAACAGATTTTCTCCTTAGCCGTCAGAATGATGCTCTTAAAACGAAGTCCCTTCTGTCTGAGTAAGGAAAAGGTATCCTCCGCCACCGTCCGGGTGATGGTCTTGGCGGTGAGGTAGAACAGCTTGTCCCCCATATCCTTTCCCATGGCCTTTATCGTGGGAAAGATGGTGGATATGGTCTTGCCAACTCCCGTGGGAGCCTCTATAAATAATTTTTTCTTATGATAAATGGTCTGGTAGACATAGCTGACCAGTTCCTTCTGTCCATCCCGGTAGGCGAAGGGAAACTGCAGTTCGGAAATGGACTTCTGCCGCAGTTCTCTCCACTGCCAGGTATAATCCGCCCACTTGCGGTAATCGCTGATCAGCTGCTGGAACCAAGCTTCCAGTCTGACAAATTCATAGTCTTCATAAAAATAACGGATATCTTCCGTCTCTATATTGCAATAAGTCAGCCGTACCCGGATATAGGGCAGTTCCTTCTGCAGACTGTACATATATGCGTAGCATTTGGCCTGGGCAATGTGTAATGGAAGGGGAGCCTTCAGTTTCGACAGATCCCTGTAGGTTCCCTTGATCTCGTCGATAGTGGTCTCCCCGTTCTGTTCGATGATGCCGTCGGCCCGCCCCTCTACAATGATGACGTAGTCCTCTGTGGGATGGGTGTATTTCAACGGCACTTCCGCCTGATACTCCGCCCCCATGCGGCGCTGGATCATGCGATGGATCCGGCTGCCCTCCTGCATGGCATTCTCCGGAGATCCCTGTCTCCTGTCGTCGATGTCGCCACTGCGCAGGATGAACTCCACAAGATTACGCACCGATATTCTGACTTCTCCTGCCATGTGACTTCACCTCCCCCGGCAGATCACTACGATGCCTGCGGCTTGTTCCGTGCCGCGCACTCCCACAAGCCTCGTACAATAAAAATAAAACTACCCAGGTAAATAGTACTCTATCTTACCTGGGTAGTCAAATCACATTCTGTTGTTGAAAATGCTGACCGGTCAGTGCATTAGCATGCAATCGCACACTGCTTCAGCATTTCTTCGAATTTATCATTGTAGCCGTCATAGGACACTGTTAACGGCTTCGTGAAATCCAATCCATACACTCCAAGGAATGATTTGGCATCGATTACGTATCTGTTATAGCATATATCAATATCAAAATCACACTTTGAAGCTACATCAACAAAATGCTTCACGTCTTCAGGTGTCAAACGGATCGTCTTTAACATTTCTGTTTCCTTCCTTTCAATAGTAAAAATCAATACACGGGAATCTGCACCCCACATCTGAAATCATTACTATTATAGCCAAACAAAACCAAATGTAAAGCTATTTTTTTCTTCGAAAAAGCGCACATTTCAGCCGTTTTTGCCACTCTGTTATCATTTTCACAATAGATAGTTCCCATCCGGAAAACCTTTTCGGCGATTTGTATATTTGTTACGTTACTGCGCTAAAATTCAAATCCCAAATTGGCGAAATCTATCGAAATTCCACCATATATTCTTGGAACCTCAGCGGCAGCATATTTCGTTGCAGATCCCTGTTTTCCCGTTCTTTTATGGCTATTGTATGACAGAACGAGCGGAAAAGTTCCCGATAATGCTGCTCTGCAGCAGACAGCTTCTCTGTCTCCGGTCTTACTCTCTCCCAGACATCCTTGCCCTGCAGCATATACCAGGGCTTCCCCGCCGGATGGATTCCGAACAGATACCGTCCCGCATCGAACAGCAGAAAGTCTTCCATGGGAAAACGGTCTGCAAAATGTACCATCAGAAAGGTCAGGATATTGTTCTTCGGTGCAATCTTCGAATAGAGGATCGTATTCTCCAGTTCCTCAAACCGCACAAATCCTGCAAGGTGATGATACTCATTCCCGGCACCTCTGGCCAGGCGGAAGGTCTGGTTCACATAAGTATCCGCCATGGCATCCAGCAGATGCCCGGGCAGCATGTTCTCCGCCAGCCCCTTTGCAATGGTACGATAGACCGCCTGGGCCTTCTCCGGCTTCGGTGAGGACAGGGCCAGACACAGGCTCTCATAATCCGCTTCTCCAAATCTTTGTTTTAACGTCCGGATCACCTTCACTGTCTTCTCCGGATCCGGCACCACCTCCACCGACTCCGAGAACAGCAGATTCTCCTCGATGGTCGTGACCATGGTATCCCGGACGGGAGAATGATCCTCATAGGTATTGTAAATGGCGGTGAAGATCCCTTCTAACGAATCTTCACAATGATATATCTTCATATAATAAGTTTCACCTCCCGCTGTTATCGTTTCCTCTCCGTTTGCATCTGCCAACCTGTTATATCATGATTCGCACCTACGGTGCTTACCGTTGCTTCGCAACGATCATGATCAAATTCGCCGTTCGCCAATTATGCAAGCATATTGGCTCTCTTGCGCTCATTATATCGTGAACACAGCTCACTCAATGCATTTCGCATGGCCTTGCTTCTGCAAGCGGCTGTCATCTGCCGGTACAGGCCGCAAGGAAACGATTCCCTGTAGGCTGTGCACTACAATTCCCCTACTGCCGCAGGCAGCACTTCCTCCTGCCGTACTCCGGTGGAAAACATCCCATCATCAAACAAAGTCATCTGCCGGTAACTCATGCCGTCGGTTCCGAACCGGATCCGCTCCTTCGGGTCCGTCAGATTCCGCACGATATAGTCTTCCTCCAGCTTCGTGGGATACATCATTCTGCCGCTGCAGGTGATAAAATAGACCGCCCGCTTCATCACCACTCCCAGCTTCTTCAGATCTGCAAAATTAAGCTTCGTACTCCGTCTGGCACCGAGGATCCGCCTGGCACTCTTTACACCGATCCCCGGCACCCGCAGCAGATCTGCATAAGAAGCCCGGTTGATCTCCACCGGAAAGCATTCCAGATGCCGTACCGCCCAGTCCTCCTTGGGATCCAGCATCACATTAAAAAAAGGCCTGCTCTCATCCAGCAGTTCCTGCGCCTGAAATCCATAGAACCGCAGCAGCCAGTCCGCCTGATACAACCGGTGCTCCCTGAGAAGCGGCGGTCCCCCCGGAAGAGCCGGCAGGCTCTTGTCCTCATTGACTTTCACAAAGGCGGAATAGAATACCCTCTTTAACTCAAACTTCTGATACAGGCTCTCCGCCACATTCAGGATCTGATAATCCGTCTCCGGTGTCGCTCCTATGATCATCTGGGTGGACTGCCCGCCGCTCACGAAAGTGGGACTCTTGCGGTACAGGACCAGTTCCTCCCGGTTGGCATGGATGCCGTTCTGGATCTGCCGCATGGGCGTCAGAATATTTTTCCGGTGCTTGTTCGGTGCCAGGGTCCGCAATCCCTCCGCCGTGGGCAGTTCCAGGTTCACGCTCATACGATCCGCCAGATACCCCATCCGCTCCACCAGTTCCGGATCCGCCCCGGGAATTGCCTTCACATGGACATAGCCGTTAAAATGGTATTGATTCCGCAACAGCCATATGGTCCGATACAGCAGTTCCATGGTAAAGGTGGGATTCTGCAGGATGCCGGAGCTTAAGAACAGCCCTTCGATGTAATTCCGGCGATAAAATTCCATGGTCAGCCTGCAGATCTCCTCCGGGGTAAACGTGGCTCTGGGGACATCGTTGGACTTCCGGTTCAGACAGTATTTACAGTCGAAAATACATTCATTGGTCATCAGTATCTTCAACAGGGAAATGCATCTGCCGTCCGACGAAAAACTGTGACAGATCCCGGCCGCCCTACAGTTCCCAAGATGCTTCCTGTCCCCCTTGCGCTCCACACCACTGGACGTACAGGCCACGTCATATTTGGCCGCATCCGTCAGGATCTCCAGCTTCTGCATGATGGACAATTCCCCATTTTGTATAAGGTATTCCAAGTTATCACCGCCTCTTGCCGAAAATTTCCAAAATCAGAACATTTGTTCTTGTATATATTCAAATTAGCACATATGTTCGATTTTTGCAAGTGGTTTTTTTTTCCGAAAAAGGGGTTGCAAAATCGTGCATTTCGCAGTTAAATAGTATAGGAGATTTTTTTCTTTTTTTAGCACATAGCCGCCCGGCGGCAGAATGAGAGGTCAGTATGTCAGATATTGTCATACCTAAAAATTATAAGTCCCAGCTGAACCTGTACGAGACACAGGTTGCCATTAAAACAGTGAAGGACTTTTTCCAGGGACTGTTAGCAGAGCGCCTGCACCTGTTACGTGTATCTGCTCCCTTATTTGTGGATCCTGCATCCGGACTGAACGATAATCTGAACGGTGTGGAGCGTCCCGTAAATTTCCATATTGCAGCACAGGGAGACCGTGAGGCAGAGATCGTACAGTCTCTGGCAAAATGGAAGCGTTATGCCCTGCAGAAATACGGTTT
This sequence comes from uncultured Acetatifactor sp., assembly GCA_934394815.1. Taxonomy (GTDB): domain Bacteria; phylum Bacillota; class Clostridia; order Lachnospirales; family Lachnospiraceae; genus Acetatifactor. Next base: position 7,348 of record CAKRRD010000018.1, on the reverse strand, counting down.
TAAACCCGGGGAAGGACTCTACACCGATATGAGTGCCATCCGTCAGGATGAACAGACCGACAACATCCATTCCATCTACGTGGATCAATGGGACTGGGAGAAGATCATTACGAAGGTAGATCGGAATCTGGAGACTCTGAAAGAGACCGTCCGCACCGTATACAAGGTACTGCGCAAGACTGAAAAGTATATGTCCATCCACTACGATTACATTGAGGAGATCCTTCCTCATGACATCTTCTTCGTAACCACCCGTGAGCTGGAGGAAATGTTCCCGGACTACTCTCCGAAGGAGCGGGAATATTACATTGCAAAAGCCAAGGGCGCTGTCTGCATCCTGCAGATCGGTGGGATCCTGGAGAACGGCAAGCCTCACGACGGCCGTGCACCGGACTACGATGACTGGGCACTGAATGCCGATATCGTGGTATACTATCCGGTTCTGGACATTGCTCTGGAACTGTCCAGCATGGGTATCCGCGTCGACAGGAAAGCCCTGTTAGACCAGTTACAGAAGGCCGGCTGTCCTGAGCGTGCAGAACTTCCTTATCACAAGGCAGTCATCAATGGCGAACTTCCCCTCACCATCGGCGGCGGTATCGGCCAGTCCCGTATCTGTATGTTCTTCTTAAGAAAAGCCCACATCGGTGAAGTACAGTGTTCTCTGTGGTCCGATGAAGTCATGGAGCTTGCAAAAGAGAATGGCTTACAGCTGTTATAATGCATCAGAAATCCCCGGGAGATTTTTCATCTTCCGGGGATTTTTCTACGCACAACTGCACAGCTCTATTCATAAATCACAAATTTCTCGTTTTCAAAGGTCTTCTCGTACCCATACTCTTCCATGAACTTTCCGATAAGCATCAGCTTCGGATTATCCACGATCAGACTGCGCTCCTTGTCCGTAGGCTGCAAAGCTTCCAGTGCGCTCTCTCCGGCTTCCAGATACACAGCATATTTTTTCTCCAGCAGTACCACCGGGCGGTACGTCGCATCCGCATCCATCCGCTCCTGCATTTTAAGCATATCCTGCTCCAACTGTCCGATCTGGTAGGAATCCAGATCCGGCCAGGGGTTGAATGCCGCCGGCATCTGCAGATAATAGGACAGGGCCGGTATCTGTCCGTAGATCAGAACATCTTTTCCGGCAAGTCCTCCGGTATTCACATACTCCGAGATCTCCTGCATCCATCCGGCACGCTCTTCACTCATCCACACGCCCCGCAGTGTCTCATTATTCGTCACCTGCGCGCTTACATCCTGTACACCGGTTCCTTCGGCAAATACAAAGCTATGCCCGAACAGCCCCACCTGTACGAAAAACAGCAAAAAGAACCCACCGAAAAGGCATTTTGCCGGAATTGCGGATATCGTGAGCCGCTTCCAGCGAAAGCTCCCGACATATTTGCAGAATCTGTAAAACTGCCAGTACATATAAGGCAGGGCCAGAAACAGATTGTTCATGCTGGGATAAAGCTTATTGTTACTGCCCAGAGAAGTGATCAGCACGATCAGGAAGATCAGTCCGCTGATCAGCTTTTCCTCCTTCAAAGCGGTGGGTGTGAAGATCCACCACAAGGCCACCAGTAAGGTCAATGTCAAAAAGGTCACGCCGGGCCAGATGATGGCACCGTAATTCGTATATTCTCCGGCACAGAAGCCCTGCCGGTACAGCCAGAACACCATCACTGCCGCCAGTGCAATACTTCCTGCCCATTCCAGAATGCGCAGAACCTTTGTTACAGCAGCCTTTCTCACATAAGAACCTATCAGTTCCAGCACTCCCACAGCCACAATCCCTGCGGCGAGGAACACACACATCCTGATCTCCCAGTACAGATTCTGGAAGTACCAGTCGAACATGCCCATGATCATGGATGCGGCCGTATAGTCCGTTGCCACCTCCGTCATGGAAAACAGGCGTTTGATACCCTTTACATATTCATCTATGCCATAGCGGATCTGAATATAACCGAATAATACAAGCAATGCGGTAAGATATCCTGCAAGACACATGCCGGTATCCTGTAACAGCTTCTTACGAAGCCTTCCACCCGCTGCTTTTTTCCGCGCTTTTATTTTTTCCGCATTTTCTGTCGTTTCCGCAGCCTGACCGAGGCTGTTTCCTATCTCCTTCCGCTCTTCCAGCCAGCAGATAATGCCATAGGCCCACACGCCCACGATCATGGCTGCTTCCGGCAGATTGGAGAAGCGGGACAGCACATTGCAGCCCAATGCGATTCCGGCGGCGAACAACCAGCCCTTTTCCCTCCGGGCCAGTCCCAGATACAGACATACCACCGATACCAGATAGAATACATAAGTCACATAATTATAAAAAGATCCCGTCGGACACCAGCAGAAACTTACGGCTGTGAATTCTCCTAAAAATACCAGCAGTGCCGGGATTTTCAGTATTTTCGTACAGAAATAATAGCCCAGAACCGCCAACAGACTGATGCTCAGGCCGGTGTAAAAATTCATGCCGATCAATGTCTTCGCCCCGGGCAGCAGACTGAAAAAATGTCCGATGGCCGTGGTCAGATAAGTGGAAAACAGCCACATGGGATCCATATGCTGTGTTCCCATATATTCAAAGTTCGCATAGCCGTAGCCGGTATCCCACAGATCCAGCCCCCAGGCGATATGCCGCAGGGGATACAGTACCAGAACAGCCACGAACAAAAAATCCCAAAGGCGCCTCTGACTCTGACCGACGGCTCCCGCCATTTTATTATTTATGTTATCTGCCACTATGATACCTCTCTTTTGAACATATTATCTAATGCCTGGATTTTTTCCGTAAGAACATGATAAGGACGAATGTGCAGGAATATCTTATGCAATCCGCCACAGATATTTTTGCGGATAACATCTATCAGAATTCCCAGTACAAATACCACGATCACTGCGATGACAGTCCATAAAAGCAACGATACGACACCGTCTATGCGATCCGAGCCAAGCCATTTCTGCCAGGCATAACGCACCCCCAGGTTCTCATGCAGCAGATATACTCCTAATGTGTAAGGCGCGATCTTCACCGCCACGCTGCCGATCTTCCCCCTGATGTCACTGTCCAGGAACAGGCAAAACAGCCCGACGGAAGCTAAGAGTGGGAATATATGATTATATTCATAAGGAATCTTCAGAATCAGTTCCAGGCTGCCGGTCCGCAAATAAAATAAATGCAGCAGCATTGCCTCTCCGAAAGTTCCGATGACGCCGATCAGATACAGAAACAGCGCCCGGGATTTTTTCTGTAAAAAAGGAATTCCGAATCTGCGAAGATAAGCGGCTGCACAAAACACGCACAGATACCAGATGCAGTCATAGCCCTTGCTGTCCTCTTCCAACCGGAAGGGCAGAATGGATTTTATCAGACAAAATGCAGCAAATAGCAACACCAGGGCCACCTGAAACTGCTGCTTCGTCATCCGTCTGAGCCCGATTCCCACGAAGGGTAACAGGATATATAAAAATACATATGCCGTCAGGAACCAGTAATGTCCCATGGTCACCGGGAACAATAATGTCAGATAATAATGCGTACTCACTTCCGCCGCGGGAACGATCCCCGTCACCACCGCCAGCACACCGATGCCCACAGAATACAGCCACAGCTGCAGCCACAACGTAAGCAGCCTGCTCAGTTTAAAAGAGCTTTCGCATAAAAAGTATCCGCTGATCATCATATACACATTCACAGCTACAATGCAGATCGCTTCCAACAGCCAGGCTGCCATATCCTGCACTGATAACGGCGCCGTCAGATCCGGCAACAGTCCTCCCTTGCCCAGATAGTGCAGCACCACGACCATCATCATTGCCACACAGCGTAGTACTTCCAGATTTGCCATACGTTCTTTTTTCTGCATATCGATTCCTGTTTCCTTCCTGACATTGCTTCCTTCATCTGACATTATATTACTTTGTAACATATTATGTAAAGCAAAAGCGCTCCTGCCTATGAAAGAGGCTCACTTTAAGAAATCGTTTTCATATTGATGTAGATATTTGGGTAAAACTTTGGTAAAATATATCTATCAATACTAATTTAATCTGCATCGGAGGTGTCTATTTTGACAAAAAATACCAAGAAAAACCCTATCCCTCTCTGGAATCGGATACGTTTCAAGCTGATCTTCGCTTTTCTGATCCCTGTGGTCTTCATCATTGTCTTAGGTCTCGTATCCTATCAGAAGGCTACCACACAGATCATTGCAACCTACCGCGACTCTGTGGACCAGACCGTCAGCATGATGAATCAGTACCTGACGCTTTCTTTTGACACGATCCAGTCCAACTACAAGGGATATATGAATGAGGATACCCTGAAGAAATATCTGAACGGTCTGTATGATAACGATGCCACTACCTTGTATAATACTCCAAACACCTATGAAGATACCTTTATCAAAGCTGTGACCACGGATGCCCTGCTCTCCAATATTTACGTGCTCTCTGACAAGGAGAAGACGATCTCTACCACGAAAACGAAGGAGACCGGTCTCTTAAGTGCGTACCTTGAAAGCTCCCAGGGTCAGATCTTATCTGCGGACAAGGCAAAATATTACCTTTTCGGCAACCAGTCCGAGGTCGATGCAAAGCTTGGCACGGATTCCTCCAAATACAGTGTCCGCCTCGCCAGATATTTCTCCAACGCTCCGGCGGTTCTGATCATTGATTTCAAACCGAGTGTCCTGGATACCTCCTTATCCTCCCTGGATGGCGGTGAGGGCAGTCTCGTAGGCTTTGTCACCTGCGACGGCACCGAATACCTCTCCTCGCAGTCCGATACCGCGGCAGAAAATACGTTTGTCGGCAAATCCTATGTAGATGAGGCATTTGCCTCTGAGGAAGACAACGGCTCCTCCTATGTGGAAGAGGCAGGCGCAGAATATCTCTTTCTCTATTCCAAGATCGGTGCCCGCAATGCCATGATTTGTGCCCTGATTCCCCAGGCAAATATCATCGGTCAGACGGCAGAGATTAAAAATGTATCTCTGATTCTTGTCGTTGCAGCAAGTGTTGTGGCGATCTTACTGGGGTCTCTGCTGGCCGGACAGTATGGCGGATCTATCTACTATTTTATCCGCCGCCTGAAAAAAGTCTCTGACGGAGATCTGACGATCGAAGTCCACTCCAAGCGCAATGACGAATTCCAGCTATTAGCTGAGGGTATCTGTGATATGATCGCACACATGAAGAAGCTGGTATCCGGGCTGAAGGATGTCAATGAAGAATTATCCCGGGCTGCCACCGATATGTCTGCGGCTTCCTCACATTTTCTGGCAACCTCCCAGAATATCCAGAATCAGGTAGGTGAAATGCGCCAGGGTATCGAAAAACTGGATGAAAGCTCTGAGGACTGCCTGCAGCAGATGGACTCTCTGTCCGACACCATTGGCAGCGTATCCACACATTCTGACCAGATCAGTGCGCTTGCCACCGGCACCACCGCTGCGATCCATACCGGTATCGAATCCGTGGAGCATCTGAAGGAGAATACTTCCTCTACCATTCAGATCACTTCCAGCATTGTGGACACCATCGGCAGACTGACCGAAAAGTCAAAAGTCATCGGCTCCATCACCGAAGCCATCAACGAAATCGCGGAGCAGACCAATCTCCTGTCCTTAAATGCCTCCATTGAAGCGGCCAGGGCCGGAGAGGCCGGCAGGGGCTTCGCCGTCGTAGCACAGGAGATCCAGAAGCTGGCCGACCAGTCCTTACATTCCTCCGGTGAGATTTCCCGGATCATTGAAGAGATCGAAGCCACTACCGTGGAAGCCACACAGGTAGCTCGCCAGGCCGAAGTCATCGTGGATGATCAGAATAAGGCCGTGGGCAGCACTACCGCTTCTTTCCGTGAGATCGATACGAAGGTGGAAGAACTGTTGAAGTCTCTGAAACAGATCAACGACAGCGTGTCCGATATGGAACAGCAGCGCAGCACTACCCTGTCTGCCATTTCCGGAATCTCAGCGGTATCCGCCGAGACCGCCGCCGGATCCTCCAACGTACAGTCCGCTGCCGAAAGACAGCAGCAGGCCATTCAGGATCTGGACAAGGCTACTTCCGCACTGGCCGCCCGTTCGGAGGAGCTGACCGCCTTACTGGAGGGCTTCACGGTATAGAAATTGCTATACACCCTATAAAAAATATGTTATACTGATTACATCTTCTGACAAAGAAATTCTTAGGAAAATACATATAGAGAGGTAATCTTATGAGCAAAAAAAGAGTTGTTGTATCTCTGGGACATGATGCCCTGGGCTATACCACTACCGAGCAGTGGGATGCGGTAAAAGTAACCGCCAAAGCACTGGCCGATCTGGTGGAGGCAGATTATCAGCTGACCATCACCCACAGTAACGGTCCGCAGGTCAGCATGATCCATAAGGCCATGACCGAGTTACGCCGTGTTTACATCGACTATACCCCCGCACCTATGTGTGTCTGCTCCGCTATGAGCCAGGGTTATGTAGGCTATGATATCCAGAACTCTCTTCGTGCAGAGCTTCTGGACCGCGGCATCTCCAAGCCGGTCAGCACCATCCTCACCCAGGTCACGGTAGATCCTTATGATGAGGCTTTCTATGAGCCCACCAAGGTCATCGGTCGTTACATGTCCAAGGAAGATGCTGAGATCGAAGTAAAGAAGGGCAACTATGTCAAGGAAGATCCCGGCAAGGGCTTCCGCCGTGTCGTTGCTGCCCCCAAGCCTATCGACATCGTAGAGATCGAAGCCATCCGTGCGCTGGCAGCCGCAGATCAGGTAGTCATCGCCTGTGGCGGCGGCGGAATCCCCGTGATCGAGCAGAAGCATGCGCTGAAGGGTGCTTCCGCAGTCATCGAGAAGGATGCCATCGCAGGTAAGCTTGCTTCCGACCTAAGCTGTGACGAGCTGATCATTCTCACCACAGTTCCTTATGTTTATAAGAATTTCGGTAAGGAGGATCAGGCAGTACTGGAGACTCTCACCGTAGCAGAAGCAAAGGATCTGATCGCAGCAGGACAGTTCGAGGAAGGCACCATGCTTCCCAAGATCGAAGCAGCCATCTCTTATCTGGAGAAGGTTCCTGCCGGCAAAGTACTGATCACCTCCATGGATCATGTCAAGGATGCCATTAAGGGCAAGGCAGGCACTGTGATCACCGCATAATTTCATTCGTATGTAAAAGGAGATATCCATTATGGATATCTCCTTTCAGACTGTAGACAAAACGCTTTTGGTCAGCACTCCAGAAGCGTTTTTCTTGTTTTCAGTGCAAAAAGTGTGTACTTGATCAATAATAAACACTTTTGGGCTCCCCTTTTTCCCTTCCTGGCTATCATCTTTGCC
>CAKRRD010000017.1 GCA_934394815.1 uncultured Acetatifactor sp. | reverse complement strand
ATCCAAAAACAGTGCGAGACAGCCCGAAGATTTTCTGGAGATAAAAACAGAGGGAGAAGGACAGAAAAAAGAACGTCTGTGGGCGTTTGACAAGCAGACATATTCCGGAAAAGGAGATGTATCTGCCCGCCACCCGGAGGATGAGAAGAGAAAAGAAGAACTGTTAGCGGACCGCCGCCTGTGGAATCCGAATAAGAAAAAGGTAACGAAATCCAAAAACAGTGCGAGACAGCCCGAAGATTTTCTGGAGATAAAAACAGAGGGAGAAGGACAGAAAAAAGAACGTCGGTGGGCGTTTGACAAGCAGACATATTCCGGAAAAGGAGAGGGATCTGCCCGCCACCCGGAGAATGAGAAGAGAAAAGAAGAATTACTGAAGGACAGCCGCCTGTGGGCCTTTGATGCTGAGACTTACGCAGGAAAGGGAGATGTATCTGCCCGCCACCCGGAGGATGAGAAGAGAAAAGAAGAACTGTTAGAGAATCGCCGTCTGTGGGATCCGGGACAGAGTAAGGGAACAAAATCCAAGCGTAGTGCAAGGACAGTAGCGGATTATCTGGGGAGCAGGGAGAAAAAGGCTTCCGAAAAATAAAAAACTGACGGATAAAGGAAAGGAGAGAACACGATGCTGACAGTAAAAGCCCCAATAGAGTTAAAGTGCAGAGCCGGTATTGTTCCCTCCTATGAAGGTTTTGTCCGCAGAATCACCGGCAATTACGAGATGATGTCGGCAACGGTCACAGGAGAGGACCTGCTTCATCTGGTGACGGAGCCGCCGGAGGTCTTTTTTGCGGAGGGCAGTGTCTCCACGGTTCTTAACCAGACGAACATCTATCAGAACCAGGAGACGAAACTGGAGATTCTGAACCAGCTGCTTAACCGCATTACAGTAGATGCCGGAATGCGTGTCACCTATCAGGATCGTGTCTACATCACGGACATGCTGCAGAAGCTGGGCATTAAGAATGTACAGCGGTTCATGCATCAGGTCACACAACTCAAGGAAGAGACAAAAAATACGACGAAGCTGATCGACTATTACTGGAACCACATGGAGCAGCTGCAGGAACTGATACAGAGCTATAAGGAGAGCAGGGAAGAAAAGACAGAAAACAGCGAGTACCGGCAGGAGGATAATATTCTGCACCTGCATCAGGACATTATGAACCGTCTGCAGACGGGAAGTATTTACCAGATCGTATCGAATTTTAACCATAATTCGTCAGCTTCGGCAGAATATATCAGCGGAGACGAGTTACAATCCGCAGAATATTACCGGATCACCAGAAATATACTGCTGAACATGTTGGAAAATGAGGCAAAGGGAGAGAAACTGCCTCTGGAGTACCGACATGAGAATTATTACGAGGAAGTTCTGCCCCTTACGGAGGAGATTACGGAGCAGAAAATTACGAACCAGATTGCGGCGGCTGTACTGTTGCAGCTGGCAGACAATATATATCAGAACCGGCATGAGAACGTAGACCGGAAAGGAGATGTGTGGTACACCGTGTCCAACGCTTTTTACCGTTCGGCCGAGAACACGATGAACCGGCTGCACAGAAATTTTGTGCAGCAGTATTACCGCAGTGACAGAGCGGGCGATTATCTTGTCAATCTGAACGAGAATTACAGACAGGAATTGGAGCTGCTTCACCGCATTGTGACAATCCGGGAAGCAGTGGATGAGCGGGCGCAAGCTGCATCGGCACAGACAACAATAAGAATGGAGAATCTGCAGCAGAATCAGGAGGACTCTCTTCAGATACTGATTGATAACAGAACCTACCGGAATGGAGATCATCACAGTTTACAACAGGCGGGCGATACCACGGAGGAGAGAAATTACCGATCAGAGTTTTCGCGGGAGGAACTGTATTTGAACAGGGAACAGAACTCCTTTGATAATACAGAGATGAAGCTCTACCAGACAAATTCTGACACGACGGCACTGCAGCAGAACAATATTGATGTTTACCATTCAGAGACCTATCAGAAGTATCTTCAGAAGGCAGAGCAGCTTGAAGTCCTAAAGGATAGCGGGCGGCCGCAAGGGCAGACGCAGACAGAGCCGGATGAAAATGTAAAGCCGCTGGATCATGTGTATCTTCCGGAGAGAGAGTCCGGGGATAAAGAAGAACCCGCGGAGCAGGTTTTCCTGCGTCAGGAGCAAAACAACATTGACGGGACGACGTTCAATGTCCGTCAGGAACACCGGGAGGTGACGTTGGAACAGCTGGAGGAATTTCACCGTCACAATGTGGAGAACCGCAACAAATATTATCAGAAACTGGAACAGCTTAGAAACTTGCAGGAGAAGCCGGGAAAGGCACCCGACCTGCAAAAGATGCGCCGGGAGGGGCTTCTGGCACTGGAACACCCGCAGGAAATGCTGCAGCAGCTAAAGGAAGAAGGCAACAAGCAGCAGGAGCAGGCAGAGCATCTCAGACAGCAGGAACTGGCACTTTTACCGGAGGATACACAGCGCATTTATGAGGTGTTGGAGCAGTATCTGCAGACTCCGGAGAGATACAGGCAGGCGGAAGCTGTGACAAACCATAGCATCGGAAGACTGATGCGGGATATCGAACTTGTGGAGAGAGAGTCCCGAGAACAGATACAGACAGACATACACACAGACAGACAGACGAGCAGCCGGTCGGAGACCTTCGAGCAGAACTGGGTAGAGAGACAACCCGTGGAACTGCACTATCAGGAAGAGCCGGACGGAGCTGCCGCAGAAACTGCCCCGGAAGGCAGACCTGGGGAAAAGGTGGGAGAACGGGAATTCCTGGAGCGGCAGCTGCGTGAGCAGGAACTGCATAACACTCATACTGACAGACAGGTGAGCAGCCGGTCAGAAACCTTTGAGCAGAACTGGCTGGAAAGACCACCCGCAGAGTTGTACTACGGTGACGGGGCAGCAGGTGATGGTGGAAGAACCGCTCCGCAGAGCAGGTCAGAGGAACCGGCAAGAGACCGGGAACTTGTGGAACGGCAGCTGCGCAAGCAGGAACTGCTTCACAGCCAAACGGACAAGACGCTCCGGGATATTTCCGAGACAGTGGTTGAGCGGTGGGAGGAGAACTCCCGCAGGGAGCCCGTGCAGAGTGCAGTTACCGAGGAGGAGCGCCGGAACCGGATAGCACTGGTGCACAAGCAGCAGACGGAAAATGAGATTACAGAGGAGATCATGGAACAACTGATGAACCAGAACCGTGTGCTCGAGAACCAGACAAGGGTGATGGAGGAGGTCACACAGAATTCCAAAACGGTGGAGCGTCATATAACGAACCAGACAACACATGAGATCACCCGGGAGACGGAAAATCTTACGGAGATGATCAGCCGCGGCGTACAGGGAAGGATCGGTGACATCACAGATCAGGTGTATAACCGGTTGGAGAAGCGTCTGCAGAATGAACGGCGGCGAAGAGGGATCTGATTAGACATCGAGGAAAGGAGGTGGGACAGGAATGAACTCTATAGCGGAAAATCTTGTGAACAGCCTGTCGGGCAATGTGCCGAAGGCGATACTTTGCGTAAGAAATATCAAGACCCTGGAGCAGATCACTTCACAGGACGGTGCCGAGGAGAGACTTCGCAAGAAGAGAGCCAACATGAAGGACACTCTTGATGCGGCAAAAGACTTGCAGGATGCATTCATGAAGGCAACAGAGAATGCACTGTCCGGCACAGTGTCATCAAAGGCCAGAAAGAATCTGTTGGGGCAGGATCAGGCATATCTTGCCATGGAGGTGCAATATAATCCTTCCAGTATCCAGATGCAGACGGCCACGGGGTCACAGCTGGACTACAGCGGCGGCAGCATGGGAAATATGGCAAATAACATGATCATTCAGAATATAGTACCTACCTCCACTACCATGAATGTCCAACTGATCTTTGACGAGGTGAATATGTATGATGCTTTTATGGTGAACAATGTGAATTCACCGGTGGGCGCTATCGCCCAGGCAGCGAAATACGCTGTAGAGAAAGAGTATTCCGTTCAGCATCAGATCGAGGGGATCCTTTCCCTGCTTACGATGGATGTGACGAGACAGGTGGTGTTCTACTGGTCCAAGATGTGCTTCCGGGGAGAACTCACGGCGGTACAGGCAAACTACACCATGTTCAACAAATCGGGAAATCCGATCCGGGGAGTAGTCAATCTGTCCATAAGACAGGGAGAACAGGCGGAACTCTTTGAATCGTCCTACTGGGGAAAAGCATATGAGAACCTGTTCACCAAGGGAAAGGCAGACGGTAAGAGTACTTTTTCAAAAGTTACAAATAACAATGTTCTGAATCTGAACCTGTAAAAGCTATGACAGTGGAAAAGGGGCAGCCATGAATGCAGCAAATCATACACTTGGAAATATAGAGAAGGCACAGATACATATCAGCAGCTACAATATGATAACGGAAAAGAAACTCCAGATCAAAGAGATCGTTCCCGCAAAGGGAACGTCGGGGGAACTGGGCAGCATTGTAGGACAGAGCGGACTGGGATCTGTGGATTCCTCACAACTGGGAAAAGTAGCGCAGGCGGCAGAGGGAGCGGTCGGAAATGCAGTGAAGACCGCGGGCAGCCGGCTGGAGAAGACCGTAAAGACCTACACGGTACAGTTCAACCCCAGCCAGCTTACCTTAAGCGGATATGGCGGAGGAATGTATCAGAAGACGGACTACGGAAGTGCTTCCAATGCTAAAAAACAACAGGGGAATATAGGAATTTCCTACGAGCCGGCAAAAGTCAGGTTGATGATGAGTGTCACGCTGATCTTCGACCAGGTATCTGTAAAGGACGCCTTTATGGCGGATAAATTTGCTGCAAACCCCACCGGTGTAGCTACCGGAGTGGCCACTCTGGCCAAAGAAGCAATCACAAAGGAGGAATATTCGGTGCAGCCCATCATTGAGGGCTTCATTGGGATGCTGCGTCAGGAGCGCACACGGTTTATTACCTTCTGCTGGGGATCCATGCAGTATGAGGGTATCGTGAACAGCCTGAATACGAAATATACGATGTTCAGTCTTACGGGGCAGCCCATCAGGGGCGAGGTGGATTTTTCCATGATTCTGGTGGATGAGGAGGTCGGACCGAACAACATGGGTGTCTGGAAGAAGCATTACGAGGAAGCCTTTGGTGGCGGCAATGTGAGCTATAAAAAGAAGACACAATCTGTGGGAAATATTTTCAATATATAGGAGAATAGCTGCTGAAATCAATGCAGGGGAAAGAGAATGGCAAGCTTTGATTACAAAAATCTCTTAACTGAATACAACAAATTCACCAGCCCGAAGGTGGCGGTACTGGTCGGCGGAAAGAACCTGTCGGAGGATAAGAATAATTTCAGTATCTCTGATGTGGAGATTGAAATGAGTGCAGGCTATGAGGCGGGCATGGCGACCTTCCGGATCTATGACTGCTACGACAGGCTGACCTGTACCTTCAAGACGCAGGAGTTACAGCCTTATATCAGGCTCGGCTCCCAGGTAACGATCTGTCTTGGCTATGATCTCAATGTGCGCAAGGTGTTCTGCGGCTTCATTGCGAGGGTCAATTTTGACTTCTCGGCAAGCGGCGACATTCCCGGTGTGGAGGTCACGGTGATGGATGCAAAAGGCATCATGATGGCGAATAACCATTCACAACAGCTGAAAGCGCAGTATTACTCGGATGCAGTGAAGGAGATCTTCCGAAAGCCGGCATATAATAACCTTCTGCAAAAGAAGATCATCACGGAGGTCTCCGTGGAGGATACCCCGGATAAGCCGAAGCCGGGTGCAACAGGGGAAAGCAAGACCAGTGACAAGACGGTGGAGATGGTCGGCGAGAGCGATTACGAATTTGTGGTAAAAGCGGCAAAGAAGTTTAACTTTGATTTCTTTATTCACGGGGGAGAGGTCTTATTCCGCAAGGCAAAGAGCAACTCCGAGATACTGATGGAGCTGACACCGGAGACCGGAGTCCGGGGGATCAATATGGGGTTTGACATCACCGGACTGACAGCCGGCATCGAAGTGCGCTGTCTGGATGTGGGGAAGGGAAAGTTAATCTCCTCCTATAAGAAGAACGGCAACAAGATTTCCCACGGAAATCATGCCAAGGCACTGCTGGCGAAATCGAAGAAGGTGTATGTCGATCCCACGACCTCGTCCAAGATGGATGCCGACAACCGTCTCGATTACCTGATGGAGGATATGACCTACCGCTTCGGAACGTTGGAGGCGGATGTGATCGGAATACCGGAGATCGTGCCCGGACGCTTTATCAGAGTGGCGGGCTTCGGCGACAGCCTGTCGAATACCTATTACCTGCAGACCGTGCGGCACTGTTATACGGATCAGGGATATGTGACAAGGATCATCGGCAAGGCGTGCGGATTTGAGGAGTAAGTCCACATACCGGGAAAGGATGGAGGAAGAAGCATGGCACTTTTTGATGTGATAGATGAGATAGCGGAAAAACAGGTATTGAAGACAGAGACAGGGGACAACAGGATCTTCGGCATCGTCGTAGGGCAGGTTGTCAAGAATTATGACAAGGATATGCCCGGGCGTGTCTGTGTCTCCATCTTTACCCGGGACAAGGAGGCAAACGAGCTGAAATGGGCGAGAGTTGCGATGCCCTCCAGCGGCTCCAAATGGGGACATTATTTCCTGCCTGAGGTCGGAGACCATGTTCTCGTCTGCTTTGAGCAGGGAAATATTGAAAAGCCTTATGTCATAGGCTGTATTCCCAGAGAAAATGATCAGTTTCTGAAGAAGACGGCGGATGAGGATAATCAGTACAAAAAGATCATGACCCGGCATGGCAATACCATCCTGTTCGAGGACAATAAGGAGGGGGAAGGGGATAAGGATAAGATAAAGATCGAGACCCCGAAATCCACCCATCGGATCGAACTGGATAACGAGAAGGGGCTGATGCTGATCTCGGACAAAGACGGCAGGAATAAGATCGAGATACAGACAGGCGACTCGGGAAAAATGGAGATCTTTGCGGAGAAGAAGCTTACGATCAAGGTCGGAGACAATATTACACTGACCATGAACGGCAATAACGGTACGACGGAGCTTGAGACGAAAAAATTAAATGTGAAGGTGAATGGAAATATGAAATACACCTCCACGGGGGGCGCAACGCTGGAGGGTTCTACTGTCAGCATGAAGTCAACGTCCTCCATGAATCTGGAAAGCAGTGCAGCGGTGAAAATCAGTGGAACGCCGATCAGCATCGGATAGGCAGGGGGAACAGCGATGGAGAACAATGACTTTTTAGGCAAAGGAATGAAATTCCCGCCGCAGATCAATTCTGCCACAGGAAGATTTGTGACGGTCTCGGATCTGGAGAGTGTCAGGGAGTCGGTTTACCTGATATTGATGACACAGAAGTCGGAGCGGTTCTTGCGGCCGGAATTCGGCAGTGAACTGATGGCATATACATTTATGGATGTCAACCTGACGAATATCAATATCATGTGCGGAAACATCCGCCGGGAGATACAGCGGCAGGAGCCCCGCGTCAGTGACGTGGAGGTGTCGGCAGATCCCAATATCAAGGACGGATGCCTTGTGATCAAGGTGGATTATTATGTGATAGACAGCAATACGAGAGATAATTTCGTTTTTCCCTTCTACCTGAACACAGGAGAAGAGGAGGCTGCACAGGAGGAATTCGCACCGGAACAGGGTGATACAGAGGAGCAATATGAAGATTGATAAGAGAACAGCGACGGATATTGAAAACAAAATAGCGGAACTTGCTGCCTCCTATGTGCCGGAATGGAATTTTAACAGGGAGAATCCCGATATCGGTTCCACGATTGCCATTCTGTTTGCAGGTCAGATGAAGGACAATATTGACCGGTTTAATCAGGTGTTGGACATCTGCCATACGGAATTTGTCAATATGCTTGATCTGTCCCTTTTGCCGGCGAAGCCGTCCTGTGCCGTGGTACTTATGGAACTGATCCAGGATACCATTCCGGGCACGGGCGTTGCAAAGGGAACAAAGCTGCTGGCGGAGGGTGAGGAGACTCAGATCTTTGAAACGGCACACAATCTGTATGTGACGAATTCCCGACTGCAGTCCTGTTTTATGACGGAGAAGGAGACAGGAAAGATCCTGCCGTTACTGGGCAGCTTCCGATGTCCGCAGATCCTGCAGGAAAAGGAGTCTGCCGGGGAACAGGAGGAGCCGGATCAGCCGGAAAAGCTGACACCGTTTTACCTGTTTGAAGATCAGGCCAGGGGAATGGAGCAGAACGCAGTGATGCTCTACCACCCCACGGTATTCGATGCGGCGGGAAACACGATCTTCGTAAGAATAGAGGGAAACGAGGAGATTGTAAAGAAACTTCTGGCAGGGGATTTCACCCTTCAGTATGTCACGGAGCAGGGGCTTAAGAAGGTGGAGGGGCTTGAACTTTTGGCAGACGGCAGAACCCTTGCTTTCAGAGAACCGGAAGAAAGTGTTCCAGTGCAGCTTGACGGCAAAGATTACGGTATGCTGGCGATCATTGCCGAGGAGCCGGTGAAGGAAAATATGGAAGTCGAGGACATCCGGCTGGCATCCGCCGGAGAAGCACAGGCGCCGGAATTTGTGAACAACGGAACTACGGATTTTGAGACAGAGACTTTTGCTCCCTTCGGTGATACGCTTTCTCTGTTCAGCGAATGCTATATCGGGCATGACCGCTATTTCGGAAAGCCCGGAGCACTTGTGACACTTAACTTTGAGGTGGCATACCCGGAGCACAGGGTTTCCCTCATGGCAGTGACAGAGCAGGAAGAACTGAAAATTATCAAGCGTAAACCCAGAACAACGGCGGAGAATAATATTGCAGACTGCTATGCGGAGGAGATCGCCATAGAGTATTTCAATGGTATCGGCTGGAAGAAGCTGTCATGCAATCAGGAATACAGATCACTTTTCGGAACCGCGGAGGCAATGAAGTGTACGCTGGAGTTTGTCTGTCCGCCGGACTGGCAGGAGATGTCCGTCGGCGGGGACAAGGGAAGATGTCTGCGTATTCAGCTTTTAAAATCCGATAACTGTTATATGCGTCCCTGTGTACACCATTATCCGCAGATCAGCAACATGACGATTGCCTACACCTATGGGGATCGTTTTGTGCAGCCGGAGAAAGTGCGGGCAATCGCCGGCACAAGGGAACTGGAGCTTTCGGTGAAGATGATGGAGGGAAAGCGCTTCCTGCTTTTCCAGAGGGGAGAGTATACGGAGGACTATCTGTATCTGGGCTTTGGAAAACCGATGGAGAACGGTCCGGTCAGCATGCTGTTCCAGTTCGAGGATGGTGCGCAGTATGATGCCACGGAGTGCCGGTTTGAGTACAGTACGATCCACGGCTTCCGGCAGATGCGGGTGCTGGATCATACGGCGAATATGTCCCGCTCGGGAATTGTCATGTTCATGCCGCCATCAGATATGTCGATGATGACGGTCGAGGGGAAACCGGCATACTGGATCAGACTCAGCAGGACGGAGAAACAGACAGCAGACGGCAATCCGCCGAAGGTGCTGGACATCCGGCTGAACGCAGTCGAGGTCTACAACATAGAGACCAGACAGGAGGAAGAATACTATATCGACGAAGTTGCCGCCAATATGGTGTTCGATCTGGGTGTGCCCAACATTTTGGATGTGGAACTCTGGGTGAACGAGACAAACAGACACACCGAGGAGAACATGAACCGGCTGTACAGGGAGATGCCGGACAGGGTGCGCATCGAGCGCAACATGATCGGTAACATCTCCTCCTTCTATGTAAAATGGAATGAGACGGAGCAGTTCGGAAACGGGCGGTTGGAGAGAGAGTACATACTTGACAGGCTGAACCAGAGAATCCTGTTCGGTGACGGAATCCACTCGGAAATTCCGAGAGTTTTAAACGATGCGGCATTCCGCATGGTGATCCGCTGCTGTAACGGGCAGCAGGGAAATGTGGAAGCGGGCAGCATCAACGAATCTCTGGAAAACCTGATGTTCATAGATACGATTTACAATCCGAAATGCGCTTTCGGCGGCAGTAATATCGAAAGCATTGACAGTGCGCTGAGAAGGGGGGCAAATATTTTAAGCTCCAGAAGGCGGCTCGTGTCGGCGAAGGACTATGAGCGGGAGATCCTGTCCTATTCGGACAATATAGAAAAGATCAGCTGTGTGACAGGAATCGACCGCAACGGGGAAAGGGCAGACAGCAAGGTAACGTTTGTACTGTTGCTTAAGGACTACAAGTCCGGATCCTACTCCTTCCACAACGCTGCGGCAAATCTCAAGAAGCATCTGCTGCAGAATTGTGAGTTGATGATTGCACCTGGGGAATTATGTCTCACAGAGCCGGTATTTGTCTCTGTCTCCGTGGATGTATGGGCAGAGATCAAGGATATGGACGACGGCTTCGAGATGCAGAATCGCATGAAGAAATGTCTTGAGGAGTATCTGGACGCTGTGAAGAACGGAAGGGAATCCGGCTGGGACATCGGAGTGCTTCCGAAGAAATCCCAGATCCGGATGAAGCTGAATTCCATGAAGGCGAAAGCGGCGGTGAGGAGAATTGCGGTGACGGCAACCTATACGGATGCCACCGGGCCGCACGAGATGGACATCGACGACATTGAGGTCACACCGTTCATGGTGACGAGAAGCGGAGAGCACAGAATCCACATCATGCTGTCGGAGTAAGGGAAGGAGAAGGAAAAATTGCTTGTCAATAAAAATCTGAACGATAAAACTTATCAGGAACTCATAAGCGAAGCAATTATGCAGATTCCTCTCTATACGACCGAATGGACGAATTTCAACCCGTCCGACCCCGGCATGACAATACTTGAGAATCTGACGGCATTTGAGGCGTTGCAGCAGGAATCCATCCGGCAGGTGACGCCCCAGATCCGGCAGAAGCTTTTGAAAATGCTTGGCTTTACCGAGAGAAAGGGAAGATGCGCAAGGATATTGATGTCGGCGGAGGGCGTGAAGGAGCCGGTGGAGCTTCAGGCGAACCAGCCGTTTTATCTGGGCGATCTGACCTTTGAGACGAACCGGCGCATGCGCCTTGGGGGCTATTCTCTGACCGGAGTATACGGACAGCATGACGGCAGCTTTCAGGATTACAGTTATCTGATTAATGATGACATTCCCAAAGCGGCGATGATCTTCGGGGAGACTCCCGGCGAGGGGGACTGTGTTTACTTTACGGCTGACAGACTGCCGGAGCCGGGAGAGGAAATGATTTTCTATATGACTCTCGCAAACCGTTTTAACCGCAATCCTTATGAGGAGAAGGGGAATAACACGTTCGCGGATCTCGTGTGGGAGTGTTATACCGGGAATGGATATGAGCCCATGAATGTGGCGGACTATACCTCCTGTTTTCTTGTAAGCGGCGAGGTGAGGATGCGGATGCCAAATACAGCGGCGGCAGTCTGTGAAGAACTTCCGAAACCGGCCTACGTCATCCGCACGAGAGTCATTAAGGCGGATTATGATGTCAGCCCGAAGCTGCTGTCAGTAGCGGGATTTCTGTTCGAGGCATGGCAGAAAGAGACAAAATCCGTATGTTATACTTTCCAGAAATATTCAAAGATTACGCTGAACAGTGAACTGATGGAGGAGGGGTACCTGCAGGTATTCTGTAAGGAGGAAAAGGGCTCCTTCTACCGCAGATACGAGCCGGTCTCCGAGGAGGGAGACAGAGGGCGTTTCTATACGCTGGAGCATGAGAGATACGGTGTAAATACTTTTAGCTTTGACAGACGGCGGTTTGGATTTGCCCCCGACAAGCTGAAAAATGCCGTGAAGATCATGGTCTATTCGGAGGAAATGATGCGTAGGTTCTACCTTGGAATCGTGCAGGGCTATGATGCACAGGAACTGGAACTGCCGGTGAAAAATATTGTGGCGGAATCCTTCTGTATCATCGCAAAGCGGACAGATGAAAACGGCGAAGAAATTTTTGATTTTGTAAGACCGAACTACTATGAGGAGGATTCCCTCACCTATTACCTTCTGGAGAATGAAGGCAAGATCGTCATTGAGGATGCCGGTGTGTTTATCGGTGCAGCGCTTTATATGGGTTCCTGCAGTATCACCAGAGGACAGGAAGGAAATATCCGGAAGGGCAACCATTTCCGTACAGGAAAGAATCTGCAGGATATTGTGTTTGTCAATGAGGGACCCGGTACGGGTGGGTGCTTCCGGGAGAGTATTGCAGATGTGAGGGAGCGTTTCCTTGCAGACATGAATAAACCTTACACCGCTGTGACAGCGGCGGATTATGAGTCGATCGTAAAGCGTGCACCGGGCTTATGTATCCATAAGGTCAGAGCGGTGCTAAGGGAGGAGAGGAATGAGGTACAGATCGCAGTAAAGCCGGGAACGGATGAACGCTTCCCGAAACTCTCCGACACTTACCGGAAGAGTCTGGAGCAGCTTCTGGAGAAGAAGCGTCTGCTGACAACGAGGGTAGAGATCGTTCCCCCTGTCTATCTGCCCATCAATGTGAAGGGTGTCATCTATGTCAAGAGACATTATGAGAGAGAGCAGGGACTGATCGAGCAGACGATAAGGGAGCAGCTGGATTATCTGGAGTCGGAACGCAATTTCGGCGATGTGCTGAAGTTCGATGAGGTGTTCCGGGCGGTGGAAAATCTGGAATGCGTGGAATACATCTATGATCTGACACTGCATCCCCAATATCCGGGAGCAGCGAAGATCAGGGACAACGATATTTATCCGAACGAAGATTGCCTGTGTTATGCGGGAGACATCCAGCTTGAAATCAGGAACTATGAGAAATAGGGAAGGAAAGCGGTATGGCAGCAGTTACTTATTCAATTAAGAAGAACCGTATCAAAAAAGGACTGTGCAGGGGCTTCTCGCTGGAGAATGAAGATGTTCTCACGGCTGTGCCCACGGAACCAGAGCACTATCTTTTCCTTGAGGGAATTGATGCCGTCAAGGAGGACATGACGTGGGGAAGACTGCATTTTGAGACGCAGCTTTCGGAAAATGCCATCTGTCTCGTCTATGTCAGGGCATTGAATCAGGACAGTTTTTACCGGAACGGAAAGGAAACGGCCATCAGCGCTTTTCTGACAGATCCGGAAGAGCCTGACAGCCTGAAGGTGCAGTTCTTCCAGGAGATTGATGCAAAGCGTTGTGTGAACATGTCAGACATCCTGCTGTATGAACAGAGTGGGAGGTATCTCTATCTGATGATCAAAGTTATAGGAGAGGGGATCAATACAATCTCCCACATCCGGGTGGAACAGCAGGGTGATAATTTTATGGATACTTTCCCGGAAATCTACCGGGAGAGGAACAGCTTTTTCCATCGCTATCTTTCGGTATTTTCCAGTATCTATCAGGATTTTCAGGCGAATATCGATCAGGTGGACAGACTGCTTGACCTTGACACCTGCCCCCAGGAAATGCTGCCGATGTATGGCAGATGGATGGGAATTGAACTGGGGGATGAATGTAAGGATGAGCCGTGGCTGCGGACGTTGATCAGGGAAGCGTACCGGCTGAACTGTATGAGAGGCAGTAAATGGGCCATTGAGAGGATCGCAGAGATTGTTCTCGGAGAACCGGTGGTCGTGCTGGAGAGCAACGTCATGAAGGCCTATGTGGAGGAGACGGAGCAGGAACAGTTTAAGACGCTGTACGGCGACAGCCCCTATGATGTCACCATTCTGATCAACAGGCATGTGACAGAGGCTTTAAAATCCCGGCTGATGCTGCTGATCAACCAGTACAGGCCTATCCGCAGCCGGATACATATCGTATATCTGAAGGAAGCCGGCAATATGGATTATCATACCTATATGGATATGAATGCCCGCATGATCCGCAATGATGCGGGACAGTTGGATACCGATGCACAATATATGGATGGCATTGTGACATTACAGTAAAGGAGCAGACAGAACATGAATCTTACAGAGACAAGAAATGACAGCACGATCCAGATCAAAATTGAAGGCAGAGTGGATACCACCACAAGCCCGCAGCTACAGCAGGCAATTCTGACAGCATTTCAGAAGGGGAGTAAGGTGGTTCTGGATTTCGAGGGAGTGAACTATGTGTCCAGCGCAGGACTGAGAGCCCTGTTGATTGGCCAGAAGACAGCCATGTCAAAGGGTGGCAGCATGGTGATCGTGCATGTCTGTGACGCGGTTTTGAGTGTGCTCAAAATGTCAGGGTTCAGCGGCATACTACAGATAGAGTAATAATGGTGAGTGATGATGATTCGATTTGTGGATGTCTCTGCCGGATACGGAACCGAACAGAAACCGGTATTTGCGCATTTCAATGAGACCATAGAGGAGGGAGAATTCGTTCTGGTGACAGGAGAGAGCGGCGTGGGAAAGAGCACCTTTGTCAGACTGCTGTTGTGTGAACTCCTGCCTTTGGCGGGACAGGTGTTCGTGGACGGACAGGATTTGTCGCTGCTTAAGAGAGGACAGATTCCCGCCTACCGTCGGAAGCTTGGAGTTGTGTTTCAGGATCACCGACTGATTCCCGACCAGAGCGCCTATGAAAATGTGAAACTGGCGCGGCTGGTGGCAGGGGGAAGAAGCCGAGATACCGACCAGATGATCTGTTCCCTGTTCTCTCTGTTCGGTATCACAGAACTGTATAAACGCTATCCCAATGAGATGTCCGGCGGGCAACAGCAGAAGGTCTGTCTGGCGAGAGCGGTAATGAATTACCCCAGGTATCTTCTGGCAGATGAGCCTACGGGAAACCTTGACCCGGAGTCCTCAAGGGAGATCATGAAGTTCTTTGAACTGGTTCACAGACAGGGAACAACGGTCATAGTGGTGACACATGACCTTGAGGCGGCAGACGGACTTGCCTGCCGCAGAATAGAACTTTCCTGAACTGGAAAGGAGAGCTTTGTGCCGATGCATACTCGACACAGAGTTGATATTACAGAGAGTGTGTGCAGAAAAGGAAAGAGGAAAAAATATGAAGAACAATGTACAGAAAATGGTTTTTGAGAAAGTGATCGCACCTTTTGCAGACAGAAAATACGGATACGTCGGTGCGGAGCTTGAGTATCCGATCCTTCCGGAAAATGACGAGACGCCGCTGGCCGATATCGGTTCAGAGTTCCTGAAATATCTGGTAGATGAGCACGGCTTCAAGGTATCCGGTATCGGAAGTGACGGCAGATACATGAGAGTTGACCGGGATGGGGATGATGTATCTTTCGATTATTCTTATATCCTGCTGGAATTTTCCATGGCAAAACAGGAGAGTCTTGTTACAATCTACGAGCATTTTCTTCCTCTTTTCCGCCTTGCAAAGGAGTATTATGAAAAGAAGGGCTGCATGATCGGCTGCTTCGGCAGGGTTCCGTTCCACACTCACAAGGGTGAATATACGCAGGATCCGTTCTACACCATGATCCGGGCTTATCTGACGCAGTACAGTGAGGAGAAAGATCTAAACAAGTATTTTGCCAATATGGCATCTGTGCAGACACATATCGACGTGCCGATGGATGCGCTGCTTAAGACTTATAACCTGTTTAATGAACTGGATTTCGTAGGGGCGCTGCTGTTCGCCAATTCCGGAAAACTGGAGGATCCCGATTCCACAGTGTGGTGTATGAGGGATGAAGCCTGGGAGAAATGCGGTATCCCTGACATCGGTGTATATCCCGGAAGCTTCTCTTCCCTGGAGGATGTGGCAGCGGCCATCGCCGGGGAAGAAATCTTTATCGAGCCGGTGGACGGCGGCATCCGGGGCATGAAGCCGATCTCCTTGGAGAAGTATTTCGGTGAGCAGGGCAATGATCCGGAGCGTTTTCAGTTCTTCCGGAGTTTCAAACATGTGGTGCTCAACGGCTATCATGTGCTGGAGGTGCGCAGTGACTGTACACAGCCGCTGGCAGACTGTCTGCTGCCGGGAGCTTTCCATCTGGGAATTGCCATGAATTTCGACAAGGCGGCAGAGCTTGTTAAGCGCTTCAAGGCCGATAACGGCATTACGGAGGATTATGCGCAACTTCGTAGAAAGGCGGCAGAAGGAGTGGAAATTGCGGATGAGGATGCACTCTATAGCTTCCTGCAGCAGTTGTACGAGGTGGCAAAGGAAGGACTTGCCAAGCGTGGATACGGCGAGGAGAAGCTGATGGCAGGTCTGCAGGACAGAATAGACAAAAGGGAGAATCCCGCACAGAGAGCGAAGAAACTGCTGGCTAAGACCGGTGATTTCAAAGCAGTGGCGAGGGAATTCTGCCGATAACAGGAGGAAAGTGTCATGAAGTTCAAAGTCACAAAGGTCGTGGCTTCCCTTGGAATTTTAGCGGTGCTGTCTGCTGCTTTATGTGTCATGGTTCCTGCGTCCCAAACGGTGGAAGCGGAGGAACTGGCCCAGGAGACAAAACAGCAGACGATTCCGGCGAAGACGGAAGATAGAAACAGCGGGGAGAACAACAGCCGGGGGACACCACCCAGTGGAATAGAGGAGATAAAGGAGCGCGGCGTTCTGGTGGCGGGGATTCCCAGAGACGATCTGCTGGCTTTTTATGAGGAAGACGGAGAAGGAAATATGTCGGGGACGGATGTGGAACTGGCGAAAAGCATCGCAGCCTCCCTCGGCGTAGATATCGTCTTTTCCAGAGAGGCCGCCAATAATGATGAGTTGACAAAGCAGCTGGAGAACGGGGAGATCGATATGGTAGTTGCCACCTACAGCAGGACGCTGGACAGGGCACTGCGGGTGAGGCTGTCGGAGCCCTATCTGTCCATCGGAATGGCGGTGATGATCAACAAGCAGGCGGCGGTACAGCGGGGAGTAACCCAGAATCCCGCAGGCTACCTCAAGACTTCCGGGGAGAAGATCGCAGTCATTGCCGGGACCTCCCATGTAGATCTGTGCCGGGAACTGTTCCCGGACTGCGAGATCGTCGAGACGAAGGACTACGCAGAAGCGGTGGAACTGGTAAAGCATAACAAGGTATTTGCTTATTTCTGCGGAGAACTGGAATTCTATTCCGAGATCTGCAGGGACAGGGAACTCCAGATCTACACGGATGTCTATGTCTATTCCGACATCAAGGACGAGTTTTGTGTGGCTGTGTCCAAAGAGAATGAAGAACTTCAGGATTATGTAAATATGTATCTTGCCATGTCACCCAAGCTGACGATCAACGACATTCACAAGAGATATGACCAATATTACAGCGGGGAGGCACAGGATGAAGAGAATGAATAAGATACTTTCCTCGCCGGTTACGCTGTTTGCCGGCATACTTGCGGGATTCCTGATCGCTTTCTTCGCAAAGCCGCTGGTTCCGATTCTGAGACCGTTTTCAACGGTGTATCTGAATCTGCTGAAAATGTGTGTCATACCCATTGTCTCCACGGCGGTGGCAGTCAATCTGCGGAGGCTGGTGGGACATAAGACACAGGGGATTATGTTAAGATGGATTCTGATCGTCATCTGTGGCCTGCTGGCAGCGGCCGCTGTCGGAACAGGGGTAAGCTTCCTGTGCAGAGCATGGGCAACGCCCAGCGCAGAAGCAATCCAGCAGCTTACCAACACCGAGGACAGCGCTGATGCCATCACCTTTTACACGGTGAGCTATTATGATCCGGAGATAAGCCAGGAAGTGACGGAGAACAGCTTTTCCATGGCAGAATTTCTTACGGATACGGTGCCTACGAATATATTTGAGTCACTGAGCAATAACAACATGATGCAGATCATCTTCTTCTTCGTGGTAGTGGGTGTCCTGCTTGGAATCCTTCCGGCGGAAGAAACGGATGTCATAACGTCGGGTCTGGAGGGAATCTACCAGATGTTCTGCCACTTTGTGAAGGACATTCTGCTGTTTTTACCTTTCGGTATGTGTGCAATGCTCGCCGTGCAGTTCGCAGAGTGCGATCTGGTACAAATGATGGGCGTGGTAGGAAAGTTTATCCTGCTCCAGTGGGGCGTTATGCTTCTGCTTACATTGATCGCTTTCTGCATCATACAGGTGAGAACGGGACTTTCCGTGAAGGAGCATCTGAAGGCAATCAGGAAGACCTTTTTCGTCGCCTTCGGAACGAGCAGCTGTATCGCTTCCATTTCGGTGGCTATGGAGGATTCGGTGGACAGACTGGGGCTGGATGAAGAAGTGACCAAGGCAATTCTGCCTATCGGGATAACGACCTTCCAATACGGTGTGATTGCCAGCGGTGCCATCGCAGCCGTATACGGCACCAGCATTTACCCGGTGGACGTTACTGTCCAGACGATCATTGTCATACTGATCGGGGCCATTGCTTTTTCCCTGTCGATCATCGGTGCGCCGGGGGTTGTGGCGGTCTCTATGTTAAGCATTATATTGACACCGCTGGGAATCCCCAGTGAGACCATCGTATTGATTTATCTGGCGACTATACCGTTTTTTGATCCGATTGCTGTATTTTCCAGCGTATATTCCAATATAGCGGTGACAGCCCTCGTTGTGCCGGGAAAGGGGAAAAAGGAGAAAAATGAAGTTTCGAAATAAGATATTTTTGATGATGATACTGATTTCACTGCTGACTCTGGTCAGCCTCAGTGCAGTATCTGTGATACAGTTCCTGCACACAAAGACGGAGGTCAGGAACCGTCTGGAGGAGCAGAAGGACATTCTGTATGCTACAAATATGGAGATTATGACGGACTCTCAGGAGGACAGTGTCAAATCCTTTGCCTATGAGTATGCCAGTACGCTGGAGAATAATCTGGACGAGATCGAGCAGGAACTGACAGTCATGGCATCCTATCTGCAGAAGCTGTACAGAGACGGGGTATCGGAGCAGTCCGCTTATTCCGATTCGCTGGTATATCTGCAGCCCGGCGTCACTTATGAGGAAGTGAACGGGGAGTTCCAGAGCATAAAATCTGTCCGGGATATGATACATATTATTCTGCCGGAAGGCAGCCGTTCCATGATCTACTATGTGACCCAGAGCGGAATGCTGTTGTCTGATCTGGAGATAGAATACGGCGGCTCCGAGGTAGACCGGAGAGAGAGAGACTGGTATATTGCAGCGGCAGAGAGCGGAAGCATCTGCTGGATGCCACCCTATAAGGATGCGTTGACGGGCGAGATGACGCTGACCTGTTCCATGCCGGTCATCGTGGACGGAGAACTGAAGGGCGTGATCGGAGAGGACATTTATCTGACGGATGTCTGTGATACGATTCTGCAGCAGGATCAGAACATTTTCGAGAATGTCTTCCTTTTGACGGAGGACGGCAGCTATATCGTGGGAACGCAGGATGAGTTTGACGAAAAACTCTCCGAATATACGAAACAGATGCAGCAGGAACTCAATGACGGTGTGGCGGTAAAAATTCTGGATCAGGAGCGGTTGATCCTGGGCAGCGCCACCATCGAAAATACAGGCTGGGATGTCTTTGTGGCACTGGATTACAGCCGTCTGGAGCAGCCGGTACAGAATGTCGGAGAAGCAATTACAGAAAGCTCCGCTGCGACCATCAACTTTTTAGAGCAGAATATACGGAACGTACTTGTAAGCTTCGGTATTCTTGCACTGTTGCTGCTGCTCATTGTCGGACTGGTGTCCTCGGCATTTTCCAGGACGCTGGTGGAGCCGATTGAGGAACTGACTCACGGAGCCGAGATTATCAGTAAGGGAAATCTGGACTACCATCTGGACATCCATACTGACGGCGAGATCAAGAATCTGGCGGATGCCTTTTCCGCCATGACGGTAGACTTGAAGAATTATATTGAAAATCTGAACAAAGTGACGGCGGAGAGGGAGAGAATCAGCGCAGAGCTGAATGTCGCAGCGAAGATCCAGGAGGATATGCTGCCAAAGATATTCCCCGCTTTCCCTGACCGGAAGGAATTTGACGTTATAGCGGCGATGGATCCTGCCAAGGCCGTGGGAGGAGATTTCTATGACTTCTTTATGACGGACGATGACCATTTAGCCATCGTTATGTCCGATGTGTCCAGCAAGGGAGTTCCGGCGGCTCTGTTTATGGTCATTGCCAAGACACTGATTAAAAACTATGCGTGTCAGATGCATGATCTCGGCAAGGTGTACGAGGTGGTAAACAATCAGCTGTGCGAGGGAAATGAAGAGAACATGTTTGTCACTTCCTTTATGGCGGTCATAACCATCAGCACGGGAGAAATGGAATTTGTGAATGCGGGACACAACCCGCAGCTGTGGATGCACGACGGAGATACCTTTGACTGGATCAAGACAGATCCGGGCTTTGTTCTGGCCGGACTTCCGGGGATTCCTTATGTCAGCCATAAGTTGCAGCTTTCCCATGGAGACAGGATCTTCCTGTACACAGACGGTGTGACGGAGGCGCAGAACAGTGCGAGGGAATTGTTCGGGGAAGAGAGACTTTTAGAAAGCCTGAACCGCTATGGCAGAAAGCCGATGGATCAGCTTCTGCCGGCAGTCAGAGCGGATGTCGATGCATTTGTGGGCGGTGCGGAGCAATTTGATGATATAACGATGCTTGCCTTTGAATATCGATGAGACAGAAAGGATAGGAATGTCGTGGAAAAAGAGTTAAAGCTGTCCGCATGTGATGAGAATATGGGAACCGTGCTGGAGACGGTAGAACGGATGCTGGCACAGACCGCCTGTGACGAGATGACACAGATGCAGATCATGATGGCGGCGGAGGAACTGTTTGTCAATATAGCACATTATGCCTACGGCGGAGAGCCGGGGGAGGCAGTTCTCACGATGAAGATCCTGGAGGATCCGAAACGATTTCACATGATCTTCAGAGATCATGGCATACCGTACAATCCGCTGGAACACAAAGATCCCGATATTACGCTGCCTGTGGAGGAAAGAGAAATCGGCGGGCTGGGAATTTTTCTGATCAGGAATACTATGGATAAGATGGAATATGAGTATCGGGACGGATGGAATGTGCTGTCCATCGAAAAGCGTCTTTCGGAGTAAGAAGGGAGCAGATATGTCAACGAAGAAAAAAATCATTTTACTGGCAGCGGCCATTTGCTATGTATGTATACTTTATGGATTTTTGACCGGTAACAGTATGTTCATGATGGTTACGGTCATTCTGTATGCAGTGCTGATGCTGGCATTTGCGCTTCTGGCAGACGCAGGTGACCCGGAGATGGTGGAAAAGAACCGCAGACAGCTGGAAGAGGCGGAAGGCAGAAATAAGGAACTTGATGAAAAAGTTCATGAACTCACGGCGGAGAAGGAACGCTACGCCAGGGCAATGGAGGAGGCAGCCACGGCGAAGGAAGAGGCCATCGCCGGACAGCAGGAGCTGCTTGCCAGACAAGAGGAATTAAACGAGGCACTCTCAAAGGCAGAGGAGGTCAAAAGCCGGTCCAAGGAGCGGGAAAAGGAGCTGCTCTCCAACTTTCTGCCACCGGTGGGGGAAGGAGAGCAGCAAAATGAGACCATCGACATTATCCAGATCGCCAGAGATACGATGCAGGAGCTGAAGCCTTTTGCGGAGAAGGTACATCTGGAGATCCGTATTTCGGCGCCGGATGATAAGATTCTTGTCAGGGCGGATGCATCAAGACTGCGGATCATGTTCCGCAACATTATCGACAATTCCATTAAATACATGAACCGGGCGGGAATTCTTGTCATCACGATCTCAAACCTGGGGGACGATATTTTCATTGTACTCAAGGATAACGGAAACGGTCTGTCAGAGAAAGAAACGGCTCATATCTTTGAACTCAATTATCAGGGTTCCAACCGGATCAGCGGAAACGGACTGGGCCTGACGCAGGCGAAGGCCATCGTGGAATACTACGGCGGCACGATCTATGCGAAGAGTAACGTCGGCAAGGGCATGGGAATCTATGTGCAGTTACCGACCGACTAGACCAACGGAAATTTTGACAGATAGGAAGCATGGAGAGTGTGGCGGATGAAAAAGCAAAAAGGACTTATCATTGTGGCGATGGCATTCTTTCTGATCAGTGGTGTCGCTGCCTGTGTCATCAGGCAGTATTTTGACAGACAGGAGAACGGTCCGGTGCCCGTCTATGTGAACCAGCACTGGGAATTGCAGCCGCAGACGACAGAAACACCGGGGAAGATAACGGAACAGACACCGGAAGAAGTGCCAGCGCAGGATCCGGAGACAAAGCCGGAGGAGACCGTCTATTATGCGTTTACTGTGCGGGGGGATATTACTGCCCTGCATATCAGGCTCGCCCCGGGGCTGGATGGACAGATCCTGGGCAAGCTGAAGCCGAATGAGAAGGGGTATGTACTGGAGCGCGGCGAAGAATGGTCCCTGGTGACCACCGGGAAAAAGAGCGGCTATGTCTTCAACTATTATATCGTGATGGAGGAGACCCCGGAGGAAGATTTTCCTGAAGAATACAGGAACTGATGCCTGGATTTTCGGATAAGGAGAGGCTTATGAGACTGAGTGACAGACTTGCAATGCAGCAGATGAGGAAGCGCGGCAGCGGAAACCGCATGGTGGAGGAAGAAGAGACCCTTACCTATCAGAACCGGAAGCGGGAGACCTCTCTGAATGAAGAACAGGGAGTCTTTCAGGGAAAGACTTTTGAAGGAATCAACACGGAGAAAAGTATCTTTGACCGGACGGCGGTGTTCCGGGTAGATGAGAGACAGTGAAGCAGACGACAGGCAAGGAGGAGACAGCGTGAATATCTATGACAAGTTTGACAGGAAACTGGAAGGGGAGCCGTTTAGCGGATACCCGGAGTATATGGACTATCTGTTTGCCTGTGTCAACAGCCGGATGGATCTGTACCTTGAGGAGATGAAGGGGCTGTTTGCGTCCGGACAGGGCGGATATAAAAATGTACTTTATCCGGATCTGGAGATCGCCCATACCATGTGTCAGGAGAAAATACATATCTTTTCCTCGGAGACAGCCAGGGACAGTGAGGATGAGGAGACCGGACAGGAACAGACGGCAGAACTGAGTGACGAACTGATGGCACTCCTGGGGGATTATGCCGCGGAGATGGGAACCGTTGCATCGGGGGAAAACCACAGCGTCAGCGAGCCAGACTGTGAGGAGATGATGTCGTTTATCGAGGCGCGGGCCGAGAAGACGCTGGAAGCAGGGATAGCACTTCCGTTCTATTCTCTCTGCAAAAAAATGGAATTTGAGCATTTTACCACCTTCTGCTTTGCCTGCAGTATCCTCGCATCCACCCAGACGGACTATGCGGGGGTGTTCCAGGTCATTAACGAGAACGGTAATCTGCCTGCGCCGACCATCGAATCGGCAGCACGGCTGTATTACGGAAATGAGTTTTCCATCACCGGAGCCTATGGAGACATGTCGGTGGGACTGGAGCAGCTGCAGCCGATCCTCGATCTGAGAGTGAATGGAAGTATGCCCTTCTCCACAGTCGTCACACCGGACAAGCGGATCATCGATTTTCTGTTCGGTAAGCATCCCATGCAGCTGGATGAAAACTACATCCGCTTTTTCAAGATGCTCACGGATGATAAGGAACTGGATCCCATCATGGCGAATCAGGGGCAGTTGGATGCCATGGAGATCTCCTACCGCGAGGGCGTACGCATTTTCTCCTTCTTCGGGGATGAGGGAAGCGGACGGAAATTCTTCATCAAGCAATTCTGCAAAAAGAACGGGATGGGAGCCATCTCCGTCAACTGTAAAAAGCTTTTCGTATACGATTTCACCTTTGTGGAGAAGGCACTGTGGGCGGTTACCAGAGAGTGCATTCTGACCAATTCCTGCTGTTGTCTTGATGAGCTTACCTTCCACGAGGAGGAGAAGGATAAGTTCCTGGGCTATATGGATCTCGCTTTTGCAAAGCTGGTGAGCAAGGGATTGCTGGTCTACGCACTGAGCAAGGAAAAAATGCCGATGCGCGACATCACGAAGGAGGAGTTCACGGAACTGGAGATTCCGACGCCCACGACGCAGGAGAGAGAAGAGTGCTGGCGTCTGTTTGCGAAGGATTATGCGTTGGGCGACGACATTGACCTGCTGGAGATGGCGACAAAGTTCCTGTTCACCCCGGGCAAGATCAAGGCGGCGCTGGCAAATGCCAGAAGCCTTGCAACCATGAACAAGGATATTCTGATCCCCCGGGCCACCCTTTTCCAGGGCTGCAACAATCAGATGAGTTCAGAACTGACACAGAAAGCCACCAAGGTAAAAGCGAATTTTGGCTTTGAAGACATTGTCATGAACAGAGACCAGAGGGAGACCCTGGAGCATGCCATCGACCAGATGAATTTCCGGAAGCAGGTCTACGACAACTGGCATTATACGAAGAAATATCCCTATGGCCGCGGCCTGTCCGTGCTGCTGTTCGGAGCTCCCGGTACCGGTAAATCCATGTGTGCGCAGGTAATCGCACACGAACTCAATCTTGAACTTTACCGCGTTGACCTTTCCAAGGTCATTGATAAGTATGTGGGTGAGACGGAGAAATCCATCTCCATGATCTTCCGGGAGGCGAAGAAGTGTAATGTCGTACTCTTTTTCGACGAGTGTGATACGCTGTTCGCAAAGCGTTCCGATGACGGAGGAAGTAACCAGGCGTCCAATAACAACAAGACTGCGCTGCTTCTGCAGGAGGTTGAGGCCTATGACGGAGTATCCGTGCTGGCCACCAACTACAAACACAATATTGACCCAGCTTTCTTCCGGCGTATGAAATACATTGTGGAATTCCAGTTCCCCAATGCGGATACCAGAGAGATGCTGTGGCGGACGACGATTCCCAAGGACACCCCTCTGGCAGAGGATGTGGATATCCGCTTCCTTGCAGAGAAATTTGAATTTGCGGGTGGTAATATCAAGAACTGTATTCTCAACGCAGCGTTTCTGGCTGCGGCGGATGGCGATGGAAAGGAAGTGCGCATGAAGCATTATCTTCAGGCGATCCGCTACGAGTATGTCAAGACCGGAAAGGTCTTCACAAGATCGGATTTTGAGCCC
Source organism: uncultured Acetatifactor sp. (assembly GCA_934394815.1). Classification (GTDB taxonomy): domain Bacteria; phylum Bacillota; class Clostridia; order Lachnospirales; family Lachnospiraceae; genus Acetatifactor. The sequence continues at coordinate 22,635 of CAKRRD010000017.1, read as the reverse complement.
TATGCGGAAGAGGTATTCGGCATGGAACTGGGATAATGAGAGAGGCATGAGAAATGAACAGGTCTGACTTAGAACTTTATCTGGACATAGATCAACAGAATACTGTTTTCTCTTCCACGGAGGAACTGCTCGAACAGATACAGAGGATACTGATCTACTGGCTGGCGCAGACCTCCGGAGGGGAGGACGTCATGGAGAAGACGGAAAAGCTGTTCGGCTATTGGGAAAGCCGTTGCGTTGAAACGGCAAAACAGGGTCCAAAACTTCCTTACATTACGATGCGGGAAGCACTCTCCCTAAACCGGTTTGAAGAATTTCTGGTATGGGTCGCCTGCATCCGGCAGCTGGACGGAGAATTTGCAGCAGAACTCTCTGGGGAGGGAAATTCTGAGGAACTGACACTGGAGGATGCCTTTTGTCTGTTCCGGAGACTTACCGTGGAGGATATGGAGGCAGAATATCGGCTGCTGAATCCCGATGACCGGTTGAACGTGGTCCTTTTTCAGGACTGGGAGGAAGAACAGACAGAGCGGCGTCTGCAGAGACCGGTGAAGCTTAAGAAGACGGCGCTGGATTTCCTGTTGGAACAGGACTGCGGTATCCATGAACTGACCGGTATCACGGTCTGCCTGGAGCCGGATGAGGAGCCATTACTTCAGAATGAGGAGCTGTACGGGCAGTGCAGAGACTATCTGGAGAGAATTCGGAATGGAAAGGGCAAAGGCGTGTTACAATTGTCCGGAGCGGAGGGCGCAGGCAAAAGCTTTCTTCTGAAGAAACTCGGAGAACCGACAGAATTCGTCGCTGTATTCCTCGGTTTTTTGCTTGAGAGGAAAAATGTGCGGAGAGATCTTCGGGAGATCATTTCCTATTGTGTATTGCGGAGAAAGTATGTGGCACTGCGGCAGCTTCCGGAGAAGCTGGAACCGGATATGCTGAGGTATTTTCTTGAGGCTTTGACGGAATACATTCCGGTGGTGTGCGTGGTGACAGAGGCACCGCTGCGAATACACTATCCGGGGAAAGCCTGTCCCATGGAGGCAGAACTTCCGGGAGCAACGAGAGAACAGCAGATGCACTTCTGGGAATATTTTGCCGAAAAATATCAGTGTAAGGCACTCTGCAGCCATGGGGCGGAACTGGCAAATCTCTATCGGCTGATGCCGGGAGAGATTGAACGGATGGTGCGAAAGCTCAGAGCTCGTTTTGGGGAAGGAACAGAGGTGTCTTATGACGGAGCAAAAGAGCTTATCGTCAGTGAGCTGATGGAGGATGCCGGAAGAAAGTTAAAGGGCCTGGCGGCACCTCTGGTGACCGGATTTTCCATGGAAGATCTGCAGCTTCCGGGGCAGCAGATGCGAATCTTAAAGTTTGCCATTTCTGCGATCCGGAACAGGTATCTTGTCATGGAGGGAATGGGCTTCGGAAAGAAGATGCCCTACGGACGCAGTATCAGCATTCTGCTGTACGGTCCTCCCGGAACCGGCAAGACCATGACAGCGCAGGTGATCGCAAAGGAAGTCGGACTGACACTGTTTCGGGTGGACTCCTCCAAGATCATGGATAAATATATCGGGGAAACGGAGAAAAAGCTGGGAGAACTGTTTGAAACCGCTAAGAATACCAATGCGATTTTATTCTTTGATGAGGCGGATTCCCTTTTTGCCAAGAGGACGGAGGTATCAAAGTCTACAGACAAATATGCCAACAATGAGGTATCTTTTCTGTTACAGCTGATGGAACAGTATGAGGGCATCATGGTGCTTGCCACAAACCACAGTAATTTCTTTGATGAAGCATTCCGCAGGAGAATCACATATTCCATCAATCTTCCGTCACCGGATGCCGAGACGAGAAGCCGTCTCTGGAAGCTGGCGTTCCCGGAGGGGGTCGAGATTGCGGAGGATGTGGATTTCGACCAGCTGGCCAGAGAGCATGAGTTCACTGGCAGCAGTATCAAGTATGTGGCCCAGCAGGCAATGTTCACGGCGGCAATACTGCAGAGTCCGGTGACACTGGAGTGCATCCACACAGGACTGAAACTGATGATGGAGAGGGATTGCCAGGGCTATAAGGATGGAAGCCTGCAGGCATGCTTTACGAGGCTATTGTAAAGAGACAGGCAGCAAACAGTCGGAGCAGATAAGGAGCAGAGTATGGACATGGATATGGAATGGAAAGAAGAGCAGGGGAGATACACCAGTGATTCCCCGGATTGTGAGGGTTGTGTATTTAATTTCGGGAACTTAAATTGTGCGGTGTATGATATAAAGCCGGCATCCATCGTGATCGATCACAAGCCATGTGAGAAACGGCAGCCGGGAGGTGCGATATGAAGAAAAGTTATCAGCCTGATGTGAATTTCAGTTCTTATGAGGACGTAAAGGCAATTGCACAGACATATGAGAGATCTGTCTTCGGAAAGAAAAACGGTGTCAGTGGAAATATAAGGAATTACAGGAAGCTGAAGTCCTCATTTAACTGGCGTGGGGAAAATGCTGATCGTTTCGAGGCAGTGCTTAATAAGATTGAGCAGGTGGAAAATCTCCGGAACGAAAAGGTCTCAGGGGAGCATCCGGAGGCATATGAAAATATAATGGTGGCATATGCTGATCTGTGTGGCGCATGCAAGGAGTATATTGACAATACGGAATATGGCTATTCTCTCAGCGGCAGACGCCGGGTATCTATTGTGAAAAAAATATTTACCACTGCAGAGAAGGAAGTATTGATGCTTCAGATGCGGTATTTTGAGATGGGAAGCCAGTTTAAGGGGGAGGGAATTACACTCCGCCAGCTTTTTGCCGGTGAGACCCTTCCGCAGCTGATTCAGGATGATGCTGCAAATTTCTCACTGGAGGAAAGCAATGCGGCTCCGGTGGCAGAAGCGGAAGGATACCAGCTGCATATAAGTGCCGGGGAATTTAAGAACAGGATCGCAGCGGAAGCACTTGTGGATGCCAAAGACAGCAGTGTGATCGCAATTCTGCTGGAATACTATCAGAGAATCTTAAGCCGTATGGATACCGATCCGGCTTCAAAGAGGCTGATACCGGAGGTCCTTCATAGAATCCAGACCCTGTGCGGGCAGAATGGGGAGAGTACGGTTCTGGCAGAATTGTCCCAGGATGCGCAAAGAATTTTTGATGAAAAGGGAGCAGGCCAACTGCAGACCGTTTCCACTGCGGGATTAACAGGAAGGGATGGTTTTGTACCGTACCGCAGATATAGGGATACTGCGGATCTGACTATGGAGGAAAAGCAGGTAAGCTCAGACCTGTTCAGTGATTATCCGGTGATTAGTGAGCGGGAAGCAACGGAAATGGCTGGGGAGAATGAGTATAACCGGGGAGAGGCTGCAACTACACTCTATGGTCTGGCCAGTAAACAGGGACGGGAGCACGGGTATATCCAGACTTCCAATTCCTTTAGAATAAACCAGTATCTGAGAAATCAGAAATTTGAAGATGTCAGTTATAAAAGCCATAGAACCATTGGTTTGCTGAATGAGGCTACCAAGCAGAACCGGCTGCCCCACAAGGCAAGGTTCTATCGTCTGCTTGGTCCACAGTATCTGCAATATGCCCTGGGACTTGGACAGTACGCAGACGCCACAAGCTTTGCACCGGGAACGGTACAGGCAATTAACGCCATGGCTGGAAAGGTCATCACGGATGCCGGATTTATGTGCGTGGGGTATCAGGTGGATATGATATTCGGCAGATATCCCGTCATGCTGACGCTATTGTGCGATAAGGACATGCCCCTGATGGCAACGACCAATCTCACAGAGGGAGAGTTTATTTTCCCGCGAAATACCAGCTATATGATTATCGGAGCCAGAAAACGGGAAGACAAAGAGGAAAGAGGGCGCTCCATGATCGGCGTGGAATTTAACGGTACAAGAGACAGAGGAGTGTTTAACGGACTGGAGATCATCTGTAAGGTGTTGAATCCGGGAAGTTTCCAGAACCAGGATGCCAATGCACGTCCCTGATGACAGATGACCTGAAAAAGGAGGAGCAGAAGTATGGACTTTCAAGAGAGAAAGAAACAGGTAATCAAGTCGGAATTTACCAGACTGAATAAATGGGATGACGAGTCGGAACTGACCGTAAAACAGCAGCGTGTGGAGACAGCGGAGAGAATGGTCAGACAGAAGGAACAGCAGAGCAGAGCATTCCGGAAGGAACTGGCAAATTATGACTTCGATCAGGTGCGTGTCTTTGATACGGCTGTGGGAGAGCCTGTGCAGGAGATTACGCCCGCGAAGAAGGCAAAATGCCGCAGCCGTCAGGACAGACAGGCAATCGCCAAAGCAAGGATTCCAATCAGACAGCGCGGGATGGCAGAGAAAATCCCGACAGAGCAGCTGCAGGAGAGAGTGGACGGCACCAGTTGCAGGATACAGGGGAGTATTCAAAAGTATATCGAGGATCTGGGGGACAATATGTCATTCCACAGGCAGGTGAAGGGCAGACCGGATTATGCGGTCATGAAATATTTCTCCGGGATGTCTGACGATCTGGTGGAGGATTACAGTTCTGATGATTACCAGAAGCGGAAAAAATATCTCCGATGGATGACGGATGACCTGATGGGGGAGAACGTTGATGCGAATTATTTTACCCCGGAGCTTCTGGCGCAGTCAGGTGGTCTGGTGTATGGGAAGGTTATGCGCTTCAAGGCGTTCAAGGAAGCCTATGCAGACCCAATCAACAAGCCTTACTTTGACGGACTGAGCAGCATGGAAAAGCAGCTGATCAAGGTGCGTATTCTGGATATGGCGGATTTATATGAAAACGTGCTCCGTTTCCAGTGCAGATGCAGTGGCGTCGATATGGATAACGGAGAATTTCTGAGGAGTGATGCCGAGCTTGCCGCAAAGCCGGAGGAGCTGCAGGCTGTTCATAACTTCAAGGAAAAGATCGAATACCGGAATGTACAGACCCGGGCCATCATGGCATCCAGCTATATGGTGGAACTGACGAAGGAAGAACAGACGCTGGAAGAACAGCAGCGGGAGAGAAAAGAGAGCATTGAACATGGAGGTGAGCAGGAACTGAAGGGAACCGGACTGACCGGATTCCTGGTGGGCTATAATCCCAACACCATGAATGAGATCAGACAGCTTTTCATGGATAATGCGGAGAACTATGAAGCGAATAAGCCTCTGCTGGATCTGATGGAGCAGGAATTTTTCCGCGTGACTGATGCAGCAAGTGAATACACGAGGCGGACAAGAGCCATTGATGACATCCGGTCGAATGTGGATCCGACAGGAGTATATGGCACAGCCGCAGAGAATCAATTTATCAAATTTTTTGCTTCCGAATCAGACAAGATATCCTTAAAGCAGGCCATCATCACGAACCGGTTGAACACACTGCGGGATGGGATGAAAGCAATCGCAAAGGGCAGGAAGCCGGAAGATGCCAGTGTTAAGAAGGTGATCAGGGAATTCCGGCAGAAGCTGGGTGGCAAAGGGAATGCCCAGCAGGCACAAATCGATGAGGCGACGGCAGGATGGACGCAGGCCCGTCTGCAGTATCCCGAGGATCCGCAGTTTAGGGCACATGAGCGTTATACCGGAACCGAGGATCTCAGGGAATATCTGTCGTATCTTACAGGAGAGGAACAGAAAAAATATACCGCACAGATTAGCAGCCGTATCGGACTGGCCCGTATGCTGAAAGCAGATGTGGATGCGGGAACAATCAAACCGTTGACGCATTGTATTGAGACGAGCAAAGGTAAAATCTCAGGGCTGAATCTTGGCCGAATGGTCCCTAATGTGGAGGTTCTGACGGTCTCTGCAGGTATAAGCGCAGAGCAGGCAAGGGAGATGATGCGAAAGATGGCCGCCGGTGAAGCAGGTCCGGAAGCAACGTTGGAAAAGGACACGGTAACCAGTGAGGGACTGATGGAGTACAAGAATGCTGTCTATAAGCATATCAAGGGACTGGAGAAAAAGTACGGAAAAATGCTGACACAGCTTCACCCGGAGGATGTATTGCGCAGGATCAATATCCATGAATTTGCCATGGAAGCGAGACTGGTCCAGGATATGGTCAACCTGACAGATAACAATGGTACAGGAATCCAACTGTTTACGGAAGATGAACAGGATGAGAATTACAAGACAGATATGGATTATAAGGCACTGGCAGCATATTACTTTAATGCCATTGGCGCAATCAACAGCTATGTACAGTTTCATCTTGCATATAATCCGGATCCGCAGATTGCGGCATACCAGAACGATGACATGATCCGGCAGATGGAGCTGGCCAGACAGTATGAGGACGGCGTGAATGAGGGACCGGCGCTGAGATCATCCCAGATGCCTTATTATGTGCAGTCCGTACGACAGCGCTACCAGAATAATCCCCATCTTCTGAAACGTCAGGGCTACGGAAGATGGTAGAGCTTCGCAGGGATCCGGAAACTATGACAGGAGATAAAGAGAGGAACAGAGTATGCAGAATGAGAATGGTATGATCGTATATTGTGCGGCAGACCGGCAGGCGGAGCAGTTAAAGCCCCTGCTTCTGCCCATGGCATATCAGGCGTGGAAGGACGGAGAAGAACCGCTGATCCTGGGGCTTGCGAAGGATCAGACAGCGGTGGGCGCACTGGCGGCGGAACTGGATGAAGGATCCATCCATGTGATTTCCTTTTATGTGGCACCAAAGTACCGGAGACAGGGCGGTGGTACTTTGCTGATGGAGCAGCTGCTGCTGATCGCAGAGGATATTGCGGGGGAGGTCATATTTGACTTTATTGCCACGGAAAAGGAGCATTTTGAACTGGAATTGTTCCTGACCTCATATGGTTTTATAGAGGAGGAACGGTATGGCGAGATCTATGCAACGACTCTTGGAAAGCTGGGTGAGGTTCCCGTGTTGACGAAGACGGTAAAGAACGCAGGCACACCGCTTAGCGAACTTGGACCGGTGGAGAAAAACAAAGCGCAGCAGCAGATCAGGGAAATGGAGGCTCCTTTCGATGACAGCATTTTTACCGGGGAGAGGTTGGATCAGGATATTTCTTTCCTTCATTTTAAGGATCATGTGCCGGATGGCTTTTTCCTGTGTGAGAAACAGAAGGGAGCCGGATTGATGATCACAGGGGCATGGAACGGTTCCGGTTCACCAATGCTGTTTCTGATGCTGGTGCAGAGTGCTTTCAGTGCGGCAAAGAAGAAATATCCCGCGGAGACAGGGATCGCTGCACAGGCGGTAAATCCCACGACGCAGAAGCTGATCAGAGAGTTGATGCCGGAGGCAATGCGTATCTCCCGCTGTTATGTAAGAACGATGTAAGGGAGGAGAGAGAATGATTGACCATACACAGTTAAATCGGAATAAGTCGAAGGAAGCTACCGTGACAGCTACCATGACGACCACCACATCCTATGTACAGCAGACGGCAGAGATGTTGGACAGACAGCTTACGCAGACGAGGAGTCCCTATGCCAAATTTCTGAATAATCTGTCCACTCCGCCGGACAGCGTACAGGTTCCGGGCACAGCGCAGCTGGATCAGGAGCGCCTTGGCCGCAAGGAGAGAAAGCATCAGAAGGAGAAATTTGATGCTCTGGGGAAGAAACATACTCTGCTCAATGAAGCGGATATGCGGGAATTGTCACAGAATAAGATGTTTACGAATGCAAACATGCGCAAGTCGTGGGAAGGATCGAAATACAGGCAGTCCGAGGTTACGAACTCTGAAACCATGCGGCAGCTTGCCAACAAGGATTATTCTAACTTCGAGAATGTACAGGCGACGTTAAAAAATGTGGTTGCCAGCAAGGAACTCCTGGAATTCCGGCAAAAGTATCCGGAATTGTCCACAACGGAGAACTACGATGTGAACAGGCTCGTACAGCGTCTGAAGCGTGAGGGCGGTGTCCAGGCGCTGATGAATCCGGCACTCCGACTGGGACTTTCGCTGGCAAGGAATACGAAGGATCTGCCGGATGTTGAGAAGGAGAACTATCGCAGGCTGGATGAGGCTATGTCTACGGAACTTATGGTGGAAACGCTGATCCATAAGGCGGATGTCAATGATTACAAACAGCGCCTTACAACGAATTGCGGTGTCCCGGAGGCGGAGGCAGCAGGCGTGGCGGAGGCAGAGATCCGGGCGGCCAATGCACAGCAGATAGAGATCGCCAAGAGACTCCTGCTGATGCAGTTATCCAATTTCAAGGTTTATGACAAGCAGGGAAATTCCTCCGATTGGAATGCACCGGTGGCTGTGGCGCTGAGCCACTGCCGAAGAGTAGTACTTACCATGCCGGTAGAGCAGAACAGCCAGGCGGAGAAAGGAATGTGGGACAGTATCTTCCGCTCCGAAAACAATGCGGCAGCAATGGATGTACGCAGAGCCGCTTCTACCCACTCTCTGAAACGGCGGAAGATTGGCAGCACCGGACCTACAAAGGAGAAGAAGATCCGAACCGGTAACTTTATCGGACAGAGAGGAATGAATGTGGCAATCGGTGGAATCGGTAACAGTGGTATCAGCGGTAAAATGATACGGAACAACGGTTCCTGCGGGCATTTTTATTCCATGTATAAGGAAAGCAGCAAAGATTCCTACGGTGCAATCCTGTTTGGACTGGAGTCGGATGCAAACGGTGTCATGAACCAGATGGGACACAGGCATAATATAAAAGCAACGGCGGAGGCAGCTTCCAGCCTGGGCGGTCAGAGAGTGGATGAACTGGGAGCGGATTACGGAGGAAGGCAGTGTGATCTGACCCATATGACTCCCGGGCAGATTCAGACCTGGATGAATGCGCTGGATCGGAAGATGAAGGAATGGGACAGCGCAGACGGCGGACGTGCGGGCGGAGAAGGCGTCGAGGTGATGAGAATTCTCGCCGGACAGAAACTTTCTGCGGAAGGGCTCGAGCAGTTGAAAAACCGCCTTGGGATATCGTAGCAATGGAATGCGTGGATGAAATGCGCGGAATGGAGATAAGATGACGCAGAACGAAATGGATCAATTACCTGAACTGGAGCTTTACCGTGTGGAGGAAGCGCAGATTATGAAGTATTCCCCTCTGTTTACGCAGGAGGCGGTGGCAGAACTGGCGGCAGGCACTGCGATAGGCATGATTGCAGTGGAAGAGAATATTGCCTGTGGGGCAATCTGTATGAAACTCATGGAGGGGGATCAGGAAGGGATGCTCGACCTGATGAGCCTCTATGTGGTTCCTGAGTACCGCAGAAAAGGAGTTGCCGGGACGCTTTTTCTGGAAATGATGGAGAATGTATTTGAGGCGACGGACGGAATCGTGCATTATTGCAGATACGTCGGAGAGAAAAATGCCGGGGGCGTGGAGGAATTTCTCAAGCAGGCGGGCTTTGTGTTCGAGGAAGAAGAACTGGCGGGATCCTTCCTGATGACTGTGAAGGATCTGGAAAAGGCTCCGATAAATGGATTGCGGGCCAGTCTGCCGGCGGATTACCGGATGGTCTCCGTACCGGAGCTGTCTGCACTGGAAAGAAAGAAAATCTTTCAGACCCTTTCCGAGGCAGGGATAGCTTATATGACCGAGGCGGAGCTGGAGAATGCCTGTCAGGAGATCAGCTATGCGGTCTTTGACGCAAGAAGAGAACTTGCGGCGTGTGCCTTTTTTACGGAGCACGAAAGCCGGCTCTGTCTATGCCAGTTTTTCCTTAGGCCGGGAACGTCAGGGGAAGGTATCAAAATGTTACAGACCTGTGTCCAGAAGGCTGTCGCGCAGTATGGGGAGGAAACGCAGATTGAGATCCCGATCCTTACGGATTCCTCATTGCGTCTGATGGAGAAACTGTTGGGAAAGTGCAGACGCATACCCATGTGCACGGCATATTTTGAAATGTAGACAGGAAGGAGAACGGCAATGCGGGGAGCAATTACACCGGAAAATTTGGAATGGTTTGAACCGTTGATGACGCAGGCAGCGGCGGAATTGATAAAGGAGGGTGCCCCTGTCTATGCGGTCGGCGTGACAGAGGAGCAGACGAAAACCGCCTGCGGTGCCCTTGTGGGATATGTAATGGGAGGCTGTTTTCGCCTGATTTCCCTGTTTGTATCCCCGGAGTACAGGAGATGCGGCTACGGAAATCTGCTGATCGGTGAACTTGTGGAGACATGCAGGGAAGAAGGAATCGGAATTGAGGTATCCTTTGCAGGGGCGGATGAAGAGACGGAAGCACTGGAGGAATTTCTCGAGTTCTGGTTCTTCCGGAAGGAGAAGCAGACACAGGGTGAAATTTATGAGATCACCATTGGGGAAGCTTTAAAGTCCCAATATAATAAGGAAGGCAAAGCGGTACATGTACATCGGCTGGAGGATTGTCAGGAACACATGGTCAGGGAACTCAGCAAAAGAGCCTATGAAAGCGGGGTTCCTGTCCCCGCTGAGGGCTTTTTCGCAGACTCCATCGACCGGCAGATCAGTGTTGTCTATGAACGGGAAAACCGGCTGACCGCCTATCTGATCTTCGATCATTCACTGGGAGGAAGGCTGACCCTCTGTGCGCTTTGTTCTTTTGAAAAAAGTCCTACGGCATTGGCAGAAATGATATTTACGGCGATGGCACTCGGACGAGAGAAATATTCGGAGGACACGAAATTTTATATACAGGAAGTCAACGAAACGTCAAAAAATCTGATCCTTAAAGTATTTCCGAAGGCAGCGGCAATTTCGCATACTTATTATCTGAGTGTATAATAGGGCAGGAGGGCAGTTATGTGTGATAAGAAGGAAGCATTAAATAAGACAAAGACTGGGGAGGCCATTCATGCCGTCGGGCAGAACGCCGGGGAGGAAGCAGCAGTTGCAGCGGCCCCCGTGCAAATGGAACAGCCCGTTGTGGTACAGGCACAGGCGGTAAGACAGCGGGAGATTACAGAGGTTCTGCCGATGCGGCGGGAACTGCTGCCCATCCCACCGATCGAGAAGGCACTGCTTACGAAGGTAAAAAAGGTGAAAGAGCCGGCAGCGTCAGGGCTGAGCTTTAAGAAGAGACGGGAACTGGAAAGAGAAGATGAGAGACTCAGAGCGGAAATTGAAAACCCATATGTGGATCATGTATCTGTGGAAGTGAAACGGCAGATGGATGAGCTTACAGCGGAGAAGGAACCATCCAAAGTGAGAGGACTTGAACTTTATAATGAGGCGAAGGCTCGGGGAATGGATGTGGATACCAGAGTTCTCGATTCCTATACGACCGGCTATAAGGCCGATGCGCAGGGAAATCCGCTGAATGAGCAGGAGGCAGAGCGGAAGCGACAGGATGAGCAGTTCCTGGAGGATTACTGCTCCTGTGATCTGCAGCGGCGTAAGCCCCATCTGGAGCGGATCAAGAACGAGATGCTCAATGTCAGGCTCACACCGGATATGTTGACGGATACCTACATCGAAAGACATCAGACGGAAGTGTATGATGTCGTTACAAAGATGACCTACTTTGAAAATCTGCAGAAGGATTCGTACAATGCACCGTATTTTGAAAGCCTGCCCGAGGTAGAGAAAAAGCTGTTGAAATACCGCGTGGGAGAAATCTGTGCTACGTTTTCAAATTTGTGGACTGCTATATTGGCATCCAAAGGGATCACAATCTCCGGAACTCATGTAGAATATGTGGAAGACAAGGCCTTTCATGATCCCATGGCGATGCAGATCCCGGGGTTGAAAAAGCTGTTGAAGAAACAGATCCGTGAACGCGATAAAAAGGAAAAGAAGTTATTGCGGGAGGCACAAATCGTGGCAGGGCAGCAGAGGATCGAGAACTTCAACGAAGCAGTCGGGAACAGTATGCCGGAGCCGGCACTGGACAAAGCACTCGGATCGGAGGCAGATTACGAGAGCCTCAGATCCCTGTTTCACGATGAAATCCATGAAGAATTGCGTGCCGGGCAAACGTTCCGGGTCAAGGGACTGATCGAACTATCGGATCATGAATTTGAAACGCACGGGGAATCCAATGCCCTGCAGGCATTCCAGATCCGGGAAAGTGCCAAAGAGGCGGCCAAGAGAGATAAGAAGCTTCGCGGTCAGTTTTTCCTTGATATTCCGAAGGACTATGTGCAGATGTTCCGGAACATGCAGGATGCAGGCGTGGATTTTGAGGCGATGAGTTCAAAGTTTTCCAGAGTATCCTGCGGAATGGGAGCCTATGTCAGTGGGGGCGGAATTGAGCAGGTACATGACAAAATGTTTGCTAATTTTCAGAAATACATAGAAGCTCCCCAGGGGCAGGAATATGTACAGAAAATGAAGTCCATTCTTGGGAACGCGAAGGTATTTGAGGGAAATCCGGAAAAATGTGTAAACTATATTTTGCAGTGCCTGCTGAACAGCTACGGAGCCAACTATGTCAATGTGTCGGCAGATGCAGCCTATTATGGCGAGCATGCGGAGGCTGCAAAAAAGGTCTGCATGGAGAGCTGCCGTAATCTGTTGATTCTTCCCAGAATTGTACAGTTGTCGGGCAAGGAAAAGGCAGGTCTTCCGCCGGAGATCGCAAGACTGGGAGAACAGTACAGACAGCTGATCCAGCAGCTAAGTCAGAAATAAAACGATGTTCCATTGCCCTTTTTAGCAACCATGAAGTCACGTATAAAATTTACCAGATTAAAGTGTATGAAAATTCTATAAAATCTTGTTGACAAACGGGCACATCATATGTATAATAAATCAGTGTGTGAATCAACACATCGTAGGAGACTTGTGTTTTCTACGCAACATATTGCATAGGAGTCGCTATGTTAGTAAGTTTATCTGATGTATTAACATCCGAAGGCAAGGTAGAGACTGTTGCCATTCCGCTTGAGATGACAAGCTTTAAGAGCCGCCAGGGAGATTTCTCTATTACGGAGAAGACACCCATTAATCTTACTTTTACCAACATCGGTGTGAACAAGGCAAAAGTAACCGGCACTGCAGAGCTTACCTTTGACACGAAATGTGACAGGTGCCTTACTGAAGTACCTACAGCAATGAAGCTTAAGTTTGACAGAATCGTTTATTCTCCGGAAGCGGAAGTAAGTGAGGAAGAAGATACCGAGCAGAGCTTTATGGATGGATGGCAGCTGGATGTAGAGGCTTTTGTGTACGATGAAATTCTGGTGAATTGGCCGGCAAAGATCCTGTGTAAGGAAGACTGCAAGGGTATCTGCCCTGTATGTGGTCAGAACAGGAATCTGAAGGAATGTGGTTGCGATACTTTCGTACCGGATCCTCGTATGGCAGCAATCCAAGATATCTTCAACGCGAATAAGGAGGTGTAACGATGTCTATTTGTCCTAAGAATAAATCTTCCAAAGGTAGAAGAGATAAGAGAAGAGCAAACTGGAAAATGAGCGCTCCTACATTGGTAAAGTGCAGCAAATGTGGTGCACTGATGATGCCTCACAGAGTTTGCAAGGCTTGTGGTTCTTACAATAAGAAGCAGGTCGTAAGCGTTGATTAATTGATAAATCAATGAAGCAAAATTAAGTGAAAAGAAAAGAGGAGATTCCGAAAGGGATCTCCTTTTGCATTCACAAAAAAATCTCTTGCTTTTTACATACGCCTTTAGTATAGTAAGAATGAATCTGCCATCATCAAACTGTTTGGTGCTGCCCACGGAGCGGTTTGATGATGAGCGGATGAACACAAAACAGGTAAAGGAACGACGAAATGGCAGAATATGTAAATGTTGCTGTAGATGCGATGGGCGGAGACAATGCTCCCGCAGAGATCGTAAAGGGCGCGGTAGAAGCTGTCAATGCGGACAAACGTGTCAAAGTTTTCCTGGTAGGTAAGGAGCCTGTGATCCGTGAAGAATTAAAGGCGTATACCTATGACGCAGAGCGGCTGGAAGTCGTACATGCCGAAGAGGTCATCGAGACCGCAGAACCTCCGGTTATGGCGATCCGTCGTAAGAAGGATTCTTCCATTGTCAAAGCCATGTACATGGTGAAGAACGGTGAATGCGATGCGTTCGTATCTGCGGGAAGCACCGGTGCGGTACTGGTAGGCGGACAGGTAATCGTAGGCCGCATCCGTGGCGTGGAGAGACCCCCTTTGGCTCCCCTGATCCCTACGGAGAACGGTGTCAGTCTTTTGCTGGACTGTGGCGCCAATGTGGACGCAAGACCTTCCATGTTAGTACAGTTTGCCAAGATGGGCAGTGTCTATATGGAAAGCGTTATGGGCGTGAAAAATCCGAAAGTTGGTATCGTGAATATCGGTGCTGAGGAAGAGAAGGGCAATGCGCTGGTCAAGGAGACTTTCCCGCTCCTTAAGAATTGTCCCGAGATTAACTTTATCGGAAGTGTAGAAGCCAGAGATATTCCCGCAGGTGTGGCAGATGTCATCGTCTGTGAGGCATTTGTCGGCAATGTGGTACTCAAGATGTACGAGGGTGTCAGCTCTGCACTGCTGCATCAGGTAAAGCAGGGAATGATGTCCACTTTGCGCAGTAAGATCGGTGCTCTGTTGGTGAAGCCGGCGTTAAAGAAAACGCTGAAAAGCTTCGATACTTCTCAATACGGAGGAGCTCCGTTACTGGGCTTAAACGGTCTGGTAGTAAAGACCCACGGAAGCAGCAAGGCTGTGGAAGTGAAAAACTCCATTCTGCAATGTATTGCATTTAAGGAAGAGAAGATCAACGAAAAGATCAAAGAACAGATCAGCCCGGAAGATAAGGCTGCAGGAAATAATTAAATTACAAAAATATTTGGAAAGAAGGAACTGTTATGGAATTCGAAAAGTTAAAGAAAATCATTGCTGAGGTATTAAACGTAGATCCCGATGAGATCACCATGGACACCACATTCCAGGATGACCTGGGTGCAGATTCTCTGGATGTATACCAGATCATCATGGGAATCGAGGAAGAGTTCGATATTGAGATCCCCGCTGAGACTGCAGAGCAGGTTACCACTGTGGAAGAAGCAGTAGAGATGATCAAGAACGCAGTAAACTAGTAAAGCTACGAGCCATGTAAAGATAGAACAGGAACTGTGACCGAGAGCTTGCTCACAAGGCACGGTTCCTGTTTTTGAGTTTATGCGGTGGTTATTTTTGTGAGGACAGGAAAATGTTGGATGGTTATACAATGGACATGCTGGAGCAACGCATCGGTTATTGCTTTCACAACAAAGCATTGCTGAAGCAGGCGCTGACCCACAGTTCCTATACCAATGAACAAAAGATCAACAAGACAGAAAATTATGAGAGAATCGAATTTTTAGGGGACGCTGTGCTGGAACTGGTATCCAGTGACTTCCTGTTCAGGGAGCATCCGGAGGTACCGGAGGGCGAACTGACCAAGATGCGTGCATCCATGGTGTGTGAGCCTTCTCTGGCCTTTTGTGCAAGAGACCTGGAACTGGGGCAGTTCATGCTCCTTGGCAAAGGGGAGGAGAACACCGGTGGCAGACGCAGAGACAGCATTACCTCTGACGGTATGGAGGCCATGATCGGCGCCATCTATCTGGATGGCGGCATGCAGCCCGCCAGGGCTTTTATCGACCGTTTTATTCTGTCGGATCTGGAGGACAAGAGGCTGTTTTATGACAGCAAGAGTAATCTCCAGGAATTGATTCAGGGAAAATTAAAAAAAGAGTTCGAGTACCGGCTGTTAGAAGAGAGCGGGCCGGAACATGACAAGACCTTCGTGGTAGAGATCGACATGGAGGGAGAATGCCTTGGCCGTGGGCAGGGAAGAACGAAAAAAGCGGCGGAACAGCAGGCGGCTTACGAGGCGCTTCTGCTATTGAGGGATAGAGGATATGTATTTAAAAAGTATTGAAATCCACGGGTTCAAATCATTTGCCAATAAGATCGTATTTCAGTTCCACAACGGAATCACCGGGATCGTTGGACCCAACGGCAGTGGTAAGAGCAACGTTGCGGATGCGGTACGATGGGTACTGGGAGAACAGCGTATCAAGCAGCTGCGTGGTGCCAGCATGCAGGATGTTATTTTCTCGGGAACAGAGACCAGGAAGCCCTTAAGCTATGCCTATGTTGCCATCACTCTGGACAACAGTGATCACCAGCTGGCGATCGACTACGACGAAGTCACGGTGGCAAGACGGATCTACCGTTCCGGAGAAAGTGAATATCTCATCAATGGTACGCCCTGCAGATTGAAGGACGTGAACGAACTGTTCTATGATACCGGCATCGGTAAGGAAGGCTATTCCATCATCGGACAGGGTCAGATCGACAAGATCTTAAGCGGTAAGCCGGAGGAGCGTCGTGAACTGTTTGACGAGGCTGCCGGAATCGTAAAGTTTAAGCGCAGAAAAGCAGCAGCCCAGACGAAGCTTGAGAATGAAAAACAGAATCTGGTGCGTGTCAACGATATTTTATCGGAACTGGAAAAACAGGTAGGACCTCTGGAAAAACAGTCCGAGGTGGCGAAGGTCTACCTGAAGAAAAAGGAAGAATTAAAGACTCTGGATATCAATGTTTTCCTGCTGGAAAATAAGAGACTCAGGGAACAATTGTCTTCCATGGAAGAAAAATACAATCTGGCCAGTACGGAACTGAATGAGACCAGCGGAAAATACGAAGACATCAAGGAAGAATACGAGCGGATCCAACAGGAGATCGAGAGCCTGGATGCAGCCATTGAAACTGCCAGAGAACAGCTGACGGATACCGGTCTGCTGCGGGGCAGGCTGGAAGGCGAGATCAATGTCTTAAAAGAGCAGATCAATTCCGCCCACGGCAGTGAGAATCATCTGAACAATCGTAAGGCGGCCCTGGAAGAAGAGATCGCCGGCAAGGAAAAAGAGAAACAGGATATCCTGACTGACAAAAAAGATACGGATACCCAGGTGCAGGAAATCGCGGAAGCTGCGGCGAAAGCCAAGGCCGATCTGGAAGCCATTCAGAACAAGATCGCTGAACTCAATAATAATATTGAAGCCGGGAAAAATACCATCATTGGGGAACTGAACCAGCGGGCTACCATCAAGTCCAAGATGGGTCGGTTTGATACCATGATGGAGCAGATCAATATCCGTAAGGCAGAGCTGAATTCCAGGCTGCTACGTGCCAAATCCGATGAGGTCGCCAGAGAAGAGACAATTAAGAAGCTGGAAGAGACTTTCGTGACTGTGACCGAGGAACTGCGGCAGATGACGGAGCAGGAAGCGGCATCTGAACTGGAACTGGGCAATATCCGTGAGAATCTTACGGGACTGGATGCGAAGCTGCGGGAGGCCCAGAACCGTTTTCATCAGGAGCAGTCCAAGCTGGAAGCACTGACCAACATTACCGAGCGCTATGACGGTTACGGTGGCAGCGTCAAGAAGGTCATGGAGCAGAAGGAAAAAGAAAAAGGTATCATCGGTGTCGTAGCGGACATCATTCAGGTGGAAGCCAAATACGAGACCGCCATTGAAACCGCACTGGGCGGCAATATCCAGAATATCGTAACGGATAACGAAGAGACCGCCAAGCATATGATCGGGTTCTTAAAGCAGAACCGTCTCGGAAGAGCCACCTTCCTGCCTCTGACCAGTATTACCAAGCCACAGGAATTCAAGAATCCCGAAGCCCTGAAGGAAAAAGGCGTCATCGGTATGGCGGATGAACTGGTAAACACGGCAAAGGAATACCGCAATGTGGCGAAAGCCATGCTGGGACGTATTGTTGTGGTAGACAATGTGGACAATGCTGTGAAGATCGCAAGGAAATTCGATTACGGCATCCGTATGGTCACACTGGAGGGCGAACTGCTGGTGCCCGGCGGTGCCATCAGCGGTGGTGCTTTTAAGAATAACAGTAATCTCCTGGGAAGACGTCGTGAGATGGACGAACTGGAGAAAAAGGTGAAAAAGCTTTCCGAGGATATCAAGACTTACAACCAGAAGATTGAAGATACCAAGGCGAAGCGCAATAAGCTGCGTATGGATCTGGAAGCTTTGAAGACCGAGATGCAGCGGAAATCCATCGAACAGAATACCGCAAGATTGAATATCTCCCAGGCAAGGGAACGTATGGAAGAAGAGGCAGAGAGTGCACAGTCCCTGAAGCTGGAAGAGCAGGAGATCGAGGCCAGGATTTTCGAGATCCGTTCCGGCAAGGAATCAATTGTACAGGAACTGGCGGCCAGTGAAGAACTGGAGAAAACCACGCAGGAACAGATCCTGGGATTCCAGAAGGAACTGGAAAGCTGCCGACTGGAAGAAAGTGAAGCCTCCGCTCATGCAGGAGAATGGGAAGTAAAAGTCGAAAAGATGCGTCAGGCATTGGATTACAAGCAGGCCAATGTGGATCGTATAGACGGCGAACTGGAACGTGCCCAGGCAGAACGGAATGAGATCTTACAGGCACTGACCGAGAATGCTCAGGAAGTGGAACGCAGGAAAAACAACATTCTGGAGATTGAGAAGACCATCGCAGCTTCCTATGAAAATCAGGATGCTTCCAGAAAAAAACTGGACGAAGATATTGCAAAGAAGGAAGAACTGTCTGCAAATCAGAAGGACTTTTTCCGTAGCAGAGAAGAAATGTCCGAACGCATGAATGCATTGGACAAGGAAGTCTATCGTCTGAGTGAACAGAAGAAAAAGCTGGAGGACGGCATGGAAGGGCAGATCAATTACATGTGGGATGAGTATGAGATCACCTTAAGCGACGCGGCAGGACTCCGCAACGAAGAGATGAACGATCTGTCCGCCATGAAACGTGAAATCAGCGGGCTGAAGGATGAAATCCGCAAGTTGGGCAATGTTAATGTCAATGCCATTGAGGATTACAGAAACCTGATGGAGCGTTACACCTTCATGAAGACCCAGCATGACGATCTGGTGGAAGCGGAGAAAACGCTGGAAGGCATCATTGAGGAACTGGATACCGCCATGCGCAGACAGTTCACGGAGAAATTCGCAGAGATCAGCAGAGAGTTTGATAAAGTATTCAAGGAACTTTTCGGCGGCGGTAAGGGAACGCTGGAACTGATGGAGGATGAGGATATTCTGGAAGCAGGCATCCGTATTATCGCACAGCCTCCCGGAAAAAAGCTGCAGAACATGATGCAGCTCTCTGGTGGAGAGAAAGCATTATCCGCCATTTCCCTGTTGTTTGCCATCCAGAACTTAAAGCCCTCCCCGTTTTGTCTGCTGGACGAGATCGAGGCGGCGCTGGATGATTCCAACGTAGGCCGTTTCGCAAAGTATTTACATAAGCTGACAAAGAACACCCAGTTCATCGTCATTACCCACAGACGTGGTACGATGGAACAGGTGGACAGACTGTACGGTATCACCATGCAGGAGAAGGGTGTATCTACCCTGGTCAGTGTCAACCTCATTGATAAGGACCTGGAAGATTAGAGTATGAAAAGAACTTCTAATCACTCAGAGCAAAGGCTCTTTCGTGAAGAAGTTCTAAGTTTCATACAAGAAAAACGCAAGCGTTTTTCTGGATAGAATGCTGATTGGAGGAAAAGGGATGAGTGAGGAAAAGAAAGGCTTTTTTGCCCGGTTAAAAGAAGGACTGACCAAGACCCGTGACAATATCGTCCGGGGCATTGACTCCGTATTCAGTGGATTCTCCGCCATTGATGATGATTTCTATGAAGAACTGGAAGAAATCCTTATTATGGGAGATATCGGTGTGAATGCCACTACCGCCATCGTGGAGAGACTGAAACAACAGGTGAAGGAAAAGCACATAAAGGAGCCTTCCGAATGCAAACAGCTTTTGATCGAAAGTATCAAGGAGCAGATGCAGGTGGATGAGACCGCTTATGATTTCGAGAGGGAACAGTCCGTGATTATGGTCATCGGTGTCAACGGTGTGGGCAAGACGACCTCCGTGGGCAAGCTGGCAGGTAAATTAAAGGATGAGGGCCGGAAAGTTCTCATCGCCGCAGCGGATACCTTCCGTGCCGCAGCGGGAGATCAGCTGGCAGAATGGGCATCCAGAGCGGATGTGCCCATGATCGGCGGAAAAGAGGGCGCGGATCCCGCCAGTGTGGTGTTTGATGCCGTGAATGCAGCGAAAGCAAGAGGCGTGGATGTGCTTCTCATTGATACTGCCGGCAGACTGCATAATAAAAAGAACCTGATGGAAGAACTTCGGAAGATGAACCGCATCATTGACAAGGAATTCCCGAATGCCCACAGAGAGAACCTGATCGTTCTGGATGGCACCACCGGACAGAATGCGCTGGTACAGGCGAGAGAATTCGGCGAAGTGGCAGACCTGACGGGTATCATCCTGACGAAGATGGATGGAACGGCCAAGGGCGGTATTGCAGTGGCTATCCAGTCCGAACTGAAGGTTCCGGTAAAATATATCGGTGTGGGAGAGTCCATCGAGGATCTCCAGAAATTCAATTCCGATGAATTCGTTAACGCATTGTTCGATGTGAATATGGATGACATCGGAGAACTGCATCTGTCGGAGAAAGAAGCCCGACAGACAGAGACGGAAGAGGAATAAACAGGCAGACCAAGGAAAGTGTGACAGAAAGGCAT
The DNA here is from genome assembly GCA_934394815.1 of uncultured Acetatifactor sp. Classification (GTDB taxonomy): domain Bacteria; phylum Bacillota; class Clostridia; order Lachnospirales; family Lachnospiraceae; genus Acetatifactor. The sequence continues at coordinate 2,142 of CAKRRD010000017.1, read as the reverse complement.
GGGAAGAAAAATGCAGGAAGAAATGTTGACTTTAGAGAAATTCGAAGAAGCAAGTGAGATCGTTAAAAAAGTTACTTTAGAGACCAAACTGGTATACAGTGATTATTTCAGCGCCCAGACCGGCAACCGCGTATACTTGAAGCCCGAGAACTTACAGTTTACCGGAGCTTACAAGTTAAGAGGCGCTTATTACAAAATGAGCACACTGACGGATGAAGAGCGTGCCAAGGGACTGATCACCGCATCGGCAGGTAACCATGCCCAAGGCGTTGCTTATGCGGCAAAATGTTACGGCAGCAAGGCAACCATCGTAATGCCCACCACCACACCTCTGATCAAGGTAAACCGCACCAGAGGCTACGGGGCAGAGGTGGTACTGCACGGCGATGTCTATGATGAGGCCTGTGCAAAGGCATACGAACTGGCAGAAGAGCATGGTTATACCTTCATCCATCCTTTTGATGATCTGACGGTAGCTACCGGTCAGGGAACCATCGCTATGGAGATCTTCAAGGAACTTCCTCTGGTAGACTATATTCTGGTTCCCATCGGAGGCGGCGGACTGGCAACCGGTGTTTCCACACTGGCAAAACTGCTGAACCCGAAGATCAAGGTCATCGGCGTAGAGCCTGCCGGAGCCAACTGCATGCAGGTATCTTTAAAGAACGGCAAGGTAACCACCCTGCCAAAGGTCAACACCATTGCAGACGGTACTGCGGTTAAGACTCCCGGAAGTAAGATTTTCCCGTATTTACAGAAGAATCTGGACGACGTGATCACCGTGGAGGACGAGGATCTGGTAGTAGCCTTCCTGGATATGGTGGAGAATCACAAGATGATCGTGGAGAATTCCGGACTGCTGACGGTAGCAGCCTTAAAGCAGTTAAATGTGAAGGATAAGCGTATCGTATCTATCCTGAGCGGCGGTAACATGGATGTCATCACCATGTCTTCCGTAGTACAGCAGGGCCTGATTTTAAGAGACCGTATCTTCACGGTATCCGTACTGCTTCCCGACAAGCCCGGTGAACTGTGCAGAGTATCCGGCATCATTGCCGGCGTTAACGGTAATGTCATCAAACTGGAGCACAACCAGTTCGTATCCATCAACCGGAGCGCTGCTGTGGAACTGCGTATTACTTTAGAGGCTTTCGGTACCGACCACAAGAACCAGATCATTGCCGCTCTGGAAAAAGAGGGCTATCAGCCGAAACTGGTAAGAGCCAATATCTAAGCATTAAGATTTGAAAAGAAGTGAATGTATCACCGATAAAAGCCGCATATTATAGATATGCGGCTTTTGCGTGGAATGGAGAAAGTTATGGCAAAGAAGACAGAAAAAGAACTGGAAATGCAAAGACTGGATAAAAAGACTCCCCTGCAGATGCTCTGGGATTATGTGATGATAACGGTGGCCTCTTTTATCTATGCGGTATCCGTCAGCATGTTTTTGGATCCGAACTCCCTGGCACCCGGCGGCATCACCGGTATCGCTATTATTTTAAACCGCCTGTTCGGCATTGAGACCGGTACCTGGATGCTGCTCATTAACATCCCAATCCTGTTGATCGGCATCTGGAAATTCGGACTGCGGTTCATTTTGTCAACTATTTATTGTACGGCAATGACCTCTCTGTTTACGAACCTGCTGACCCCGGTGGGAGCGGTGACGGCGGATCCGCTGCTGGCCTCTCTGTGCGGCAGTGCCCTGATGGCCGTATCCATGGGATGGGTATTCAAGGCCGGTTCTACCACCGGCGGCACGGATATCATCATCAAGCTGCTGCGGATAAAGTTTCCGTTTCTTAAGACCGGGGCGCTGTTTTTCCTGACGGATGTCGTTATAGTCATTGCATCGGCATTTGTCTTTCAGAACATTGACAAGGCGCTGTATGCCGGGATCGTTGTCATTGTCACCTCTGTAGTGCTGGATGTGGTGCTGTACGGAAGAGATGAAGCGAAGCTGATTTACATTATCAGTGACCACGCGGAGAAAATTGCAGGGAGACTTTTGGAGGAATTGGACATCGGCGTGACTTATGTACAGGGCAGTGGTGCCTACAGTGGCAAGGAGAAGAGCGTCATCATGTGCGCCATGAAGAAAAACATTTCTCCCAAGGCGGAAGAGATCGTAAAGGAAGA
>CAKRRD010000016.1 GCA_934394815.1 uncultured Acetatifactor sp. | reverse complement strand
GCACGCATTTACGTAGAGGAAGCACAGGAAGAGAAAAGAGCACTGTCCTAGCGGAAGTGCTCTTTTGCGAATTCCATATCCTGTACCAGTTCCAGTGTTCCAAGATATTGCTCCTGCTTATCCCGGACAGCGTAATAAGTCACTAAGAATGTCCGGCCGCCCTTGTCCATCCAGACCGGTACCTGGTCCAGATTCCCTGCGCGGAATTCTCCGATAATGCGGCGAACCCGTTCTTCGATTTTAGGCGGATGACAGGTGAAGACCTCACGGCCCAATGCCATGCCGGGACGTTTGAATACCTTGGGGCCTTCGTTAAAATAACGATTGACATTATCGATGTCCACGAAGGTAATCTCCAAAGGAATCGTATTCAACATGGCGGTCAGCTGTGACAGGGTCAGACTGCCGCCGGGAAGGTGGATTCTGGTCTCACCATCTGCAAAAGCATGTTCCGCAGACATGGTGCCAACCGTAGAGGCAGTGTCAGCCAGATGTGCTTCCGCAGCCTCCCAACTGTCACCTCGGATACCGAAGCATTCCGCATAATCTTTGGCATCCCGGTAGATGTGATACCATTCCTCCTCCGAGAAATTCAGTGCGCAGTTGGGGAAGAGGATATTGGATTCCTTGTAGATCATTTCTTCCATGCGGGTCAATACGGCGTTCAAACGTTGTTTCCATGCATCGGTTTCTTTTTGGTCTTTTTGTTTTGCAAGGGCATTCAGTTCATCCCGGATCTCATCATCTACTGTCCACATGACCGCAGAGGGACCGCTGATCCCATATTGCACCTTCAAATGTGGATAAAGTAAGTCTCCCTTTCTGGCATAGTGGATAGCGATCTGGCGCAGCTCGTCAAGCAGTTCATCGGTAATTCCATTATTTTCCAATGCCTGTCTCGCACGGGCAATCAGCTTTTCCAGAGCTGCATTTTCCAGCGTAAAAGTCTGTAGGGGATGTCCGGAGATCTGGATCAGGGCAGCAGCAGCGGAGAGACGCTGATCTTTCATGTTTTCGACATTGGCGATTTTTTCCTCTGTGGTGGAGCCATGGAACAGGGCGGAATGCACATCACAGAGCCGCTGCAATTCTTCGATGGAAGTACCCTCCCGCAGCAGTTCCTGCTCGGCATGCATAATCTCGGCAGGATCCACATCCTTACATTCCCGGACGAAATCCGCCTGGACATTTTCAAGAGTTTCTCCGTGAGTCAAACGTTGTAAGTAAGACTTGATTTGATCTTTCATATAAAAATTCCTCCGGAATCAGTATGCCCCGAAGGAATTTTTGCTATTCGTTAATTATCTTTTGCTATATTTGTTTTTATACTTTTTTCGCGGAGTCGGGAATAAATTCAAGTCTTAATTGCATCCCCAGTCCCTGAGCCAGCTTTTTCAGCGTACTCAAACTGGGATTCCGGGTACCGTTTTCTATTCTGCTTATGTCAGCCTGTGGAATTCCTGTTTTAAGAGATAACTCTTTTTGTGTAATATTTTGATTTGCTCTTGCATCAATTAATGATTGGATGATGTCGTATTCTGCCTGGAGAGCATCATATTCGGTTTTTACCTCAGGATTTTGTAAAGCTTTTTCCTTATAAGCCCTATAATTGCTCATTGCCATACCTCCGCTCATAATCATCCTTATATTTTTGTGCTAAAAGTTTCTCCGCAATCGGTGTTTTATTCGTTTTTTTAATGAAACCATTGGTTAATACAACTTTTTGATCTATAAAAAAGAAGTAGAAAACTCTGTTAATATTACAATATGTTGAATACAACATATTGTCAAGATGTTCCTATGAAATATTACTTATTTACCTGAATCGGAGGTGGTATCTTGGCTATGTAATTGTTCTATCTTAATTTTATATATCATTAAGCGCAATAAATAATCTGGCATAGTACGGTTTCCTAACTCCCAATCCTGTAAAGTGCGGTAGGGAATTCCGAAATATTGGCAAAACTCTTTTCGGGTCATTCCTGTGCTGGTTCTTAGTTTTATCAAAGTATCTTGTGTATTCATTTTACCTCCTTGAATATATACGCAAAGCGTATGGACTTATAAATAATATAACGTACGCAAAGCGTATAATCAAGAGAAATATTACATAGAAAAGGATTGAAATATGATATAATGAGCGCAAGTGAGCCAATATGCTTGCATAATTGGCGAACGGCGAATTCGATTAAATAAAATGCATTAAGTGATACTTCAATAAAAAGGAGATATTTCATGGCACTTTTACATTTTTCAGATATTTTAATAAATGCGGAAAGCTTATGGAAAAGAAAACTGGGTACGAAAGAATACGGCATGAATGCCAACTGACATTGAGGTGACAAACTATGAATTATCAGGAAGTACTTAGCCGTTTTACATATGATGATGGAACAGATATCCAGAACCGCATATCGGCAGTAGAAGCCGATGATTATCGGGAGAACAGGGATATTATCAACGAGATCGTCCTGTGGAAGATGAATCGTAGACCGCAGGTGACAGAGGAACTGATAGATGCCATTTTTTCATTAAAGGAGATTAAAACGCCTTTGCAGGCATTGGAGGATGAAAAGACAGCACAGGTCATAGAAAAATTACTGCAAACGAAGGGAATGCAGCTTCCGATGGCAAGTACGGTGTTGCATTTTTATTACCCGGAGGTATTCCCTATTATTGATCAGCGGGCATATCGGGAACTATATGCTATGGATTATCCCAAAACAATGACGAAGATCCCCATGCTGACAGAACTTTATCGCAAGTACGTAAAAGATTGTTGGGAGTATCAACAGGAGAAGTGCCCGGAAATCGCATTTTCTCAGATAGATAAAGTCCTGTATCAGTTAGATAAGGAAAAAGGAAATAAAGTAATATATTAATTGAGCAATAGAACGAAAAGGAGAGCGCCGGAATCCCAGGAAGAGAGAAGGCATCTCCGGAAGTAACCGGGGATGCCTTTAATGATGATAATGGGATTCTATAAAATCGTAATCCACTACTAACACATAGAAAACCGAGCCATAATATTCACTTTCCACGATACGACCATAATCCAGAATCGTCTTATAAGTTCCATCTTTGGCAGCAAGCCGGTATTTGACATAATCATTGTATCCGTTCATGCCGGATTCTATCTGATGCCAGATACTTTCTTCTACCTGTGCCAGATCCTCGGGATGTACCAGATTACGGAATTGCCGCTTCGTAAAATGCATGAAATCATCCAGATCCGTGCAGCCTGTCAGCTGAAGCATCTCCTGATTGGCAAACAGGATGCGTTCATCCTCCTTGTCGGCCCGGTAGATGAAAAAGGCACCCGGCAGATTGTCGGAAATATCCGATAACGAAAAACCAAGCTGCGTCCGTTTGGAATTGTGGAAATCCGGCCGGTAGGCCAGGGCACCATGTTTTCCCTGTAATTTTACCTCATAGAGCGCAATGTCGGCATAACGGAGAATGTCAGAGACTTTTTCCGCATTGGCGGGGTATTCCGCATAGCCCAGGGAAATGCTGTAATTGTGTTCGATGCCTTTAGCTGAAAAAGAGCGGGAAGCCCTGCTGAAAGCGTCTATCATTGGGGCAGCCTCTTCTGCATTGCAATCCTTCAGGATAATACAGAACTCATCACCGCCGTTTCTGGCAATAATGGAGTTATCCGGAAAAGTCTGTACTAAGGATTGTGCAAGCTGCAACAGAACCTGATCGCCGGTAGTGTGACCAAAGACATCATTGATAAATTTAAAATTATCCACGTCAAGTAATATACCGACACAGTTTTTCTGCTTATTTCCTTCCAGATACTCCTCCAGCTGCGAATTAAACCCGGTACGATTTAAGAGTCCGGTCATAGAATCCGTCAGGGAGAGTCTGCGGAATTTTTTGCGCTGCTCGTCTACGAGGAGCATAGATATCGTGAGAACCTCCAGTAGTAAGATCACTGCAATGCCGCATAATACTACCAGAAGTAAAAGTTTGTCGTTCTTCCAGCCAACGGTGGGCATGACTTCCAGCTTCCAGCTACAGCCTCCCAGAGTAAAATCATAAGAGACGGGATCCGTCAGCGTCTCCTCCGACTGGTCTACCACGGTATATTCATCGGTCAGAGGTGAGATGGTCTTCGATAGCCGGTATTGATAATCGAAATTGGTTAAGGCATCAGCGGAATGCTGAAAAATATCAGGAACCTTGATGATAACCATAGTCAGGCCCCAAAAATAGGGAGTTCCCGTCTCATCCTGTAAAAAAACAGGATTACGGATCGAAAGGACGTGTCCTCCCTGTTCCAGCTCAAAAGGACCATGTATGATAAGCGCATCATTGGCAATGCTGTAATTTACGGTCTCTCCGCGGTATTTGTCATGGATCAGGTCTATTTTACCTGCTTCGTTGCCTTCGGCGGGATAGATATCTGTTACGATACCTCCGGGAGCCAGCTGGATGCTCCGGACGTAATCTGCCATCATTCTGTCGGCAATGGTGTCAAATTTGTCAATTTTGCCGTCCGCACTGATCAGAAGCTGCTCCAGTGTATCTGTGATGTTGATACCAGCATTGAGATCTGCGATTATGCTATCACCGTAGGTTACAGCATTCAATTCCGCAAGAGCGCGGAGATGCCTGGTGTCGGCCTGCTGTACCATGTGAGCGATCATATATAAGACAATACTGCCGATAAGAAGTACCCATAACGGCAGCAGCCATTTAGTATGAAAAAATTTGATTTTCTTCTGTGTCATAGCGCTATGCTTCCTTAGTATGTGTAGGCAAAAAGATTTCAACTTAATTATAGCATTTTGAAGTCTTTTTGTATAGATGCGAGAAGATATTGTATCCTGCTGATGACGTTGTTTTGACCATTATTATATTTTCCTGTAATCAGTGTTTTTAGTATCATAAAAAAAGAATGGAAATGTGTTATAATACCTGGGGAAAAGTATCCGGAGACTACATTTTCCCAGATGCTGACGTAATGTATCAGCTGGAGAAGGATAATAAGGTAATTTATTAATGCAATGCCGGAACGGAAAAGGAGAAGATTATGGAATATATATCAGATGTACAGGCAAAACAGATGATCCTGGAGGTAGGCCGGAGGATGTATCAGGGCGGCTTCGTGGCGGCGAATGACGGGAATATCTCCTGTAAGGTGGGGGATAACGAGATCTGGGCGACGCCCACGGGAGTCTCGAAAGGCTTCATGACAGAGGACATGCTGGTGAAGCTGGATCTGGAGGGGAATGTGTTGGAGGGTACCCATAAGCCTTCCAGCGAGATCAAAATGCACCTTCGGGTGTTCCAAGAGAACCCGAAGGTACAGGGTGTAGTGCATGCCCATCCTTTGACGGCAACGGCGTTTGCCTGCGCAGGTATCAGTCTGGAGGAGCCGGTGCTGATGGAAGGGGTGTTGTCACTGGGCTGTGTGCCGTTAGTGCATTTTGCCCTGCCGGGAACGGAGGAAGTGCCGGAAGCGGTGGCTCCCTATTGCCGGGAATATAATGCCGTATTATTGGCGAACCACGGGGCGCTGACCTGGGGGGACAACCTTATGCAGGCTTACTACCGCATGGAGACCACGGAATATTATGCGAAGATCCTGATGATGAACAACTTTATTTTAGGAAAAAAGACCCTGCTGTCCCAGGGACAGATTGACGACATTATCCGCATCCGCGCCGGATGGGGGATCACTACAGGCGGCAGACCCATCGGGTCGGAGGGGGCACAGAATCTGGAGGATATCTGTATTTCCCGGGAAAATAAATAAGCCTCAGGGAAAACAATTGGCGGTGAAGCGGGATGTAGAGTGCGATAGCACGAATTTGTAAGCTTATAAACAAGACAGTGTCAGAGACTTCCTGAAAAGGGAGCCTGTAACACTGTCTTTTTATGTTTTATCCGCGTGGACGGTATAACGGTGAACCGGGAAAAACCACACAGAACACAGATTTTTCACAAAATGAACACTTTATCAATACAAAATTTCCCTATACTTGAGAAAACAACGGATATTGGACGGAATAACAATCGGAGGTTCGCCGTGAAGAACAAAGAGATCAAACAGAAGATTTTTTCCAAAAAGGATAAGAAAAAAGAGAACGAGAGAAAAGGCCATAAAAAGTGGATCATTGTTGCACTGGTGCTGGTGCTTACGCTGGGCGGCGGTTCCGTGGCCGCAGTAGTGATATTACATAAGGACAGCAGCCAGTCGGAATTCTCCCTGCCGGGCAACATGGCGGGACTGACCTTCACGGAGGATATGATCGCGGTTTCCGGTGTCACCAACGTCGGCATTACCGAAGAGACTTTCGATGTGGAAAATCTGGCCACCGGGCTGGAGATTGAAGAAGTCTATGCGGTTTCCGGAGAAGAAGTAAGTGCCGGAGACAAGATTCTGAAGCTTACGGAGGACAGCGTGGAGGAAGCCAGAAAAGAACTGGAGAGGGCATTGGAGGATGCAGAACTGGCTTATCGTACCGGAGCCATTGAATATGAGCAGAACCTGATCACGGCGGAGTACACGAAAGACAGCACTGTTCTTACCGGACAGCAGGCGAAGGAAGTCTATGATGAGACCGTGGAAAGTCTGCAAAGTGCCGTGACAAAAGCCGAAGAGGAATTGCAGGATGCCGAGGACGACATTGCAGAGTACGAATCCTACGTCAACGACGGTTCGTATAAGAGTTATTTCAAGGTAGATGAGTATCAGGCGATCTATGACGAGAACCTGAAAGCCTTGACGGACAAGATGAACGAATGGGGGGTCAGTTGGTCCCAGGTCACCGGCGGAAACGGTGGGTCGGTGCAGATCGGCGGCGATGTCTCCGGAAATAATGCACAGGGCGGCAGTACTTACGTCAGCACGTTATCATCCTTATACAGTATTCTGGAACAGAATCTGAAGGGTCTGGATGAGGCGCAGGAAAAATATGAGGATGCATTGACCAATGCGGCCTTTGAACTTCAGACATTACAGTTAAAGCTTCCCAGTCTCCAACAGGCTGTCACGGAGGCAAAGGAAAATTATGAGATCCAGCTGGCACAGGCAAAGCTGACCTATGAGACATCCCTGTCCAGTGCAGAACGGGCAGAGAGCGATTATAACACCACTGTCGAAAAGGCGCAGTCCGATCTGGCGGCGCTGAAAAGTACCTATGAAGATGCCAAAACGAATCTGGAATTGTTCGAAAGCAGCGTAGGGGATGGATATTTCTATGCGTCCGAAGATGGTACGATCCTGCGGACTATGGTACGGGCGGAACAGGATCTGACTTCCGATGCGGTGGTATTTGCTTACAGTAATCCGAAGGAACTGACAGTCACCGTATCGGTGGAGCAGTCGGATATTGCCAAGCTGACCGTAGGTGACAGCGCTTACGTGCAGTCTTCCGCAGGCAGCGGATTTACCGGCGTGATCACAGCCATCGATCCGGTATCCTCTTCCAGCAGCCGTACCAGTGTTACCTACAGTGTGACGGTACAGATCACCGCGGAAGATGAGGAAAACAGCTTAAGCGCCAATGAATCCGTCACTGTGGTATTCGGTATGACAGACGAAGAGATGGAACAGTTACAGCAAAGCATGCAGGGCAGACCCGGGAATGGCTCAGGAGACGATGCCATGCCCCAGGGCGGCCCGGGAGGCGCTCCCGGCAGCGGAGAAAAGCCGGAAAACGGTGAGATGCCACAGGGTGGCCCCGGTAACGGAGATACTTCTGAAAAGGAACAGCAGGGAGGTCAGACGCAGTCATGAAATTAAAGAGACCACATTTTGAAAAACTGAAATCCCTCACAAAAAAGCAGAAGAAGCTGATTCTGGCGGGGATCGCATTGCTCCTGCTGATTCTGGCAGCCTGCTACACGGTGTTCATTGCGCCGTTACTTCAAAAGGAACAGTGGATCTACAAGGAAGAGACGGTGGAACGGGGAACCTTAAAGGTAGGTGTTACGGAGAGCGGTTCGCTGGAATATAACACAAAATCCGTAGATTACGATCTGGATCTGGACGTCAGTGATGATGACGATGACAGCGAGGATGGTGACGATGAAGACGATACCGTACAGAAATATCTGAAGATCGAAGAAATCTACGCCGCCAGCGGTCAGCGCGTCACCGAAGGAGAAGAACTGTTGAAATTCACGGAGGACAGTGTGGAAGCGGTACGTGCCCTGCTGCAGAATGCAATGGTGGAGGCACAGGCCGATTACGCGGAAGCGGAAAGTACTTATGAATTGTCTCTGCTGGAAGCCCAGACCGATTACGATACCCAGAAGATCAGCGCTTCCTATGCGGCATCCATCCGCAATACCTCCGGTACAAGCGTGACGAATAATGTGGCATCCCTGCAGGTACAGCTGGAACAGAAGCAGGCCAATACGGCATCTCTGCAGGAGAAGCTTACGGAAGCTCAGGAAGATTATCAGGATGCTTTGGAGACTTACGAAGCGGCTAAGGAAGATTATGAAAATGCAGGAATGGACAATACCGTAAACTATATGGTATTCCAGAGCGGGTATCTCAGTGCCAGATCCCAGTATCAGCAGGCAAAATCAGCGCTGACACAGGCGGAGACGGCGGTGGCGGACAATGAAAATGCCATTACGGATCTGCAAAATCAGCTGGCGGCAGCGCAGGCGAAGCAAAACATTGATAAACTGGATGCAGAAGAGACCTATCAGGAAGCCGTGATCACCGGGCAGAACGCCCAGACCACTTACAATGCCACTGTGGAAGATCTGAAGGAGACTTTACAGGAAGCGGAAGAGACCAAAGAAAAAAGAGAAGAACAGCTGCAGGCCTTTGAGGATTTTGTAGGAAGTGACGGCATTCTGTATGCCACGGAGGATGGCGTGATCACGGAAGTCAGTCAGGAAGCGGGAGACCGTCTGACGACCACCGGTACTTTATTTTCCTATGCGACGGCAGAGGATTTGCAGATCTCCGTGGACGTGACCCAGGAGGATATCGTGGATCTGCAGGTGGGTGATGCTGTAGATATCACTTTCACAGCATACCCGGAGGATTCCTATACCGGAAGCATTTTGTCCATCAATACCACGGCAACTTCCGATTACAGCAACACGGTAAGTTATACGGTGGAGATCAGCGTAGAGGGCGAACTGGAACAGCTCTACGGCGGAATGACCGCGGATGTGATCTTTGTCACCGAAGAAAAAGAAGATGTCCTCTATGTATCCCGCAAAGCTATCGTAGAGGAAAACGGCAAGACCTATGTGTACCGTAAGACCGCACTGGGCGGTAAGGAACTGTCGGAGGTAGAGACCGGCATTACCAACGGCGTGGATATTGAGATCTTGTCCGGACTGGAAGAGGGCGATACCATCTATCTGGCAAGTAAGGTCAGTTCCGAAGCAGAAGTAAAGAGTACAGAAGAGGCTTCCGATTCCGGCAGCAGCACCGATACAACAACCGGTGGTGATATGGAGTTTCAGATGTCGGAAGATATGCAGATGCCGGGAGGCGGCGACATGCCGCAGGGTGGTCCCGGGGGTGGTAATTCCGGCAGCTTCGGCGGTGGAATGCCGGGCGGTCCCGGAGGACAATAAATCAGGCGGATGGAGCAAATGTTGAGAAACAGACAGGAATGATTGGGAACAGTTATGAAGCAGAATGAAAATGGGAAAAAGATCAAAGAAAATATAAGAAATCAAATGCGCCGGATCGGATCATGGAAAAGCTGGTCTAAAAAACGCAAGGTCACCACAGGTGTCTGTGGTGTCTGCGTGATCGCTGTAGTGGCTGGTGCCATTGGTCTCTCCGGTGGTTCCGATACGGAAGTCATCTATAAAGAGACCACCGTAAAATACGGGACACTGGTCAAAGGTATAACGGAGAGCGGCTCTGTGGACATCGGTACGGTGGATCAGACCTTTGATCTGGATATGAGTGCCCTGCAGAGAACGGATACTTCCGGCAGCAGTTCCTCCGGCGGCTCTTCCGGTAGTACTGCCGGCAGCAGCTCTGGTTCCGGTGGATTTGGCGGCATGAGTGCTTCCGGCGGCGGAGCCCAGGGAGGCTTAGACATGTTTGGGCAGATCTTCAATATGGGAGGCAGCAGCTCTGGCAGCAACGGAGATGATTCTACCCTGACCGTGGCGGAGGTAGTGGTCTCCGTGGGGCAGCAGGTGTCCGAGGGAGATCCCCTGTACCTGTTGGAAGAAGACAGCGTCTCCGACCTGGAAGACGAATTGCAGTCTAACGTTGAGAAAGCAAAAGCGGATCTGGAGGCGGTGGAAGCCGACCAGACCCTGTCAAAACAACAGGCAAAATACACTTATGACAGCAGCACTGCTTACGGCAGTTATATTGATACCGAGTACAGTACTACATTGCAGGAGCTTCAGAATACGGTAGATTCTGCGGAGAGCACGCTGGAGCAGGCGAAGAGCAGCCTGGAAGATTACCGGGCACAGCTGGAGGAAGTAACGGCAGCCTATGAGGATGCGGCACAGGTATTGTCGAACTGTAAATATAGCCTGAACAGTACAGACGCAGCAGATGATACTTACGGATATGTTTATTATGCGCAACTGACGGAGCAGGCACAGTCCACGGCAGATTCCCTGGAGCAGCAGAAGGAAGAGCTGGAACAGAGAGTAGAGCAGGCGAAGGAAAATGTAACCACTGCCGAAACCGCCTACAATAAGGCAAAACGAGAACTGGAGCAGGGGAAACTGACCGCAGCCGAGACTCAAAAACTGCGGACACTGGCTTACAATACCGCACAGGAGACCTATGACATTGCACTGGGGTATCTTGCGCAGGAATTGTCCGATCAGCAGGAAACCTATAATGAGACACTGGAAAAATGGAACGAGTTCAGCACCTATATCGATGGTAATGCAGTATGTGCAAGATACAACGGTGTCATCACCGGCGTGGAGCTGGAGGCCGGAGACAAGATCAGTACCGGAACCTCTCTGGTTACCTTATACGATATGGACGAAGTGACCATGACGGTAACAGTAGATGAAGATGACATGACGAATATCTCTCTGGGATCTGCGGCAAATATTGCATTGACGGCATATCCGGAAGATATCTTTACGGCAAAGGTGACGGCTATCGGAGATGCGACATCGGATTCCAGTGGAAACATAACTTATGACGTAACTGTCACATTAGAAGGGGATGTCTCCGGACTGTTCCAGGGAATGACAGGAGATGTGACTTTCGTTACGGAACAAATGGAAGAAGTGCTGTATGTCTCACGCAGAGCCATTATCACAGAGGATGACAAGACTTATGTAAAAGTGAAGACTGCAGATGGCAGCATCGTGAAAAAAGAAATAACGACAAGACTGTCAGATGGTTCTAACGTGGAGATCTCCGGAGATATTGCAGAAGGAGATACCGTATTGATCGAAAGCAGCATTACGAAGTAGAGCGGAGACCTGTGGGAAAGTAAGGTCAATGGAAGGGAAGAAATAGAATATGAGATTATCCGAAATATTGCGTCTGGTGTGGCTGAACCTGTCACAGAATAAATTCAAAGTGATCCTGACTTCCATCGGTATCGTTGTGGGATCCGCCACCATAATGCTGGTGCTGGCGATAGGTACCGGTGGAAAAGAAGAAGTGGCGGAGCAGTTCAAGAACCTGAATGCCGGAGCCATTGATATTTCCTGTGACAGCAGTGACAGCGGCGGTTTTAGCTTTGAAATGCCGGGCGGTGGAGGAAGCGTTACCGTCACCAATATGGGCGGAGGCCCCGGAGGAGGTTCCGGTGGCGGTATGTCTGGTGGTCCGGGCGGTGGCATGGACTTCGGCGGATTCTTCGGTTTCGGGCAGGAGGAAGAGAGCGAAGCCGTGACATTGACCAGCGAGGACTGCGATGATCTGGCGACTTTCGTCTCCGGAATTTCTGCAACCACGATCTCTTATTCCACTACAGCATCGGTGGAGGGAGGCGAGATGACCTCTTCCTCCTATTACACCATTGCCGGTGTGGAGGATAATTATGCCACCATCAGTAATCTGGAAATGGCCATCGGTGATTTCCTCACAGAGGAAAACAACGAGAGCAAGGAAAAGGTGTGTGTACTGGGAGCCGCCGTAGCAAAAGAAGTCTTCGGCAGCGCCTATGATGCCTATGACGGTACAGTCTATATTGACGGCCGCCCCTATATAGTATCCGGGGTGTTGTCTGAGATGGGAACCGTGGCCTCCGGTATCAGCCCGGATACCGCAATCTATGTGCCTTATGAAACAGGTATCAAGTATATCACCGGCACCGGCATCAGCCCCACCATTACAGTGATCGCGGAGGATGTGAATCAGGTGGATACCATAATGACGGATGTGGAGAGTACCTTAAAAGAAAGCTACCCCAACACCACATTTACCGTCAGTGATGCCGGAAGCAAGATGGAAGCGGCATCCGCTTCCAACGAGACTTTGACATTACTGCTGATCTCCATGGCAGTGATCGTATTTATCGTCGGTGGTATCGGTATTATGAACGTATTGTTTGTATCCATTAAGGAGCGTACCAATGAAATCGGTATCCTGAAAGCACTGGGCTGCTCCCGAAAGGATATTCTGCTGGAGTTCTTACTGGAGGCCAGCTTCACCAGTCTGGTAGGTGCGGTACTGGGGGTGCTGGTGGCACTGGGAATCACCCCGCTGGTGCAGTTGTTTAACGTGAGAGTGTCCCTGTCGGTACAGGGAGCGGTATTGTCGCTGTTGTTCGGTGTCCTCACCGGAAGTATCTTCGGCTTCTATCCGGCATACAAGGCATCGACACTGATCCCTGTAGAAGCTCTGAATCAGGAATAGTGTGAAAAATAAATTTTTCACACGCAAATTTGTGCCACAGGCCCAAGGTTTGCAGGTTATTGAAAGGTGTAAGAATTATGATGGAAAATGCAATGATCACCATGAAAAATATAAATAAAGGCTATATGCTGGGAGAGGAACGGCTGCCGATCCTGAAAGATATTAATTTTCAGGTGAACAAAGGAGAATATGTGGCGATCTTAGGTCCTTCCGGTTCCGGTAAGACCACACTGATGAATATGATCGGCTGCATGGACGTGATGGACAGCGGGGAGTATTATCTGGACGGCATGGCGATCCATGAGACCAAAGAGGACGATCTGACTATGGTGCGCAACCAGAAGATCGGGTTCATTTTCCAGAACTATCAGCTGATCCCGACCTATAATGTCATGCAGAATATCATCATGCCGCTGCTGATGCGGGGCATGACCCACGAGGAAGCGGAAGAAAAGTGTAAAAATACCATCAAACTGCTGGGGCTGGATCATCGTATCGGACATAAGCCCAACGAACTGTCCGGTGGACAGAAGCAGAGAGTATCCATTGCCAGAGCACTGGTGGGACAGCCGGCCATCCTGTTGGCGGATGAACCGACCGGTGCTTTGGATCAGACCAGCGGTAAGGAAGTGTTGAAGCTGTTCAGGGAACTGAACAACATGGGCAACACCATCGTCATGATCACCCATGACCTGAGTGTGGCCCAGTCTGCGAAACGCATTGTGCGTATCGTGGACGGACAACTGCATGAATAAACGAAAAGCCGCCCGGCCATTGAGAAAATGCCGCCTGATGTTTCATGGGCGGCCTCCTTTTCTTTGCGAGACAGAAATGTAATAATTAGAAAATTTATATCCATATTCTGGCAGACACAGAAGGATATTTTAACCTTAAGATAAGCATAAACAGAAGGCAATCTGCAGAAACTCCTGATAACAGAATGCGAAAGGCAGGAAAGAGGGTTGCAGATGCGGGAGGATCTTGGAATTACAACAAAACTGGAAAACGGGAAGGCTTATCTGGAATTTGCCCTGCCGGAAAAGATAGGGCGTTTGCTGTCCGCATTACAGATCGAGATCTGGGAAGAAGCAGAGGGCGGACGACTTGTTTTTCATGGAGAATATTCTCCGGAGGAGGCAGACTCCATGACAGCGCTGCTATTGCGGCCGCATCTGTGGGACGGCATGCGGGATCCCTATGTCTACCGGGTGACGGCGCAGGGGAGATTCGAGGTCGTGGAGCAGGAAGAGAAGTCCGGAGTTACTGTGGAAGAAGCGTATTGGCAGCAGGAACTGGCGATTTATGATATGCGTGTCGTAGATAAAAAAGGAATCTTTCTCAATGCGAAAGAGTTCATGCCTCATGAGGCAGCCTACCGGCTTCCCCCGCAGATCAGCGATGCCGGGACACAGGAGGAGCTGATGAAAAGGGATCTGGATCGGCTGGCCCGGATGGGAGTTAATGCGGTCCGGCTGGAAGGAACGGGATCCGGGATAGACGGGCAGGAGAGCCGGTCCGTGCGCCTGTTTTACCGTCTGTGCAGAAGAAGTGGATTCCTCACGGGTGACCTGTGGATACGACCACAGAATCTTCCGGTGTACCGTGGATTACCCGGAGAAATGACAGAAGAAGCGTTGCTTTCCGCGGATGGCCGGACGCTGACGGAGCGATATTACTATTATCAGGCAAAGTGGAGCAGCGAACCGGTGCTCTATCCGGCGCTTTCCACCCTGCGTCGTCAGGAAAACGGGCAGGCTTCGCTTACGATCTACAGCAACCAGAAAAAAGTGGTGCTCTATGTAGACGGGGTACTTTTCTTATTCCAGTCGGCCGGAGCCGGAGATCCGGAGTTTATTTTTGAAGATATTCCGGTGGCAAAACTTCCGCTGCAGCTGGCGGCGGAGGCCGGAAATTTAAGCGTTTCTCTGACCGTGACGAAGATTTAGGGGGGCACGGTTTCACAGAATTTTCACAAAGGTTTCATCTTTTCATGACATTTGCCTCATATATTGGTTTGTAGAATTGTGAGAACAGTTGGCTGTGAAGCAATTCGGGATATCAGGTGGGGGAAGAACACCATATCTGGGAGGCAAATATGATAGAAGTAAGCAATCTTACAAAAAAATATGGTGACCATATTGCCGTAGACCATCTCTCTTTCCGTGTGGAAAAGGGACAGATCTACGGTTTTCTTGGTCCCAACGGCGCGGGTAAATCCACGACCATGAACATCCTCACGGGTTATCTGGCAGCCTCGGAGGGCACCGTGACCATCGACGGCAAGGATGTCCAAAAGGATCCGGAGGAGGCAAAGCGTGCCATCGGTTATCTGCCGGAGCTTCCGCCACTGTATGTTGACATGACTGTCAGAGAATACCTGGAATTCGTGGCAGAACTGAAAAAAGTACCGAAAAAAGAACGGAAACAGCAGATAGACGAAGTCATGGAAATGACACAGATCACGGATATGCAGCAGCGTCTGATCAGGAATCTGTCCAAAGGTTACAGGCAGAGAGTCGGTCTGGCACAGGCCATTCTTGGCTACCCGGAGGTCATCATTCTGGATGAGCCCACGGTGGGTCTGGATCCCAAGCAGATCATCGAGATCAGAGATCTGATCCGTAAGCTGGGGGAGAATCATACCGTGATTCTCAGCTCTCATATTCTGTCGGAGGTCAGCGCGGTCTGCGACCATATTATGATCATAGCCCACGGTAAGCTGGTAGCCAGCGATTCTCCGGAGAATCTGCAGAAGCTTATGAGCGGTTCCATGGAACTGAACCTGGAAGTAAAGGGAAGCGCCGCTGCTGTGAAGGCTGCATTGCAGGAGATCTCACAGATCGACCGGATCGAAGAGAACACGGAGGCACCCAAAGAGATTGCAAAATTAAAAGTGATTTCCAAAGAAAATGCCGATGTCAGAGAGCAGGTATTCTATGCACTGGCAGATGCAAAACTGCCTATTTTAGAGATGACTCATGCGGAGAAGTCTCTGGAAGACATCTTCCTGGAACTGACCGAAGATGTGGAACCCACACAGCCGGAGAAGCACAAACTATTCTCAAAAAGAAAAAAGCCGGAAATGTCAGATGCTGTTGCACAGCAGACAGAAGCTTTGGAAGAGGAAGTACAGCCCGGAGAAGAGAAAAAAGAAACTGTAACTACAAAGGAGGCGGAATAATATGTCAGCCATTTATAAGAGAGAATTGAAATCCTATTTCCGTTCCTTTATCGGATTTTTATTTATTGCAGTCACCCTGTTTTTCCTGGGACTGTATTTCAGTGTTTATAACCTGATGAACGGATATCCTTATTTTGCGTATGTGGTATCCAGCGTTACCTTTCTATTCATGCTCACCGTGCCGATCCTGACCATGCGTATTCTGGCGGAGGAAAAGCGGAGCAAGACGGATCAGCTGATCCTGACGGCACCGGTGTCCGTAGGCGGTATCGTTATGGGAAAATTCCTGGCACTGTTGACCATATTCGCCATTCCCGTAGCAATTATCTGTTTTTACCCGCTGATCATGGCACAGTATGGCAGTGTTCCTCTGGGAGAGGCGTACCTGTCCATTCTGGCTTATTTCCTCTTCGGAATGACCGCCATTGCCATCGGACTGTTCCTGTCCTCCCTGACAGAGAGCCAGGTCATCGCGGCAGTACTTACTTTCGTGGTATTGTTCCTGGGCTATATGATGGATTCCATCTGCAGCATTATCTCCAGCACCGGCAATCTGCTGACGAAGCTGCTGCGCTGCTTTGATCTGTATACGCCGTTTTCCAACCTGTTAAACGGTACACTGGATGTGGCTTCTGTCGTATATTATGTATCGGTTACAGCACTGGTTCTGTTCCTGACAGTACAGTCCATTCAGAAACGCCGTTACAGTATGTCCGTGAAGAACCTGAGCTTCAGCGCTTACAGCACCGGCATGATTGCCGTAGCTGTAGCACTGGTAGTAGTTGTGAATATTATTATGGGTGAAATGCCTTCCGGCTGGACCGCTATCGACATGACCAGCCAGAAGCTGTATTCCCTGACGGATCAGACCATCGAATATGTGAAAAACATGCAGGATGATGTGACGATCTATGTGCTGGTAAATCAGGACAATCAGGATACCACACTGGGGCAGACCCTACAGCGGTATGATGACCTGTCCGATCATATCACCGTGGAATATGTGGATCCGACGGTCAACCCCATGTTCTACACCCAGTACACTACCGGCAATATCAGTACCAACAGTCTGATCGTGGTCAGCGGCAAGCGCAGTAAAATCATTGATTACAGTGATGTCTATGAGTCTTCCTATGATTTTGACTATTCGACGTACAGTTATAACACCACGACCACCGGTTATGATGGCGAAGGACAGATCACCAGTGCACTGGACTATGTGTTAAATGATGATATGCCCAAGATATACATGACTACAGGACACAATGAACTGACCTTAAGCAGTAATTTTACTTCCGCACTAAACAAGGAAAATGTGGATTACGAGACCGTGAACCTGATGGATCTGGATGCGATCCCCGACGATGCGGCCTGTCTGTTCATTAACGGTGCCACCAGCGATTTTTCATCCGATGATAAGGATAAGGTGATCGACTATCTGAACAACGGTGGAAAAGTTATCCTGGTAACCGGCTATACCGATGAGGAGACACCCAATATAGATGCTATCTTAAGCTACATGAATCTGAGCATTGCCAAAGGACTGGTGGTGGAGAATGATTCCAACGGCTACTACAGAAGCCCGTATTATATCCTGCCGACACAGAGCTCTGACAGCTATACCTCCGGAACCTACGGAAAATATCTGTTCCTGCCGTATTCTCAGGGCATCATCGTCCCGGAGGAAGTAAGTACTGACGAGACAGCCACCGGCGATATCACTTATGATGTATTCCTGAGCACCTCCGACAGTGCATTTGCAAAACAGGATGTGAGCAATGCGCAGGACTTCTCGCAGGGTGAAAATGATGTGAGCGGTCCCTTTGCACTGGGCGTGGAAGCAGTAAAGACGCTGGAGAACGGAGATGCCACACTGATCGTGTACGGCTGTGAGCAGATGTTTACGGACGATGCCGATGATGTGGTCAGCGGTGCGAACCGTACCCTGTTTACCAATACCTTCAGCGGTATGGCGGATCATGAGACTTCGGTATCCATTCCGGTAAAAAGCTATGAGGTCTCCACACTGGTAGTGGATTCCGCACAGATTCTGTTGTTGGGGCTGTTAGTTACCATGATCCTTCCCGTCGGTTGTATGATCGCCGGATTTGTGATCTGGTTCCGCAGACGGAAGAGATAATTGTGAAAGGCGTGAGTTATAGATATGAAAAAGAAACAAAGACAGATGATCGGAATGCTGCTGGCGCTGGTGGTGCTGGCGGCAGCCTTTCTGGGCATCCGCCAGTATAATAAAAATGCATCGTCTGCGACTTCCACCACCGAGGATACACAGGAGACGGTGCTGGATGTGAACTCCGATGATATTACCAGCTTCCGCTATGTATATGAGGGAGAGACCTATGCCTTTGAAAAAGAGGATGACACATGGTACTATGCAGACGATCATTCCCTGAATCTGAACCAGGATCGGATCAAGGCGATGATCCTGAAGGTAGCACCGTTAAAGGCAGATCAGGTGATTGAAAATGTGACGGATATGTCACAGTACGGACTGGCGGATCCGGAGCGTACCATTCAGTACGAGACTGCAGATCGCAGCGTGATCATTAATGTCGGTAATCTGAATTCCATGACCAGTCAGTATTACATCGCATTTCCCTCTGAAATGAAAGTGTATGTCGTGACCACCAACGTGGTGACTGGATTCAACTATACACTGGAGGATCTGGTGGAAGAGACTACCGAAGCGACGGAGACTGTGGAAACAGAAACTGCAGCGGCGCAGACAAATTAGGAATTCTCCCCGCGAATGACAATAATGTCATTTAATTTTAATATCGTATCTTTTTGAGGCAGAATGGACAGATCCTCCCGCAGAATGAGGAAGATCGTGACCTGTTCTGCCTCTTCCATTTCTTCCACGGATTTGCCGGCGAAGCGTTTATCTACGAAGATCTCGGCGATCTCATGAATATCTGCTTCTTTAATATTAGAGAGACTGCTTTTGCGCTGGTACTGTTCTACGAAACCGGCACTGATGATACCGGTGGGGATAGCCACAGCACCGACACCGAGATAGGCAATACAGATCGCCATGATCCGGCCAAGCGTGGTGATGGGATAGATGTCTCCGTAGCCTACGGTGAGCAGCGTTGACATGCTCCACCAGATGCCACTGAAAGCATTGCGGAATACTTCCGGCTGGGAATCATGCTCCACGCTGTACATGCACAGACTGCTGGCGAGCATCAGGATCAGGACGATAAATACGGAGGAAATGATCTGATTGCGTTTTTCATACAATACAGTAGTGATGACATTGAAAGAATCATATCGGGCATTCAGGCGGAACAGATGGAAGATTCTCGCCACCCGCAGCATCCGGAAGATGACCATGCCGGACAGGAAGAAAAAGGGTAAAATTGTCAGCAGGTCGATAATGCCGTCGAAGGAGATCAGAAACCGCAGCCGGGAGCGGAACTCGCTTTTGCCCGGATACAGATAATCCGCCGTCCAGATCCGCAGAATGTATTCCACGCAGAAGATCAGGATGGTAATGACCTCTATGATATGAAATGCAGGGAACAAAAAGGTCAGTTCGTCAAAGGTCTGCAAAAAGGTCACCAGAATATTGGCACAGATGACCACAGCGATAAAAATGTCGAAAAGCCGGCTTAAGGGATTGCTCTTATCACCGATCTGGATGATGTTAAATACTTTTTTCTTCATGTTGAATCCTCATTATTTTTCAAGGAAGTACCGGAGAATGCCTGTGATTCCATCATACGGAGGTGGCAGAGGAAAGTCAAGAAATGCAGTGACAGAATCCGTCAACTTTCTCTAAAGCAGTCATATATTATAGTAAATCCAAATACAATGAAAGGATACAATGATATATGGCTAGATTTACAAATCAGGCACAGCTTCGCTATGGAAATGAGATTACAAATTCCAATATAGCAGTGGGTGAGATCACGGAGGTCTTGTCTGCAACCAAGACGGCAGTACGGGATACCTACGGGCAGAATGAAAATGTGACGTATGTAATCAGCATTGTGAACTCAGGCACTACAGCATTTAACGGAATTACCGTAACGGATAATTTGGGAGAGTATATGTTTAATACCAGAGAACTGACACCTCTGACGTATATTCCGGGAACGGTAAAATACTATGCAAACGGAATTTTACAGGCAACACCGGCTGTAACGGCAGGACCGCCTCTGACAATCACGGGAATTACCGTGCCTGCGGGAGGTAATGTGACACTTACCTATGAGGCTGAGGTGAACTCTTATGCGCCGTTGGCAGCAGAGGCTTCCATTACGAATACGGCGACGATTGCCGGGGCAGGGGTCACTCCTGTTACTGTGAACGAGACAGTAAATGCGGCAAGCGGACCGCTTCTTACGATCACAAAGTCCGTCAGCCCCGTACCTGTGACAGAGAATGGAATATTGACATATACGTTTCTGATACAGAATCTGGGTAATACGGCAGCGGATGCAGCTACCGGTGTCGTGATCACGGATACCTTTAATCCCGTATTGGAGAATCTGACTGTGAATTTTAATGGGACTGCATGGGCAGAGGGAACAAACTATACGTATGATACGATTACCGGATTATTTACCGGAACCGCAGGAGGTATTACGGTACCTGCAGCGACTTACACCCAGGATCCCGTTACGGGAGCGTGGGGGATCAACCCCGGTGTCAGCACGCTGGTGATCTCCGGAACCGTATAGTCCCCGGACAGATAAATAATGTGAGATAACGGACCGCCCTTGCGGAGATTGTGACAGTAGCAATCCCGTAAGGGCGATTTTTATGCACAAACGGGCAAAGTACGCTTCTTGCCGTTTACAATGTGGAGCGTTCTGGTGTATCATCAGTCGTATAAGATTTCGGTAAGATAAAGGAATGAAAAACTTGCCGGGAAAAGAGGAAAACAATGAAATTCGGTTATAAAAAGACCATGTATGCCTGCTTCGTGGGATATATTGTGCAAGCCGTTGTAAACAGTTTTGTTCCGCTGTTATTCGTTACCTTTCAGGAGACCTACCAGATTCCACTTGCGCAGATCACGCTTCTAATCACGGTGAATTTCGTGGTACAGCTTCTGGTGGACATGCTGTCCGCGGGCTTCATAGACCGGATCGGCTACCGGGCATCGGTGGTTCTGGCGCATATTTTTGCGGCAGCAGGACTGGCACTTCTGACCATTCTGCCGGAAGTATTGCCGGATCCTTTCGTGGGAATCCTGATGGCGGTGTTCGTATATGCTATTGGCGGTGGACTGATCGAGGTGCTGATCAGCCCCATTATTGAAGCCTGCCCTACGGACAACAAGGAGTCGGCAATGAGTCTGTTGCATTCCTTCTATTGCTGGGGATGCACCGGTGTAGTGCTGATTTCCACCATATTTTTCACCATTTTCGGAATTTCGAACTGGAAGATACTGACCCTGCTCTGGACGATCCTTCCTCTTGCTAACATGCTTCTTTTTACGAAAGTGCCCATCTACAGCCTGCAGGAAGAGGGGGACAAGGGCATGAATCTGGGAGAACTGTTCCGGGAGAAAATGTTCTGGATCCTGATGTTGATGATGGTCTGCTCCGGAGCCGCCGAGCAGTCGGTGAGCCAGTGGGCCTCCACCTTTGCGGAGAAAGGGCTGGGAATCACCAAGAGCGTGGGAGATCTGGTGGGCCCCATGTTGTTCTCAATCCTCATGGGACTGTCCCGCCTGCTCTATGGGAAATACGGTGAGAAGCTGGATCTGGACCGGTTCATGAAATTCAGCTGCGTGCTTTGTATTCTTTCCTACCTGTGCATTGCCTTTATCCCGGTTCCTATGGTGGAATTGCTGGGCTGCGGACTGTGTGGATTTTCCGTGGGAATCCTGTGGCCCGGTACTTTCAGCAAGGCAGCGGCCGCCCTTAGACGTGGCGGAACTTTACTGTTCGCTATGCTTGCGCTGGCCGGAGACTTGGGCTGCTCCGGCGGTCCGACCCTGGTAGGCTTCGTCTCCAGCGGCCTGGGAGATAATCTGAGACTTGGAATCTTCGCAGGAATCATTTTCCCGATATTGCTGCTGGGAAGTCTGATGTTGGGAGGACGCAGGGAGAGATAAACAAATCGGAATTGTGCGCCCAGACAAGGGCGAGTAGTCTAGCAGGTGGAATGCCTGTCTGGTAAGGTCTAACCAACCGCCAGTAGCGAGTCTTGGGTGACTGCCAGTAATGGTAGTTGCTAAGCGTAGACAGCGAGAAAATAGAGAGTGTGATTGAGCCTCGAAATTTTGATATCTGGAAGGCTGACGTTTTAATTTCGACGGAAAGCAATACAAATCAATTCGCATTGGTGAGAAATGGTTTGCTTCTGCAATGCCACAAAGAATTAGACGGAAGTAAGGCAGTTGGTATGGATGAGATTACGAAGAAAGAATACGAGAGGAATTCATAGTATTATATTAGATACCCCTGCGGTTGCGCATACATCTCACAGATTTTATGAAAAAACAGGCTTTCGCAGGATCGGCACCGCAGAACTGCCGGTGCCGTACTCTTATCCCGACAGGGAAAGTATCCTCTATTTATTGAATCTGTCAAAGGAGAAGAAACCTGATGATTGAAGCAGAGAGGCTGTTTTTATGTCTTTTCAGGGAGAACGCATACTTTACCATGTCAACGAAAACTCTACCAATTCCGGTGTTTCCGGCCTGCCGATCAATGGTTCTTTTTTATCCAGTGCAGAAAGCTGTATCATTTCATCTGCGGTCAGTGCAAAATCAAACAGACCAAAATTTTCCCTGATATGCTCCGGCTTGGTGCTTCTCGGAATAACGATAATGTCTTTCTGCATCAAAAAGCGAAGCAGTATCTGTGCAGGAGTTTTACCGTATTTTTCAGCGAGTGCAAGCACTGTGGGTTCCTGAAACATTTCGCCCCGGCTGCCCTGACCAAGCGGCGCATAAGCCATGTGTGAAACCTTCTTTTTGTCCATCCAGCCGCGTTCCGTGCTGCGCTGGCAGTAAAGGTTGGTTTCAATCTGATTAACTGCAGGGATTACCTTATTGTAAGCGATCAGATCAAGAAGCTGATCGGGCTCAAAGTTGGAAACACCGATTGCCCGAATCTTCCCCTCGGCATACAGCTTCTCCAGAACACGCCACGCTGCATAATAATTGGCAAAGGGCCAGTGTAAGAGCAGCAGATCGATATAGTCTGTTTGCAGATTGGCAAGGGACTGCAGGATCGTCTGTTCAGCATTTTCATAAGATTTGAAGTTTACCTTTGTGACGAGAAACAACTTCTTACGGTCAATGCCGCTCTGGCGGATCTCTTCTCCTACTTCTTTTTCATTGTCGTAAGCTTCAGCAGTGTCGATCATTCGGTAGCCATTTTGGATTGCGGCCGCAACGGCATTTGTACAGATTTCTCCGCCAAGCATGAATGTGCCAAAGCCGACAAGTGGCATTTGAATGCCGTTATTTAAAGTCAGATATTCCATGTTTTATCCTCCGTTCTTTTAATTACATAGAACTATTTTCAATATGGATGACAAGGTAGCACATTATGAAGCAATTCTTGCGGGACTTGCTCCGGATGATACGAACCCGAAGAACTGGACAGCAGAAAACCGCCCGAAGCATTGAAGGGACAAATTATTTTTTTGAGTCAGGAGGATAGATATGGCTGCTACGATTATTTATTTGATAATTTCATTATTGGTTTCGCTTGTTTTTATCATACTTGGAATAAGGCAGTACAGGGCTGAAAAACCGGTAGCGATAAACACGGGAGAGAAACCGCCGCGTGAAGATGAATTGACGAGTGTTGTTGAATGGAACCACCGGCATGGTAGAAATTTAATCATTTTTGGAGGTATGCTTTTTATTACACTATCCGTTTTTGTATATTTTATTGAAAAGCTGGAAAGTGTTGTGCTTCCGGTGGTTATTTTTATGATAGTACTGTTTGTCGAGATCGCATGGGTTGAACTTGAACATCATACGATGAAGAAGGAAATGATAAAAAATAGCATAGCCGGTAAATCGGGATAGGGAATGCAGAGGAGCATAGAAATTATGGTCGATAAAAGATATTATGAAAAACTTGGTGGTTTTTCTTATGTCTTAGGTAAATTAAGAAAGAAGATTGGCACACAACAGACGGATGTTCTGGTGAAAGATGCAGTAACCCTTTGCAATGGATTATGTGAAAAATATAAGGATCTGCCGAAAAAGGAGAAGATACATACGGAACGGATGATCTTCCCGCGGGCTGCTTTTTATCTGCAGATGATTCAATATATCCCGCAGGAGGAAGCCATAAGTCTGATAGAAGAATCTGTAAGAACAGGTGTTGAGCCTGACCGAAAGCGCTTGCACGCGGTGACTAAAATTCCTTTTATGCGGCCTCTTTTTTTAAAGATTTTCCATAAGCTGATCAATGTCATGTTCAATGAAGAAGCAGGTTTCAAAACGAAGGAATTAGAATCCGACAACAAACATTACCGGGTCGATGTTCTGCAATGTCCCTATATGAAATATTGCGAATTACTGGGCTGCGGGGAATTGACAGCTACTTTCTGCCTGAGCGATGACCGTGTCTATGGGAATCTGTCCGGCATCACTTTCGAGCGTCAAGGCACCATAGGACGGGGCAGTGATAAATGTGATTTTTATTTTTACAGGAAGTAGCGGAGTGGAAAATTGTGGAGGTGATATTATGAAGTTAAGAAAGATTCATCAAGATTTCTCAGTCTGTCAGGTAGAAGATTATTCACTCGTAAATTTCGAATCACAGTATTGTTTTATTGGTAAAACGGATGCGGAAAAGTCTCTTGTATGCGCTACAAGTATCAGCGGGGATTGGAGATTCTGAAATCTGAAGGCTACGAGATCTTAGACTGATAACTTATTATATTGCAGCCAGAGAAAGGGGAGACCCAAACAAAGAAGGTGGGCATATCAGCAAGCATCAGATTTATATAATTATGCAGAGACAAATCCATTCCGGACAAATTATATTTGGCTAATATATAGTAACAAGGAAATGTTCAAATCCGGGATCAGCAGGAGGAAAAATTATGGCAGAACATGTGAAATTAAGTGATATACCAGAATTTTGTGCAGAAGTAGAAAAGTGGCTGAAAGATCGATATGGAGAAGAGGAAGGCGCGAAACTCTGAGAGGCAACCGGTCAGCAGTATAATCAATATCTGGAAGAACTTCCTGACTATGGTGGAAAAAAGGCCAGTCATGCAATCGCAATCTACGGCAGCATCGTTTTTTTCTCCATGTACCCGCTGCTTCCGGACCATCCACCGGTAGAAGGACTACAGGAATTTGTCACAAATCTGTTTATGTCACAATTTGTAAAATTGGGGAAGGTTTTTAATCTGAACCGAAGCTTTGACATGTGGCTGATCAAAAAGGTGTTCCAGAATATGGGGAAAAAGACCAAAAACAATACGCACAATATCCGGCAAGTTTCTGCAATGTATCAGAGCCATACGATAAGGAGAACCATGCCACCAGACATCATTTTACACAATGCCCCAATGCGGAATTTGCGAAAAAGCATAATCTGATGCAGGTACTTCCGCTTTTCTGCAATTCAGACTATTGGGGGATCAGTCAGATTCATGGAACTTTGATCCGTTGCGATACCTGCGGCAATTCCGACAAATGCGACTACTGTGTGGTCGGGTCTGAGAGTCCTATGTCGAAAGGATATGAAATCGTAAAAGATGAGGCCGGATTTTTGATAAGCCGGAAGATCGAGAAATAAGGTCTTTTACTCAAGCTTTGTTTCGTGTTTTTATCAACTTTTATAGTATATAATCCGGATCAGGGGGTGATATATATGGATCAGAAGAAAATCGGAGCATTCATTGCCGAGTGCAGAAAAAGAAAAAAACTGACGCAACGGGAGCTGGCGGAAAAACTGGGTGTGACGGATCGCTCCGTGTCCAACTGGGAAAACGGAGTCTGCCTGCCGGATGCAGGCTTATATCGGTCACTTTGCGATGTCCTGCAAATTTCCGTCAACGAATTATTTGCTGGTGAGTTTATTTGTGATGATAATTATAAAACAATAGCGGACAAAAATCTTCTTACGTTGCTGGAGCATAGATTGTATGATACTTCTTCCAAAGAGATAAGCTTTGACGAGTTTCATAATTGCTTAAGTAGAATATCGCAAGTAAGTTTGCTATTGCAGAGATTTCAGGATAAGCAGGAAGCCGTAGCATATCTTGTGGAAGAAACGGGATTGCTGACAGAAGAGTGCGCTTCGGCATACGATATTTATAGGAAAATGTTTGATTAAAAATGAAATGCTTGTATAAACGAGTTTACAAAGTTGTCTTTTAAGTGGAATATTACCATATTTCAATCGAAAGACAACTTTTATTTAAGAAAATATATTTATTGCGTCGTTAAGAATTATAAGATATACTAAATCCATAAGTGCATGTCATTTATGAAAATTTCTTTGTCAGCAGAAGCTGATGTCTGAGACTTTTGTTAAGAAAGTCCGCCTGCCTCTTCAGGAAGAGCAGAGAGGCAAAACCCACACAGAAAACCAGTTGTATCAGAAAAACAGGTAAGTTATAATGTAGATATGGCGAAATCCTTTTATTTCCGGTGATATCTATGATTATCTGTCACAAAAGGAGGAAACCATTGAATACAGAATTAAAAAATGCAGTAATGGCAACAGACATAGATGCACAATACGATAACAGTGCGAAACGCCTGATAGCAAATAAGATTATTCTTGCGCGGATACTGATAAAAACTGTGAAAGAGTTTAAGGGAATGGATCCACTGGAGGTCGCAGCTCTTATAGAGGGAATCCCTTACATCAGCGCTGTACCGGTGGAGCCGGGACTGACAAACGCAGTTCATTTTCAGAATGGAAAGCGGATTGTTGGTTTTAACACGGAGAATCAGGAAGTGAACGAAGGACTGGCGCGTTTCGATATCGTATTTTATGTGCGGATGAAGGATGGCCTTTCGCAGATCATCATTAATGTGGAAGCACAAAAGGATGAACCCGGCGAATATGAGATCCTGAACCGGGCAGTTTTTTATGTGAGCAGACTGGTTTCTTCCCAGAAGGAACGTGATTTCGAGAATTCGAGCTACGATGACATCAAATGTGTTTATTCCATCTGGATCTGCATGAATATGGAGGAAAACACCATTAGCCATATTCATCTGACCAAAGAAGACCTGATCGGTTCTTATGAATGGAAGGGTAATCTGGATCTGTTGAATATCATTATGATAGGTCTTGCAAAGGACCTGCCGGAGCATGATGAGACCTACGAGCTGCATCGCCTGCTGGGAGCATTGCTGTCCAGAGAGCTTACAGTGGACGAGAAACTGCATATTATTGGAAAGGAATATGATATTCCGTTAGAAGAGAATTTCAGAAGGGATGTGAGCACCATGTGTAATTTGAGTCAGGGAGTTAGGGAAGATGGCATAGCAATCGGACGCAGAGAGGGTTATGCAGAATGTGAAGCGGAACTTATTACAAAAATGTATAAAAATGGTCTTTCGGTGGAGCAGATTGCATCTGCTACGGATAAAACAATAAAAGAAGTAGAGGCATTGCTTGCAGAAAAAGAATTTCCCAGATAGAAAATAAAAATAGAACTTATAAGGTTGCGAAATATAAGACAGTTATTGGGGAAAATCAGGAGTTTGGGAGGTGATTGTGATGAAGAGGGCTGTATGTACGTTCATCTGTATTTTGTTTGCATTCTGTTTGACTGCCTGCGGTAAGAACAATATGAAAGTTAAAACACCGAAAGTGAGTTCAGAGAGATATTCCCCAAAAGAGGTATCGGCAGCTATTGATGTCATTAAGGACGAATTTGAAAGGGAGTGGCAGGGCTG
This sequence comes from uncultured Acetatifactor sp., assembly GCA_934394815.1. GTDB lineage: Bacteria > Bacillota > Clostridia > Lachnospirales > Lachnospiraceae > Acetatifactor. The sequence goes on along the minus strand of CAKRRD010000016.1, from coordinate 24,485 downwards.
TACTCTGCAAGAAATATATTACGCAGGTGATGAAATATCCGCGGACTATCAGGACTGGGCAAATCGGAATAATGCAGATGAAGTGATTGTTTTATTGTCAACATTCGATGTGGATGACACTTGCACAGATGGCTCACTGAATAAAAATTTTACATATTCCGATTGGATGTGGATATTAGTAAAAACAAATGGTGGAAAATGGCAACATGTAGACCATGGATATTAACACGGTTTGCCGGCTGCTGACACGCAACCATGGGCCGTATAAGTCTAAAATAGAAAACAGCTGGAAGTGCATAAATGCCCTCCAGCTGTTCTCTATTTTATCCTTGCATGGCTTGTAGCTTAGCCAAAGTATCTCTTTAACAGACCCTCGAATGCCTTACCATGTCTAGCCTCATCACGAGCCATCTCATGAACGGTATCATGGATAGCATCCAGATTCAGAGCTTTGGCTCTCTTAGCCAGATCGAATTTACCTGCGGTAGCGCCGTTCTCGGCATCGACTCTCATTTCCAGATTCTTCTTGGTGGAATCGGTAACAACTTCACCTAACAGCTCTGCGAACTTTGCAGCGTGTTCAGCTTCTTCGTAAGCAGCCTTCTCCCAGTACAGGCCGATCTCGGGATAGCCTTCTCTGTGAGCAACTCTTGCCATTGCCAGATACATACCAACCTCAGAGCACTCGCCCTCGAAGTTTGCACGCAGATCTGCGATGATATCTTCGGGAGCACCCTGTGCAACACCTACTACATGCTCAGCAGCCCAGGTCTTTTCGCCTGCCTGCAGGGTGAACTTGGAAGCGGGAGCGTGACAGATGGGGCACTCTGCGGGAGCCGCATCACCTTCATAAACATAACCACATACCTGACATACATACTTTGCCATAATTTTTTCTCCTTTTCTCTGATAAAATGTTTTGTTTGTTTTCTCTTTTTGCGTGTGCCGTAGCGGCACAAATGTTATTTTTGGAACGAAATCTGCGCTTACCTTCATTAAGAAAGCGTGGATTCCGCAGCAACCTTTGTACAGGCGGGACAGATGCCGTAAAAATAAGTGACGTGTCCCCGGATTTTGCCGTCGAACCGTTCTCCGGCCGTCTCCATGATGGAAGCAATACTATCCATATCCAGATCAATGACGCTGCCGCATTCGGTACATACGAAATGATAATGTTCGGAAGTATCTGCATCGAAATGATCTACACCGTCGCCGACCCGGAGACGTAAGATCTCACCCATGTCCGACAAAAGTGTCAGATTACGGTAGACAGTACCGAGACTTAGGTTCGGATCCTGCTGCTTCAGATTAGAATAAATCACATCGGCGGTAGGATGATCCTTGCGTCCCATAAGGAAGGTTTTGATCATTTCCCGTTGTCTGCTTCTTTTCAGTGCCATGTGTACCTTCTTTCTCGATAATAGTAATGATTACTATTTATCTATAAGCTCATTATACATGATTTGAGAATAATGTCAACAGGAAAATAAAAAAGTTTTGTTTATATTTTTTTTAGGATATTCCTGCTTCCTTTATACACAGAAGATAGTATTTTATGCTATAATGAGCGCAGTGAATTACACGCAAATCTGTGCCTGCACAGTGTACGGAAGTACACGGCACTAAAGTGCCTGAAAGTTTGCAGGAAGCTGAAAGGCAAGAATAATATGAAATTTAAGACAAGACTTCGGGTAACATTTATAAGTATTATATTGCTTCCGCTGTTGTTGACGATTATGGCATTTGTGATGATCGCTATTTACCTGATGAATTTCTCGCAGGGACTCAGCCTGACGGATCTTGACTATTCCATGATGTCGGAGAATTTCAAGGAATTCACTAACACCACGGATCAGGTTTATTATGTGCTGCTGGATCAGGCACAGGTAGACAGCAGCAAGCTGGAGGATAAGGAATACCTGGAGCATGTGAATACGGAGGTATCCCGGAAGTCTACTTATATTATAGTAAGAAAAGGTGACCAGCTTTACTATGCGGGCAATGAGGATGCCGCACAGAAGATCTTTGAAAAGCTGCCGGCTTACGGTGACGATAAACTGTCGGATGACAGCGGTTACTTTTATAATGAACTGGAAAAATATGTAAAACAAATTGATTTTACCTTCCGGGACGGAACACCGGGCAGCGTATTTATTGTCACGAAGGTCAACTCCCTGATTTCCAGACATCTGTTGATCGACATGTTCGTTGCCATTATTGTAATCCTGATCTTCACCAGCCTGATGCTGACCCAGTGGATCCACAAGGGTGTATTTGAACCCATTAATGAACTGAACGTGGCGATGCGGAAGATCAAGGAAGGCAATTTTGATTATGTGCTGGAGACGGATGCCAAGGGGGAAATCGGCGATCTCTACCGCAATTACGAAGACATGCGTCTGCGTCTGAAAGAGTCTACAGAAGAGAACATCCAGCATGAGAAGCAGAACAAAGAGCTGGTCAGCAATATTTCCCACGACCTGAAGACACCCATTACGGCCATCAAAGGTTATGTAGAAGGAATTATGGACGGTGTGGCGGATACGCCGGAGAAGATGGACAAATACATTAAGACCATCTACAACAAGGCTATCGATATGGACCGGCTGATCAATGAACTGACCACTTATTCTGGAATCGATAACAACCGGATTCCGTACAATTTCCACCGGATTAATGTAGCGGATTATTTTGGAGACTGTGTGGAAGAGGTCGGACTGGATCTGGAGCAGCGGGGTATCAAGTTGAACTACTCGAATCTGGTATCTCCCGATACTGTGGTCATCGCGGATCCGGAGCAGATGAAGAAAGTCATCAATAATATCATCAGCAACAGCGTAAAATATATGGACAAGCCTGACGGGCATATTGATATCCGTATTCTCGACGAGGTGGATTCCATCCGGGTAGAGATTGAGGACAACGGTAAGGGAATCGCACAGAAGGATCTGCAGAAGATCTTCGAGCGGTTCTACCGCACGGATGCTTCCCGGAACTCGGCCCAGGGTGGCAGTGGCATCGGATTATCCATTGTTAAAAAAATTGTTGAGGATCATGGCGGTTATGTATGGGCGACGGCCAAAGAAGGGGAAGGAACCTGTATGCATTTTGTATTGAGAAAATATATCGAGCTGCAGCCGGGTGGAACCAAGTAATGAATAAGGAATGAAACAGAACTGGCATGATAACCGATAATACAAGGACATTCTGGAAATGGAGGATAAATAATGAGCAAGATTTTAATTATTGAAGATGAAGTAGCAATTGCCGATCTGGAAAAGGATTATCTGGAGCTCAGTGATTTCAAGGTAGATATCTGCAATACCGGGGATGAGGGTCTTAAGACCGCGCTGGCAGGAGATTATGATCTGATCATTCTGGATCTGATGCTGCCTGGTATGGACGGATTCGAAGTGTGCAAGAAGATCCGTGAGGAGAAGAATATCCCGATCCTGATGGTATCTGCAAAAAAGGATGATATAGATAAGATCCGCGGATTAGGGCTGGGTGCGGATGATTATATGACCAAGCCCTTCAGTCCCAGTGAACTGGTAGCCCGTGTGAAGGCACATATGGCACGTTATGAGAGACTGGTAGGTACGAACCAGAAGCAGCAGAATGACATCGTGGAGATCCGGGGCATCCGTATCGACAAGACTGCAAGACGTGTCTATATCGATGGTGTGGAGAAGACCTTTACCACGAAGGAATTTGACCTGCTGACCTTCCTGGCGGAGCATCCGAACCATGTATTTACCAAGGAAGAGCTGTTCCGGGAGATCTGGGATATGGATTCCATCGGTGATATTGCCACCGTCACGGTGCATATCAAGAAGATCCGTGAGAAGATCGAAAAAGATACCGCGAAGCCACAGTATATCGAGACTATCTGGGGTGTCGGCTATCGTTTCAAGGTATAAAGCTATTGAAAATAACAGATATTGTTATAAGAAAATAGGATAAGCAAGAGCTCCTGTTACGGATACAGAAGAAAAGGTTCCGGACAGGAGCTTTTTTCGGGAAGATGTGCTATAATCATACTATTGCGGATTTCATCTGCAGCTCTGCACCTGCGACACCAGGGGTGCAGGCAGTAAGAAAGACAGGAATATTCTTATGAACAGAAAAAAACGGATACAGCTTTCCACTACACAGAAGATCATGTTGAGTTTCTTTTGTGCCATACTGGTGGGGAGCATTCTGCTGGCTTTGCCCATCAGCTCTGCCACCGGGGAAGAGGTTCCCTATATTGACGCTTTATTTACGGCTACCACATCCATCTGTGTGACCGGCCTTGTAACGGTGCCGACGTATTCCACCTGGAGCATCTGGGGACAGATTGTGATTCTGATCCTCATTCAACTGGGGGGCTTGGGAATCATTACCGTAATGTACGGTGTCATGATGGGACTGCACAGAAGACTGGGCATCGGCAACAGGAGACTTTTGCAGGATGCATTCAATCTGAATAATATTTCCGGAATCGTGAAATTCCTCCGGAAGGTCCTCATAGGAACGTTGGTGGTGGAAGGAACCGGTGCACTCCTGTATATGACGGTATTTATACCGGAATATGGCCCGCGGGGCATCTGGATCTCGATCTTCAATGCCGTTTCCGCATTCTGTAATGCAGGAATGGATATTATGTCCGAGGACAGCCTGTGTGGTTATGTATTCCAGCCCATGGTCAATCTGGTGACAATGCTGTTGATCGTACTGGGAGGACTGGGCTATATCGTCTGGTGGGATGTACTGCGGGTATTGAAGAACATCCGGACCCAGAAACTCAGGTGTTTCCGGCGGCTGACGCTTCACAGCAAGATCGCGTTGACGGTGACGGGACTGCTCATTGTGGTGGGAGCTGGAGTTTTTTATATTTTTGAATACCATAATCCGCTGACCATGCAGAATTATACGGTGGGGCAGAGAATCCTGGCATCCCTGTTCCAGTCCGTCACCACCCGTACCGCGGGTTTTGCCACAATCCCCCAGCAGGATCTGACCAATACGTCGGCCATCATTTCGGTATTATTGATGCTGATCGGCGGATCTCCCGTGGGAACGGCAGGTGGTATTAAGACCGTTACGGTTGCGGTATTGCTGGTGTCCATGTTTGCCACTATTGGCAGCAAGGAGGACGCGGAACTTTTCGGAAGAACGATTCCGAAGCAGACTGTGAATAAGTCGGTAGCGGTTGTGGGTATGTTTTTCCTCATTGCAGCTCTGTCCACGATCCTGTTGTCGGCAGTGACAAATGCGGATGTCATCGACATTGTCTATGAGACGGTCAGTGCTACCGCCACTGTGGGACTGACGAGAAATCTGACGCCCACGCTGAATCTGTGGGGCAAGGCTATCATTATCGTGACCATGTATCTGGGAAGAGTCGGTCCCATTTCTCTGGTCATTGCGTTCAGTACACAGAAAAAGAATAAAAATATCGTGAAGAATCCGACGGAAGAAATCAGTGTCGGTTAAAAGTGTCTGGAAAGGACAGGAAGGAAGAGATTATGGGAATCAATCAGACCTATGCGGTATTCGGACTGGGAAGATATGGAAGAAGTGTGGCAAAAGAATTGGTGGAGAATGGTGCCGAAGTGCTTGCGGTGGATAACAGAGAAGCTGTGGTCAATGCGGCCATCTCAGAGATTCCATACTGTAAATGTGCGGATGTTACAGATCAGGAAGCGTTGAGACAGATTGGTATAGCCAATATTGATGTGGCTATTGTGACCATGGCAAATCACTTGGAGGCCAGCGTCATGGCAACCATGCTGTGTAAAGAACTGGGCGTAAAGACTGTTATCGCCAAATGCTCCACGGAGATAAACTGTAAGATCCTCACGAAAGTAGGGGCAGACAGGGTAGTATTCCCGGAGAGTGAGTCCGGGATCCATCTGGCGAAGAATCTGTTAAGTTCCGGATTTATGGATATTATCGAGTTGTCTCAGGATGTGTCCATGGTGGAACTGGAGGTCAAACAGCAGTGGATCGGCAGGAATCTGATCGAACTGAATCTTCGCAGAAAATATTCCGTGAACGTGGTGGCTGTCATTCAGGGGGAAAATGTGAATACGAATATCGACCCGGAGATGCCTCTGACACAGGATATGAGGCTGATCGTTATTGCCAACCGGGCGAAATTGAATAAACTCAAATAGAATGGCTGAAAAAACAGAGTGAAACATCTGACGGGGCATTACGCACAGAACAGGATGTGTCACTCTGTTTTTTTGCAGCAGGAGTTGTTTGGAAGCCAAAACAGGCGGTTAGTTATCCGCCTGGAAGGTCTTTTCGTTAAAGGCTCCCTGCTGTTTGGCAACAATGGTGGTACATACGGCATCACCGGTAATATTCACGGCGGTACGCAGCATGTCCAGAATCCGGTCGATACCCATGATCAGTGCGATACCTTCCGTGGGAAGTCCCACGGAGATCAGTACCATGGACAGGGTTATCAGACCGACACTGGGAACACCGGCGGTACCGATGGAAGCAATCGTTGCGGTGGCGATGACTGTCGCAATGGCAGCAGGTGTCAGAGGAATGCCGTAAGCCTGTGCAATGAAGACAACTGCTACACCCTGCATGATGGAAGTACCGTCCATATTGATGGTGGCACCCAGAGGGATCGTAAAGGACGAAATCTGCTTGGAGACACCAATCTTTTTATATAAAGTATCGATGGACAGCGGGATCGTCGCATTACTGGTGGAAGTGGAGAAGGCAAAGGTCATGACCGGGAAGAATTTTTTAATGAACTTAAAAGGATTCAACCGGGTGAAAAGGAACAGCATGACCTGATATACCACGAAACACTGTACTGCCAGCGCCAGAATAACGCTTCCCATATATTTCAGCATGGGAACGAAAGCGTCGAAGCCGATTCCTGCGAAGGTCTTGGCAATCAGACAGAAGACGCCGATGGGGGCAGCCTTCATGACAGAGATCGTCATTTCCATCATGATATCATTGAACTGACTGAAAAAGTTCGCCACGGTGGAGACCCGATTGCCCATGGCAGCCAGCAGAATACCGACAAACAAAGCAAAGAAAATGATTGGCAGCATATCTCCGGCAGACAGAGAGGTAAAAATATTTTTCGGAATAATATTCAGCAAGGTCTCAGCAAAGTCTACCTCCGTGGTGGCAACCTCGGCAGCATCCTCCGGCAGTGAGATATTCAGGCCCACACCGGGATTGATCAGACTGGCGACACCAAGAGCCACGCAGATGGCCAGAGCAGTGGTGCAGAGGTAGAACAGGATCGTTTTCACACCGACGGTTCCCAAAGTCTTTGTATCACCGATGGCCATGGCTCCGCAGACGAGGGAGCAGAACACCAGAGGAACTACCAACATCTGCATCAGGCGGATAAAGCCATTGCCCAGCACATAGAGAATTCCGTTGATCAGGATGGTATCCCTAAAGTAACTTTCCGGCATATAATAGTGGATCAGTACACCACATACCGCACCGGTCAGAAGGGCGATAAAAATTTTGGTGGATAAACCTAATTTCTTTTTTTCTGTTTTCTTTTCGGTCCCACGTTTTTCCACTATTCCAGTCCTCCTGTTTCTTTCATGTAGGCGGCCAAAGTTTTTTTCCAGTTGTCGGGTTCCTCGATTCCGTTGAGACGAAGCATCATATTATCCAACACAGAATATTTCTCCGGAGCCCCTTCTTTTACCGTGACGGTAAGCTGATCCTCTTTTTCGGCGAGGCGCAGGATTTCCTTCGCAAATTCCAGACGGGTGCAGGAAACGCCGCTGCATACGGCATGGTAGATGCCGTAATGGTCGTTGTCGATGAAGAATTTTACCACCCGGGCCAGTTCCGCAGCAGAGGTGGGAACGGCGCGGTCATTGTTCCACAACTCCATGGTGGATACTTTGGGGTCAGCGGCAGCTTCCAGGATTTCATTCAGGAAATCCTTGCCGATGCCATAGATCCAAGAACTGCGGATAATGACATACCGGGTCATCAGCTGGGTAACGAATTTCTCTCCGGCATATTTGGATTTGGCAAAAAGCCCCACGGGGTTCACATCATCGAATTCATTATAGGGTGTGTCGGATACGCTGGAAAATACATCATCCGTGGAGATCTGGATGAGCTTTGCCTGAATGCTCTCCGCAGCCTGGGCCAGATTCCTGGCGCCGACGGCGTTTACCTTGTAAGCCATATCTGTCTCCGGCTGCTCCGCAGCGGAGGAGGGATGATATCCGGCACAGTTGATGACCACGTCGGGACGGTTGCGGTGCATGAACAGAGACACTTCGTGTTCATCTGTAATGTCCAGTTCGTCCTTATCGGTCTCGTATAATTCATATTCCATCATATCCAGTAATCTGATCAGCGCCTGTCCCATGTGACCAAGGGAGCCGACGATCCATATTTTTTTCATAGACAGCCTCCTGTGTTTTGTTTTATGTGAAAAGTTTCTATTACATATACATAAGGAACTATTACATCCGTGAAACAGTATAACATACGATACCCGGCGAAAGAAAGTAAAAATCGAAAGGGAATGATGTTATGACGGGAGAGCCGAGAAGTTCTTCCGGTATTGCAGCGGTGACATCTGAAAGGCAGCGTGAAAACTGCGGATAAAGTGACTCACGTTGGGGAAGCCGGATTGCAGGGCTACTTCGGTCACAGGAAGATCTTCAGTCTCCAACAGGTGACGGGCGTGGGTCAGGCGCAGATGCATCAGGTATTGTGTCAGTGTCAGATGAAAATGCTGCTTAAAATAGCGGGATAAATATTTTTCGGATAAATGAAACTGCTCTGCCAGAGTTTCCAAACGAAGGGGTTCCGTGTAGTTATATTGCAGATAAGTCAGTATCTCACGCTGCATCGAATCGTTTCTTTTGGAGCCCATGGGGCTAATGGTTCCGCAGGAAGCGATTTTTTGCATAAGTGACAACAGTAAAATACGTAATCGGAAATGCCCGCTCAGTGTATTTGGAAGCTGCCTGACAGACAGGATCTCACGGATGAGAGAAATGATGTCAGGACAGCCTTTTTCGTGGGAAAGATTATGATGCAAAAGCAATTCATGGTTACGCAGGGGAAGGAGAAATTCCGTTTCCAATAGATCGTCCGTCTGAAACGAAATAAATTCCAGCGGAAACAGCAGGGTGTGATAGTCTACGCCCGGAATTGCGGAACCCATAAAATGAAGCTCACCGGGATTCACAAAGTAGACGGAGCCGCCAGCCGCTTCGTATTCTTCTCCTTCAATGATGATCTTAAGAGAGCCGGAGCAGACATATATGATCTCAACCTCCGGATGCCAGTGGACAGGAATCTGAAAAAAAGCAGGCATATCATGCAGGTGATAACAGCTAAAAGGAAATTCTTTTGTTCCGTGAATGCGTTCTTCTCTTAATTCAGGGTACATAGGCAGGCCTTTCTGTGAAGTGGATCAGGTGATATTATGGTCAGATTACTATAAAAGTAGAAATAAGTCAATTTTCTGTGGTAAAAATGCAAGTTTTAGGAAAGATAAAGTAGTAATATGTAAAAATTGAAGGGACTATTCGGAATAGTTGCAAAATAAAAATACAAATTTATAGGAACCGCAGAAAGGATATAAAACATACGATGGAAGGACAGAATAAGTCATTATTTCAATTATTTGTACCACTGTGTCTGGAGACGATCTTTTACATGTTGTCCGGAATGGTGGATACCTTAATGCTTTCTTCTGTGGGAGATCAGGCAGTCGGAGCAGTCGGAACAGCAAATACTTATATTGGTGTATTTATTATTATGTATTCGGTAGTTTCTATGGGAATGCTGGCTGTGATGACACAGAATATCGGTGCGGGCAGACCGGGGATCGCCTGTCAGGCAAAGACTCTGGGATTATGGTTTAATGGGATCCTGGGTGTTGTGATGTCTGTGTTTTTATTTTTCTGTTCCGATGGGATTCTGTATGTAGTAGGTATTGCACCGGCATTGAAGGAGCCTGCCGTACAATACCTGCGGATCGTAGGAGGCGGAAGCATACTGAACGCAATGATTCCCATACTGGCAGGATATCTGCGTGCATTTGGATATACGAAACAGCCCCTGATCGCAACCGTGACAGGTAATATTCTGAACTTTATATTAAATGCCGTGTTTCTGTTTCATTTCCACCTCGGCGTGCAGGGAGTTGCATCCGCAACAGTGATCTCCAAAGTAGTGAATCTGATATTGATAGTGATCTTTGTACGGCGGCTGATCCCTGCAAAAAAATATTCGGAGAGGGTAAATTCCGGAGAGATTTTGCGGCAGATCATCCGGATCGGATTACCTTCCGCTTTGGAGAATATTATTTATAATGTAGCGATGACACTGGTGATCCGTTTTCTGAACCAGATGGATACAGAGGGAATCAATGTGGCTGCCCGCTCCTATACGGCACAGATCACGAATTTATCCTTTTGTGTGGGAAATGCGCTTGCCCAGGCGAATGCCATTATGACCGGATGGTACATGGGTGCGGGAAAATATGAAATATGTGATAAGCAGACTAAAAAATCTGCGGTGATCGGAGCGGTACTGGCAATGGGAACAGAATTTCTGTTTGCAGTCAGTGCCCCGGTCCTGATCTCTTTTTTCACGCAGGATAAGAGTATGGTAGAACTAGTGCAGAAGCTGATGTTTATTGATATTGCCCTGGAAGCCGGACGAGTAACAAATCTGGTATACGGAAATGCACTGAAAACCAGTGGAGATGCTGTATTTCCGGTGATCCTCGGAGCTGTTTTCATGTTTTTGTGTGCAGCGGGAGGAACGTATCTGTTGGGGATACAGCTGCATCTGGCGGTAGTGGGTGCTTATATCGGTCTGACAGCAGATGAATGCTGCCGGGCAGTCGGCATGCTGCTGCGCTGGCGGAGCGGAGCATGGAAGAAAAAAGGATTGATCAAAGATTGATCGAAGTGCAATAACGGAGTGTAGCTTTTTTATCTGCCCAAACGTATTATAAGTACAAGACTTGGAACGAAAGCCTCGTCAGGAAGATACAGGATGGGCATTCTCTTGCTTTTCGTAGCTTATCATAACATAGCGCATTTTTTATAATTAAAATATTGACAATATGAAAAAATGTGTTATAGTTCTAAATGCAAATGCAACTCATTTGCATTTAGAACAAATATATGATTAAGTATTCATTTGATAAAGAAAGTACGGAAAGGTAAGAGTCATGTCGGAAGTTATTTTAGATACCTTAATAGATAGTATAAAGCTGGTGCCGTTTTTGTTCCTGACCTATCTGGCTATGGAATATCTGGAGCATAAGGCCGGCGAGAAGACCACGCATATGGTGCGTAAGGCAGGTAAAATGGGACCGTTGATCGGTGGCGTGGCAGGTGTGCTGCCTCAGTGTGGATTCTCGGCAGCAGCATCCAATTTATATGCAGGCAGGGTGATCACCCTGGGAACACTGATAGCCATTTATTTGTCCACCTCTGATGAAATGCTGCCGATCCTGATTTCGGAGAAAATGGATATCCGCTTTGTACTGGGCGTGCTGGGAGCGAAAGCAGCCATTGGTGCGGTAGCCGGATTTGTGATCGATCTGTTGGTCCGGGAGAGGAAGATGCATCCTCATGACCATGTTCACGGGCATGAGGAAAATGATCATGAAGAGGAAGAGCACATTCATGAAATCTGTGAGCATGAGAACTGCCATTGTGAAGAGGATGGCATTTTTCTGTCTGCGGTAAAACATACGCTTCAGATTACCTTTTTCATTATAGTCATTGGATTTGCTCTGAACACAGCACTGCATTTTGTGGGAGAAGATGTTCTGGCCGGCCTGATCCTGAACCGTCCCGTACTGGGACCTGTGCTGGCAGGAGTGGTGGGACTGATCCCCAATTGCGCAGCATCTGTGACCATAACACAATTGTATATCAGTGGTGTGATCAGTCTTGGAGCCATGATGTCCGGATTGTTGGTAGGTGCTGGAGTAGGACTGTTGGTGTTGTTCCGCGTGAATCCGGATAAAAAGGAAAATCTGAAAATCGTGGGAATTTTATATGTGATTGGTGTTTTGACAGGAATTGTGATAAACTGGCTGTAGGCACGAGCAGTGCCAAAATTGAGAGCGGACTCTTTGACTGCTTGCAGGCATAAGAGGCAGATCCAATTTTGATAGGGCGACGCCCGTCCAGTGAGGGAACGCAGGGCATTACCGAGCTGAGCAGCACTGCGGATGCCCCGGATCGCGATATAAAAGGACTGATATCTATGGAAGAACATAAATGTGAACACAATGATATTTCCTATCCTAAGGGATTGAAATGGACCAAGCAGAGAAAATGCGTGTATCAGGTGCTGGAGGAAGCGACCGAGCCTCTCAGCGCCGTACAGATTTACAATCGTATTGAGAAAGAACACGAAGGCAGCGATTATGCCGTATCCACGATCTACCGGATTCTGGCAACATTTGAAGAACACGGTATGGTAGAGAAGACTACTTTTATGGGAGACGGCACTGTAGTATACGAACTGAACCGCGGAGAACACACTCATTATGCGGTCTGTCTGGAATGCCATAAGCGGATTCCCCTGCCCAGCTGCCCCTTTGCACACGTACATCTGGAACAGGACACCGGAGATTTTACCGTCACCGGACACAAATTAGAACTTTACGGCTACTGCAAAAAGTGCCAGGAAGCCCGCAAAAATCACTAATTTTACCTATTATATAAAAAAATCGAAAAAAATATTTAATTTTTTTTGAAAAAGTACTTGCATTATTCAAAATCATGTGATAACATATGTCTTGTCGTTGCGGGAGACACAACAACGACAAAGAAAATGCACCGCTAGCTCAGTTGGTAGAGCACCTGACTCTTAATCAGGGTGTCCAGGGTTCGAGCCCCTGGCGGTGCACTCAAGAGGACTGTTTTTGGAGACTTAGGAGCTCCGGGGACGGTTCTTTTTTTGTCCCCGGAAAGCAGTTAGACACCATGATACACTTGCAATGGTATCTAATAACCATGGCGGAAGAAGATCGGATCCAGCTGATACACCGGAGAGCCCAGAAGCTTTAATTGCGTTGACATGGATATGTATGTTTTTGTTGTAGCATAATCATAATGTCCCAGGAACCGGAAGAACAGAGTCAGGTCATCCGTATACTTAAGTATAGTCTGCGGATTGCAGTAAGTACTCCGGTTATTCACATACGCATCACGGAACTGTTGGATCGCCCAAAATGAGATATGTAGTTGTTGAGATAAAAAAACAATGATAAACTAAACATAGCAGTTGGCGGTTTAGGTATATTTTTGTGAAAAACAAAGATTTTTATGTATCTGGGATGGCTGTCGGGCCAGCGATTTGGTACAATTTAAGGTATATATACTTTAGTAGGATGAAAGATGTCTTACAAATATAATATATCCCCGAATAATTGGGAAAAGCATGGAGTATATAATAGCTGGAAAAGAGCCTGAAGAACTCACACCAGAGGAACAACAACTTATAGATCACTACTGCCGATGTGATGAGAGGGGCAAACGTAGCATCATGCGTATAGCGGAGAGCGAGAGCACGGAGTTAGAATCATCAGCTTCCAAGCTTGGAGAAATGACCACAGATAAGAGGGGAAAATGAATATCTTATTATTAACCATCGTAATTGTTGAATCAGTAGTATTATTGATGCTGGCTATCAGAGGGGAAATGCAATTACAGAAACAGGAATCACCGAAACCACAGGAGAAAATACCACTACCTGAACAAAAACCGAAACGACAGCCAACACATCTAACTCCATACGATAGGGTACTGGATTTCTGTACCTATGAAACTTTAACCGTAAATGACTTTGAAAAAATTAACTTGATTCCAGTCGGTACAATAGAAAAATGGAAGACCCAGCGGCCGGATCTTAAACACCTGACAAAAGCAGCTTTATACATGAAAGTTTCACCAGCCTGGTTGGAAACGGGAAACGACATAGAGGATCTTACTATAAGAGAGAAATTTATAATATACATCCTGCGCCACATGGATGAGGAACACTACAGAAAAATTATTAATAGTTCTGTACATGAGGCATTCACGATATTTGAAATTGATGAGTGAGGGGAATTCTATGAATGATACAATAGCAATGATGTTTTCGGTTTTAATTGTCATGTTCGGGTACCTGGTATTCAAGATCTTGACGAATCAGTCCCAATCAACGCCCACCAGCACCAGGAAACGGAGCAAGAAGAAGGGGACAGGTAAGCCGGTTATTAAAAATAACTGGAATATGCGACCACTGGGCACAAAAGATCCTGCAGACAAAGATCTGCGGTATGAGGACTTTATAGAATCATCCTGGAAGGAAATAGAGAAATAATTGTCCGACAAATATCACACGGTTCTCGAAGTGTAAACCGTCAAAATACCCCTTAGATACCATTTCTCTTAACCAGGGTGTCCAGAGTTTGATCCCCTGGCGGTGCGCACACGCTCCTTTGGAGAGCACAGAATAGTGAGACTTGTAAATTTAAAATTTAAAGTATATTCTAAATTCATAAATAAAACAAAGGACAAAAGACTATGTATTGGGATTATTTATTTTCAAGGATAATTTTAAATAGAGGCAGGCAGTATTTTGAAGATGGAAAAGTAAAGGGATTGATACATCGTGGTGCGACATACCAGGCAAAGGTGTTGGGAACAAGAGTATATGATGTGGAAATTTATTTAACTGACCGTCTGCATCCAAAGATGTTTTGTAATTGTGCTTACGATGGTCACTGTAAGCATGAGGCGGCAGTTCTTTATGCAATCGAGGAAATGAGTGAGCAGGGAAGTACTGTAGGACAAAAGGAAGTACAGGTTCCTAAGATTGTGTATCTTTTTAAACATAAGAAAAATGAAGAGAAAATATCTGAGAATGCAATGCAGCACTCGGACTATGCGTCAGACCGTTATGAATATTTTGACATGGAAGCAATGACGGAACCTTTTTGCTTTTATGCAGATGAATTAGAAAAAGCAGAGCAGCTGATAGCGCAAAATGAGATTACCATATCTGAGTTACAGATGGGATATCCTAACCGAATAGGTGCAAATACATTAATGGGCAGGGTAATTGGAGTAATGAACGGAGATTACCTTCATATCATTTTCACAAAAGATGAAATTGAGGAGGCAGGATGTAATATTCCAGGGTGTTATGAAGGGAGTTATGGCAAAAATTATTACGGTGTCAAGGAAGATCATTTGTGCGTGCATGAGCTTGCGTTGCTGCTTTTATTGGAGAAAAAACTGCAGTCAGACAGCATCGGGGATGCAACAGATAGTTATGCGTGCAATATGATGTACGGATTCCGTCAGAGGAGAGCGGGAATAGAGGAAAAAAGTAAGACTCCAAAGAAACAGGCTGTGTTGGAACCATTTCTGGAAGAAAAAGGCGAGGGGCTTCAGCTTGGATTCAAGGTGGGTACGGATAAGCTGTATGTGATAAAAAAGCTTTCGGAATTCGTGGATTGTGTAGAAAACAAGGGACAGTGGAAATTGGGGACAAAGTCATCTCTGGATTTTGCACTTGCTGGTTTTAATGAAAAAAGCAGCAAATATTATACTTTTCTGAAAAGTGTTGTAATGCAGGAATGGAGGAGACAGGAATTTAACAGGAGCCGTATCTGGAGTGGTTATTACCAATATACAAGTGAGGCAGAAAGTATCAAGGATAGAATTTCGATATATGGAGAACGGCTGGATCAGTTCTTTCCGCTTGTAGAAGGGAAAAAAATACCTGTCACCGTAGGAGAAGGAAGAAGAAAAACAAAAAATACGGAATGGTATTTTGAAGAGGGAAGTCCGGATATCAGATTGGTCATAGAACAGGAAACAGATCAGAATCAGGTATTTCAGGGAATACGGATTCGAGGGAAAATACCGGAGTTCCTGGAGGGAATCAACTATCGCTATTATTTGGAAAAGAATATTTTTTATCGTATCTGTGTACAGGAACTGGAAGAACTGGAACCGTTGCTTCGTAATGCAGAGGACGGAGAGATTTCTTTGCAGGTTGGAAGAAGATATTTATCAGAATTTTATTACCGTGTTCTCCCTACAATAGAAAAATATGCGAAAATAAAGGAAAAGAATGCAAATGAGATTCGTAAATTTCTTCCACCTCAGGCAGAATTTCAATTCTATCTGGATGCAGAAGATGGAAAAATTCTGTGTAAAGCAAAGGCAGTCTATGGAGAAAATGATTATAATCTCATGGCGTGGATGAATAACGACCAGAAGATTGACAGTTTCCGGGATCGGGAAATGGAATGCAATATCCTGAGCGATGTGCGTAAGATGTTTCCCGAGATAAATGAGGAAAAACAAAGCTTTGATTCCGGTGAAGACCCGGATGCAGTATATCAGATCTTAAAAAGTGGGGTGGCGGATCTGATGCATCTGGGTGAAGTGCAGAGTACGGATCGGTTCCGTAGACTGAACATTCGTAAAAATGTTCCTGTACATGTAGGTGTATCCATAGAGAGTGAATTGATGAATCTGGAGATTCATTCCACAGAACTGACACAGGAAGAGCTTTTGGATATTTTAAACAGCTATCGGAAGAAACAAAAGTATTATCGTCTGCGTAATGGAGAATTTCTGGATCTTCAGGAAGATAATCTGCAGGAATTGGCAGAGATGCTGGATGATCTGCATATTACCCCAAAAGAATTTGTAAAGGGAAAAATGCAGCTGCCTCTTTATCGTGCACTTTATCTCGATAAAATGTTGGAGCAGTGTGAGGGAGTTTATTCTGACAGAGATGTCAGATTTAAAAAGCTGATTAAAGATTTCAAAACGGTAGAAGACTCTGAATACGAAGTTCCAGAGAAACTAAATCAGGTGTTGCGGAAATACCAGAAATACGGTTACAGATGGCTGAGGACATTGGAAACCTGTGGATTTGGTGGTATTCTGGCGGATGATATGGGACTTGGTAAGACATTACAGGTCATTGCTGTGCTACTGGCACATAAGGAGGAGAACAGGTATTGTCATCCGGCATTGATCGTTACACCGGCATCATTGGTGTACAATTGGAGAGAAGAATTCGCAAAATATGCTCCGGAATTGTCGGTTGGAATGATTACCGGTAATCAGACAGAACGCCAAAAGAGCATTGAGGAATATGGGAAATGGGATGTTCTGGTAACTTCTTATGATCTTTTGAAAAGAGATATTGCGGAATATGAAGGAAAGATTTTTTCAGTCCAGATCATTGATGAGGCACAATATATTAAGAACCATACGACAGCAGCGGCAAAATCGGTAAAGCTGATTTCTGCCCATACAAAATATGCCTTGACGGGAACCCCTATTGAAAACCGTCTCAGTGAACTATGGAGTATTTTTGATTATCTGATGCCAGGCTTTCTGTATACCTATGACAATTTTAAGAAAGAAATGGAAACACCGATCACAAAGAATCAGGATGCAGATGCCACAGCATTGTTGAAACGAATGGTCGCACCCTTTATTTTGCGGAGATTAAAAGGAGATGTATTAAAGGATCTTCCGGAAAAGCTGGAAGAGAACTATTATGCGGTTATGGAAGATGAGCAGCAAAGACTCTATGACGGTCAGGTAATACGTATGAAACAATCTCTGGAAAAAGAATCGGAGGACAACTTTAGGAAAAACAAGCTGCAGATTCTGGCTGAACTGACCAGAATCCGGCAAATATGTTGTGATCCTGCCTTGCTGTTTGATGATTACCTGGGGGAGTCTGCTAAGAGAAATACCTGTCTGCAGTTAATAGAGAATGCAATTGAAGGAGATCATAAGGTACTGCTTTTTTCACAGTTTACATCAATGCTGGAGATTTTGGAAAGAGATTTAAAGGAAAGACAAATCTCATATTATAAGATAACAGGCGAGACTTCAAAGGAAAAACGTTTGGAATTAGTACAGCAATTCAACGCAGATAAGGTTCCGGTATTTTTGATTTCTCTAAAAGCAGGTGGAACAGGACTAAATCTGACCGGTGCTGATATTGTAATACATTACGATCCCTGGTGGAATGTGGCTGCGCAGAATCAGGCAACGGACAGGGCACATCGTATCGGACAGACGAAGACAGTGTCGGTATATAAGCTGATCGTGAAAAACTCTATTGAGGAAAAGATACTGAAAATGCAGGAAGATAAGAAAAACCTTGCAGATGCGGTGCTAAATGGAGAGAGTACGAATCTGATGGATATGACAAAAGATGATCTGCTACGGCTTTTAGGATAATTTGGTCAAAGACAGCATGTATAAAATATTTGAAGCAAATGGGCGATGGAAGGACTGACAACATATTATGACTGCAATATTTGATACCCATGCGCATTACGACGATGACGCATTTAACGACGACAGAGAACAGCTTTTGGCGGATCTGCCGGAGCAGGGGATTGTCCGGGTGGTGGATGTAGGTGCGAGCCTTGCTTCCTGCCGGAAAGTACTGGGGCTGATGGAACGGTATGATTACATCTACGGAGCCATCGGCGTACATCCCAGCGAGACCGCGGAACTGACTGAGGAATCTTATTCCTGGCTGAAGGAACAGTGCCAGAAGGAGAAATGTCTCGCAGTGGGAGAGATCGGACTGGATTATTACTGGACGGAGCCGGATCACGAGACACAGAAGAAGTGGTTCCTGCGGCAGCTGGACCTGGCGCGTGAGATCAAAAAGCCTGTTATCATTCACTCCCGGGATGCGGCAAAAGATACCGTGGATCTCATGACAGAAGCCTGTGCAGAGGAGATTGGCGGCGTGATCCATTGCTACTCCTATACGAAGGAGACAGCGAAGATCTTTCTGGATATGGGATTCTATTTCGGCATTGGCGGTGTGCTGACCTTCAAAAATGCGAAGAAGCTGAAGGAGGCGGTAGAGTACATTCCCATGGACCGTATCGTGCTGGAGACAGACTGCCCCTATCTGGCACCGGAACCGAACCGCGGAAAACGCAACAGCTCTCTAAATATTCCTTATGTGATCGCTGCCATGGCACAAATCAAGGGGATCACAGAGGAGGAAGTGCGCGAGGAGGCATGGGACAATTCACTTAGGCTGTATCATATGGAAAAATAAATGGTCAGCTGATAAAGAGGTATGATTGGTGGGGAATCTATAGTAGTAAAAGGTAAACATTATGGAAACAAGTACAACAAAGCAGCTATTTTCAAAAGAAGATCTGAAAAAACTAATCATTCCGCTCTTATTTGAACAGGCACTGGCCATCACCGTGGGTATGGCGGATACGGTCATGATCTCTTCGGCGGGAGAAGCGGCGGTCTCCGGCGTATCCCTGATTGATATGTTCAATAACCTGATCATCAGCGTGCTGGCGGCACTGGCTACCGGTGGTGCCGTGATAACATCTCAGTTCCTCGGAGCCGGGAAAAAAGAGGACGCCTGCAAATCCGCAAAACAACTGATTGTATCCTCGGTATGCATTACCATTGGCATTTCGATTCTGGTCATGGTGTTCTGCAACGGTATCATTTCCCTGTTTTTCGGTAAGATCGAAGCGGATGTATTTCACAATGCCGTGATCTACATGATGATCTCCGCGTTGTCCTTCCCGTTTCTGGCACTGTACAATTCCTGTGCGGCATTGTTCCGCTCCATGGGCAATTCCAGGATCACATTGAAGGTCTCCGTGGTGGAAAATATCATCAACATCGGGGGGAATGCCTTGGGAGTCTATGTGCTGGGACTGGGCGTGGCCGGTGTAGCGGTTCCTTCCCTGATTTCCCGTGCGGTGGCAGGCTTTATTCTGTATCATTTGCTGAAAAATCCGTCCAACGAAGTGCATCTGTTAAAAGAAAAATTCCGGATCGACTGGCCGGTGATCCATAAGATTTTTTATATTGGTATTCCCAGTGGTATTGAAAACGGTATTTTCCAGCTGGGACGTGTCATCGTGGTCAGTATCATTGCGGGCTTCGGAACGGTACAGATCGCTGCCAACGGCGTGGCCAACAGTCTGGACAGCATGGGCTGTATTGTCGGACAGGCCATGAATCTGGCCATGATCACGGTGATCGGCCGCTGCGTCGGTGCCGGGGATTCCGGACAGGTGCGGTTCTATACGAAAAAATTGTTGAAGATCACCTATATATGTACCTTTATGGTAAACAGCGTTATGCTGTTGTGTCTGCCGCGAATCCTGAAATGCTACGGATTAAGCCCGGAGACCACACAGCTGTCCTATATTCTGGTCATGATCCACAATGGTATGGCAATGTTTTTGTGGCCGGCATCCTTTGTACTGCCGAACATGCTCCGTGCCTGCAATGACGTGAGGTTTACCATGGTGCTGTCCATTTTCTCCATGTTCGTGTTCCGGATTGGCTTCAGCTATATCATCGGTGTGAATATGGGCTATGGAGCCATTGGTGTCTGGATTGCCATGGTACTGGACTGGATCTTCCGCGTAATCTGTTTTGTGAGCAGATATCTGTCCGGGCATTGGCTGAAGACAGCCGGATTGTCGGAGAGATAGCACACCGGTTGTCCTCGCATAGGGAGTCTGTTATAA
This sequence comes from uncultured Acetatifactor sp., assembly GCA_934394815.1. GTDB lineage: Bacteria > Bacillota > Clostridia > Lachnospirales > Lachnospiraceae > Acetatifactor. The sequence goes on along the minus strand of CAKRRD010000016.1, from coordinate 3,922 downwards.
TACCTATAACAGATAGAGATCTGTAAAATATCAGAGAGGTATGTAATATGCAGGTAGTATTGGAAAATGAAGCTTTAAAAGTAACCATCAACAGCTTTGGTGCAGAGCTTGCAAGCATTCGGGGGAAGGCAACAGATACCGAGTATCTGTGGAATGCGGACGCAAAATTCTGGAAGAGAACTGCCCCGGTACTGTTCCCCTTTGTAGGAAGTCTGAAAAATAAGGAATATCATTATGAAGGAAAGACTTATTCCATGGGTCAGCACGGCTTTGCCAGAGATATGGAGTTTGCCGTGGATGTACAGACCGCAACAGAAGCATGGTTTTCCCTGCAATCCAATGACGAAACAAAAGCAAAATTCCCGCTGGAGTTTATCTTGAAGATCGGTTATGAATTGGAAGGAAAAGACCTAAAGGTCATCTGGCAGGTGGAAAATCCGGATACGAAAACACTGTACTTTTCCATCGGAGGACATCCCGCATTTATGTGTCCGGTGGATGAAAAGGGAAAGCAGTCGGAATATTATTTTAAGTTTGATACCGACAAAGATCTGACTTACGGACTGGTGGCGGATGACGGACGAGGACTCATGGGACAGCAAAAGGATGTACTACCGGTGAGAAACGGCTATGCGCAGATCACAGAGCATCTGTTTGACAGGGATGCTCTGATCGTAGAGAATCGTCAGGCTTCCGCGGTGAGCCTGTGTACTCCGGACAAAAAGCCTTACCTTACGGTCAGCTTTGACGCACCGTTATTCGGTCTATGGTCTCCCGCTGGCAAGGGGGCACCGTTCATCTGCATCGAGCCTTGGTACGGCAGATGCGACCGGACGACCTTCGACGGCAGTCTGGAGCAGCGGGAGTACGGCAATATTTTGCAGGCAGGTGAGGTATTCCGTAAGGAGTACACGATTACCGTAGAATGATGGCAGGAAGACTATTCCATGCATCCTTTTCTCGCAGAATGGGAAAATAGCGGAATTTAATGATACGGTATCTAAGGGAATAAGAACATAGTAAAAACAGCAGCGATGTGTCAGGTATTGCTGCTGTTTTTAGTGTACCTTATCTTATAAAGTATCACTTTCCTTGTAATGGAAATTCGGGATATGTTCCCATCTGTCCCGAAAATAATGGGCAATCAGCTTTGGGCGGCGGTCTCTGGTAAAGATGCCTTTCCGGTTGCCGTCTGCGCGCATGCAGCCCTGCAGGGTGGCATAATCGGCGAAGTTCCATGCCTGCTCTCCGATGAAGAAGTCCCTTCCGTCGAAGGCTTTGCTGTACATCTTGTAAAGTGCTGCCTGGAATTCTTCACTCCACATTTCCGGCGCACAATTGTGGAGTCCGGCCAGAGTATCGGCGCCGTATTCCGTCATCATCACGGGTTTTCCAATCTTTTCCCAGAAATCCAGTTCCATATTCCAGGCATAGGAGGCAGCCTCCAGATCACCGGACAGATTGTACCACCCGTAGTAGCGGTTCAGGCAGACCACATCCATGGTTCTGGTCACGATGTCTTTCTCGTAATTGTTCTGACAGCAGACAAAGGTCACCGGACGGTCCTGGGGATCCAGTCTGTGGGTAAATTCATAGAGGGAATGCCAATAATCGTAGGCGGATTCCGGGAAATGCTCAGTATCCGGCTCATTTCCCATGGACCACATGACCACGCAGGGATGATTTTTGTCCCGTTCGATCAGATCCCGCAGTACCTGTTCGTGATGCTCTCTTATGGGAAAAGTTTTATAGGGATCGCAGTTGTCCCCGGCACCGATGCCTACTGCGGGAGTCTCATCAATAATAACGATGCCTTCTCTGTCGCAGAGTCGGTAGATTTCTTCCGCATAAGGGTAATGGCTGGTGCGGAAGGAGTTGGCATGAATCCAGTGCAGGAGGTTGATATCCTTCACATCGAGGCAGAGATCCAGCCCTCTTCCACGGAAAAAAGAATCCTCATGTTTGCTGAAGCCCTTGAAGTAAAAAGGTTTCCCGTTGATCAAAAACTGTGTTCCCTTCACTTCCACGGTACGGAAACCAAATTCCTCGGTATAGCAGTCCTCCCCGTAATGCACTTCCGCTTTGTACAGATAAGGAGTATCCGGATAAGGCTGCCAGAGATGAACCTGTGGGATCCGGAGTTCTCCCTTTCGTCCGGTGGTCTCCACTTTACAGTTCCCTTCCGCATCCATGATTTTCAAAGTGACGGGAGCGTCACTATCCATCCCATCCGTGAGAATTTCATAGTTTAAGACACCGGTGTCATCTTCCATGGACGGTACTAGGGTAATGTCTCTGATGTAGGAAGCCGGCGTGCTGTAGAGGCGTACCGGCCGGTTGATGCCTGCAAAATTAAAGAAATCAAAATTCGGCAGATTCTGTTTTTTCCGCCACAGCTTTGCGGCTTCCACACTGGGGATGCCGGGATTGTCTGAGCCAAAGAAGGCAATATTGTCCTCGTTGCCGACGGGCAGGGTGCTGTGGCTGATCCGGTTGTCCACGGCAACGCCGATGGTAACGAGGCCATTCTCCGGTACCAGATCCGTAATCTCGATTTCAAAGGGGAGAAAACCTCCCTTGTGTGTCGCAGCCAGCTTCCCGTTGAGATATACTTTGGCGGCATGGGTTACTGCATCAAAACGCAGTACCTGACGCTGTCCGCTTTTTCCGCACAAAAATGCCGGGAGTTCCACGGTTCGTTCGTAATAAGCCCAGCCGTAATGATTCCGGTAAGCCGGGTCATCTTTCTGGTCATTGTAAGAAGCCGGAACGAAGATCAGCTCCATCGACTGGGGCTCGTTCCAGATATCCCCCGGTTCCTCCTCATCCCCTAACTTAAATTGCCATACCCCTCCCAGATCGATCAAGCTGCGGGAACGGTTCATGATCGGATATAACATGGTAGTCCTCCTTTTGCCCTGTGGCCTGTAATTGCGCTTATTATAGGGCAGGACAGGGGGGAAATCCATGTGATTATTTGCAGGAAGTATGTAAATTTTTATGAATTCGGCCTACGGAGAACTGCATTACGCTGATACGGGAAGGATACAAGGAGGATCTGCGCCAACGATATCATTGTATGGCTGAATTTTACATTTCTGATTTGTAAAACATATGAAAATCAATATAAATTTATCGAATATCAATAAAATTATATTGACATTCGTATGATTGAGTGATATCTTAAGGCTACCAGAAAGGAAAGAGGTATTCATTTATGGAGAAAAAAGAGTTGTCGGAAAAGGAACTGCGGGAGAAGAAGTTTTCGCTGGCGAAGGGGACAAAGTACCTGCTGGATTTCATGTTCTATTCGGGAATTCTGGTGACGGTAAGTCTGCCACTCAGCCTAAAATACATAGGAAAGTATCTGGAGGCTGTGGAGGAGAATTACCTTCCGGCGGTGATCATATTCGCCATCCTGGGTGTGCTGGCATTATTGTTGGTCAATGAACTGCGCAAGATGTTTGGCACGGTGCTTGCGGAGAACTGCTTTGTACCGGAAAATGTGGCGAGCCTTAGGAGAATGGGAGACTTAAGCTTTTTCATCGCGGCCATGAGCGCAGTAAGATGTGTGGTATACCTGACGATTGCTATGCTGGTGATTATTCTGGTATTCATCATTGCAGGCATGTTCAGCAAGGTGCTGGCCATGGTATTTGAAGAAGCCGTGCGCTACAAGGAAGAAAACGACTTAACGATCTAAAAGTTCAGTCACGAAGTGATAGGGCGTGTGATACGCGACTATGCAAATGACGCCGGCTGAACGGAGATTCAAAATTAGAAAGGCATCTATTATGGGAATCATTGTAAATCTGGATGTAATGATGGCAAAGCGGAAGATCAGTCTGACAGAACTGGCGAATCAGGTGGATCTGACACAGGCAAATTTATCCATCCTGAAAAATAATAAAGCAAAAGCCAT
>CAKRRD010000015.1 GCA_934394815.1 uncultured Acetatifactor sp. | reverse complement strand
GCTATTTACACCAAAGTCAAAAGCGGACTCTTTTCCTGAAAAGTCTTCCATTTTTTGATTTTTTATGACTACCAGAGAAATCCATAAATAAACTCCCGGAGAGGCAAGTGCCACTCCGGGAGTTCGTCCGGTTTGCCAATATTTATTCCACTAACTTCCCAGTTAATTCATAATTCCATGTCGTTTGCATATACATATAACACCAATGGCAGGAGGTAGATTTTTATGGACTATGCAGTGAATACATACGATCTGTATCGGGATATACAACAAAGGACGGGAGGGGAGATCTACATAGGGGTATTGGGACCGGTGAGAACCGGGAAATCTACGTTCATCAAACGTTTCATGGATGAAATGGTATTGCCTTATATGGAGGATGAACATGCCAGAATGCGGGCACAGGATGAACTGCCCCAGAGCGCCGGAGGCAGGACTATCACCACCACGGAACCGAAATTCATTCCCAATGAAGCAGCGAAGGTGAGACTGAATGACGATATTGAAGTATCGGTGCGTCTGATTGACTGTGTGGGCTACATGATCGACGGTGCGGCAGGCCATATGGAGGAAGATGCGGAACGCATGGTGAAGACTCCCTGGTCGGAGGAAGAGATTCCCTTTACCCAGGCAGCGGAGATCGGCACGGATAAAGTCATGAGGGACCATTCCACCATCGGCCTGGTGATCACTACGGACGGCAGTATCGGAGAACTGCCCCGAACCAATTATCTGGGGGCGGAGGAGAAGACAATCCTGGCATTGAAAAAGTCCGGAAAACCCTTTCTGGTGCTGGTAAACAGTCAGAAGCCTTACTCGGAGGAGGCGAGACAGGTCGCAGAGGAAATTGGAAAGAAATACGATGTGGCCGTGATGCCGGTGAACTGCGAGCAGTTGAAAAAGGATGATATCAATCGTATTCTGGAGAAGATTCTGTATGAATTTCCCCTGACTGCGGTGGAATTCTATTTTCCCAAATGGATGGATATGCTGCCGGTGGATCATACAGTGAAACAGGATCTGCTACGACAAATTCGGGATCTGATGAGTACCTATGACAGAATCCGGGATGTGGCGGGACATCCGGTGGAACTGCAGGGAGATTATATCCGGAGCTGCAAGATGGATCCGGTTCAACTGTGGAACGGTATTGTCCCGGTACAGGTTGGGATCGATGACAGATATTATTACGAAATGCTTTCCGGAATGCTGGGAGAGAAGGTGGAAGATGAATATCAACTGTTAAACAAATTAAAAGAACTGGCGGAGATGAAGAAGGAATACACGAAGGTGCAGGATGCTTTGTCCATGGTGAAGATCAAGGGTTACGGCGTGGTGACCCCAGACAGGGAAGATATTCAGCTGGAAAAACCGGAAATGATCCACCACGGCAATAAATTCGGTGTCAAGATCAAGGCCAGCAGCCCTTCCATACATATGATCCGGGCGAATATCGAGACGGAAATCGCCCCTATCGTGGGAACTGAACAGCAGGCCCAGGATCTGATCCAATATATCGGTCAGGCAGAGACAGAACGCGGTATCTGGGAGACCAATATTTTCGGCAAAACTGTGGAACAGCTGGTGGAAGACGGCATTACCACGAAAGTTGCATCCATTGGGGAGGAGAGTCAGTTAAAACTGCAGGATACCATGCAGAAGATCGTCAACGACAGCAACGGCGGCATGGTCTGCATTATTATTTAGATTGCTTTTTTCCTTTGCATTTTGTATAATACCTTTGTTGACTTTGCTTTATTTTTCTGAAAAACTGGAAGAATATTTGCTAAATTGCATGAAGATACGGTTAAGCGGAGGACATAGATGAATCAGGTATATGCAAAATTACAGAACTGTTATGAGTGTGTGAGAAAAAAGACGGATTTTGTTCCCAAGGCAGCGATCGTGTTAGGATCGGGACTGGGAGATTATGCGGAACAGATCCGTGTGGTGACGGAGATTCCTTATGCGGAGATCGAGGGATTTCCCGTCTCCACCGTACCGGGACATGCCGGTAAGTTTATCTTTGGTTATCTGGATGAGATCCCGGTGGTATGTATGAAGGGAAGAGTGCATTACTACGAAGGCTATGATGTGACGGATGTGGTATTGCCCACCAGACTGATGAAGCTGTTGGGTGCCGAGATCCTGTTTTTGACCAATGCGGCCGGCGGCGTGAACACTTCTTTCCATGCCGGTGATCTGATGTTGATTCGGGATCACATTTCCGTGTTTGCCCCCAATCCGCTGATTGGTGCCAATATCGACGAACTGGGTCTGCGTTTCCCGGATATGAGCCATGTCTATGACAAAGAGCTGCAGCAGATCATCCGGGAGACCGCGAAGGAGAACGGCATCTATTTACAGGAGGGTATTTATACCCAGCTGACCGGACCTTCCTTCGAATCTCCGGCAGAGATCCGCATGCTTCGTTCTCTTGGCTGTGATGCGGTAGGCATGAGCACGGTGGTGGAAGCCATTGCTGCCAATCACATGGGAATGCGGATCTGCGGCATTTCCTGCATCAGCAATCTGGCGGCAGGAATGACGGACCAGCCCCTGAATCATGAAGAGGTACAGGAGGCTGCGGATATGGCAGCACCCAGATTCAAGAAGCTGGTAACGGAATCCGTGAAGAGATTCGTATAGGCATAAAAAAGGAGACCCGGATGATCTCAGAGACAGAAGAAAAAGCGCTGGTCAGACAGGCTTTGGAGGCCAGAAAACTGGCATATGCTCCTTATTCCGGCTATACGGTGGGAGCAGCACTGCTGACCACAGCGGGGCGTACATACCTCGGTGGGAATATTGAAAATGCTTCTTACGGAGCTACCAACTGCGCGGAGCGTACCGCCTTTTTCAAGGCAGTCAGCGAGGGCGCGCGGGAGTTTGCCGCCATAGCCATTGCCGGCGGCAGGAACGGAGAAGCTCCGGTGGAATATGCATATCCCTGTGGCATCTGCCGACAGGTGATGCAGGAATTCTGCAGGGATGATTTTGTGATCTATGTGGTAAAAAGTGAACAGGAGTATCAAAGCTATACCTTAAAAGAATTACTTCCTTTTGGATTTGGAGGAGATGCGATCAGATGAATATCAGATTATACAATGCACGAATTCTCACCATGGAACCCGGCAGAGAGGTCTTCTATGGTGAGGTATGGGTAAAAAATGACAGGATTGCCTATGTGGCGGAACAGAAGGAACTGGCGGAGGAATGGGACAGATCCCAGTTTCCAAGAATCGCCTGGGATATTGAACTGGACTGTAAAGGGAATCTTCTGATGCCCGGATTCAAGAATGCACATACCCATTCCGGCATGACGTTCTTACGTTCCATGGCGGATGACCTGCCTCTGGACCAGTGGTTGAACAAGCAGGTATTCCCCCTGGAGGCAAAGCTGACCGGTGAAGACATCTATGAACTGACCCGACTGGCGGTACTGGAATACCTGACCTCCGGCGTGACATCCATTTTCGACATGTATCTGACCCCGGATACCATTGCCGAGGCCTGTCTGGATACCGGAATGCGCTGCGTACTGGTATCGGGGCTGAACAATTTCAGTTCTTCCCCGAAGCAGGTGGAAGAAGAATTTTTAAAATGGAATAAGAAGAATTCCCTGATCAGTTATCAGCTGGGCTTCCATGCGGAATATACCTGTTCCAAGGAACTGCTCTGGAAGGTATCGGAAATGGCCCACCATTACCGGACGCCGGTATATGCCCATATCTCCGAGACCGAGAAGGAAGTGGAAGAATGTAAGGGGCGCTACGGTATGACTCCGCCCATGTTCTTAGATTCACTGGGAATGTTTGATTATGGCGGAGGCGGTTTCCACTGTGTCCATGTGACAGAACAGGACCTGGATGTCTTTCGCAGACACCGCATGTATGTGATCACGAATCCCGGATCCAACACGAAGCTTGCCAGCGGTATTGCACCTATTGCCAATTATGTACGGCATAAGATTCCGGTAGCTATCGGAACCGACGGCCCGGCCAGCAACAACTGTCTGGATATGTTTCGGGAAATGTTCTTAGTCACCGGCTTGAGCAAATTGTTAGAGAAGGATGCTTCCAGCATGGATGCCATGGAGGTGTTGAGAATGGCAACGGTGAACGGTGCCAAAGCCATGCGCCTGAACCGTGCGGATGTTCTGGCAAAGGGGAAATATGCCGATCTGATCATGATCGATCTGCATCAGCCCAATATGCAGCCCATCCACAATATTCCCAAGAATCTGGTTTACAGCGGCAGCAAATCCAATGTCTGCATGACCATGATCGGCGGTAAGATCCTGTATCGCAATGGGGAGTTCAACGTGGGAGAGGATCCCGAACGTATTTACGCAAAATGCGAAAAGATTGTAAAGAGACTGTTGACTGAGTGAGAAAACACAACTCAGAAGACATAGAACGGAGTTCCCCGTGTGGCTCCCAGAATACTTAGGAGGGAAAAGATGTTAGAAAAAATCTTCAAATTGAAGGAAAACAACACGACTGTAAAGACAGAAATCATTGCCGGACTGACCACGTTCATGACCATGGCTTATATCATAGCCCTGAATCCGAATCTGCTGACCGGCTTTGGCAAGGATACCATGCCTGAACTGTGGAACGGTGTTTTCCTTGCAACCTGTATTGCGTCTGCAATCGGTACCGTCGTGATGGCATTTTTGGCGAACAAGCCTTTTGCCATGGCTCCAGGCATGGGACTGAACAGTTTCTTTGCAGTGGTAGTAACCAATATCGCAGCCCTGACCGGCATGACTTATGTGGCATCTTTTCAGGCTGCCCTGTGTATCGTTCTGGTAGAAGGTATTGTGTTCCTGATCCTCTCCGTACTGAACATCCGTGAGAAGATCGTAGAGGCGATTCCTCTGGGAGTTCGTCTCGGTATCGCACCGGCTATCGGCCTGATGCTGCTGAACATCGGTGTCGGTTCCAACGCAGGTATCTATTCCGAGAACGGCGGACCTTTCTATGCGATGAGAGACTTTTTCGGTGCATTGACACCTTCTCTGGCAAAGGCCAATATGGGATCCGGATATTCCGCAATGGTGCTGTCCGTAGTGACCATGTTTGTAGGTCTGTTCGCCATCGTCATTCTGGCACAGAAGGGTGTCAAGGGAGCCGTTCTGTCAGGCATGTTGATCGCCAGTGTGATCTATTGGGCAGGAGAGGCTATTTTCCTGGGAACCAATCCCTTCGCTTCTCTGGCTGCAGCTTCTTTCGTACCGGCTTTCGGAGATATGGCATCTACCACACTGTTTAAGTTCAATTTCCAGGGCTTTGTACAGATCGGCTGGTTTACTGCAATTACCCTGATCGTTACTTTCTGCATCATTGATATGTTTGATACCATCGGTACTCTGGTAGGAACCGCAAGCCGTGCGGGAATGCTGGATAAGGATGGGAAAATGCCTGGAATGAAGCAGGCTCTGTTGTCTGATGCAGTAGGTACTGTGGCAGGTTCCATCACCGGTACTTCCACCGTTACCACCTTCGTAGAGTCCGCATCCGGCGTGGAAGCAGGCGGACGTACCGGTCTTACGGCGCTGACCACCGGCATCATGTTCCTGGCATGTATCTTCATCGCACCCATCGCCAGTATCATTCCTGCGGCGGCTACTTCCGCGGCATTGATCTATGTGGGTGTTCTGATGGTAGCGGGGCTTAAGAATGTAGATTTTGAAGACATCTGCCAGGCACTTCCCGTGGCGCTGATGATGATCGCCATGCCGATTTCCGGATCCATTGGACATGCCATCGGTATCGGTCTGATCACCTATACCGTCATCAAGGTGTTCACCGGTAAGGCCAGGGACGTATCCGTACTTACCTATGTATTATCTTTGATCTTCCTGTTAAAGTTCTTTATTGTCGCATAAGGGGGCTTTGACACATAAGAAATAAAAAACAGGTCAGAATATGGGGCGGGCACTGCACGGGGCGGTGCCTGTCTTCTTATATCCGGAAAAGTGGGAAAAAATATGGAATTTGTTGTATTTACGGGCATATTGCTTTTGCTTTTTGTATTTATGATCGCACAGGAACTGGTGCAGGCAAAAAAACAGGAAAAACAGTTCCGGAAGTTCCTTCGTGAAAATTATGGAAAAGAACCGCCGAAGGAATATTCGCTGGAACGGTTTGCAAGACTGGGCAGCTATCTGGAACGGCATAAGGAAGAGAGGCAGCTGGATGATATCACATGGAACGATCTGGGGATGGATGCGGTCTTTTGCCGGATCGACAGGACCTGTTCCGCGGCGGGAGAGGAATATTTGTACTATACGCTCCGGAATATTTCCTGCGGAAAAGAAGCATTGGAGCATCTGGAGGAGGTGGTTAACTGGCTGGAGGAGCAGGAGGATACAAAAGTACGGATCCAGCTGTTGATGAAACGGCTGGGACATCTGGGAAAATATTCTCTTTATGATTATCTGGACAATCTGGATTATCTGGGGGAACGTTCCAACCGGAAAATCTTACTGGGGAATCTTCTGTATCTTCCGTTTCTGGCACTGCTATTTGTGCAGCCGGCCGTGGGCAGCGTGGGAATCGTTGTATGTATGCTCTGGCATATCCTGACGTATTTTAAGGAGAAAAAGGTAATCGAACCCTATATTATCAGCTTTGCCTACGTGCTGCGGCTGGTGGATGTATGTGAGGAACTGGAGAAACAGAAAATACCGGTATATCAAAAAGAATTGGAAGAACTGCGAAAAGCGCTGAAAAGCCTGCGGGAGTTGAAAAGAGGTTCCTATTGGGTCATGGCCGGCAATCAGGGGCGGATCGGGGGGAATCCGTTAGATATTCTGGCGGACTATCTCAGGATGATATTACATCTGGATATCCTGCAATTTAACCGGATGCTGGAAAAACTGCGGAAGAAGACAGGACAGGTGGAGATCATGCTTACAATCACTGGGTATCTGGATATGGCGATCTCCGTAGGCGGATTCCGGAGATCCCTGGAAGGGTATTGTATTCCGCAGCTGGAAGAGGAAGCGAAGGATGCCTTCCTGCACATGGAGAAGGGGTGGCATCCGTTGCTTACGCATCCGGTGAAAAACAGTATCCGGGCGGACAGAGGAATCCTGCTGACCGGCTCCAATGCTTCCGGCAAATCCACTTTTTTAAAAATGGTGGCGGTGAATGCCGTTCTGGCACAGACAATCCATACCTGTGCGGCGGAAAGTTATCATGCACCGGTATTTAGGATCTTTTCCTCCATGGCACTGCGGGACAGCATGGAGAACGGGGAAAGCTATTATATTGTGGAGATAAGGTCCCTCAAACGAATTCTGGATGCGGCGCAGGAGAAGGACGGGCCGATACTTTGCTTTGTGGATGAGGTCCTCAGAGGAACCAATACGGTGGAGAGGATTGCAGCTGCAACGCAGATAATGATCCGGCTGGCGGAAAGCGGGGCACTTGGATTTACAGCCACCCATGATATCGAGATGACAGAGCTTTTGAAGGAATACTATGACAACTATCATTTTGAGGAAGTGATCCGGGACGGAGATATTCTGTTCCCCTATCAGCTGCTGCCGGGAAAAGCATCCACCAGAAATGCGATCCGGCTGCTTCAGATGATGGGATATGATGGGGAGATCATAAAGAAGGCCTCCGGACAGGCGGAAAACTTTCTGAAAACGGGAAAATGGACGGAAAATCCCTCTCTGATATCGGAAGGGACCACTTGACGATGCGGGGATTTCATTGGTATACTTCTTGTAAATGCAATTGTTTTTGAGATAAAGTGTTCGGAAAGGGAGAAAACATTATGGCAGTGGTAAGCTTTTTTAATTCATTTTTATCTTATCTGATGGTACTGATCGTTATTGCAGCCGTGGGTGCGGCAGCCATTACACTGGGAATCACTCTGCGTAAGAAGAAAAATGCGACATCGGAAAAGAAACAGGCAGAAGAATAATCCATGGCAAAATCGTCGGGACAGAAATTAAAACTTTTATATCTGATCAGGATGCTGCAGGAGAACACGGACGAAAAGCATCCCATGAGTACCCCGGATATTATAAAATATCTGGAGAACCAGGGAATCCATGCGGAGCGCAAGAGCATCTACAACGATATGGAATGCCTTGTGGATTTTGGCTATGACGTGGTACAGGTGCAGAGCAGACTGGGTGGCGGATATTATCTGGGCAGCCGGGAGTTTGAACTGCCGGAACTAAAACTTCTGGTGGATGCGGTACAGTCTTCCCGTTTCATTACCACGAAGAAATCCAGAGAACTGATCCGCAAACTGGAGCGGTTCGCCGGAAAAAATGATGCCGGCAAGCTGCAGAGACAAGTCTATGTGGCGGGAAGAGTCAAGACGGAGAACGAGAGTATCTATTACAGCATTGATGCCATTCACCGGGCGATTCAGGAGAACAGACAGATATCCTTTATCTATCTGGACTGGAATCTGAAAAAACAGCTGGTACCCAGAGCAAACGGGAACAAATGTGTCAGCCCCTGGGCGCTGATCTGGCGGGAGGAAAATTATTATCTGGCCGCTTATGACAGTGAAGACAAGGTAATCAAGCATTACCGTGTGGATAAGATGGGACAGGCGGAAGTGACGGATCTGCCCAGAGAAGGGGTGGAACAGTTCTCACAGATTGATGTGACCTCTTATACAAACCAGACCTTCGGCATGTTTGCCGGGGAGGAGAGTACGGTGACCATGGAGTTCCCGATGCGGCTGACCGGTGTGGTACTGGATCGTTTCGGCAGAGAGGCGGATATCCGTCCCATGTCGGAGGAGGTGTTCCGGATCCGGGCGAAGGTGGCGGTCAGCGGACAGTTCTTCGGATGGCTGTCCGGTATCGGACCGGGGGCCAGGATCGTCGCTCCGGAAGCGGTGCAAAAACGGTATGTACAGTGGCTTTCGGATATTCTGCGTGAGCAGTCGCGGGACAGAGAATAAAAAGTTACCCAAAATTTAAAAATCTTTTTTGTATAGTTTTCCAGAGGATCCCTCGTTGACAAGCCAGGGATTCTTTTTTATACTGGTACATAGCACCCACAATATATTGCTTTTTGACGTTTGCAGACACCATATATGGTGTTTGTAAACAGTATCGTAAGTAAGGGGAAATACAGTAGATCCGGCAGCTGCCGGAGATTATCGGATGAAGGGAAGAGAAAGATGAGCAGCAATTTTGAACATGATCATGAAGAAAATGTAGATTATGGCAAAAAGTTCAGACCGGACAGGGAGATTTATGTCGTTAAAAAGGACGGAAGCAAGGAACTTTTTAATGTACAGAAGGTGATCAGTGCCGTAGGCAAGAGTGCGTATCGTGCCCTGACAAAATTCACCAGAGAAGAAAAAGAGCAGATCTGCCGGTATGTGGTAGAGAAAGTAAACGAGCTGGAAGTGGATGAAGTTCCCATTCCCATTATGCACAATATTGTGGAAAGTGCTCTGGAGCAGGTAAAACCGGTCGTTGCAAAAAGCTACCGCGACTATCGTAACTATAAACAGGATTTTGTACGGATGCTGGATGATGTCTATAAAAAGAGCCAGTCCATCATGTACATCGGTGACAAGGAGAATGCCAACACAGATTCCGCATTGGTATCCACCAAGCGCAGCCTGATCTTCAATCAGCTGAACAAGGAACTGTATCAGAAGTTCTTCCTGACTACGGAAGAGATCCAGGCCTGCCGGGACGGCTATATTTATGTCCACGACATGTCGGCCAGAAGAGACACCATGAACTGCTGCCTGTTCGATGTGCAGAGCGTTCTGACCGGTGGCTTTGAGATGGGAAATATCTGGTATAATGAACCCAAGACGCTGGATGTGGCCTTCGACGTCATCGGCGATATTGTATTAAGTGCTGCCAGCCAGCAGTATGGTGGATTTACCGTACCCAGCGTGGACCTGATTCTGGAGCCTTACGCGGAGAAATCCTACAACCGGGCTCTGGCAAAATATGAGCGTCTGGGAATCAACGCAGATGTGGCGGAGGCAGAGGCACTGGCGGATGTGAGGAAAGAATTCGAACAGGGCTTCCAGGGATGGGAGTACAAGTTCAATACCGTGGCCAGCAGCCGTGGCGACTATCCGTTTATTACCGTGACCGCAGGAACCGGCACCGGCAGATTTGCAAAGATGGCTACCATTACCATGCTGGATGTCCGTAAAAAGGGACAGGGCAAGAAAGATCACAAGAAGCCGGTTCTGTTCCCGAAGATCGTATTTTTATATGATGAGAATCTGCACGGCCCCGGAAAGCCTCTGGAGGATGTGTTCGAGGCGGGTGTGGAATGTTCCGCCAAAACCATGTATCCCGACTGGCTGAGCCTCACCGGTAAGGGCTATGTGGCAAGCATGTACAAACAGTACGGCAGGATCGTATCTCCCATGGGCTGCAGGGCATTTCTGTCTCCCTGGTATGAGAGAGGCGGCATGCACCCTGCGGATGACAAGGATCAGCCGGTATTCGTGGGCCGTTTCAACATCGGTGCGGTTTCTCTGCATCTGCCCATGATTCTGGCCAAAGCGAGAAAAGAGAGCAAAGATTTCTATGAAGTGCTGGATTATTATCTGGAACTGATCCGCCAGCTGCATATCCGGACCTATGCTTATCTGGGAGAAATGCGCGCTTCCACGAATCCTCTGGCGTATTGCGAGGGAGGATTCTTAGGCGGTCATCTGAAGCTGACAGATAAGATCAAACCGTTATTAAAATCCGCAACGGCCAGCTTCGGCATTACGGCATTGAATGAGTTGCAGGAACTGTATAACGGGAAATCGCTGGTGGAAGACGGAGCATTTGCAGTGGAGGTTCTGGAACATATCAATCAGAAAATCTCCGAGTATAAGGAAGAGGACGGCAACCTGTATGCCATCTACGGAACTCCCGCAGAGAATCTGTGCGGTCTGCAGGTAAAGCAGTTCCGGGAAAAATACGGTATTATCGAAGGCGTATCCGACAGAGAATATGTCAGCAACAGCTTCCATTGCCATGTGACCGAGGATATTACACCGATCCAGAAACAGGATCTGGAGAACCGCTTCTGGGATCTGAGCAATGGCGGTAAGATCCAGTATGTAAAGTATCCTATTGACTATAATACCGAGGCTATCAAGACACTGATCCACAGAGCCATGGATATGGGCTTCTACGAAGGGGTCAATCTGTCACTGGCGTACTGTGACGACTGTGGCCATCAGGAACTGGAAATGGATGTATGTCCTGTCTGCGGCAGCCGTAACCTGACCAAGATCGACCGTATGAACGGCTATCTGTCTTACTCCAGAGTGCACGGAGATACGAGACTGAACGATGCCAAGATGGCGGAGATCGCAGAGCGGAAAAGTATGTAGAGACAGGATGGACAGATAAATGAGATATCATAATATAACCAAGGACGATATGCTGAACGGCGATGGTCTTCGGGTCGTACTGTGGGTAGCGGGCTGCAGCCATTGCTGTAGGGAATGTCATAACCCTATTACCTGGGATCCCGACGGAGGCCTGTTGTTTGACGAAAGCGCAAAACAGGAGATTTTCGAACAGCTGGAGAAACCGTACATTTCCGGTATTACCTTTTCCGGTGGTGATCCGATGCATCCCGTGAACCGGGCGGATGTCAGAGATCTTATGAGTGAGATCCGGGAAAAATATCCCACGAAAACGATCTGGATGTATACCGGAGACCGTTGGGAAGACATCTGTGATCTGCCGGTCATGCAATATGTGGATGTGGTGGTAGACGGAGAATTCCATGTGGAGGAAAAGGATGTCAAACTCCTGTGGAAGGGCAGCAGGAACCAGCGGGTGATCGATGTGAAAAAGACCCTGGCCGGTGATAACAGACGGGAGCCGGTACTGCACTGCGGAGATTATGCCTGAGAGAAAGAAAGAGGGTTCACACGATATTATTAAAAAAGAATAGGAAAAGGACAGAAACAGACTATGCATAGAATAGCAAAATTTCATTTTGTAAGTCCGGGGCAGTTTCTTGCTGCCATGCAGGAGGAATATCCCCAGTATACGGAAGAGCAGATCAAGGAAATGTATGAAAATCTAAAGCTTCCCAGGAGAGCTACGAAAGGAAGCGCTGGCTATGATTTCTTCGCACCGTTTTCCTTTACCCTGGCTCCCGGAGAGACCATCAAGATCCCTACGGGAATCCGGGCGGAAATGCAGGAAGACTGGGTATTACAGGTTTATCCCAGAAGCGGATTGGGTTTTAAATACCGCCTGCAGATGAATAATACCGTAGGTATTATTGACAGTGATTATTTCTTCTCGGACAATGAAGGACATATTTTCATGAAGATCACCAATGACTCCAATGAAGGGAAGACTGTGGAAGTTTCTGCGGGAACCGGATTTGCCCAGGGCATCTTTATGCAGTATGGTATCACGGAAGATGATGACGCGGAAGGCATCCGCAACGGTGGTTTTGGAAGTACCACGAAGTAATAATAAAACAGAAGAATAAAATCCCCCGGATGGGACATGATGAATTTAGATCATAGACCCAAGGGGGATTTTTTATGCCGGGGACACAACAAAAACCTGTCAGAATATCTGAAAAACTCCAACAGAATATGCAGTATCTGGAGAAACGGATGGGACTGGAAACCAATTTTGACATCATTCATCGGGTGATCCGAATTGGAGAGACCGATGCCTGCATGTATCTGATCGACGGTTTCTGCAAGGATGAACTGATGCAGAAAATATTGCAGTATCTGATGGATCGGAAGGCGGAGGACTTTCCGAAGAATGCGCATGAAATGTCCAGGATTGCCATTCCCTATGTGGAGGTGGAACTGGACGATACCTGGGAGAAGATTCTGGGGGCTTTATTGTCCGGCGTATTTGTTTTATTGGTGGACGGCTATGAAAAGGCGGTACTGATCGATGCCAGAACCTATCCCGCCAGAGGGGTGGAGGAACCGGATAAGGACAAGGTGCTCCGGGGATCGAAAGACGGTTTTGTGGAGACGGTGGTATTTAATACGGCTCTGATCCGCCGCCGGATCCGCAGTACGGATCTTCACATGGAGATGTTGAATGCCGGGGAGAATTCCAGAACGGATATTGTGCTGTGTTATATGGAAAGCCGCGTGGATCCGGAACTGCTTACGAATATCCGGGAAAGAATCCGCTCCATTCATGTGGATGCACTGGCCATGAATCAGGAAAGTCTGGCGGAATGCCTGTACCGGCGGAAATGGTACAATCCCTTCCCAAAGTTTAAATATACCGAACGGCCGGACACGGCGGCGGCCCAGGTGCTGGAGGGTAATCTGGTGATTCTGGTGGACAATTCACCTTCCGCCATGATCCTGCCTACTACGATTTTTGATGTGGTGGAGGAAGCGGATGACTATTATTTCCCGCCGGTTACCGGAACGTATCTTCGGCTGACCAGATTCCTGATTGCACTGTTGACGTATTTCGTGACACCCACGTATCTGCTTCTTATGAATCATCAGACGTGGATTCCGGAGAAGCTGGCATTTATTATTTTAAAGGAGAATCCGAATGTACCCTTGATTCTTCAGTTTTTGCTGCTGGAACTGGCCATTGACGGTCTAAGGCTGGCGGCAGTCAATACACCGAATATGTTGAGTACTCCGCTGAGTGTCATGGCGGCACTGGTGCTGGGAGAGTTCTCGGTGGAGAGCGGATGGTTTAATTCCGAGGTGATGTTAGCCATGGCGTTCGTGGCAATCGCCAATTATACACAGGCCAATTATGAACTGGGTTACGCTTTGAAGTTTATGCGGATCCTGAATCTTATCCTGACACATATTTTCGGTATCTGGGGATATATTGCAGGGCTGACCCTGTTTGCCCTGGCGCTCCTTACCAATAAGACGATCTCCGGACAAAGCTATCTGTATCCGTTGATCCCTTTCGACCGGGAGAGGATGCGGAATCGTTTCTTCCGGGGAAGAATGCCGGATGCCAAAAAAATGTGACAAAATGTATCACTTTTGCCAGCGAAAATTGAAATGGATGTCCTTTTGATGTATGCTTAGATAAAAATTGATAGCATCAGGAGGGCGACCAATGTTTAAAATCGTTACAGACAGTACTGCTGATCTGCCGGTGGAGTATCTGAAGGAACATGATCTCGGATGCATGAACCTTAGCTACATCATGGATGGTGTGACTTACGGACAAGGACAGGAGCTTCCCGAAAAAGAATTCTATGCATTGATGAGACAGGGCAAGATGCCGACTACCTCCCAGGTCAATCCTGAGGAAGCAAAAGCCCATTTTACGGAATACCTGAAAGAAAATAAAGAAATCCTCTGTATCGCTTTTTCCTCCGGACTGAGCGGTACGTACAACAGCATGCGGATCGCAGCGGAAGAACTCATGGAGGAACATCCGGATTGCAAAATCGTTGTCATCGACAGTCTGTGTGCATCTCTGGGAGAGGGACTGCTGGTTTATAAGGCAGTGGCTTTGAGAGATCAGGGAAAGACCCTGGAGGAAGTGGCAGAGTGGGTGAAGAACAACCGTCTGCATCTGGTACATGTATTTACGGTGGATGATTTGTATCACCTCTACCGTGGTGGCCGTGTCAGCAAGGCCACTGCATTCGTGGGAACGCTGGCCGGCATCAAGCCGAAGCTGCATGTGGACGACGAGGGACATCTGATCGTTATCGGCAAAGTGAGAGGACGTAAGAAATCTTTACATGCGTTGGTGGATTACATGGAAGAAAAGATGGGCTCTTATCGTGACCGGAACGACATTATCTTCATCAGCCACGGAGACGATCTGCCCGCCGCAGAACTGGTGAGAGACCTGATCAAGGAGCGCTTTGGTATGGACAGCTTTCTCATCAACTACGTGGGTCCCACCATTGGTTCCCATTCAGGCCCCGGAACACTGGCTTTATTCTTCATGGGAGAACAGAGATAATATCCGGCGAAAAGAAATAATTTGCAAAGTTAAAAAGGCTGCCAGCTTCGAATCGGAAGTTATAGGATTCGGGACCGGCAGCCTTTTATAATTGATTTCAGGGACAACGACTGCGATAAATCATCAGGTCTCGCAGGAATCGCAGCGGTCAAAGCCGGGATTGAACGCGTAGAAGTTCTTGGAATTCAGGTGATCCTGGGCAATGCGCAGGGCTTCGCCGAAGCGCTGGTAATGGACAACCTCCCTGGCTCTGAGGAACCTGATGGGCTCGCAGACATCCGGATCCTTGATCAGACGCAGGATGTTGTCGTAGGTGGAGCGGGCTTTCTGCTCTGCAGCCATATCCTCGTGCAGGTCTGTGATGATATCACCCTTCACCTGAAATTCGCAGGCATTGAAGGGAATACCTCCGGCGGCCTGGGGCCAGACACCGATGGTATGATCCACATAATAATTGGCAAACCCACTTTTTTCAATCTCTTCCATGGAGAGGTTCCTGGTCAGCTGGTGGACGATAGTGGCAACCATTTCCAGATGACCAAGCTCTTCGGTTCCTATGTCTGTCAGCAGTCCTGCCACTTCCTTAAAGGGCATGGAATACCGCTGGGACAGATAACGCATGCTGGCACCCATTTCCCCGTCGGGACCGCCGTACTGGGAGATGATGACCTGAGCCAGTTTGGCATTGGGTTCCTTGATATTTACCGGATACTGTAATCTTTTTTCATAACTCCACATCAGTCACATCCTCCTTCCCAGGGCAGGGGAGCGCTGCCCCAGCGCCACTCTCTGTTGCTTTCTGCAAGATCTTTCCGCAGGGGATAATACTCTCTGGAGAATTCCCGTTCCATCTGGGATTTGATCCTTGCGTAATGGTTGAAATATTCCATGGCATTCCGGTCCGTGGGATGAGTGTCCAGATACAGCATCAGGTCTGTCAGGACGAAGTCGGCAATGCCGATGTCATGCAGCATTTTTTCTTCACTGTTCATTTGACGCATCTCCTTCCTGTAAAGGGTTTATTCAGCTCCGGAAAAATGGTGCCGGCCTGGTACCCTTTTTCCAGATTCTCATACATTTTGGTGAAATGCTGCCAGGGAACATAAGCCATGGCCAGCGGATATTTTTCAAAATGTTCTTCAAAAGAATAGTCTTTCATAGTAATCCTTTCCGAATGTTCATTTATTATATGGTATGACCGGAGGAAAAAAGAGTGCGGAATAAATGAAAAGGATACAAATTGGATACAAAGGTGATATACTCTGTTAGAGAAAATAAATACACTGAGGGACAGGGAAATGTTTAGAATATTAATTGCAGAAGATGAGGAGCCCATCGCCAACCTGATCCGGATCAACCTGACGAGATCCGGTTATGAGTGTGCCTGGGCATCGGACGGAAAAGCAGCGGCGGATCTCATGGAGCGGGAGAAATTCGATTTGGCACTTTTGGATATCATGCTGCCGGGGATCAACGGCTATGAACTGATGGATTATGCGAAAGCCTGCGAACTTCCGGTGATCTTCCTGACAGCGCTTGGCTCGACGGAGCATAAAGTAAAAGGACTCCGCATGGGAGCAGACGATTATCTGCCAAAGCCCTTTGAAATCGTGGAACTGCTGGCGAGAGTGGAGGCGGTACTGCGTAGATATCATAAGACGGAGACTTCGCTGCGGGTAAATAACGTGGCCATAGATACAACATCCCACAGAGTAACACTGGATGGAGAGGAAATCTATCTGACACCGAAGGAATTTGATCTGCTGTTACTGTTTGCGAGAAACAAAAACAGGGCACTGTACCGGGAGACTATCTATGAAACGGTATGGGGTGGAGAATATATGGGACAGAGCCGGACGGTGGATCTGCATGTACAGCGGTTGAAGAAAAAGCTGCACTGGGAAGAGACTATCGTGGCTGTGTATAAAGTGGGGTATCGACTGAATGAAGTTCGCACATAAATTATTCTTTTCCATCACAGCACTCCTTACGGTGGCATTCATGCTTTTTGGCAGTTTTATGCTGTCCTCTTACTTTAACCGGATGCTGGAACGGGAGACGGAACAGGGAAAGCGGGAAAATCTTCTGTTTCAGGCCATTTACGATATGGTGTACCAGAATATGGAGAAATATGGCTCGGAGTTTGCCGAAATGCAGGCAGGCAATTCTGCCACGGAACGAATGGCAGACCAGAACGGAACGGAATGTCTGATCCTTACGGCAGACGGACAACTGACGCTGTCAGGAACCTTCCGGCAGTCACAGGAAGAGATCCAACAAAAAACGCAGGAAATGATCCGTACCATAGAATCCGGAGCCAATCAGATCTATGGTGTCCGTAAGATAGGAACAGGATACTACCTGATCAGCATTATTGCGGATCAGCCGATGGATGCGGCAGATACGGTATATCTGGGAATTATGAAAGACTTGAGCAGCATCTACGAAGAACAGGACAACATGATGCGGCAATACGGGATCGCACTGACAGTCCTTCTGGTAGTCGGAGGACTGGCAGCTTTTTTGCTGTCCAGATATCTGACACGTCCCATAGAACAGTTAAACCGCACGGCGGGAAGGATTGCAGAGGGAGATCTGGAGAAGCGGGCTTCCTATCAGGGAATGGATGAGATCGGGGAATTGTCTCAAAGCTTCAATCGGATGGCGGACCGGCTGGTGCATCAGATGGAAGAAAAAGAACTGGAGGCAAAACAGAAGGAGGATTTTACGGCGGCATTTGCCCATGAACTCAAAACTCCATTGACTTCCATCATCGGATACGCGGATATGCTGAATTCCTATGAACTGACGGAGCAGGAACGGGGTGAGGCGGCGTATTACATTTTCAGCCAGGGCAGACGGCTGGAGAATCTGTCTCACAAATTACTGGAGCTGGTGGGCATGGACAGACAGAAGATGGAATTCCGGAAGATACCGACCGGAGATCTGGAAGAAAGCATTCGGGATACCATGCGGATCCCCTTTGAACGGAAAGACATCCGGGGGAAAATTAATCTGGAAAAAGGGGTGATCTGGGGCGACCGGGATCTGCTTTTGTCCCTGTTATATAATCTGCTGGACAATGCCGTAAAGGCTGTGGAAGAGGGCGGATTTATTCTTATGAAGGGAAGGAAGCTTCCGCAGGGATACGAGATCAAAGTTGTGGACAATGGCAGAGGAATCCCGCAGGAGGAGATTGACCGGATCACGGAGGCCTTTTATATGGTAGACAAGTCCAGATCACGTAAGGAGGGTGGCGCCGGAATCGGAATGGCTCTCTGCCAGAAGATCATCACCCTGCATCAGGGAGAATTAAAGATCGACAGTAAGCTGGGAGAGGGAACCGTGATACGTCTGTATTTTCCGGAGAAGGTACGGACAACGACGGAGGAAATAAAGAGACGGGGAGCAGACGGTAAAAGATGAAAAGACATGGAAGAACGGGAAATAAAAATTTACTACTGTGTACGGGCGGACTGCTTTTGCTGGTTGCATTTGCTTTTGCGGGGCCTGGACTGCTGCTTCGATTACAGGATAAGAATAGATTGACCCAGTCAGTCAGCACTGCGAATGCCGGGACTGATTATTCGGTCTGGCAGGATAACTACGAGACGGATACGGTCCGGAGACTTCAAAAGCTGGCAGACGGTATCGCTGCGGGAAAGCAGTACTATGTCTCGGAACAGGATTACGAAGCGGCAACGGATGATGAAATATATAGTCTGATGGATGAATATATCTTAAATTCGGAATGGAATTACACTTTTCAGGATATGGGAGTGATCCCGGAGGATTATTTTTTCAAAAATTTAGATACCGATAACATTTCCATCAAAAGATATATTCTGTATGATGAGAAGCTGTCGGATGGAGTTGCAATCATGGCCTATGACATCTGTATGCAAATGAAGGAAGGGGAGGTTACGGGAGTCAATATAGAGTGTGTCGTGGATTCCGAGACCGGAACACTCTATGCCATGAAGGTTGTGCTGGAAGATGAGACAGAACCGGTCACCTGGGATGATATCGGTGCGGATGCCCCTTATTATTCTATCACCGATTATATGCAGTCCTATCTGCATGATTATAATTCCGGAACCTATATTGAAATCGAAGGAGAGGTGCCTTATGATACCAATGCACAGATCATGTGGGATAAAGAAGCTGAAATAGAAGCGAAGTCTCGGACGACCATGGAAAACGACAACAGTGAGTATACGTGTGACCTGGAATACGGAGAGCATAAGCTGCATCTGACCGCAACACTGCTCCATGCTTCCGAAGGACAACTGGAGAAAGGCATCGGATATCTATTCGGAATTCGGGAGATCGCAGAAAAAATTCCGAAGTTCTTGCCGGATACGCAGAGGGTACAGGAATCCGGTGAATAACCGGGCAGTGGTATAAAACAGTAAAAGGAAGAATATATTTTAGAAAATAAGCCGGAAGACAGGATTTCTATGATCACAGGGATAAAAAGCCTTTTGCAGCAGACAGACCGGATCCTGTGGGGACCCTGGCTTATTTTTTTATTGCTGGGAACCGGCTGCTATCTGATGATAAGATTACGGTTTCTTCCACTGAAGAATCTGCCAGCGGCACTCCGGCTTGTATTCTGCCCGGAGTGCCGGAAGGAAAGCGGGGAGGCAGGAGTTACGTCCTTTTCCGCCTTGACTACAGAACTGGCGGCCACCATCGGTACCGGGAACATTGTAGGTGTGGCTACGGCCATGGCGCTGGGCGGTCCGGGAGCCCTGTTCTGGATGATTTTGTCCGGCATCATCGGTCTGTCCACCAAACTGGTGGAAAGCATGCTGTGTGTCCGACATCAGGTGAAAAATCAAAAAGGGGAACCGGTGGGCGGCCCTATGTATGTACTGCAAAATGCCTTCCCACAGAAAAAGATGGGCCGGATCCTTGCGGTGCTGTTTGCGGTCTTTGCCGTGCTGGCATCCTTCGGCATGGGAAATATGACCCAGGGAAATTCCATTGCAGAGGCGCTGGCGGTGACTTTTCAAATAAAGCAGACCGTGACGGGACTGGTTTTAAGCCTGCTTACGATTCTCGTGATCCTTGGGGGAATCGGGGCTATTGCCGGAATGACGGCATATCTGGTGCCTTGTATGGCGGTGTTTTATCTGTTCGGAACAGGAATGGTGATCTTTACCCATTTACAGAATCTTCCGGCAGGAATCCTACAGATTCTGTGGGGAGCCTTCTGCCCGGAATCCATGGCAGGAGGAACTGTGGGATTTCTATGGGCGGCAGGGAGCGGTGCTGTCCATTCCGGCAGGCTGGCAATGCGCTATGGTGTCTCCCGGGGGGTGTTTTCCAATGAAGCGGGATTAGGTGCTGCTGGTATCAGCGCTGCCGCCGCAGACACGCAGGATCCGGTGAGACAGGGGTATATCAGCATGACAGGAGTCTTTATCGACACCATTGTGATCTGCTCTCTGACGGGGCTTGCCATTGCCGCCAGCGGAATGCTGGGACAGCGGGATATGCAGGGGGAACTATTGAACGGAACGGCTCTCATGATCGCTGTTTTTTCCGTTACTTTTGGCAAGGCGGGAGAATGGATGCTTACGATCTCTATTGTACTGTTTGCATTTGCAACGATCATCGCCTGGGAATATCAGGGAGAGAAAGCCTTCGAATATCTGACGGGCAGCTGTGACCGGACCGGGTGGTATCGGTTGTGTTATGGACTGGTCACTTTCCTGGGAGCGGTCTGTACGCTGGAAGCGGTATGGACTTTTTCGGATATCTGCAATGCCCTGATGGCAGTACCGAATCTGTTGGCAGTACTGGCACTGTCGAAAGGAGCCTGCCGGGAAATAGAAAATTCGAAAGGAATGCAAAATTAAGGATTGAAGCGTTGCCGACACCATGATATGATAAATAAGATACAGCTGTCCACGTTTATGAGAAGCGTAAGATCGGACAGTTGTATTTGCGTATACGATGCGTCAGGCACAGATTTTTGCTTGCACAGGAATCTGTATTTGGCGAATGTGCATCCTCGAACTTTTAAGTGAGAAGGTGTATAAGTTAAGGAGTGAGATTATGGACAAGACCATTGAGAATTTTTTGCGATATGTGAAGATCGATACCCAGTCCTCGGAGGAAAGCAACACCATCCCCAGTACCATGAAACAGCATGATCTGGCAAAACAGCTGGTGAGCGAACTGGAGGCCATGGGTGCTGCAGAGATCACTTATGATAAGGAACACTGCTATGTCTATGCCACCATTCCGGCATCCGCAGGCTGCAAGAAGGCACCGGTGCTGGGCTTTATTTCCCATATGGATACCTCTCCGGCAGTGACGGATACCAACGTAAATCCCAGAATCGTTGAGAATTACGACGGTAAAGATATCGTGCTGAATACAGCAGAAAATATTGTTATGAAGACGGCGGATTTCCCGGAATTGTTACATTATGTTGGACAGGACCTGATCGTAACGGACGGTACGACCCTGCTTGGCGCGGACGACAAGGCCGGTGTGGCGGAGATCATGGCCATGGCGGAGATTTTACTAAAGCATCCGGAGAAAAAGCACGGTAAGATCCGGATCGGATTTACCCCGGATGAGGAAGTGGGCGCCGGAGCCGATCATTTTGATGTTCAGCTGTTTGGCGCGGATTATGCCTACACTGTGGATGGCGGTGCATTGGGTGAACTGGAATATGAGAACTTTAACGCAGCCGGGGCAAAGCTGCATGTCTACGGCAGAAGCGTGCATCCCGGTTCTGCCAAGAGCAAGATGAAGAATGCCATTCTCATCGCACAGGAGTTCCAGAGCCTGCTGCCGGTGGAACAGAATCCCATGTATACGGAAGGCTATGAGGGATTCTTCCATCTGGATGCCCTGCAGGGCAATGTGGAGGAAGTTGTAGCGGATTATATTATCCGGGATCACGACAGACGGCTTTTTGAGGAGAAAAAGGATCTGTTCTCAGCCTGTGCTGATTTTCTGAACCGGAAGTATGGCGCGGGTACGGTGGTAGTGGATCTGAAGGATTCTTATTATAATATGCGGGAGATCATGGAACCGCATATGCACCTGATCGACAATGCAAGAGCAGCCATGGAAGAACTGGGCATCGAACCGAAGATATCCCCCATCCGCGGCGGTACCGACGGCGCAAGACTGTCCTTTATGGGGCTGCCCTGTCCGAATCTGTGTACCGGCGGGGAGAACTACCATGGCAGATATGAATATGCCTGCGTGCAGTCCATGGAGAAGACCACGCAGCTGCTGATCGCCATTGCGGCAAAATATGCGGACAGATAAGACAAAAACGTAAACTGATTTGGAAAGGCAATACTTTTTATATGACAAATGTAACACAAATGAACGAAACCGAGAGACAGTATTATTTTATGGAAAAAGCCTCCGGCTATGTGGCAAAGCTTGGTGAAGAACTGGGCAGAAAGCCTACCTGCTGTGTGACGACCTTCGGGTGTCAGATGAATGCCAGAGATTCCGAAAAACTGGTGGGAATCCTGGAAAAAACAGGCTATGAGATCATCGAGGACGAAAATGCGGACTTCGTGATCTACAATACCTGTACCGTCCGGGACAATGCCAACCAGCGTGTCTACGGAAGACTGGGAGTACTGAACGGCTACAAGAAGAAAAATCCTCACATGAAGATTGCTTTGTGCGGCTGTATGATGCAGGAGCCTTCCGTGATCGAGAAGATCAAGACCAGTTACCGTTTCGTGGATCTGATCTTCGGAACCCACAACATTTTCAAATTTGCTGAATTGTTGTGTTCCCTGTTTGAAAATGAGGGAATGGTCATCGATATCTGGAAGGACACGGATAAGATCGTAGAGGACCTTCCCGTGGAGAGAAAATATCCCTTCAAATCCGGTATCAATATTATGTTCGGCTGTAATAATTTCTGTAGCTATTGTATCGTGCCTTATGTCCGTGGCAGAGAGCGCAGCCGGAATCCGAAGGACATCCTCCGGGAGATCGAGGGACTGGTGGCGGACGGCGTGGTGGAGATCATGCTGCTGGGTCAGAATGTGAATTCCTACGGCAGGAATCTGGAGGAACCCATCACTTTTGCACAGCTGTTACAGGAAGTGGAGAAGATCGAGGGACTGGAACGGATCCGTTTCATGACTTCCCATCCCAAGGATCTGTCGGACGAGCTGATTGAGGTCATGAAGCATTCGAAGAAGATCTGCAGACATCTGCATCTGCCCTTACAGTCCGGTTCCACGAAGATCTTAAAGGCTATGAACCGCCGTTACACGAAGGAACAGTATCTGGAACTTGCGGAGAAGATCCGCAGGGAGATTCCGGATATGGCCATCACCACGGATATTATCGTGGGCTTTCCGGGAGAGACGAAGGAAGATGTGGATGAGACCATCGATGTGATCCGTCGTGTAAAATATGACAATGCGTTTACTTTTATCTATTCCAAACGTACCGGAACGCCGGCGGCCGCCATGGAACAGGTACCGGAGGCACAGGTGAAGGAGCAGTTTGACCGGGTGCTTAAGACCGTGCAGGAGACCGCCAGAGAGCAGGTGGGCAGATATCAGGGACAGATCGCAGATGTGCTGGTGGAAGAGATCAACGAGAACGACAGTACTCTGGTCACCGGAAGAATGTCCAATAACACACTGGTACATTTCCCGGGAGATACTTCCCTGGTAGGCAGAATTGTAAACGTATCTCTGGAGGAATGCCATGGATTTTATTATATGGGACATCAGGTTCAGCCATGATTGGCACGGAATGAACGGGACTGAACGGGATTTATAAAAAATCCTT
Organism: uncultured Acetatifactor sp.; assembly: GCA_934394815.1. GTDB lineage: Bacteria > Bacillota > Clostridia > Lachnospirales > Lachnospiraceae > Acetatifactor. The sequence goes on along the minus strand of CAKRRD010000015.1, from coordinate 29,072 downwards.
GCAAAGAAAATGAAATAGAGATATGATAAAGCTCGTGTGACTTTATAAAAATTTTATAATTTCACACGGGCTTATTTTATGTAAGTACGAGGCGAGGAGAATACTATGGAAAAACTAAAACCGAAGCTTTTCTCGGTAATGAAAAGCTACACGAAAGAACAGTTTGTAAAAGATGTGATTGCAGGCATTATCGTAGCGATCATTGCACTGCCATTATCCATTGCACTGGCACTGGCATCCGGTGTGACTCCGGAAAAGGGTATCTATACCGCCATCACTGCCGGTTTCGTGATCTCATTCTTAGGCGGCAGCCGTGTGCAGATCGCAGGACCGACGGCGGCCTTTGCCACTATTGTAGCCGGAATCGTGGCGAAGAATGGCATGGACGGTCTGATCATTGCCACTTTGCTGGCCGGTGTGATCCTGATCCTGATGGGTTTCTTACGACTGGGCAATCTGATCAAATTCATCCCCTATACCATCACCACAGGCTTTACCTCCGGTATCGCCGTGACGATCTTTATCGGACAGATCAAGGATTTCCTGGGACTGACCATTGTCAGTGAAGAGCCACTGATCGAGACCATGGACAAATTAAAGGCAGTATTTGCGTTTATTTCCACCACCAATCTGCAGGCTCTTCTGGTAGGTGTGATCAGTCTGCTGATCCTGATCGTGTGGCAGTATCTGCCGGGCTTCTGTAAGAAGATTCCCCCTTCCCTGATCGCGGTACTGGTGGGAAGCGCCATGGTGGCACTGCTTAATATGAATGTAAATACCATCGGGGATCTGTATGAGATTTCCAATAAGCTTCCTGCGATCTCCCTGCCGGCCTTCAGCCTGAAGACGGTACAGAATGTCCTGCCGGATGCTTTCACCATCGCGATTCTGGCAGCCATCGAATCTCTGCTTTCCTGTGTGGTGGCAGACAGCATGGTGAACAGCAGACACCGTTCCAATATGGAACTGATCGCTCAGGGTGCCGGTAACATCACTTCCGCATTGTTCGGAGGAATCCCGGCCACCGGAGCCATTGCCAGAACCGCAGCCAATGTGAAAAACGGCGGACGTACTCCTATTGCCGGTATGGTACATTCTGTGACTCTGCTGCTGATCCTGGTGGTACTGATGCCTTATGCAGCCCTGATCCCCATGCCTACCATTGCAGCCATTCTGTTCATGGTGGCTTACAATATGTGTGACTGGCGGAAATTCGCAGGACTCTGTAAGACTGCACCCAAGAGCGATATCATCGTACTGGTGACCACATTTGTACTGACCGTTGTGTTTGATCTGGTGGTAGCCATCGAGGTAGGTATTTTGTTAGCAGCGATTCTGTTCATGAAGCGTATGAGCGATGTAACGGAAGTGGAAGGCTGGAAATACGTGGATGATGAGGACGATGCAGACAGCCTGTCCTTAAGAGTTGTACCTCACAACACCATGGTCTACGAAGTAAGCGGTCCTCTGTTCTTCGGTGCGGCAGACAAGATCCTGAAGATCACACTGGATGACAGGATGAACTGTCTGGTACTGCGTATGCGCAGCGTGAGTGCCATTGATGCCACCGCCATGCATAATCTGGAACAGTTATATGCAGACTGCAGGAAGAAAAATATCCAGATCATCCTGTCCCATGTAGGGGAACAGCCCATGCATGTCATGGAGAAGAGCGGGTTCTTAGACAAGGTTGGCAGAGAGAATGTATGCGCCCATATCGACGATGCGCTGGAGCGTGCCGCACGGCTGGGATAAGGCGCAAAAACTATCATTTGAAGGCGGGTTCTTTAATTTACAACCTCAATATTTTGTGCTAAGATAGATGCGGATGCGCAAGTTTTTGCGTGTCCGCTTTGTCGTGTATCCCTTTACAGAACAGGAGAAGATCATGGCTGAATTGACACCAATGATGCAAAAATATATGGAGACAAAGGAGCAGTACAAGGACTGCATCCTTTTTTATCGTCTGGGAGACTTTTATGAAATGTTTTTTGAGGATGCCGTCGTGGCATCCAGAGAACTGGAGATCGCACTGACCGGAAAAAGCTGTGGCCTGGAGGAACGGGCTCCCATGTGCGGCATTCCCTACCATGCGGTGGAGGGATATCTGACCAAGCTGGTCAGCCGTGGCTATAAAGTAGCCATCTGCGAACAGGTGGAGGATCCCAAACTTGCCAAAGGATTGGTGAAAAGAGAGGTCATCCGTGTGGTGACTCCCGGTACCAACTTAAATGTCCAGTCACTGGAAGCCAGCAAGAACAATTATCTGATGTGTATCGCCTATACCTCGGATGGCATCGGTATCTCCGCGGCGGATGTAACTACCGGTGACTATTATGTGACGGAAGTGGAAGACCTGCGGAAGCTGAATGACGAACTGATGAAATATGAGCCTTCGGAGATCATCTGCAACGAGGCTTTTTTAGTCAGCGGATTTGATGTGGCGGACTTAAAGGCCCGGTTACATATTTCCGTCAATGCGCTGGAGTCCCACATGTTCGATGATGACGGCTGCAGACGGATCCTTATGAAACATTTTAAGGTAAATACGCTGATCGGGCTTGGCATAGAGGAATTTCCCACAGGAATTCTGGCGGCCGGGGCATTGTTACAATATCTGTACGACACCCAGAAGACGGATCTGGAGCACTTTACCCATATTTATCCGTATCTCACCAGCAAGTATATGTTGTTGGACAGTTCCACCAGAAGAAACCTGGAACTGGCGGAGACCTTAAGAGAAAAGCAGAAGAGAGGTTCCCTTCTGTGGGTGCTGGATAAGACTAAGACCGCCATGGGTGCCAGACTGCTCAGAAGCTGCATCGAGCAGCCCCTGATCGAGAAGGAAGAGATGGAGAAACGTCTGGATGCCATTCAGGAACTGAATCAGGACTCCATTTCCCGGGATGAGATCAGAGAGTATTTGAATCCCATTTACGATCTGGAGCGCCTGCTCAGCAAGGTGACCTATAAGACGGCGAATCCCAGAGACCTGATCGCTTTCCGCAACTCTCTGCAGATGCTGCCTCCCATCAAGACGGTATTGTCTGCTTTCCAGAAGGAAGAACTGACGAAGATCCGGGAACAAATCGACGGACTGGAAGATATCTACCGGCTGATCGAGGAAGCCATCATTGACGAGCCGCCCCTGTCCATCCGGGAAGGCGGAATGATCAAGGACGGGTTTGATGAAACGATAGACCGTCTCCGCAGTGCAAAACATGACGGCAAACAATGGCTGGCACAGCTGGAGGAAGAGGACAGAGAACGTACCGGCATCAAGAATCTGAAGATCAAATACAATAAAGTCTTCGGTTATTATTTTGAGGTGACCAATTCCTACAAAGATCTGGTGCCGGAAGACTATATCCGCAAGCAGACCCTTGCCAATGCAGAGCGGTATACCACACCGAGATTAAAGGAACTGGAAGATACCATTTTAAATGCGGAGGACAAACTCCAGACACTGGAATACGACGTCTTCTGCAAGATCCGGGATACCATCGCTCAGGAACTGGTAAGGATCCAGAATACCGCAAAAGCGGTGGCAAAGCTGGATGTTTATGCATCCCTGTCTCTGGTGTCGGAGCGCAATCACTATGTACGCCCGAAGTTAAATGAAAAAGGTGTCATTGACATCAAGGACGGAAGACATCCTGTGGTGGAACAGATGATCACCAATGACATGTTCATTGCCAATGACACGTATCTGGATAATGGCAGCCATTGTATCAGCGTCATCACCGGCCCCAATATGGCAGGAAAATCCACCTATATGCGTCAGACGGCTCTGATCGTACTGATGGCGCAGATCGGCTGTTTCGTGCCTGCCAGAAGTGCCAATATCGGCATCGTGGACCGGATCTTCACCCGTGTGGGTGCTTCGGATGATCTGGCCAGCGGACAGTCCACGTTCATGGTGGAAATGAATGAAGTGGCGAATATTTTACGGAACGCCACCTCCAAAAGCCTCCTGATCCTGGACGAGATCGGCAGAGGCACTTCCACCTTTGACGGCTTAAGTATTGCCTGGGCGGTGATCGAGCATATCAGTAACCGGAAGCTCTTGGGAGCGAAGACTCTGTTCGCCACCCATTACCATGAACTGACCGAACTGGAAGGCAAAATGAACAATGTGAACAACTACTGCATTGCGGTCAAGGAATGCGGCGATGATATCGTGTTCTTACGAAAGATTGTAAAGGGCGGTGCGGACAAGAGTTACGGTATTCAGGTGGCGAAGCTGGCCGGTGTGCCGGACATGGTCATTGACCGGGCAAAAGAGATCGTGGAACAGCTGTCGGACAACGATATTACGGAAAAGGTACAGAGCATCGCCATTGACAATAAGGGCGAGGGGAAAGTCAAAAAACAGCCCAAATACGATGAGGTGGATCTGGCACAGATGTCTTTGTTTGACACGGTAACAGATGAGGATGTGTTGAAGGAACTGATGGAGATTGAAGTGACGACACTGACCCCCCTGGATGCACTGAATACTCTGTACCGTCTGCAGAATAAGTTAAAGAACCGCTGGAACGGTTAAGTCATTTGTGCCTGCGCAAAGGTGCTAAAGCACCTAAAAGCTTGCAGGGCACGGAAAGAAAAAGGTATTTATATGGGAATACATGTACTGGACTCCCGGACAATCGACAGGATTGCTGCCGGTGAGGTGGTGGAGAGACCGGCCAGTGTGGTAAAGGAACTGGTGGAGAATGCCATTGATGCCGGATCCACGGCAATCACAGTGGAGGCAAAGGAAGGTGGCATCGAGTTCATCCGTGTGACGGATAACGGCTGTGGAATTGAAAGAGAACAGCTGCCCACCGCGTTCCTCCGCCATGCCACCAGCAAGATCGAGGATGCGGATGACCTGAACCATATCGCAAGTCTGGGCTTCCGCGGTGAGGCATTGTCCAGTATCGCGGCAGTCTCCCGGGTGGAGATCATTACCAAGCGAAAGGAAAATCTTACCGGGACCCGCATGGTGTTGGAGGGAGCGAAGGAACAATCCATCGATGAGATCGGTGCACCGGACGGCACGACGTTTCTCATGCGGAATCTGTTTTTTAATACGCCGGTGCGTCGGAAATTTTTAAAACAGCCTGCCACGGAGGGCAGTTATATCACGGATCTGATGGAACATCTGGCATTGTCGAGACCGGATATTTCCGTTAAGTTCGTACTGGGGAATCAGACCAGATTCCATACCTCAGGGAACGGTGACTTAAGGGAAGTCATCTACCGGATCTACGGCAGGGAGATTGCTGCACAGCTGGTACCCATCCAGATCGAAGAGAACGGCATTAAGGTGGAGGGCTATCTTGGTAAGCCGGTGTTGGTACGTTCCAATCGTAATTTTGAGATCTATTTTATCAACGGCCGCTTTATCCGCAGCGGTGTGATTGCCAAAGCCATTGAAGAAGGTTATAAGCAGTATCTGATGCAGCATAAATTTCCGCTGTGCGTATTGCACATCACCATGGATACGGAGACTGTGGATGTAAATGTGCATCCCTCCAAAATGGATGTGCGTTTTTCTGACGGCATGGCTTTTGCCAGAATGCTGAGCGAAAAGATAGCAACAACCCTGCGGAACCGGGAAATGATCCCGGATGCCTCCCTGGAGGATGATAAAGCGATCCAGAAAAAGGAACAGGAAGACAGAAAAGCTTCCTGGAAGGAACACACGCCGGAAGTGTTCGAGAAAAAGAGAGAAGAAAGCTATCGTGTCATGGAGGCGGCGAAATATGAGGCGGCGCCCAAAGACCGGAGAGAATTTATACAGAAACCCATCTGGCAGGAAAAACATGCCGGAGTACAGACCAGTATCCGCAAGCCGGAGCCGGAAACATCCAAAGTATCTGCCACAGCTGCACTCGAAAAAGATGACTTTTTTGTAGAGACACTGCCGCCGGAGGAGATGAAGCCCCCGCTACAGGCACAGGAACAGACGGTCGCAGCAACGTTTTCCGGTCAGCCTGTGGAATCATCACAGGAAGTATCTGCAGAACCGGAGCCGGAGGTAAAAAATGCACAGCAGCTGAATCTGTTCGAAGAAAAACTTCTGTCCCTGCAGAACCGCAGCCGTTACCGTATCATCGGTCAGGTCTTTGACACCTACTGGCTGGTCCAGTTCGAGGATAAGCTGTTTATCATCGATCAGCATGCGGCTCATGAGAAGGTAAAATACGAGCGCCTGATGAAGCAGTTCCATGAAAAAAGTGTGGTTTCCCAGCGTCTGATGCCTCCCATCATCGTCAGTCTGACGGGACAGGAAGAGAGTATTCTTCACACCTACGAGGATGCCTTCGTCCGGCTGGGATTTGAGATCGAGGCCTTCGGAGGCAACGAATATGCCCTGCGCAGCGTGCCGGTGGACCTCTATGGGTGCAGCGAGAGAGAACTGTTTTTAGCGGTGCTTGATGAACTGTCCCAGGAGACCGGTAACCGCGGAAGCTTCCAGGTCATCGAGGAGAAGATCGCATCCATGTCCTGTAAGGCGGCTGTTAAGGGTAACAACCGATTAAGCCTTCAGGAGGCGGAAGAATTGATCGATGAACTTCTGACACTGGATAACCCCTACAACTGTCCCCATGGCAGACCGACAATCATTACCATGACGGAGACAGATCTGGAGAAGAAATTTAAGAGGATTGTATAATGCGTTTACTGATCAAACAACGAGTATTTTCCTGGACAGATTCTTATGACGTCTATGACGAAAATGAAAATGCAGAATATTTTGTAAAGGCGGAGTTTTTTTCCTTAGGACATCAGCTGCATGTATATGACAGAAACAATTGTGAACTGGGTGTTATCAGACAGCGGCTGTTTACCCTGCTTCCGGCATTTGAAATCGAAATTAACGGACAGATAAAGGGCGAGATCCGTAAGCAGTTCTCCTTTTTCAAGCCAAGGTACGAGATCGATTACAACGGCTGGCGCGTGGAGGGAGATTTCCTGGGATGGGATTACGATGTGTACAGCGGATGCAGCAGTATCATTCATATCTCGAAGGAACTGTTCCGTTGGGGAGATACCTATACGATTAACTTTGCTGATCCGAAGGACGAACTGGAAGGGCTGATGTTAGTCATCGCCATTGATGCGGCAAACTGCACTCAGAATAATAATGGATAATGTGTAAGGAAGAAGAATTATGTCGGTAACACAATCTATAAAAAGACCGTTAGTCGTACTGACCGGACCTACCGCAGCTGGCAAGACGAAACTGTCCATTGCACTGGCGAAGGCCATAGGCGGAGAGATCCTGTCAGCCGATTCCATGCAGGTATATAAACATATGGATATCGGCTCCGCCAAGATCCGCCCGGAGGAGATGCAGGGAGTTCCCCATCATCTGATTGATATTCTGGAACCATGGGAAGAATTTAATGTGGTGGTGTTCCAAAAACGCTGTCTGGAATGCATGGAACAGATTTATGACAGGGGGCATATCCCCATTCTGGTGGGAGGTACCGGATTCTACATTCAGGCAGTGCTCCGGGGAATTGATTTTACTGAAAATGAAGAGAATACTGAATATCGGGAAAAAATGGAACAGCTTGCGAAAGAAAAAGGACCGGAAGTACTACATGACATGCTCAGAAAAATTGATCCGGTTTCAGCAGATAACATTCATGCAAACAATATCAAGCGAACCATCCGTGCACTGGAATATTATGAACTGACCGGGGAACCGATCTCTGCCCATAACGAGCGGGAAAAAGAACGCACCAGTCCTTATAATTTCAGCTATTTCGTGCTGACGGACGACCGGGAAAAGCTGTATGCCCGTATCGAAGCCCGAATCGATGAAATGCTGTCGGAAGGACTGGTGGAGGAAGTGAAGCAGCTGAAAGAGATGGGCTGCCACCGGGGCATGGTATCCATGCAGGGACTGGGATACAAGGAGATCCTGGAATATCTGGAGGGAGAATGCGGTCTGGAAGATGCTGTCTATACCCTGAAACGGGACACCAGACATTTTGCCAAGAGGCAGCTGACCTGGTTCCGCAGGGAAAAAGAAGTTACCTGGCTGGATAAACAGCAATTTGACTATGACGAAGAGAAAATTTTAGAATATATGATAAAGGAATTAGGAGAAAAAGGGATCTATGAAAAACAGCAATAACAGCAATGAAGAAATGTATCTTTCCATGGGAATCAACAAGACGGTATATGACTATGGATGTGCCATAGAGAAAAGCCTGCGGGAGCGTTTTGACGAGGTGGACCAGAATGCGGAGTATAATCAGTTAAAGGTGATAAAAGCCATGCAACAGCATCAGGTAAGTGAAGCCTGCCTGCTGGGTACTACCGGCTATGGCTATAATGATCTTGGCAGAGATACCTTAGAGGCGGTCTATGCGGCAACGTTCCACACAGAGGACGCTCTGGTGCGTCCGCAGATCACATGTGGTACCCATGCCTTGGCGCTGGCACTGATGAGCAATTTAAGACCCGGAGACGAACTGCTGTCCCCGGTAGGCAAACCCTATGATACTCTGGAAGAGGTTATCGGTATCCGGCCTTCGAAGGGATCACTGGCAGAGTACGGTGTGACCTACCGTCAGGTAGACCTGCTGCCGGACGGAGGCTTTGATTACGATAAGATCCGGGAGAACATCAACGAGAAGACCCATCTGGTAACCATCCAGAGATCCAAGGGATATCAGACCAGACCGACCCTGTCCGTACAGCGGATCGGTGAACTGATCGCCTTTATCAAAGACATCAAGCCGGATGTGATCTGCATGGTGGATAACTGCTACGGAGAATTCGTGGAGACGATGGAACCCTCCGATGTGGGTGCGGATATGATCGTAGGATCTCTTATTAAAAATCCCGGCGGTGGACTGGCTCCCATCGGCGGTTATATTGCCGGTAAAAAAGAGTGTGTGGAAAATGCAGCATACCGTCTGACCTCCCCGGGACTCGGTAAGGAAGTAGGAGCGTCCCTCGGCATCCTGAAGGACTTTTATCAGGGATTTTTCCTGGCACCGACCGTGACGGCGGGTGCATTAAAGGGAGCGATCTTTGCGGCTAATGTCTACGAAAAATTAGGTTTTGCGGTAGTACCGAACGGTACGGAGAGCAGACATGATATTATTCAGGCGGTAACGTTTGGACAGCCGGAGGGCGTCATCGGCTTCTGTCAGGGCATTCAGGCAGCGGCCCCGGTGGACAGCCATGTGACACCGGAACCCTGGGATATGCCGGGATATGACGCACAGGTGATCATGGCGGCGGGAGCCTTCGTATCCGGCTCCTCCATTGAACTGTCCGCAGACGGTCCCATCAAACCTCCCTATGCGGTATATTTCCAGGGAGGACTGACCTGGCAGCATGCCAAATTCGGCATTCTGAAATCCCTGCAGACACTGGTACAGAAGGGCCTTGTAACGGAAGAACAGATCCGGAAAGCCCTGTAGACAGGTGTCGGAAAGTACGAATCCTGTAGAAAAAGCGCAAAATAAAATCTACTAAATTTGTGTACAGAAGAAGCTTTTTGTGATAGTATAAAAAGACGTATGGAAGACAGGCTCACGGGGAGACTGTTCAGCCATGGAGAGTACACAGAAGAAAGAAGAGGAACTACCTTGAAGAGAATTAATTGGGTTTTGATCGTCCTGGTACTGATCGGATTTGTGATCGGCAGATTTATAGGGACTTATTTCGATGGTACTTTTCTGAATTACGGACAGAATTTCGGACTCAGCAGTCCGGTGGAACTGAACCTTGGGTTCATTATTCTGACCTTCGGGCTGGAATTTAATATTACCATAGCCAGTGTGATCGGTGTGGTCATAGCGTTCGTGGTATATCGTTTTATTCGTTAGGGCAGCGTACGTCGGAGAAGGCAGAAGGAGACTTATGCCGGAAAAATATGCACACAGGAACACAGATCAGGGACTTCCCTATGAGAGGTTTTTACAGTTTGGACCGGAGAATCTTACGGAGGCGGAACTGCTTGCCGTCATCTTGAGGACCGGTACGAAGGAGGATTCTGCGGTAGCGCTGGCTGAGAAAGTACTTGCACTGGCCACCTATCCGAGGGAGGGACTTCTGGGATTACATGATGTGAGTGTGGAGGAGCTGATGGAGATCCGGGGGATCGGTCTGGTAAAAGCGGTGAAGTTAAAATGCATCGCCGAACTGTCCAACCGGATGAGCCGGGCCAGGGCAAGAGATGGGATCTGCTTTACCAGAGCGGATCAGGTGGCGGAGTATTTCATGGAAAAACTCAGACACCGGGATACGGAATGCGTGTATCTGCTCTGCCTGGATGCCAAAGGACAGCTGATCCGGGAGAAGAAGCTGTCGGACGGATGTGTCAATATGGCGCTGATCTCTCCGAGAGAGGTCTTTCTGGAGGCGCTGAAGGACAAAGCAGTCAACATTATTCTCGTACACAATCATCCCAGCGGAGATCCCACACCCAGTGCTTCTGACAGAGAACTGACGGACAATGTGGCCAAAGCGGGCAGACAGATGGATATTCCGCTGTTAGACCACATTATTATCGGTGATAACAGGTATACTAGTTTCAGAGAGCTAAAATTTTTGAGATAAGAAAGGGATAACGACAGTGGCAAACAATGCATTCGGTATCGACCTTGGTACCAACAACATAAAGATCTATAACCGCAATGATGACAACATTATGATCGAGAAAAATATGATTGCCATCGAGAATAAGAATACTTTATTCGCTTACGGAAACTCTGCATTTGAAATGTATGAGAAGGCTCCCGGCAATATTCATATTTCTTATCCGCTTTCCAATGGAGTGATTGCGGATATTAAAAATATGGAGACACTGGTGAAGTATTTTATCGGTGATCTGCAGAAAGGCAATACCAGGCCTTCCGATTTCTTTATTGCGGTACCTACAGATGTTACCGAGGTGGAAAAGAGAGCATTCTACGATCTGATCAAGGGTGCCAATGTGAAAGCCAAGAAGATCATGGTAGTGGAGAAAGCTGTGGCAGACGGACTGGGACTGGATATTGATGTTAAGAATTCCCAGGGTGTGCTGGTAGTCAATGTGGGTTACGAGACTACGGAGATTTCGATCCTTTCTCTGGGAGGCATCGTGTTAAGCCGTCTGATCAAAGTCGGCGGTATGAAATTCGATGATGCCATCCGTGCAGCGGTCAGAAGAGAATTCTCCCTGATCATCGGCGGCAAGACGGCGGAAAATGTAAAAATTGCATTGAAAGAACTGGAAGAAGAGGGCAAGGGCGCTGTTGTATACGGCAGAGATATTGTCACCGGCCTGCCGGTGGAACGTGAGATTCCTACCCGGATGGTGGACGAGTCTCTGGAGGAACATTTCAATACCATTATTGATAATGTAAAGGTGATCCTGGAGAGAACACCGCCCGAACTGGCAGCGGACATCTACCGTCACGGTATTTATCTGACCGGCGGAGCATCTCAGGTAAGCCATCTGGCAGAGAGACTGGCAGCCGGTACCGGCCTGCACGTGAATGTGGCGGAGAATCCGCTGACCAGCGTGGCGACAGGACTTGCCAAGATCATCAAGGATGATAACTATAAAACGGTAGCTTATGCAATTGAAGGGATGAGTAAATGAGCCCAGTCGTAAAAAGAAAAGGGGAGAGGTTTACTTTACCGAGTAAATATCTCCTTTTTATTTTAACAATTCTGTGCACCATCATGATGCTGGTGACCTTTGGAACCAATGTGTTTAACCGCCCGTTTAACAGAGTGGTGGGATATGTGATCGTTCCCTTTGAACAGGGAATCGCCAAGGCCGGGGAATGGCTGTCGAACCGTTCCGATGAACTGGTACAGATCCGGACGCTTCTGGCGGAGAACAGTGCCCTGAAGGAACAGGTGGCTTCCCTGACGGAGGAGAACACTCTGCTGCAACAGGACAAATACGAGTTGAACGAACTGAGAAGTCTGTTGGAACTGGATGAGGAATACGGTGACTACAACAAGATCGGTGCCCGGATCATCAGCAGGGATTCCGGCAACTGGTATTCTTCCTTTGTCATTGACAAGGGATCCAACGATGGATTGGCCGATGATATGAATGTGATCGCCGGAGGCGGTCTGGTGGGACGTATCACGTCTGTGGGACCGAACTGGTCCAGAGTAACGTCCATCATTTCGGATAATTCCAATGTCAGCGGTATGACACTGGCTACGGGAGATAATCTGATTGTATCCGGAGACTTACAGATGATGGCTCAGGGGGTGATCCCCTTCAGCAAGCTGGTGGACAGTCAGGATGCCGTTACAGAGGGAGACAAGGTGGTCACCTCCGATATCAGTGACAAGTATCTTCCTAATATTCTGATCGGTTATATCAGCACCATCAACAGGGATGCCAACAACCTGACAAAGTCCGGCTATCTGACTCCTGTGGTGGATTTCGAGCATCTGAGTGAAGTGCTGGTGATCACGGACAAAAAACAGCAGGTTCCGGGAGGAGGCAACGATGGAGAATAACAGCAGCTTCCTGCGGAAGATCGTTGTAGTGCTTCTGATCCTTCTGTTTTTTATTCTGCAATGCAGTGTATTCAATGGTCTTGCACTTGGGGGGATCATTCCCAATCTGATGATCATTCTGACCTCTTCCTTCGGCTTCATGAGAGGAGAGAAGGAGGGGCTTTTGATCGGATTTGCCTGTGGACTTCTGTGTGATATTTTTTTTGGAAGTTTTCTGGGATTTTATGCCATGGTCATGATGTACATAGGCTTTGTCAATGGAAAGTTCTGCCGGATCTTTTATCCGGAGGATATCAAGCTTCCGCTGGCGCTGATCGTGGTCAGTGATATTTCTTATGGATTGATTTGTTACATTCTGATGTTTCTTTTGAGAGGGCGTTTTCATTTCCCGTATTATTTTACAAGTGTGATCCTGCCGGAGGCACTTTACACCATCGTTGTTACGATTATTTTGTATCCTCTGATCCTGAAGATCAATCAGAAGCTGGAGGAGAAGGAAAAAAGGAGCGCACAGAAATTTGTTTCGTGAAATTAGAGATCACATTATAAATATTGTGACCAGCAGACTGACCGTACTGATGATACTGTTTGCTTTTTTTGCCGGGGTTCTGCTTTACCGCTGTTTTCATCTGCAGATCGTAAACGGAGAAGAGTATCTGAATGATTTTATCCTTCAGATCGAGAAGACCAGGGATATCTCCAGTACCAGAGGCCGGATCCTGGACAGAAACGGTAATGTGCTGGCAGAAAATGAACTGGCTTATTCCGTGAAGATCGAGGATGTATTTGAGTCCAGCCGGAATAAGAATGCAAAGGTCAATGATGTTGTCTACCGTCTGATCAAACTGATCGAGAAAAACGGGGACAGTGTGATTACGGACTTTAAGATCGTGATCGATGAAGACGGTGATTATGCTTATTCTGTGGAGGGTACGGCGCTGCTTCGTTTTCAGGCAGATGTGCTTGGATACAGGACCGTAGACAAGTTGAGTGAAGAAGAAAAAGCCATGACGGCACAGGAACTGATGGAGTACTTAAGCCGTGCCAAAGGCTTTGCCATCGGACAGTACGAAGACCCCGAGGACAGTAAGACTCCGTTTGTACCGGGGAAGGGCTATACGAAGGAGGAATGGCTGCAGATGGTGACCATCCGCTATGCCATGAATCTGACTTCCTTCCGGAAATACGTGGGAACTACCGTGGCCACCAATGTCAGTGCGGAGACCGTGGCGGTGATCATGGAAAATTCCGACCAGCTGGACGGTGTGTCCATCGTGGAGGATACGGTGCGTCACTACATAGACAGCAAATATTTTGCCCATGTGCTGGGATACACTGGCAAAATCTCTTCCGATGAACTGACGGAATTAAATGATCAGGTGGTGGCGGAAGGCGGCCTGGAGGATACCTATACCATCAATGATGTGGTAGGTAAGAGCGGCATGGAAGCCTATATGGAGACCACGCTGCAGGGTACCAAGGGCAGCGAGAAAGTGGTGGTGGACAATACCGGTAAGGTAATCACTATTTTGGAGCGCAAGGAAGCACAGCCGGGAGCCGATGTCTACCTGACCATCGACAAGGATCTTACGGAGGCGGTCTATAACATCGTCGAACAGAAACTGGCCGGTCTGGTGGCCAGCAAGATCATCAATGCCAAGGAGTTCAATCTGCCGGAGAATGCCAAGAGTTCCTCCATTAAGATTCCGATCTATGATGTGTATTTTGCCATGATCAATAACAACATTCTGGACAGAAAGCATTTCGAGGCGGAGGATGCGGGAGAGACGGAACAGGCAGTCTATGCCGCTTATCTGGAATACAAGCAGGGTGTTTACGACAGACTGACCTACGAACTCACAGAAGGGGCAACTCCCTACAACAAGCTTTCCAAAGAATATCAGGTCTACCAGAGCAATATCGTAAGCCTTCTTCGGGAAGAAGGCGTGATCATGAAGGAACTGGTGGATGATAACGATGCCACACAGACGGCCTGGGCGAAAGAGGAAGTCATTTCCTTAAAGGAGTATCTCCAGTATTGTATCGCTATGAACTGGATCGATGTGAGCAAGCTGGATCTGAATGACAAATATTCGGATTCCGCGGAAGTCTATGACAAGCTGCTGGAGTATACCATCAATGCCATCGAGCATACCACTGAGTTCCAGAAACGTTTTTATAAATACATGCTCTTAAATGATAAGATCACCGGGAAACAGATCTGTATGCTCCTGTGTGAACAGCAGGTGGTGGATATTCCGGCGGAGGATGAAGAGGGGCTGTATTCTGGAAAATTGTCAGCGTATCAGTTTATGATGAACCGGATCAATAACCTAGAGATCACGCCGGCACAGCTGGCACTGGATCCCTGCAATGCCTCCGTTGTCATTACGGATGTCAATACGGGAGATGTGCTGGCTATGGTATCTTATCCCGGATATGACAATAACAAGATGGCAAACACTGTAGATGCGGAGTATTATGCACAGCTGAACGCGGACAAGTCCAGTCCACAGCTGAATTTTGCCACCCAGTATAAGGCGGCACCCGGATCCACTTTCAAGATTGTATCCGCTACGGCGGGACTGATGGAAAATGTGATCAATCTACAGACCAGAGTAAACTGTGTCGGAACCTTTACGGAGATCACACCGTCTCCAAGATGCTGGAGAATTTCCGGACACGGTTATGAAAATGTGACATCTGCCATCAAGGATTCCTGTAACTACTTTTTCTACAATGTCGGTTACCAACTGGCTACGAGAAATGGAAGCTATGATGAAGAGGCTGGTCTGAATACTCTGAGCAAATATGCGGATCTGTATGGACTGACGGACAAATCGGGGGTGGAGATCGGAGAATATGCACCGGATGTATCCACCAAGGACCCGGTACGTTCCGCCATCGGACAGGGCAGCAACAGCTATACCACTGTGGGGCTGGCCCGATATGTCACGACCATTGCCAACAGCGGTACCTGTTATAATCTGACATTGCTTGACAAGACCACGGATTCCCAGGGGAATCTGTTAAAGGAGTATCATGCGGAAGTGAGGAATCAGATTGATCTGCCGCAGGAATACTGGGATGCGTTCCATCTGGGAATGAGACAGGTGGTGGAAAACAAAGCGTATTTCAATGACCTGGCGGTAAATGCCGCAGGTAAGACCGGTACGGCGGAGCAGACAGCTTCCCGTCCCAACCATGCACTGTTTATCTGCTATGCACCTTATGAGAACCCGGAGATTGCCATTGCCACGAGAATTCCTTTCGGATATTCCTCAGATTATGCAGCGCAGTTTACCAGAGACATTATCAAGTATTATTACGGACTGGCAGAGGAAGACGATCTGATCACAGGTACCGCAGATACGCTGGACAATGCCGTTTCCAACGAAATGTAACGATCTGAATGCGGACTGGGGATCAAAAAATAAAAGACAGGTATAAGAAAATGAAAGATGCAGTATTGATCAAAAGCTTTCCCAACGGGATCACACTCCTGATGCGGGAGGATGCTTCTCTGGAGGAGATATTACAGGAACTTGCAGTGAAATTCACAGAGGCCAGGAATTTTTTTGGAACGTCCACCATGGCATTGTCCATGGAGGGACGTAAGGTTACCGAGGTGGAAGAGATCCGCATTCTGGATACCATCCGGGAAAACAGTAATGTGAGAATTGCCTGTATTGTAGGGCATGATGAGGTTACAAACAAGAATTTCATCAAGGCTCTGCAGCATATGGAGAAGAAGTTGTCCGGTGGGGACGAGGGACAGTTCTATAAGGGAACCCTTAAGAACCGGGAGGTCATAGAGACCGAGAACAGCATTGTGGTCCTGGGGGATGTCTACCCGGGAAGTGCGGTGATTTCCGCGGGCAATATCATTATTCTGGGAGGACTGTACGGAGAAGCCTATGCAGGTGGATCCGGCAGAGAGGATTGTTATGTGGTAGCGCTTGAAATGGAGCCGGAAAGATTAAAAATCGGCGATTTCAAATATAAAACCAATGCGAAACAGTCGAAATGGGGAATACGCCCCAAAGTACAACCGAAAATTGCACACCTGAAGAACGGGAAGATCGTATTTGATCCCCTTACGAAAGAATTACTGGGGACTTTCTAAAAGGATCCAGGGGACGACAAAATCAAACAGGAGGAATCCAAAATGGAACAAAACGTTTCCGCGGAGAAGAAAAGCTCCGAAGTCATTGTCGTCACTTCAGGAAAAGGCGGGGTAGGGAAGACCACTACCTCTGCAAATGTAGGAACAGGTCTTGCAAAAGCGGGCAGCAAAGTCTGCCTGATCGATACGGATATCGGACTGCGCAACCTTGATGTGGTCATGGGGCTGGAGAACCGTATCGTGTACAATCTGGTAGATGTAGTCGAGGGAAACTGCAGAATCAAACAGGCACTGATCCGGGATAAGAGGCATCCCGGACTGTACCTGATGCCGTCGGCACAGACCAGAGATAAATCGGCGGTCACACCGGGACAGATGGTAAAGGTGATCGATCATTTGAGAGAACAGTTTGATTACATCATTCTGGATTGTCCGGCGGGAATTGAACAGGGCTTCCAGAATGCCATTGCGGGGGCTGACAGAGCCCTGGTGGTAACTACACCGGAAGTCTCGGCCATCAGAGATGCGGATCGTATTATCGGTCTGCTGGAGGCCAATGGCTTCAAACAGATGGACCTGATCATCAACAGACTGCGCATGGATATGGTAAGGCGCGGCGACATGATGTCTGCGGATGATGTGGTGGATATTCTGGCAGTGCCCCTGATCGGAATCGTTCCGGATGATGAAAATGTAGTTATTGCCACCAATCAGGGAGAACCGTTGGTTGGAAGCGATACACCGGCCGGCAGGGCCTACACTAACGTGGTGGATCGGGTACTTGGAAAAGAAATTCCGTTTCTGGATTTCGAAAAGGGAGTTTCTTTCTGGACAAAAGTAACCGGTATTTTTCGAAAAGCGTAGGAAGGGGACGGGATGAATATGAAGCATTTTTTCCGCAGGAAAAGCTCCTGCCAGGTGGCAAAAGACCGTCTGAAAATCCTGCTGATATCGGACCGGGTGAACTGCTCCCCGGAAATGATGGAACTGATCAAGGCAGACATTACGAAAGTGATCTCGAAATATATGCGGATCGATACCGAACATATGGAGATCGAGATACAGGCAAAGGGCAGCAAGGGCGGAAGGAACAAAAGCCCCAGCCTTATTGCAAATATTCCCATTATTGATCTGCAGAAGACTGCGAAAATGCCATAAGGAGCATAAGGAAACAGAAAGGCCAAACAGATGTTTAAGAATTATAGATTACGGGATTATGACTTTAAACTGATCATACTGATACTGGCGTTGTCCATCATCGGCATCATAACCATCGGCAGCGCGGAGCCTGCCCAGCAGACCAAACAGATGGCGGGCGTGGTGGCCGGTTTTGTGATCATGATCGCTCTTTCCTTTTTCAATTATTCCGTGATCCTGAAGCTGTACTGGCTGATGTACATAGGCAATCTGGTACTGTTGGGGCTGGTAATCTTAATGGGCGAAGAGGGCAACGGAGCCCAACGCTGGCTTAAGATCGGCGGACTGCAATTCCAACCTTCGGAACTTGCAAAAATTTTATTGATTTTATTCTTTGCACAGTTTATTATGAAATATAGGGAAAAGCTGAATACTTTCCCTGTGATCGCTTCGACTGCGGTACTTATGGGTGTTCCCTGGGTCATGGTAAAGGAACAGCCGGCGCTGTCTACCAGCCTTGTGCTGATCTTTATTTTCTGTGTGATCCTGTACACCGGAGGCATCAGTTACAAACTGATCTTCGGAGCACTGGCGGTAGCCATTCCGGCAGTGATCATACTGGTATCTCTGGCGATGCAGCCGGACAGTACCATACTGGAGACCTATCAGAAGAACCGTATTCTTGCCTTCGTCAATCCGGAGGAATATTCCACGGATCTGGCGTACCAGCAGTTGAACTCCGTCATGGCCATAGGCTCCGGAGAACTGGATGGGAAGGGCTATAAAAATAACGAGATCACATCGGTAAAGAACGGCAATTTCCTGTCCGAGGCGGAAACCGATTTCATATTCGCTGTCATCGGTGAAGAGTTTGGTTTTAAGGGAAGTATCGTAGTGATTTTACTGCTGATGTTTACAGCAATGGAGTGCGTCTCCATCGCCGGAAAGGCGAAAGATATTGCGGGGACGATCATAGCGGCGTCAATGGGGGGACTGATCGCTTTCCAGAGTTTTGTAAATGTCGGAGTGGCTACCTTTATTTTACCGAATACAGGTCTTCCGCTGCCTTTTGTAAGCTATGGACTGACCTCACTGATGAGTCTGTATATCGGAATGGGTGTAGTATTGAATGTTCGTTTACAGGCGAAGAGAAGTTAGGCAAGGATGTACAAAAGAAAGCATACATTACACAAAGAAGGGGTATGGACGATATGAACATTGCACTGATTGCACATGATGCCAAGAAGAAACTGATGCAGAATTTCTGCATCGCATATCGCGGAATTTTAAGTAAGAATGAATTATATGCCACAGGAACTACCGGCAGACTGATTGAAGAGGTCACCAACCTGAACATTCATAAATACCTTGCGGGACACCTGGGAGGCGAACAGCAGATCGGTGCCCAGATCGAACACAACGAGATCGACCTGGTGATCTTCCTGCGTGATCCGCTGGCACCCAAAGCACACGAACCGGACGTAAGTAATGTCATGCGCCTGTGTGATATGCATAATATTCCGCTGGCAACGAATCTGGCCAGTGCGGAACTGTTGATCAAGTCCTTAGACAGAGGAGATTTAGAGTGGCGTGAAATGTACAAATAGAGTTCACAGAATCGGTTCCTGCATTTGCGTGATGCTCTGTGTCGTCCTGCTTACCGGGTGCGGCAATGTGGCTTATACTTTTCCTTACGATGTGAATTCCAATGTCAGCAGTTTCAATGTGCTGGCGGGAACCGGAGCGGGGAAAGCGGATCCTTTTGCAACCAATCTGTGTGTGGTGACGGGGGATGAGACGGGAGACGGCAGCGTAGATATGTCGCAGGCTTCGGCCGCTGTTTTGTTCGATGTCAACAATAAAAAAGTATTATATTCCAAAAACGCATATGAAAGATTATATCCGGCCAGTCTGACCAAGGTAATGACGGCTCTGGTAGCCTTGCAGAATGCTTCGCCGGATACGGTGCTGACGGCAACGGACAGTGTGAAGATCACGGAATCGGGGGCACAGCTGTGCGGTCTGAAGTCCGGAGATACCATGACACTGGATCAGGCCTTACATATTCTGTTAATGTATTCCGCCAATGATGCAGCCATGCTGATTGCAGAGAATATCGGAGGCAGTGTGGATCATTTCGTGGAGATGATGAATGAGGAAGCCGTACGGCTTGGGGCTACGAATACCAGCTTTGCCAATCCCCACGGGCTGTCGGATGACAGCCATTATACCACGGCCTATGATCTGTATCTGATCTTTAATGAAGCCATCAAATACGATTCCTTCAACGAGATCATTCATATGACCAGCTATCAGACCACATATTATGATAAAAACGGCAATGCCAGAGAACTCACCGTGAACAATACGAACCGTTTCCTGCGGGGAGATTTCCAGGCACCGGAGAATATTACGGTCATCGGCGGTAAGACCGGCACTACCAATGCAGCCGGACACTGTCTGATCCTGCTGTCCAGAGACGTAAACGGAGCACCTTATATCTCGGTGATCCTGAATTCTTCCGCCAGTGATGTCCTGTATCCGGAGATGGTACAACTCCTGGAGCAAATCAATAAATAACTGTTGTTTTTTGAGGGTATATCAACTATAATAAAGTAAATAGGTTGCGTGAAGTTCCTATAAATTTTACGACAGGAGGGTTACACCAATGGTTCAGTTGATTGTAGGCAAAAAGGGTAAGGGCAAGACAAAGCAGCTGTTGGACAAAGTAAACAGCGAGGTAAAGGATATTTCGGGAAGTATCGTATATCTGGACAAAAGTACGAAACATATGTATGAACTGAACAACAAGGTGCGTCTGATCGACGTTTCCCGTTACATGATTGAGAATGAAAGCGAATTTTTGGGGTTCGTGAGCGGCATCATTTCTCAGGATCATGATCTGGAGCAGATGTATTTTGACAGCTTTTTGAAGATTGCCGTTCTGGAAGGCAGGGATATTTCCGCAGTAGTGGAGAAACTGGACAGAATGAGTGATTTCTTCCAGGTAGATTTTATCCTCAGCGTATCCATGGACGAAACGGAATTACCGGAGTCCGTAAAGGATAAGATCCTTGTGTCTTTGTAAGAATAACGGATTATAATTTTCACGTATGAGAAGCCTCGGGTGCCAACCGGGGCTTCTCAAATGTAAGGGTGAGGAGAGGAGGTTTTCCCATGGCAGAACCATCGAGACAATCGAAAAAAGTAAAAAAATACAGAAAACCTTTGAACCTCAATATCGGTATGCTCATTTTCGGAGCTATTTTTATCTATGTGATCATCTGCGTGGTCATGTATTTTCAGACAGATCATATTGTGCGATACGAAGTGACGGAAGGGTCACTGGCTGCCAACAATATTTACCGGGGTGTGGCGGTCCGTACGGAAGAAGTTGTGAGTACGGATACGGCAGGTTATGTGAATTTTTATGCCAGAGAGGGCGAGAGGGTCGCTAAGGGAGATACGGTATACATCGTGGATGAGACGGGGCGGCTGAATGAAGAACTGGAAGACGCCAGTCTCGGAGAGAATACTCTGAGCAATCAGGAACTCTCGGAATTTCGGAATGAGATTGTGAATTTTATGCATGGGTATGATGACAGAAATTATGAAAGTACCTATGATTTCAAATATTCTTTAAAAAATACAGTATTAAAGCTGGCCAATGTGAATATGCTGCAAAGCATTGAGAACGGAAACAGTGGTTCGGCGGCGAATATCGTGAACTTCTGCTATGCTCCCACGACGGGAATCGTGGCTTACTGGACGGACGGATATGAGGATCTGACGGTGGACGGAGTGACCCAGGAGATATTCAATGACAAGAATTACGAGAAGAAGCAGATGCTCGGCAATGAATTGATGGCTGTGGGAGATCCGGTGTACAAGCTTTCTACGGACGAGAACTGGTCGGTGGTTATTCCCATCGATGCGGAACGCGGTGCCGAGATCCAGCAGGAAGATTATGTGAAGGTGCGGTTCCTGAAAAATCAGTATGAGTCCTGGGGACAGGTGAAGCTGATTAACGGCAGTGACGGCAATACGTTTCTGTCTCTGAGTTTTACCAATTCCATGGTCACTTTTGTATCGGATCGTTTTCTTGATATTGAACTGATCCTGAACGATGAGACAGGACTGAAAATACCGAATTCTTCCATTGTGGAAAAAGAGTTTTTCCTGGTGGATGAAGACTTTGTCACAACCAATGAAAATACGGGAACCCAGGGGGTGATCCGACAGTGCTATCGCGACAACGGTGATATTTCCAGTGAGTTCGTGGAGACGGGGGCCTATAGCTATGATGAGGCGGAGGGCGTGTATTATATGGACACCTCAGTGCTGAAAGCGGGGGATGTTCTGTATAAGACGGACAGCCAGGAGACCTATACCGTGAGCAAACGGGCAACCCTGATTGGTGTATATAATGTGAACAAGGGGTATGCGGATTTTAAACAGATCAATATTCTGTATCAGAATGATGAATATGCCATTGTAAAGGCCAATACGACCTATGGACTGAATGTATATGATTATATCGTGCTGGATGGCACAGCGGTATCGGATGACCAGATCATCACCAATATCCGGAAAACAGATACTGTCAAAACGGATACTTCCACCGACAGCAGTGTGATAACAGAAACTGGGGATACATCACAGGAAACCGTTTCTGCAGATACGGAGGAGACCCAGACGGATCCGACGGCTGAGACTTCCGGGGAAACGGCGGAGAACAGCCCAGAACCGGGCGGTGCGGAGCCGGAGAATACATCGGAGCCACAGGGGTGACAGAAAGGACGACAGGTAAATGGAAGCAGAGGAAACCATGCAGAGTGTGGAACTGGCACAAAACTATAAGAATGTAAAAGAGAATATCCGAAAAGCCTGTGAAAAGGCGGGAAGACCGGAGCAGGAGGTAACCCTGTTAGCGGTCAGCAAGACAAAACCCGTGGACATGCTGATGGATGTCTACCGTGCGGGAGCCAGAGACTTCGGGGAGAACAAGGTACAGGAACTGGTTGATAAGATTCCACAGATGCCTTCGGATATCCGCTGGCACATGATCGGACATTTGCAGCGCAATAAGGTAAAGTATATTGTAGACAAGGTTTATCTGATCCACAGCGTAGACAGCCTGCGCCTGGCGGAAGAGATCAGCAGGGAAGCTGTAAAAAAGCAGGTGGAAGTCAATATCCTGATTGAAGTCAATGTGGCACAGGAAGAGAGTAAGTTCGGTATCACTGTGGAAGAGACTGCGGCCCTGATCCGCGAGATCGCAGTATTACCGGGGGTGCATATTAAGGGGCTTATGACGATTGCTCCGTTTGTGGAAGATCCGGAAGAGAACAGGGGCTATTTTCAGAAACTTAGACAATTAGCTGTTGACATCGGAAATAAAAACATTGATAATGTTTCTATGAATATTCTTTCCATGGGAATGACCGGTGATTATATGGTGGCTGCACAGGAAGGCGCCACTATCGTCAGAGTCGGAACCGGTATTTTCGGGGAAAGAGATTATAGCAAGACGATTTAGAAAGAGATAGTAGATAATATAAAGGAGACACACAACAATGGGTGTAATGGATAAGTTCCTGAATTATATGAAGCTGAACGATGAAGAAGATGAAGGTTTCTATGATGATGATTATCTGGATGATGAGGAAGAAGTAGAACCTGTGAAAAAATTCAGTTCTGCCAAGAGCAGACAGCAGGCACAGGAAGACGATGATCCGGACGATAAGGGAAAGCGTTCCACACAGCCTAAGGTGACCCCTATTCATCGTACGGTGACCAAGAAGGTACCGGGAACCGGCATGGAAGTCTGTGTGATCAAGCCCACTTCCGTAGAGGACGCAAGAGAAATCACGGAGACACTGTTAGCCAACCGGACGGTGGTACTGAATCTGGAAGGACTGGATGTGGATGTGGCACAGAGAATCATTGATTTCACTTCCGGTTCCTGCTTTGCCATTTCCGGAAATTTACAGAAAATATCGCATTATATTTTTATCATTACACCGGCCAGCGTAGATATCTCCGGTGATTTCCAGGATATTTTCGGTGGGGCCGGATCCTTTGAAATGCCTATTAACAACGGAATGTCATAAAACATCAAATACCATTAAATGTCATAAAAAAACTTCCTGTGGGTAACCGTAGGAAGTTTTTTAAGAACAGATATAAAAACTACAAGAAAGAACAGTTCCGAAGGAACTGAAGGGTGAACAACATGGCACAGAGATTACCGGTGCTTTACAACAAAAAGCCCTGCTATGATATTGTGTTCCAGCAGTCTTTTGACGGCCTGTGGGAAGAACTGGCAGAGCTTGGTGCTGCGGAGAAGAGATTATGTATCGTTACAGATTCTATTGTGGACGGACTGTATGCATCGCAGATCCTTGCTGTTTTAGAAGGAAAATGCCGTAAGGATGTAAAATATGTCTTTCCGGCCGGTGAAGAACACAAGAATCTGGATACCGTGAAGGACGTGTACCGTTTTTTGATCGAGGAAGGATTCGACAGAAAGGATATGCTGTTGGCCTTGGGCGGCGGCGTATGCGGTGATTTGACCGGATTTGTGGCAGCTACCTATTTAAGAGGCATTGATTTTATCCAGATTCCCACCACATTGCTGGCACAGGCGGACAGCTCCATCGGCGGTAAGACCGGCGTGGACTTTGACAGTTATAAAAATATGGTAGGCGCATTTAAGATGCCGAAACTGGTATATATGAATCTGTCTGTATTGAAGACGCTGGAAGAGAGGCAGTTTTACTCCGGATTTGCAGAGGTTATGAAATCCGCACTGATCAAGGATGCACCTTTCTATGAGTGGCTGATCGAGAATATGTATGAGATCTGTGAGCGGGATCTGAACACCCTGGAGGAAATGGTGATTCGTACCTGCTCCATCAAGAAAATGGTGGTGGAGAAGGATCCGACCGAGCAGGGCGACCGGGCGCTCTTAAATCTGGGACATACCATTGGCCATGCTATTGAAAAGTATAAGAATTTTGAACTGTATCACGGAGAATGCGTAGCGCTGGGTACCGTGGCGGCAGCTTATATTTCCTGGAAAAAGGAAATGCTAAGCATGGAAGAATTCTATGAGATCCGCGATATGTTTGTTCCTTTTTATCTGCCGATCTCCGTGGATGACATTGATCCGCAGGAAATCTTAAAGCTTACCAAATCCGATAAAAAGATGGAAGCGGGAACGATCAAATTCATTCTGTTGAAGAAGATCGGAAAAGCCGTTATTGACAGAACCGTTACGGATGAGGAGATTCTGGCAGCCATTGAAGAAATCAATTTTAGTGAAGAGGATGCCCATGAATAAGGAAAAGAAAAGTAGTCGTATTGTCATGCTGATCATAGATGCGCTGATCACCGCCGTATTGTTGGTGGTGGATCAGTTTACCAAGCATCTGGCGGTCACGCATCTGAAGAACCATCCGGCCTATGTGATCATTGACGGTGTGCTGGAATTGCAATACCTGGAGAACAGAGGGTCTGCTTTCGGCATGCTGCAGAACCAGAAGGTATTTATTCTGTTTGTGGGCATCGTGTTCCTGGCGGTACTTTTGTTCTTTCTTTTCAAGCTTCCGGAGCAGAAGAAATTCCGGATCGTCCATATCCTGCTGGCAGCGATCATTGCAGGAGGTATCGGAAATATGATCGACAGATTCCGTCTGGATTATGTAGTGGATTTCATTTCCTTCGTGCTGATCAATTATCCTATTTTCAATGTGGCGGATATTTATGTGGTAGTGGCGACCATCGGTCTGTTTATTTTGTTTTTGTTCGTTTACAAGGAGAAGGACCTGGAATTCCTGAACTTTAAGCAGAAGCGTTCGCAGGAGAGAAAATAATGGAAGAACTCCGATTTCAGATAGCGGAAGATATGGAAGACGAACGGATCGACAAATGTATGAGTTTACTTGTGGAGAATCTGTCCCGCTCTTTTCTCCAGAAGCTGATCAAGGACGGAAATGTACTGGTAAATGGCAGCCCGGTGAAGGGAAGCTATCGTGTCAAAGCCGAGGACGAGGTGGTTTTTTCCGTCCCGGAGTCCGTGGAGCCGGATATTGAACCGGAGAACATTCCGTTAGACATTCTGTATGAGGATGCAGACCTGATCGTGGTGAACAAGCCCAAGGGAATGGTAGTACATCCGGCGGCGGGGCATTATACCGGAACGCTGGTCAACGCACTGATGTATCATTGCGGTAAGGAATTGTCCGGAATCAACGGGGTACTGCGGCCCGGTATTGTACACCGGATCGACCGGGATACTACCGGATCTGTCATTGCCTGTAAAAATGACAAAGCCCACCGGTGCATTGCGGAACAGTTAAAAGAACATTCCATTAACAGAAGATATCGTGCCATCTGTTTTGGGGAACTGAAACAGGAGGAAGGCACCATCGACCAGCCCATAGGGCGGCATCCCAATGACCGTAAGAAAATGGCAATCAATCATCAGAACGGAAAACGGGCGGTGACCCATTACCGGGTATTACAGAGATTTCAGGGATATACTTATATAGAGTGCGTATTGGAGACGGGAAGGACGCACCAGATTCGTGTGCATATGGCCAGTATCGGACATCCGCTTTTGGGAGATGAGGTGTATTCCAACCGGAAAAGCCCCTTCAAGCTACAGGGACAGACACTCCATGCCAAAACACTGGGATTTATCCATCCCACAACCGGTGAGTATCTGGAAATCGATGCACCGCTGCCGGAATATTTTGAACATCTTCTGACGGTGCTGGAAACATAAGCCGGACAGCTTATGTTTTCAACAGAAATGAGGCGCTTATGAATCTGTTTGATATTTTAGGACCCGTTATGGTTGGCCCCAGCAGTTCCCATACTGCGGGAGCAGTCCGGATCGGTTATATTTCAGAAAAATTACTTCAGGACCATGTTGTGAAGGCGGAAATCCTTCTGCATGGTTCCTTTGCTGCTACAGGAATCGGCCATGGCACGGATAAAGCCCTGATCGCAGGACTTCTGGGAATGCGGCCGGATGATATCCGGATTCCCGCAAGCTTCGAACTGGCAGGGAAAGCCGGAATGGAATTTACTTTTTCTACCGTCACCCTGAAAGATGCGCACCCAAATACCGCAGTCCTGCGGCTGACCGGGGAACACGGGCGGAAGATCGAAGTCCAGGCGGCATCTATTGGCGGTGGACGTATCCTGATCGCCAAACTGGACGGCATCGATGTGAATTTTTCTGCGGAGAAGCCAACGCTGATCGTCCACAATGTGGATCAGCCGGGACATGTGGCACAGGTGACCACCATGCTGGCAGAAAAGAAGGTAAATATTGCCACACTGCAGCTGTACAGGGACAAACGGGGCGGCTATGCCGTCATGGTCATAGAGACAGATCAGAAAGTGCCCAGGGAATCGGTGGTCTGGCTGGAACAGCTGGAGGGCATCATAAAGGTGACCTATATCAATGTGGAGGAATAATTATGTCCTATCAGTCATTTGAGCAGGTATTACAGAAATGTCATACAGAAGGAAAAGAGCTCTGGCAGGTGATTCTGGAAGACGATATGGCGGAGCGGAATGTGACAGAACAGGAGAGCATGGAGCACATGCGCACGACCTGGGATGCTATGCTGTTAGCAGCGGCTACTTACGAAGGAGACATTACGTCATCCAGTGGACTGGTGGGTGGTGACGGCAGACGAATGGAGGAATATGCACACAATATCGACGGGAAATCGTTGTGCGGGGGATATGTGGACGGTTGTATTGCCGGAGCCTTACAGATGGGAGAATCCAATGCCTGTATGAAAAGGATCGTGGCAGCGCCTACAGCGGGAGCCTGTGGTGTATTGCCGGCGGTACTGGTTCCCTATTTTCAGAAACGGTGCAGGGATACCGAGAAAATTCTGAAGGCCATGTATGTGGCGGCAGGCATTGGTCAGATCATAGCCATCCGTTCTTCCATCAGCGGTGCAGCGGGAGGCTGTCAGGCGGAGATTGGAGCGGCCAGTTCCATGGCAGCCGGAGCACTGACGTATCTGCAGGGAGGTGACTGCGGCAAAATTGCCACAGCAGCGGCTATGGCCATGAAGAATCTGCTGGGACTGGTATGTGATCCGGTGGCGGGACTTGTGGAAGTACCCTGCGTGAAGCGGAACGTGATCGGCACCGTGAATGCCATGGCCTGCGCGGATATGGCCATGGCGGGGATCGTAAGCCGGATTCCTCCGGATCAGGTCATGGATGCCATGAAAGAGGTTGGAGACAAAATGGACGCTTCTCTGCGGGAAACGGCGCTGGGCGGTCTGGCCCGGACAGAAGAAGGCGTGAAAATAGCGGAAAAAATGCATGCATCCTACGAAAATTAGTGATAAGCGACTAAAAAATCTGATAATTGGTTGATTTTTTGTTAAATATCACTTATAATGAAAATATAAAAATGCTAGTTATTCAGTTCAACAGAAAGCGGGTGTGTGTATGAATACGATTATTACCATTGGACGTCAGTTTGGTTCTGCAGGCCGTGAGATTGGAAATAAGGTCGCAGAGTATTTCGGAATCGAATGCTATGATAAGGAACTTCTTACCAGAGCAGCACAGGAAAGTGGTTTTTGCGAGGAGATGATCCAGAACCACGATGAAAGACCTACCAATTCCTTCCTGTACAATCTGGTCATGGACACTTATTCCTTCGGCTACAATGCATCCTCTTTTGTAGATATGCCTATCAGCCACAAGGTGTTTCTGGCCCAGTTCGATACGATCAAGAAGATTGCGGATGAAGGTCCCTGCGTAATCGTAGGCCGTTGTGCGGATTATGCGCTGGCAGATTACAAGAATTGCATTAACCTGTTTATTTTCGGTGATGAGGATGTGAAGACCAGGCGCATCATGGCCAGATATGATCTGACGGAAGCCAAGGCAAAGGAAATGATCACGAAGAAGGATAAGCAGCGCCAGAGTTATTACAATTATTATTCTTCCAAGAAATGGGGCAGAGCCGACAGTTACGATCTGTGTATCAACAGCAGCATCCTCGGCATCGAAGGAACCGTAAAGCTGATCATCCAGTATGTGGAAGACTTCGAGAAGAAAAATAATGGTGATATTATTGGAAAGTAAATATTTGAAAAAATATTAAAAAAATAAAAATATATCTTGACGAAGCAAGGCACCTCATGCTATTATACTACGGTATGCCGCATAACTAGGTATAAGTGTGTCAGATCTTAGGATCTTTCACCACCAAAGTTAGCGAGTAAATAATAGGAGGTGCCTTATTATGTACGCAATTATTGCAACAGGT
>CAKRRD010000014.1 GCA_934394815.1 uncultured Acetatifactor sp. | reverse complement strand
CAAATGGCGCGCAGCTGCCTTCCATTCCACATTGCTCGCTGCTGTCATGGGGATGTGCGAGCTGATCGTATATAGTATCATCGCCCGGACCGCTCCCCATTTTTATATGCAGATGGATTCGCTTCACAATACGATTCTTTTTATCCTGTGCAGCAAGATCTCCTTTTTTGCAGTCATTTATCTGCTTACGCATTTGTTCAAAAGTCTGCAGGAAACAGCGGATCCCTACGATAACTCTGTTTTGCTGCTGATGATCATTCCCGTCACATCGGTATTCATCATGCTTACTTTTGTGGGAATGGGTGATCAGTATACATTGACCCCCGGGACGAACCGGATGATCTCTCTCAGTGCCTTTTTCCTGTTACTTATGAATCTGCTGGTATTTGGAATCAATCAGTACAATCGGGAAAAAAATCGGAAATATACAGAGGTGCAGCTGTTACTGCAGAAGGAAACAGATTTTACGGAATATTATAAGATGCTGCTTTCGCAGAGCGAAAACCAGGCAATTCTCATTCATGATATTAAGAAGCATTTGCAATCCATTGCATCTCTGAACGAGCAGAATGCCCCGGACAAAGTCAACGCCTATATTAACGAACTGCTTCTCTCTTCGGATTTCAAAGAGTCCGCCCGCATCTGCGACAACGAACTTCTGAACGCCATTATGGCAAGGTACAGGCGGCAGTGTACTGAACAGGGAATCAGTTTTACCGCTGACATCCGCAGTGGTGTACTGCATTTTCTGCCGGACAGTGACCTTACTTCTCTTTTTTGCAATTTGCTGGATAATGCCATGGAAGCTGCCGGGAAAGTTCCCGACGCTTATATCGAAGTCAATGGCAGCAAGCGGGAAAATACACCTTTTGTTCTGATCACAGTGGTCAATTCCTGCCGCGTAAACCCTTTTAAAAATGATGCGGCAGATCCAGCCACTACCAAAGCGGATAAGCGTTCTCACGGCTTCGGGCTGAAAAGCATCCGCAAGATCTGCGAAAAATACCACGGGGATATCCAAATGTACTATAACGATGCTACTCTGACCTTCCACACGGTGATAACGCTCCGGGGATAGGCTCCCTTATTCCCACATTCCCGTCACAAAGCACATCAGCGCCGCCCAGGTATATAAGGGATAGAAAAGTCCCTGGTCATCCACGCCGGCTTTTAAGATTTTCTGTGCTTCTTCTTGGGTCACCAATAAAAATCCGTCAAAGCATTCCGTGCCAACGGCACCTTCCTGACTTACCTTCGGCATTTCCTCCCGGTTCAGGGTAATCTGCACCAGTGCATTGCTCTCGTCCGTCATGCCCGGGGTGCTGAATACCAGCGGATTCACCAGACGGATGCTGTCACTTTCTTCCAGTGTAATGCCGGTCTCTTCCCGCAATTCCCTGATTGCCGCATGGAATACGGGATTTTCTTCCTTCGCATCCTCTGGATCCAGCAATCCTGCCGGAACGCTTAGCAGGAACTGTCCCGCAGGATAGCGATACTCACGGCTTAAGCAGAGTCTCGGCTCCTGATCCTTAACTTTCAGGATCACGACACAGCTTACCGCATCCGGCAGCATCTGTTTAAATTCTTCGTCATTTTTTACTGCCGCCAGCTTCTCAATGCTTCTTCTGGTGGCATCAAAATAATGTTTTCCGGGCTCATATTGCAGGTCAAATACTTTGATGAATCTGCTGTCATAGACGGTCTCTACCTGTTCTTTTTTTATGATCGGTCTGTTCTCCATTTTCATTTCCTCTTTCTGTTCCGCAGTCTTGTGCTATCTATCGTTTCTATCTACTGTTTTCTTCTGCCGGGCTATCGTTGTTCTGCATTTTTTCTGCCTCACCAGCCGCTCTTTCCAGCCTGCCGAGAACCTGTTCATAACGTCTCTCCGCCTTTTTCCAATGGATCAGCTTGTGCCATCCTTCCACATAATCCGGTCTGCGGTTCCGGTACTGTAAATAATAGGCATGCTCCCATACATCTATCAGAAATATCGGTGTATACAATTTCAGATCCGGGACATCCTGGTTCGCCGTCGTCAGGATCCTAAGCGTTCCGTCCTGATCGCTCACAAGCCATGCCCAGCCGGAGCCGAAGACTCCCGTGGCCGCCTGTGACATCTGCTCTTTCCATTGTCTCACCGATCCGAAATCCCGGATCAGCGCTTCCTCCAGTGCTCCACAAGGCTCCTGCCCTGCCGGGCTTCGCATACTGTCAAAATACAGCTGGTGGTTATATACGCCGCCACCGTTATTGTGAATACTTTCCCGGGCTTCCTCCTGCAAGGATGCAAGTTTATTATCCTCCGAAGTGAGCAGTTCCGTCAAGGTCATTTGCTGTAACTGAGGATAATCCGCGAGAATTGCATTCAGCTTGTCCACATAGGTCTGATAATGCTTATCATGGTGAAAATGCAGTGTCTCCTCATCCAGTACCGGAAGCAGGGCATCATATTCGTAGGGCAGGGGCTGTGCGACAAAAGGATAATGTTCTTCTAACATGAGACTCCAATCCGCCTGCGGGATACAGGCTTGCGATCATACAATATTTACCATACGCTTAGTATATGCCGCACTTGCGGATTTTATTTTCAAATTTAAGTTACCCGACCTCGAAGTTAATTTTTCTTGACTTCCCTTATTTCTACTGCTATCATGTAATCAAAGCATTTATTCTATGAAGAAAATTCAAAAAGCTGGTCTCAGCATCTGTTTTCGGGATTTCCCGTTTTCCATTCAGAAATTCATGCTTTTATTCCCTTTTACTATTTCTAAATATTTCACAGTGGATTTTTGACGATCCTAATTTTTACGCAGAAGGAGGTTCTATGAAAAACAGGACAAATTTACTCCAGTGGCATCCTGCCTTTTTTGCCGGGATACAGGTGGATCTGGATGCCGAAAACAGTGAACTGTCGTATGTCAACGAGCATCAGCTGGGGACGAAACCGAAACAGATCGATGTCATTGTATTGAAAAAGAATGACAACTATCAGATTCGAAAAAATATCGGAAGAATCTTTCGTAAATACAAAATCATCGAATATAAAAGTCCTTCCGACTATCTGAGCATTGATGATTTTTACAATGGCTATGCTTATGCATACCTTTATAAAATTGATACCGTCACGGTAGACGAACGGAAAATACGGGATATCACCCTGACCTTCGCTACTACCAAGTATCCGCAAAAGCTTATAAAGCATCTGGAATGGGTACAGTGCTATAAAATCCGCAATGTATCCCCCGGCATTTATTATATCTGCGGCGATATTATTCCTATGCAGATCGTTGTATTATCACAGCTTCCTCTGGAAGAGAATCTGTGGCTGCGAGTCTTAAGCAACAAGCTGGACGATCCGGAGATCATTGATCGCATGTTACAGGAATATGAGCAACATAAAAACAATCCCTTATACAGTTCTATTGTAGAGATTGTGGTACAGGCAAATCAATTATTATTTCGAAAGGAGGGATCTATCATGAGTGAAACATTAGAAGCTATTATTAATGAAAAGCTGGATGCCCGGGAGAAACGCGGACATGATCGGGGCGTGCTGGACACTTGCAGAGAGCATGCCTGTGGCATGTATGCTATCGGTATGTCTGTAGAGCAGATTGCTCTGGTTACCAACGCATCCGTCGAAACTGTCAACGAATGGTTAAACAATAAGGGAGCCTGACGGCTCCCTTATTGTTTCTCTCATATCTTACAGCTGTGCAATATCCACCAGCGTCAGTTCCTTGCAATCGTTCATATGCTCCATGCTGGTCACGAGAGCATTGGCGGTGTCCATTGCGGTGATGCAGTAGATACCGGTCTCGATAGCGGTACGGCGGATCAGGAAGCCGTCTCTGGTCTTGTCGCGGCCCTGGGTAGGGGTATCGATGACAAGGTCGATCTTGTGTCCCAGAATCAGATCCATCACGGTCGGGGATTCCTGAGAGATCTTGTTGACCTTTCTCGCCTTCACACCTGCCTCATTCAGAGCAGCTGCGGTACTTCTGGTAGCGTAGATGGTGTATCCCAGCTTCTCGAAGCGTCTTCCGATCTCGATTGCTTCTCCCTTATCCGCATCCTTTACGGTAATGATCATGTTCTTATACTTGGGCAGTTCTACACCTGCTCCCAGGAATGCCTTGTACAGTGCCTCGTTGAAGCTCTTGGCAATACCCAGGCACTCACCGGTGGACTTCATCTCCGGTCCTAAGCTGATCTCGGCACCGCGGATCTTCTCGAAGGAGAACACGGGCATCTTGATGGCAAAATACTCTGCCTCGGGCTGTAAGCCAGGCTCATAGCCAAGCTCACGGATGGTCTTGCCGATGATCACTTCGGTAGCCAGATCCACGATAGGAATGCCGGTTACCTTGCTGATATAAGGTACGGTACGGGAAGAGCGGGGGTTAACCTCAATGACATACACTTCGTCACCGATGGCAATGAACTGGATATTGATCAGTCCCTTGACATGCAGTGCCTTTGCCAGTCTTCTGGTATACTCTGCAATCTTCTCTTTTACTACTTTATCAATGGTCGGAGCCGGATATACGGAGATACTGTCTCCGGAGTGGATACCGGTTCTCTCGATATGCTCCATGATACCGGGGATCAGGATATCAGTACCGTCGCATACGGCATCGACCTCGATCTCCTTACCCTGTAAATACTTATCTACCAAGATCGGGTGATCCTGTGCGATACGATTGATGATCTCCATGAATTCTTCGATCTCTTCATCGGAGATAGCGATCTGCATGCCCTGTCCGCCCAATACATAGGAAGGACGTACCAGTACGGGATAGCCCAGTCTGTTGGCCACCGCCTTAGCTTCCTCTGCGGTGTATACGGTACCGCCGGCTGCACGGGGGATCTCGGTCTCTTCCAGAATCTTGTCGAACAGTTCTCTGTCCTCAGCGGCATCTACATCCTCCGCCTTGGTACCTAAGATGGGCACGCCCATCTTCATCAGGCTCTCGGTCAGCTTGATAGCGGTCTGTCCGCCGAACTGTACCACAGCACCATCGGGATGCTCGATATTTACGATAGATTCCACATCTTCCGGAGTCAAAGGCTCGAAATACAACTTGTCCGCAATATCGAAGTCGGTACTTACGGTCTCCGGGTTGTTGTTGATGATAATGGTCTCATAGCCTGCCTTGGAAAATGCCCAGGTGGCATGTACGGAACAATAGTCGAACTCGATACCCTGTCCGATACGGATAGGACCGGAACCCAGTACCAGGACTTTCTTGCGTCCGGTGGTCTCCTTGGCTTCGCACTCGCCGCCGAATACGGAGTAATAGTAAGGAGTAGAAGCTGCGAACTCTGCAGCACAGGTGTCTACCATCTTGTAGACAGCCTTAATGCCGTTGTCATAACGCATCTTCTTGATCTCTTCCTCGGTCTTGCCGGTCAGTCTTGCGATGACGTTATCCGGGAACTCGATTCTCTTGGCTTCCTTCAGCAGATCCACTGTCAGGGGCTGTGTCTCCAGTGCATGCTCCATCTCGGTCAGAATGGCGATCTTGTCAATGAACCACAGGTCGATCTTGGTAATGTCGTGGATCTGTTCATAGCTGATACCCTTACGGATTGCTTCAGCGATCACATAGATTCTCTGGTCATCCACGATCTTCAGACGCTCTAACAGTTCCTCCACAGACAAAGCGCTGAAATCATAGCTGCGCAGGCAGTCCACATGCTGCTCCAGGGAACGGATGGCTTTCATCAGTGCTCCCTCGAAGTTATTGCAGATACTCATAACCTCACCGGTTGCCTTCATCTGTGTGGTCAGAGTACGTTTTGCAGTGATAAATTTATCGAAAGGCAGTCTGGGGATCTTTACTACACAGTAATCCAGTGTCGGCTCGAAGCTGGCATAGGTCTTGTGGGTAATGGCATTTTTGATCTCATCCAGAGTAAAGCCCAGTGCGATCTTCGCTGCTACCTTCGCAATGGGGTAACCGGTCGCCTTACTTGCCAGTGCGGAAGAACGGCTGACACGGGGATTTACCTCGATAACACAATATTCAAAGCTGGTGGGATGCAGTGCAAACTGTACGTTACATCCACCGGTGATCTGCAGTTCGTTGATGATCTTCAGAGCGGAAGTACGTAACATCTGGTACTCCTTGTCGCTCAGGGTCTGGGAAGGCGCTACTACGATACTGTCTCCGGTATGCACGCCGACGGGATCGATGTTCTCCATGTTACATACGGTGATGCAGTTGCCTGCGCTGTCACGCATTACTTCGTACTCGATCTCTTTCCAGCCCGCGATACAACGCTCTACCAGTACCTGTCCTACACGGGACAGACGTAAACCGTTCTCCAGGATCTCTTCCAGTTCTACCTGATTATGTGCGATACCGCCGCCGGAACCGCCCAAGGTATAAGCCGGACGCAATACCACAGGATAGCCGATGGTGTTGGTGAATTCCACACCGTCCTCCACGTTCTCAACGACCTTGGATGCCGCACATGGCTCACCGATACGCTCCATCAGATCTTTGAACTCCTGACGGCCTTCCGCATTACGGATGGTTGCCGCAGTAGTACCTAACAGCTTTACATTATGTGCAGCCAGGAAACCGGATTCCTCCAGCTCCATGCCAAGGTTCAGGCCTGCCTGTCCTCCCAGGGTGGGGAGAATACTGTCGGGCTTTTCCTTTTCAATGATCTGCTCCAGGACCTTTACGTTCAGGGGCTCAATATATACCTTATCTGCGATATCTTTATCGGTCATGATGGTCGCAGGATTGGAGTTCACCAGGATTACCTCTACTCCCTCTTCCTTCAGGGAACGGCAGGCCTGGGTACCTGCATAGTCGAATTCCGCTGCCTGTCCGATGACAATAGGACCGGAGCCGATTACCATTACTCGTTTTACATTAGGATTCTTGGGCATCTTAGTTCTCTCCTCTCATCATATGAATGAACCGGTCAAACAGGTAACCGGAGTCCTGGGGTCCCGGACATGCTTCCGGATGGAACTGTACGGTGAAAATGTTCTTGCCGGTGTAGGACAGACCCTCGTTGGTACCGTCGTTGACATTGATGAATGCGGGAACCGCTACGGACGGATCCAGCTTGTCGGTATCTACCACATATCCGTGGTTCTGAGAGGAAATATATACCCTTCCGGTCATCAGATCCTTTACCGGATGGTTGCCTCCTCTGTGTCCGTATTTCATTTTATGGGTATCTGCGCCGGTAGCCAGAGCCATCAGCTGATGTCCCAGACAGATTGCGAAAATAGGGATCTCGGTATCGTATAACTTTTTGATCTCGGCGATCACACCGGTACACTCCTTGGGGTCTCCCGGTCCGTTACTTAACATGATACCGTCGGGATTATCATCAATGATCTCCTGTGCGGGAGTTCCTGCGGGGTATACGGTCACCTCACAGCCTCTCTCTGCCAGGGATCTGGCGATATTTCTCTTGGCACCCAGATCTAACAGAGCCACCTTCAGTCCCTGTCCGGAAAGTTCCGTTACCAGTGCGGGCTTCGGCTCTCTCACGCCCTTTTCATAGGCTTCCTTATCAAAACGCGCCGCTCCGGACAAAGGTCCGTTCTGCACCAGATCCGTGGTGGGCTTTACCACATATTTCTCCTTGCAGGTCACCTTTTCCACAACCTTACCTGTGGTGTATGCTTTCAGCTTCGGAAGCACTTCGTCCAGATCATAGGCTTCGTTAGTGGTGATCATGCCGTTCATGGTACCCTTCTCACGCAGGATCTTGGTCAATGCACGGGTATCGATTCCTGCGATACCGGGCACACCGTTCTCCTCCAGATATTCCTGAATCGTGCAGTCACAGCGGAAATTGCTGGGAATACGGGAAAGTTCTCTGACGATAAACCCGTCCGGCCAGGGTCTTTCTGACTCACAGTCATCCTTACATATGCCGTAGTTACCGATCAGGGGGTATGTCATACATACTGCCTGTCCCGCATAGGACGGGTCGGTCAGTACCTCCAGATATCCGGCCATGGATGTGTTAAATACGATTTCACTGATGATCTCTTTGTCTGCACCGATGTGCGTTCCTTCGAACACCGTGCCATCTTCCAAAATCAAAAATGCCTTCATTCTTTCCTCGCATTCTGCCGCTTTTCGCGACGTTTGTGTTTCTCTCATGATACGTTTTATGCTTCTGTTATGGTCTTCTGCATAATCGGTTTATTATATCATAAAAAAATGAGTGCCGCAATAGAGCCGGCCTGTATAAAAACCCACAAAAAACCCTGACGCAATCTTGACACTCCTTGGAGAATCTGCCAAAGCTTTGTAAAAGCTTACATTTTCCATTGCTTTTTCTACCGGATCTGATATAGAATAGATATGTATTTTCTATTTTAGGATCATCATTCAGAGGCCTGTAACAGCGCCGTATCTTCATCGAATGTCCGGTATTGTTTACAGGATAAAATTATAACAGATTGGACAGACATCTATGGATCGTATCAGCAATGCACAAATGAATTCCCAGGGCACACGTAAGATATATTATGAAAATGTCCACCAGACGGATTTTACCGCCGTGGTGACCGAATGTGTCCCCGCCAAAGAAGAAGGATATTACCGGATCGTTCTCGACGCTTCCGCATTTTTTCCGGAAGAAGGCGGTCAGTCCGCCGACAAAGGCACCCTGAACGGTCTGGAAGTACTGGACGTCAACATCGGACAGGGCATCCTGTATCATAAACTGGCCTGTGAACTTCCCGTCGGCACTCCGGTCACCGGTCACGTGGACTGGAACCGTCGGTTTGATTTCATGCAGCAGCACTCCGGAGAGCATATGATCTCCGGCTTACTGCATTCCCATTTCGGACTGGAAAATGTAGGCTTTCACTTAAGCGACAGGGAAGTTACCCTGGATATGAACGGAGAGGTCTCTCTGGAACAGCTGCGCCGCATCGAGCAGGAGGCTAACACCTACATCTGGCAGAACCTTCCGGTCAACATCAGCTGGCCTTCCTCCGAAGAACTGACGATCTTAAAT
The DNA here is from genome assembly GCA_934394815.1 of uncultured Acetatifactor sp. Taxonomy (GTDB): domain Bacteria; phylum Bacillota; class Clostridia; order Lachnospirales; family Lachnospiraceae; genus Acetatifactor. Next base: position 50,205 of record CAKRRD010000014.1, on the reverse strand, counting down.
TACCGCAGCAAACTGGCCCTGACGGAAAATGTCCGCATCGTGGAGATCCCCGGTGTGGATCTTTGTGCCTGCTGTGCCCCTCACGTGGACAGCACCGGACAGATTGGGCTCATCAAAATCGTGAATGTCCAGAGTCACCGGGGCGGTGTCCGCATTAATATTCTCTGCGGCGGCCGTGCTCTGGCTGACTATACTGAAAAACAGGATTCCGTCTGGGCCATCTCTTCCCTGCTGTCCGCTAAACAGCCGGAAGTAGCCGATGCCGTTGTCCGGGCCAGAGAGGATGCCAGACTGCAAAAAGAGCGTGCCAATACTCTGCAGGCAGAACTTCTGAAGGTACAGATGAATACACTCCCCTCTCCGGAGGAGAACAACCATGTACTTCTCTTCGTCGGCGAACTGGATACCATTGCCCTGCGCAATGCTGTGAATTCCCTGACCGAAAAATATTCCGGCTACTGCGGCATCTTTGCCGGGAACGATGCGAACGGTTACCGCTTTATCGTGGGCAGTTCCTCCTGTAACTGTCAGGAACTGGCCACCCGCATGCGGTGTGACCTTCAGGCTAGGGGCGGCGGCTCCGCTCCCATGATCCAAGGAAATGTTGCTGCCACAGCAGATGCCCTGCGGGTGCTGTGGGCTTCCCTGTAATCCCATGCGGCGATTCCGTGCCGTGACATATTGCCGGCACGTTAAGTGTAAAACGTCTGCATTTTTCAAACCATCCGGCAATATGGCAATTTCTTGAATAAATTAATTACCTTAATAAAACAAAACCCCCGGGCCATGACGTTTCGTCATACTCCCGGGGACTTATCTTCTTTGCTATTTATTTTTCATTCCTGCAAATCTCAGATACGCTTACTGCTCTTTGATCGCTGCATTTTTCTTCAATGCTACGCTGACAGCCTTGGCAACGCCACCACCTACTACACAGCTCATAGGCATCTCCAGTGCTCCGTTGATACCGCAGAATGCCACAGCAAACATAAACAGATTGGCTCCGGTTGCATTCATGCTCTGCAGATACTCAGTATGACCGAAGCAGATCATCAGAGTGGACATGAAGAACAGGGTGTTCATAAATGCTCCCAGCAGACCGGTCACAAAGTAGGATACGGTCTTCGTCTTGTCGATCTTCCACAGTGCCTTGAAAATCACGCCGGACAACCATCCCATCAGAGTTCTGGTGGGGATACATACCAGAAAAGTAAAGAACGGATTCATAGCTACCAGGGCTGCTCCAAAAGGATCTCCTGCGAAACACTGGTAAAAACTGGTCAGTCCAAATACCAGTCCCAGTACGGCTCCGCCTGTAGAACCTAAGATCATTGCACCGATAACTACGGGAATGGTCATCAGGGAGATTGCTAACGGTCCGATACGCAGATATCCAAGCGGTGTAAACGCCAGGATCAGCATAATAGCGATGAGTACGGCCAACTGTACCATCTCAAGTGTCTTGTTCTTTTTCATATGAAATTTCCTTTCCGCGCTGTTTGCGCCTTTGCTACTATTCCTCCCCATTTATAGAGGATATAATTACAAGTTCTTGAAGAAAATAACATAAATGTATACAAAATACAAGTATATTTTTTAATACAATTTCCTATGGTTATCTGACGGTGCAATACCACTTCAGTGCCGATACATAAGCATCGTATACGGCATCCATATCAATGTTCTTCAACAGCATCTGTCTGGATACCTCTGCCCAGTTGGCAGTCTCATACTGGAGCATGAATTCGTACACCGGTGCCAGCACACCAATCCGATAGATCAGGGCATTGCTGATCTCGCCTGCCACATGGACTACCTTCAGAGCCTCTGCCATAGGCTTCTCGAGGATCACATCCAGAACAGAGAACAATCCCATCAGGAACAGCTCGTCTTTCTGTGCTTTCAGGCCGAAGGCTTCTGCCAGATTCTCCGCAAATTTCGCACGAAGCAGTGACAGTCTGGTAACTTCGTTGGGCTTGTCGGCATACAGGGCATTGGCTACGGCGGTGTTAATCCATTTCTTCAATTCCCGCTGTCCCAGCATGGCTGCGGCATGTCGAATGGAAGTAATCTCGGAATTCACTGCCAGCGGCTGTACCATCTTCAACAGATCAATGGTAAGTGCCGTATCGCGTCCGATAATATCCGCTGCCGTGGTCAGTTCGAAGTCGGGGCTGTTCACAATATTCAACAGGTCGATATAATTGCCCTTCAAAGGTACCACATCGGTCTGTCCCTTGGTAATGGGTACCCGGTAGAACTTACCTTCGTACAGACGGTAGCCACCGGTTTCCTTCAAGCGTTCGAACTCTTCCATGGTATCAATATTACCGGCACAGAGACTGATGTTCGGGAACAGCTTGCCAAAATAAATCTTGGCCTTATCAATGGCAATCTTACGGTTATTCAAAAGAACATAGTCCATCAGTTTCAGAACTTCTCGGTAATTCTCAAAATCACTGACAGCCAGTTTGCGGATGGCCAGCTTATAGCCTTCCTGTTTCAGTTCCTTCAGGCGGTTCACATACATCTCGATAGGTGGGATCGTATTGTCGATCAGAAGCACGATCTTGTTATGGGGTGCATCGCACTGTTCCGGAATATCCGCAAAGATAGAGATATTGCTGATCGGTACAAAGATCTCTTTCCCCTGGGACAGGGTAGCAATTCCCATCTTCTGGATCAGCTCCAGTCCCGTGATCTGGGATGCCCCATCGAACTGTGCTGTCCCAAGCAGCAGAGGATTCAACAGAAAATTCTCTCTCTGGGTAAAAAAGGAGTACGCACAAACGGCCATATTTTCATCAAAAAGCGGTACTAATGTAAGCAGCATATATTTACCTCCCAATTTACCTATATTATACCGATTCTGACAAGACTTTACAAGTGGTACTATCAGCACAGGGAGGTTGTAAATAGAAAGTTAGTGGAATAAATATTAGCAAATGTAACTCCAACAGGTGGAATAATGTATTCGGCATGTTGGAGTTTTTGCTTGTAGGATACTGCTTGAATCAAAAAATACATGCGCGAAAATCAAAAAGCGATTTTTAGTATGTACTATAACCAGAAAAATACATGTGCAAAAGTCAAAATAAAGAATTTGGTATGTACTATAGTCTGAGAAATACATGTGTCAAAGCCAAAATAAAGAATTTGGTATGTACTATAACCAGAAAAATACATGTGTGAAAGTCGAAAAACAGAATTTAGTATGTACAGCGGTTCAAAAAAACAGGACTCTGGCAGTTTCACCACAGAGACCTGTTTTGAGTTTGACTTAGCATGGCTCGTAGCTATGCTAACTTTATCATTTTGGATTTTTTCAAGAAACCAGTAGCCCACGTTGGGGGTAAGGACAGCAGACTCTAAGCAGACGTCGGTACTTAGCGAGGGTACTGTCCTCGCTTATGTACCGCTACGCTCTGCTTTGAAGCGAGAGCGGGTCTGCTGTCCTTATCCCCAGCGCGGGCTACGGGGATATTCCACTAACTTTCCATTTATTTAAAGTACTGCACGCCGGACTCGAAGATCTTCATATCCTGCTCACCGTAGATATTCATGGCTACCGCGGTATCTCTTCTCTCGGAGTGTGCCATCTTACCGAAGCATCTGCCGTCGGGGGAGGTGATGCCTTCGATTGCACAGTAGGATCCGTTGATGTTGTACTCTTCGTCCATGGATACATTGCCGTTCTGGTCAGCGTACTGGGTAGCGACCTGTCCGTTCGCAAAGAGTTTGTCGATCCACTCCTTCGGTGCTACGAAGCGGCCCTCTCCGTGGGATGCGGGGTTGCAATAGGTAGCACCCAGCGTAGCGCCCTGTAACCAGGGAGACTTATTGGATACAACCTTGGTGTATACCATCTTGGAGATATGACGGTTAATGGTATTGAAGGTCAGGGTAGGAGAATCCTCCTTCTGACCGGTGATCTCGCCGTAGGGAACCAGTCCCAGCTTGATCAGTGCCTGGAATCCGTTACAGATGCCCAGTGCCAGACCGTCTCTCTCATTTAACAGCTTCATGACAGCTTCCTTCAGTTTCTCATTCTGGAACGCTGTTGCGAAGAACTTCGCACTGCCGTCGGGCTCATCACCTGCTGAGAAGCCGCCGGGGAACATGATGATCTGCGCCTGTGCGATGGACTTCTCGAATTCCTCTACGGATTCTCTGATATCCTCTGCGGTCAGGTTGCGGAACACTCTCGTCTCCACATGGGCTCCGGCACGCTCAAATGCCTTGGTGCTGTCGTACTCGCAGTTGGTTCCGGGGAATACCGGAATGAATACGGTGGGCTTTGCGATCTTATGCCTGCATACATAGATGCTGTCTGCCTTGTAGACATCGCTGTTCACAGCCTCGGTACCCTTCACAGCCTTGGTGGGGAATACCTTCTCCAGTTTGGAGGTCCAGGAAGCAAGTGCCTCCTCCATGGTGATCTCCACATCGCCGTATACGAACGCAGGCTCCTCAGTCACCGTACCGATTACGGTGTAATCCAGTTCCTTCTCTTCCAGTACAGCCATCCTGTCTGCGGGGATCTCTGCCAGAATATCGCCCAGTCCGTTGTCAAACAGATCGTCAGTAGTTACCTCATCGTCGATCTTCACGCCCAGCTTGTTACCGAAAGCCATCTTGGCTACGGCTGCTGCCACACCCTTGGAATCCAGAGCGTAAGCGGATACGATAGTGCCGTTTTCGGTCAGTTCATGGATCTTGCTGTATAATTCTGCCACATTCTCATACATGGGAATGTCGAAATCGTCTTTGTCAATAGAGAAGCGCACCAGCTTGTTGCCTGGGGTCTTCAGTTCCGGAGTAATGATGTCACCGGATTTTGCCACATCCACTGCAAAGGATACCAGTGTGGGAGGCACGTCAATGTCATTGAAGGTACCGGACATACTATCCTTACCGCCGATGGAGGGCAGACCGAAACCGATCTGTGCATCGTAGGCACCTAAGAGTGCCGCAAAAGGCTGGCTCCAACGCTCGGGATCACTGGTCATTCTGCGGAAATACTCCTGGAAGGTGAAACGGATCTTGCTGAAATCACCGCCGGAAGCCACGATCTTCGCCATGGACTCTGTCACTGCATAGACAGCTCCGTGATAAGGGCTCCAGGAAGACAGATAAGGATCGAAGCCGTAACTCATCATGGTCACGGTATCGGTCTTGCCTTCCAGCACGGGCAGCTTTGCTACCATGGTCTGGGTCTCGGTCAGCTGATATTTTCCGCCGTAAGGCATCAGTACGCTGCCGGCACCGATGGAGGAGTCGAACATCTCCACCAGACCCTTCTGGGAACATACATTAAGATCATTTAACAGTGCCACCCAGGCACCCTTCACATCTCCCTCTTCCAGCTTCTCGCCTACTGCGGGAACCGCCCATTTATCGAAATAATTCTCTTCTTCGGAAGGAATATCTACCTTTACTCTGGTCTCCTGGTGTGCGCCGTTGGTATCTAAGAAAGCTCTCTTCAGATCTACGATAGGCTTGCCTCTCCAGTTCAGTACCAGTCTCGGCTCCTCGGTAACTACCGCCACGGGAACAGCCTCTAAGTTCTCTTCCTGGGCATAGCCTAAGAAAGTATCCACATCCTTGGGATCTACAACCACTGCCATACGCTCCTGGGACTCAGAGATGGCAAGTTCCGTGCCGTCCAGTCCGGCGTATTTCTTGGGTACCTTGTCCAGATCTACGGTCAGGCCGTCTGCCAGCTCACCGATGGCAACGGAGACACCGCCGGCACCGAAGTCGTTACACTTCTTGATCAGGCGGCTGACTTCCTCACGGCGGAACAGTCTCTGGATCTTACGCTCGGTAGGTGCATTACCCTTCTGTACCTCGGCACCACAGGTCTCGATGGAGGTATCGGTATGTACCTTGGAGGATCCGGTAGCACCACCGCAGCCGTCACGGCCGGTACGTCCGCCCAGCAGAATAATGATGTCGCCGGGATCGGAGGTCTCACGGATGACATTTCTGCGGGGAGCAGCGCCCATAACGGCACCGATCTCCATACGCTTTGCCACGTAAGAGGGATGATAGATCTCTTTTACAAAGCCGGTAGCCAGACCGATCTGGTTACCATAAGAGGAATAGCCACTGGCTGCGCCTCTTACCAGCTTCTTCTGGGAGAGCTTGCCGTGCAGAGTCTCGGATACAGGAACGGTAGGATCCGCAGCACCGGTGACACGCATTGCCTGATATACATAGCCACGGCCGGACAGGGGATCACGGATGGCACCGCCCAGACAGGTGGCAGCACCACCGAAAGGCTCGATCTCTGTAGGATGGTTGTGGGTCTCGTTTTTGAAAAATACCAGCCACTCCTCGGTCTCTCTATGGTCGCCGTAATCCATCTCCACGGGAACCACTACGGAGCAGGCATTGATCTCATCGGATTCTTCCATGTCATCCAGCCTGCCGTCTTTTTTCAGCTTCCGCATGGCCATCAGTGCCAGATCCATCAGGCAGACGAACTTGTCCTCTCTGCCCTGGAATATCTCTTCTCTGGTATCCAGATAGCTCTGGTAAGTGGTCTCCAGAGGAGAACGGTAATAGCCTTCGCCGAATTCCACGTCGGTCAGTTCGGTGGAAAATGTGGTATGACGGCAGTGATCGGACCAATAGGTATCCAGCACACGGATCTCCGTCATGGAAGGATCTCTCTTCTCATCATCATGGAAATATTTCTGGATATGCAGGAAATCTTTGAAAGTCATGGCAAGTCCCAGAGATTCATACAGAGCCTTTAATCTGCTCTCCTCCATATCTCTGAAGCCGTCAAAAACAGCAACATCAGCGGGATCGTCATACACTGTGATCAGAGTATCCGGCTTCACCATGCCGGTCTCTCTGGAATCCACAGGGTTGATACAGTAAGATTTGATCTTGGAAAATTCCTCGTCGGACACCTGTCCTTCGATCATATAAGTCACAGCGGTGCGGATGACGGGATCTTCATCCTCCTTGAGGAACTTCACGCACTGTACTGCGGAATCCGCTCTCTGATCGAACTGTCCTGGAAGGAACTCTACGGAAAATACTCTTGCATCCGCAGGGATCTCTATCGTTTCCTCATACAGATCATCTACGGGAGGCTCGGAAAATACGGTCTTGCAGGCTCTTGCAAATACCTCATCCGAAATATTCTCCACGTCATAGCGGATAAATTCACGAACCTTCGCCACATCGATGCCCAGATAGTTTTTCAGTTCGTCGTGCAGTTCTTTTGCCTTGACGGCATAAGGCTCTTTTTTCTCTACATAGATACGTCTTACGTTGCCCATGTCTCTCCTCCGAAAATAATTTACATTTACTATGTAACTATAACTATACAACATACTTATTTTTCCCACAATAGCAGAAAACAACAAATTTAGATAGATTTTACCTGCCTTTTTGAGCGGTTCGTCATTCGTGCAGTCTGTGGATCAGCCGGTAGGCAATGTCCTTCTCGCAGATCAGTGCCTCCGTGTGGGCGAAAAATACAATGCCGTCCGTAGGTGCCAGAATGGTCTCCCGCACGGATCCGTCATAAGGATCTATGATCTCTGCCATCTCATTGCCGTAGCGTACATCGTCTCCCGCATGTACCTTTCCCCGGAAAATTCCCGCCCGGTTCGTATGTACATCGCTTAAGTCCTTTTCATATAATACATGACTGATATAGCCGGAATGGCTCTCGTACCGGATCAGTCCCATCCGCTTTAAGAATCGTAAAACCGCTGCTACCGCCTGCCTTGCGCTCGCCTCATCGATCTGGCTGTTCTGGTTCGTATAGACGGAAAATGCTGCCGTCATCTCATCCTGCCAGTTATAATTCAATGTCTTCGTGTCAATCGGGATCGGCTTGCGCACCACCACATAGGGAAGTCCGAACAGATTTGCCAGAGAAGCATTCTGGTATCCTGTCTCCATCATACGCACATGAGGTACAAATTCTCCCGGTCGGTAGAAGGACGTAAACTGGATGCCGTATACGTAATCTTTAATCTCCGTAAGCAGTGCATTGGTCAGGCGATCTGCCGGTTCTCCATAATCATTTCCCGGAAAACTCCGGTTGATATCCGCTTCCTTGACACCGAAAAAACGTCTGCTGATGTTCACGGAATAGGCGTTGATCGTGGGGATTACCAGAATCTGCTTGCCGGCACTGATACAGCCGTTGTTTTCCAGTTCCCCCAGCGTCTTCACCAGCTGGGAGCAGATATACATCTGCTGGATCTCGTTGCCTCTGGCCGCTCCCACGATGCAGGCAGACTTCTCGCCCTTGCCAAACTGGAAGCCCTTGATACGCATGTCTTCTCTGTAAGTTGAATGTATGGTATAAATATCTCTCTCAAACATAATTTTCTCACTCCGTCAGGATCCGCGCCAGCAGATCTCCTTCATAGACCACCGGATAGGCTCTCAGGGTAAACAGCAGACCGCCCTTTGCGGTGCGGATCTGCTGTTTCACCGTACCTTCATACGGATTCACCACTTCCCCGATCAGATCTCCTTTTTTTACATAATGATTGTGCTCTATCAGCGGCAGGAACACACCGTCCGACTCGCTGCGGATGAATTCCACCTCGCCGTCGCTGGATACCGCAGGCTCCTGCACCTTCGGCTCCGGTCCGCTCCAGATCCCCATCTCGCTCATGATATGGAAAATACCGTCCACAATCTGGTCGCCGAAGGATCTGTGAATATCATGCCCCTGACCCATCTCCAGCACCAGCGTGGGCACACCCAGCAGATTCAGGGAATGAGCCAGGGTGGATTCATGCACCGTGGCGGTGGCATTCATCCAGATCATGTCGGCATTGGTCATTTTCGCGTAGGGAAGCAGGGCTTCCGCAAAATCCTCACTGAGTCGTACCTGTGGAATCTCCCGCACAAAAATATCGCTGGCATGCAGATCGATACAAATGTCGGATCCGATCAGGGAATCCACCACGGCTGCCGTGATCCGCTCCATCATATCTCCGGAGGAATTTCCCGGGAACATCCGGTTCATATCCATATTCAGCCGCGGCACCGTCCGGCTGGCCATGTCGATCCCCAGCGGATTCAGTGCCGGATAGATGTCCACGATTCCCTGCAGATATTCCGGATGCTCTTTTACTCTCCGCGCCGTCTCATAACAGATATATTGTCCTTCCAATTCATCTCCGTGGATACCGGAGACCAGACTGATCCGGCGTAAATTCCGTGTTTCTCCCGCCGGGCAGATCCGGTTCCTGCGGATTGCCAGATGACCTCCCGCCGGGAGTTCCATACTGATGATATTTTCTGTCATATTTGCCATTTCCTCTCTTTACAGCGAAAATGCTCCAAGGAAATCTTCCCTGAAGCATCATCACCCGTTGTCTTATTCTTCTTCCACGCCCAGACCCCGCAGCAGATACAGGATCTCACGATCCACCGCCTCTGCCGTCACGCCGATAGTCTGTGCCGAAATCTTCAGTCCTTCCAGCACAAACATGATATTTCTGGCGGTTCCTTCGCAGTCCTCGCATAAAAACTCGCCGTTGTCCACACCCGCCTCGATCAGCTTTTCAATGATCTTTACCGCGGAATCAAACTGCTTTTTCAAAATATTGTCCTTCTTAGGCAGTTCATTTTCAAAATAGAACTCATAGGTCGCCTGTGTCAGCGTGTTCTTCTTGCGGAGAAGTTCCTTCTTCTGCTCCTTTAAAAACAACAGCAGGATATCCGCCGCAGTGGCATCCTCCGTAATACTGTCGGAAAATACATCATCCGCCTCTTGGCTCTCCATGCGGAGCACTTCCATGAAGATCTGGCTGGTATTCTCAAAATACAAATAGAGTCCGCCCCGGCTGATGTCACAGGCCTCCACGATGTCCTTCATGGTGACTTTCTTGAAGCCTTTTTCCACAAATACTTCTCTGGCCTTCTCTACAATATATCGCTTTTTCTGTACTGATTTTTCTCCCATGGATCTATCCTGCCTTTCCCCACTCAAAGCGTTCCGTCCGCCGGTGTCTTATCCCAGAACTCTATGATCTCCTGCATCTGCTTCAGCACCAGATAAAAAATCTGTTCCGATACCGCCTCACTCCACAGATTTCCCTTCGTTCTGCCGCCCAGGACATATTTTGACAGGATTCCTCTGAGGATATCCCATTCCTTCCAGCCGGCCTTCCGGATAATATTCCGTTCCTCCTGATGCGTGCGGATCCGGTGTCTTGTGTATACATAGGCATAATTGCGATCCATCAGAGGGCTTTTTGACGCTTCCCTCACAAAATTCAAAAGCGTTCCGTCATATACCGGAAACGGCACAGAGTTCGCTCCGATATCCTGTCCGCTGTACAGAGAGCTGGCTCTTTTGCCGGCGCTCTGCTGCAGCCAGGGCAGATAAGGAAGTAACGGTCTCACCGCCTGCTTATATGATTCCAGCAACTGTTCTCTGTATTCACTGCTCTGTTCCATAACCCCAACATACCTTTCCACGTACCGTTTTCTACTGAAAACATCACTTTTTTGTCTATCCATGTAAAAGTGACACATATGTAGTTTTATTTTATCACATTTCTATCAAAAGTACAGTAGAAAATTGTTGGTATTATGGTGTATAATGTGTATAAATATTTGTATGACAAGACGAGGTATCGGAATGGCTGGAATCGTATTGGAGAAGGGGAAAACAATATATAGCTATGGGCAGCCCATGACTGCATTACATCTGATCACGAACGGCAAAGTGAATGTCACCTACCCCGGTGGTTCTTACCATCTGGGCAAGGGGGATGTGATTGGGATCTGTGAGATCTGTTCCGAGATTCATCTGCTGGGCTATATCACGCTGGAGGATACCACGATTCTGACCTATCCTCTGACCAGTCTGGATTCTCTGGATGATATTTTGCAAAAGCATCCTGACGTGGCACGCCTGTTCTGTCTGTCCTGCTTCCGTCAGATTAATATTCTGTTGAACCGCAGTTCCATCTCCGAACTAAACTGCAGTGAGCTGTACCGCACCCTGACAGACGACATCGACACTTATAATACCTTGTGCAGCCGCTATCGTGTAAATGCAAGATCTCTGGAACATTTCGATGAGTTGAATGCCTTCCTCGGAGACGATTCTCCGGATATCTGGCTGAACGGCTATTATATGGGACTGAGCCGGATTCTGGCTTCCGACAATTACAGAATCCTGGTGCAGGAATCCGATCTGTCCATCGGTATGCTCCGAAAAGGCAGTCTGGATTTCCGGCGTACCTACCAGAGCTTAGAGGAACAATTCCATTATCTGCAACAGGTGGAATCTTTCTATTTCCGGGAATCCGGTAATGATCTTTTTGATTTTTATACTTCCCTGTTCTATAAGCTGGGACAGGACAATGACGACAGCAAGATGGTCTATGACCGCATTCACCGTATGCTTTCCAAAGCCGGTGATCTGTCTCTCATTGATCATGAACTGTTTCTCTCCAGATCCCAAAGTTTCCAGAGCAGTCTGGATCTTCTGGAATCCAGTGATTCTGCCGATACAGACTCTTCCGGAGATTCCGACATTCTCGGCAGGCTGGCCGGCTCTCTGAATACGATCCTGGACTATGCCGGTTCCGATCTGGATACCGTGGCCAGCTTCCGTCAGCACGTTCATGCATTCAAGCTGCTCTCCGACCGTTCTTCCCAGGATCAGGAGGCTGCTCTTCTGCGCAGACAGCTTACAGAAGAATTTTATCTGCTCTATTCTCTGATCTTCACCCAGACACTGGAGCAGCCTCATATCCCCATGCCGGTAAAAATGTTCCTGTATTTCGGCTATGTGGATGAGGAACTGGCCGGTCTGAAAAATGCAGTCACTCTGTATCGTCTGGCGGAGAACATGACCGATCACAGCGACATCGGTGTCTATACATTTTACGACTGGCTGATGGCGATCTTCCGCGGCCGGAAAGCTCCCAGCCGCAACGAGTTCGATCAGGATTATTCCGATTACATTCATAAGCAGAAGGTCGGCGGCAACATCACGGATGCGGAGCTCAAGGCGCTGGAAAGCAATGCCATGGCCAAGGTCAATTACGAGCTTCGGAATATGTTCCCGCAGGTCAACAAGATCACCTTCGGACGGATCACCACCTTCTGTCCCCTGTTCTGTGCAGATGATGTGCTGAAGGATTTGGAAAGTTCCTATGTCACAGTGTCCCGTGTTGCCCAGATTCTGGAGGATATCCGCCGTGTGGACTACACGGCCTTCTATCGGGAAAGTCTGGATATGGAACACATTGATGTCATGGGCAAAGAGACCATTCATCTGGAATATCTGCCGGACATCATCCTAATGCCCAATGTAGGTATCCGTGGTGTCATGTGGCAGGAGATCGAAGGCAAGCGCCGCAACAGCCCCGGACGTATGGTATTCTCCATCTTCCATCTGGAAGATCTGAAGACCACCTTTACCCACCTGACCGGCGAGTTCCGTTGGGAACTGTGTAAGAGAGTCCAGGGCAACCGCTGGAACGATGTCTCCATCCGTTCCCTGACCAGTGAATATTTTGATTATATCCAGTTCTACCGCAAGAATCATGATCTGAGCACGGAAGCCAAGGAAAAGGTAAAATCCAGCCTGCAGCGTGCGAAGAACAGTTTCAAGGAAATGTTCGTAAGAGATTATATGATCTGGGTGCTGTTCGAAGGTGCCGGATCTCCGAGACTGAACAAAGTCGCCCGTCAGATCATGTTCACTTACTGCCCGTTCCCGGCGGATATCTGTAATACACTGGCCCAGAACCCGTTGTACAGCGAACTGTTAGATCGCCGTAAGATCAAAGTGGCACAGGGTCTGCACCATCTGGATGTACTGACCAGGAAGCTGCGGAACGGCAATATCCCGGTTCCCGAGACTGTGGCATTGGAACGCTATTATCTGAGCGGTGACAAGGATGCCTGATCCTCAGCATAACAAAAGCTTCACTCTCCGACGGAGAGTGAAGCTTTTGTTATGTATCGTCTTATTTTACTTCCAGATATTCTTATGCATTTGCCAGCTGTCTGCCCAGTTCTCTGCACTCAGCCAGACCGTCCTCGTCCGGTGTCTCGTGACAAATCAGACCCTCTCCGTTCAATACGGCAGCACCAGCTGCTTCCATACGGGTGGTCCAGTCTCTCATCCATTCACCATCTCCCCAGCCGTAAGAGCCGAACAGTGCGATCTTTTTGCCGGACGCAAAGCCTTCCACATCACATACAAAAGGCTCCATCTCGGACTCCTCCAGAACTTCTGCTCCCATAGCGGGGCATCCCAGTGCAAACTTCGGTGCAGCCTTCAGTTCGTCAAGGTTTGCTCCCGTGACAAATACTACCTCCGCTTCCTTTCCTGCTTCCCGGATTCCCTCGCCGATGGCTTCTGCCATAGCCTGAGTGTTACCGCCCTGTGTCCAGAATACTACATAAATCTTATCCATATGATAATCCTCCTCTTTTTTGCACTTTCTGTGCTTTTTCTATGCCGCGGTACCTCCGCAGATATCTATGATTTCTGTCATCTTCAACCCAAAATGTAACAGCTGGATCAAATTTTCCCTGGCATATTCATATTTTTCAAAAAGTCTCTGCTTTCCTTCTTTGTCCGCATACACCTTCCAGTAGCCGGTACAGAGACTGTTCCTCCCCTGATGTCTGATGAACCCTTCCACATCTTCCGGAGGATACCCTAACAATAGTCCCAGTTCATGGGGAAATGGCTTTCCTCTCTCCGCATAGGTCTCATAGCGTTTACAAAAGACCGGTAAAATGTCTTCCAGCTGACGGGATATATAGCCCGCCTCCTGCAGCAGTTTCTGTACCTGTGACATTTCCAGATACTTTTCCAGACGCTCTTTCCGGTATAACAGTATTGCCATTTTTTCCTCTGTCTCCAATAAAGGATACATGGAAAGCACGCTGCCCCCTATGATCTTTTCCACCTGCGGAAAAGCTTTGGGCGAAATCGTCAGCAGATTGGAGACTTTCAGTCCCGTGATCAACGGTGCACATTGCAAAGCAAGCTGCAATTCCACATTATCTGCTCGCATTCCGCACAGGATCTCCCATGTTTCCTGACTCAATCAACATTCACCTCCCAATATCCGAAAGCATTAAGTTAGTCGTAGCTAACCTACATGTAAATAATATAGAAAAAAGCAGTTCCCGTCAAGGGAACTGCCTGATAGAAATTCTCAACATATAACTTTTAGAAAACAGCATTTCGGGGCTGGCTCAGACTCTTCTACGGTCGAGACCGGTATTGTGGTAATATTCCGCCTTATCCTGATACATCCGTCTCTCGGGCTCCGTCAACAGATGATCCTTCCCCACTTCTTCCAGCGTATTCACTGCCGCTCCTACCGCCATCGCAGCATTGCTGGCGGCCAGTTCCGCCTTCAGTTCTTCCACCTTGCGGTAGAGTTCCTTTTCCTCGATTCCGGTACACAGAACAACCAGTTCATCTCCGCCGATACGGAATAGTCCTTTTCCCGCGAATACCCGTTTCAGGCACTCACAGCATCTTCTGATCAGCCGGTCCCCGGCAGAATGTCCCTCGCTGTCATTGACACGTTTTAACCCCGTGATATCACAATAGACCACACCGATGGGTTCTGTGTGATCTGTCTGTTCCAGATATCGTTCCATGGCATAACGGTTCCCCAGAGTGGTCAGGGGATCCGAATAGCTCATCACTTCCAGTTCCCGCACCAGATTCCTCTGTTTCAGGGAAGATACGATAAAGTGTCCCACGATCTGAAGCATTTCCGAGACAAAGTTAAAATATCTGGCCGGTGGGTTGTCTACTCCGTAGAAGCCGATCACTTTACCATCATCGTAGAGCGGAATCACCACCAGAGAATGGATATTCTGTCTTGCAAGAACCTCGTACATCTGGGGATCCACATCCTTCATCTCTTCCAGATTCTCTGTAACGATATTCATATTCTCATCGAACTTCTGATACCATCCGGCGCAGATCTCCGGTGGCAGATTCTGGAGGGTGTCCTTCTCCGGCGAAACACCTTTCGCCACCCATTCATAGGTATTGCTGTCGTATCTGCGGTCATCTCTTTCAAATATATAGACCCGCTCCGCTTCCAGTGTCTTGCCGATGAACTCCAGCAGCACCTGCAGGGTCTGATCCATGGTCTCCTGCCGCAGTGCCACACGGATGGCCTCATTCAAAGCAGCCTCCATGTTACGGTAGTCTGCGGAGTTCTCCCCTTTTTCCTTCAGGAAACCACAGTCTATGGCAATCTCCATACGGTATTTTCTGCCGTCTTCCTCCACCAGAGTATCCTTGATGTTGAGTTCTCTCTTCAACAGGGGATTGTAGTATTCCCATTCCTTAAAACAGCCGGGACTCAGCTGCTTATTATTGCACATACCGCAGGGGAAAGAGTTCCCCTGCAATATCTCATAGCATTTCAGCCCGGCAATTTCTTCATTGCCTTGAAACCCGTAGTTCCGCAAAGTCTTCTTATTCATATATACCAGTTCATAAGTCTCTGCATCCGCTACATATACATATTCATCCAGATTCTCGAAAAATTCCCATATCCTGCTCATAAATACTAACCTGCTTCCGTATTCTTCCCCTCTTTTCAACTAATCAGTATACACTCGCAAACGCTCTACGGCAAGCCTGTTCTCGCAAAAAAGTCTGTAATAATCTCACATCGTCCGTAACCACACCGTCGGCTCCGCAGTCTACAATCTTTAACATTGCGCCGGAGCTGTTGGCGGTCCAGCCGTACACCGATTTTCCCCGGTAATGGATAGCCTCCACCATGGCCACTGTGAGATTTTTCCCTTCAATGCTGTAGCTGTCGGCATAGTCCAGATCATAGTCCGTCTGTTCCAGATCATGGGCAATAAAAACGGTAGCGATGCCCGGTTCCAATTCCTTCATTTTCTGCAGAATTCCCCTGTTCATGGATCCTATGATACATTCATCCACCATATCGTATTTTTTTAACAGTGTCAGAACACCTTCCTCAAGCATCTCTTCCTGACCGGTGTATTTCAGTTCGATCATTAGTGTGATCCGGCCTCTGGCACAGGCAAGCATCTCTTCCAGTGTCGGAACCTGTTCTCCCCGGTATGCCGCCGAAAAACCGCTTCCCACTTCCAGGCTTCCAAGATCCTCCGCCTCTGCATCCCATACGCAGATATCCTCTCCGGCCGTCCGCTTAAAATTACTGTCGTGCATCACGATCAGTGTCCCGTCTGCCAGCTGCTGTACATCGATCTCAGCAATGGGGGCGCCGTCCCGGACAGCCTGTTCCAATGCCGCCACCGTGTTCTCCGGGGCTACTTTGGCCCCTGCCCGGTGTGCCACTACGATCACGGGAGCATCTTTACCTGCGGCCTGTACCTGCGGCAATACACCATAGGTCAGAAAAAAGAAACACAGAAGCATAACGATCACTGTTTTTCTGATAATTTTCATCACATTGTCCTCCCATGAAAGTTTTTTATCAATTTTATTGTAACAATTGACTATAAACTCCATGCGAGGAAAATGTAAATTTTCTGTGAATATTGCGACTATTCAGAGCCATGTAACTTCCGGCGCGGTATTCGTTGGATACGTCGGTACTTACTTTTTCAGCAACGCCACCACCTCATGGGCCAGCAGGGGAAATGCCGCCAGCACGTTTAGTAACAGCCATTCCTGTCCCGACAGATGGGAGGTTCCGAAAGCTGCAATAAGAAACGGCACTTCCGTTACCGCAAACTGCAGCACAAATCCAATGATGCAGGCTGCCACCATCAGCAGATTGTCCCAGGGTCTCATGGCAAATACGGATTTCTGCATATCCCGCATTCCCACCGCATGATACAGCTGGCACATTCCTAACACCGTGAAAGCATAGGTCTGGGATCTTGCCAGAATCCTCTCCTGGGACAGCAATTCCCGGATCTGTTCCACATAGACCGCCAGATTCCATGACAGTTCTCCCCTGCCCGCCAGTATCCCACAGGGAAGCACCAGAAATGCTGCCAGTCCGATTCCGGTGATCAAGGCTCCGTATAGTAACGTACAGGCCATGCCGCCCCGGGCAAACAGACTCTCCGTAGATTTTCTCGGTGGACAGCGCATCAGGCTTTTCCCGTCATTTTTATCCACTCCCAGCGCCAGTGCGGGAAAGGAATCTGTGATCAGATTGATCCACAGAATATGGCTGGATTTTAAGGGAGATGCCAGTCCCAGCGCCACCGCCACGAACATGGTCATCAGTTCTCCCAGATTGGAGGACAACAAAAAGATCACGGACTTCCGGATATTCTCATAGACTCCTCTGCCCTCCTCAATGGCTTTCTCGATGGTGGCAAAATTGTCATCCGTCAGAATCATATCCGCCGCCTGTTTGGCCACATCCACACCGCTTCCCATAGCCACACCGATGTCCGCTGCTTTCAGCGACGGAGCATCGTTCACCCCGTCTCCCGTCATGGCTACGATCTCGCCATTTTGCTGTAACCCTTTCACGATCCGTACCTTCTGGGCCGGAGTCACCCGGGCATATACCCGGATGTCCCGGATCCTCCGGGCAAAAGCATTGTCATCCAGCCTGCCCAGCTCCTGTCCCGTAATGCACTGGCTGCGATGCCCGGCGATCCCCAGCTGTCTGGCAATGGCATAGGCGGTATCCACATGATCCCCCGTGATCATCACCGTGGTCACTCCCGCATGCCGGAAGATTTCCACGGCTTCTGCTGCCTCCGGTCTGGCGGGATCCCGCATTCCCACAATTCCCAGGAAAGTCATTCCCTCTTCCCTGCTTCCGGGAGTTCCGCCGCTCTGGGCCACCGCCAGTGTCCTGAGTGCCAGAGAGCTCATCAGTTCCACCACTTCTCCAATCCTTTTTTGCTGGGCAGATGTCATGGGAACACTTCTTCCGTCCTGTAAAATGTGGGTACAATGCTGCACGATCACATCCGGGGCTCCTTTGGTATAGGCTATATTCCCCTTATGACCACCGTTTTTCAAAGTCCTGTGATAGGTCGTCATCATCTTCCGATCCGAATCAAAGGGTGCCTCGTCATACCGGGGATATTGCTTTTCCAGTCGTTCCCGGTGCATTCCCATTTTCTCTCCGAAGTCTAACAGTGCCAGTTCCGTGGGATCCCCGATCCGCTGCCCTCCCTGCAGGGAGGCGTCATTACACAGGAGCATTCCCCGTATCATTTCCTGCCGGACATGGGATATGCCTTTCTTCCTGTTGCCACTCGTATCTTCCAGTACGTCATACCACCAGCATTTCTCCACTGTGAGCCGGTTCTGGGTCAGGGTTCCGGTCTTATCCGAGCAGACCACGCTTACCGCTCCCAGCGTCTCCACGGAGGGAAGCCTGCGGATGATCGTATGTACCTTGACCATTCTGGTCACTGACAGGGCCAGACAGATTGTCACCACCGCAGGCAGACCTTCCGGCACCGCCGCCACAGCCAGGGAAATCGCCACCAGAAGCATTTCGGGAATATTTCTGTGCTGGAATACTGCCAACAGAAACAATGCCGCGCATACTCCCAGAGACAGAATACTCAAAAGCTTCCCCAGATCCCCCAGCCGCTTCTGTAACGGTGTCATTTCGTCTTCCGTATCCGTGATCATGGAAGCGATCCTGCCGATCTCCGTATTCATGCCGGTGGCTGTTACCAGTCCCTCCCCATGGCCATGGGTCACCACAGTGGACATGTACACCATATTGACCCGTTCGGCCAATGGGATCTCCTGCCTGCAATCCGCCAGAAACAGGGCATCCTTTTCCACCGGTGCCGATTCTCCGGTAAGGGCGGATTCTTCCACTTGAAGATTCGCGCTCCTCGTCAGGCGGATATCCGCCGGTACCTGCGCTCCCGCCTCCAGCTCCACCAGATCTCCGGTTACCAGTTCCGCCGCCGGAATCTCCCGGCGGATACCGTCCCGGATCACAATGGTCCGGGGGCTGGTCAGCTTTTTCAACGCTTCCAGTGCTTTCCGTGCTTTTCCCTCCTGAAGCATGCCCACCAGCGCGTTTACCAGCACTACCGTGCCGATGATCACAGCATCGCTGACTTCCTCCAGAAGGACGGATACCACCGCCGCAATCAGCAATATGTAGATCAACGGATCCTTTAACTGCTCCAGAAAAAGCTGTAGCTTCGTCTTTTTCTTCGCAGCCTTCATTTCATTTCTGCCATTTTGCTGCAAACGACGAAAGGCCTCACCATCGGTAAGGCCCTTCACTGCATCACTTTTCAGTTCCTTTACAGTTTCCTGTATATTCTGCTTCTCGAACACGGCCGCCTCCAATGCTTGTTTCTATTAAGCATTGTATGCTGTGGCAGCCGATTTTATCACTTCCGGAAATCTTCAAATTCCGCGCGAAATATAGATTTACTTTCCTACTCCAAGCATTTCTACGCCACGTGCAGTTTCTTCCTCGATCAGGCTTTCTACATCCGGGCGGATCTCATTGACAATAATCTGATTGACCAGATCCAGCAGATCACTGTCTCCCTTGGCAACCGCCAGAGATGCTGTGCTGTTCTCCCAGTTTACATCCTTATCCATCGTCAGCTTTCCGGCATAGCCCATCTCATACAGCAGTCCGTTGGCATCACTGGTAACCATCACATCCGCTGTTCCCGTCACTACCTGCAGCGCTGCATCTGCTGTACTGTCTGTTGCGATCAGGGTAACACCTTCCAGTTCTTCCGCATGCTTATACTGTACGGAGCCATTGTTTGCCACTACAATAGCACCTGCCAGAGCTTCTTTGGAAGTATATTTATCTGCATCCTCGGAGCGTACCAGTATGTAATCATATCCCTGTCTGAGAGATTCGGTAAAGTCCATCGTCTGTGCTCTCTCTTCTGTGTTGACTACCATGGCACCGACCAGATCGATCTTGTCTACAGACAGATCCGACAATACTGCGGAGAATGTCTCAGATACGACCTCGCACTCCACACCCAGTACCTCTGCGACCTTTTGAGCCACCAGAACATTGACACCGTAGGATTCACCGGTTGCGGGATCCGTATAACAGAAGGGAACATATCCGGAGTCAATACCTACGATCAGCTTTCCCCGGCTCTGGATCTCCTGAATGGCAGGACCGATTTCATATTCATATTCTGCGTTTTCCGTACTTCCCTTTCCGGTAGTGGATGTTGCTTCCACTGTTGTCGCTGCTTCTGCTGTCCCGGTCACTGCCGTTGTGGATGCGGGGGTATCAGCGTCCTTTTCGGAACCGTATGCAACAAGTGAAAAACACATGGCTGCTGCCAATAATGCTGCTGTCAATTTTTTCATAATGTTGTCCTCCCATTTTTCTCTTATGCTGCTTTTGTCATCCATTACTGGCCAATCCCAAGCATCTCTACACCACGCTGTGTCTCCTCATCCAGCATCTGATCTACAGAAGGCTGAATTTCCTTCTCAATAATCTGGTTCACCAGTGCACACAGATCTTCATCTCCCTTGTTGACCGCCAGAGAGGCATCACTGTTCTCCCACTGCACTTCCTTGACCATGGTCAGTTTTCCGGCATAGCCGATTTCATACAGACGGCCGTTTGCATCGTTGGTCACCATGGCATCTGCAGTTCCTGTTACGACCTGAAGTGCAGCATCTGCCGTACTATCCGTTGCAATCAGGTTGACATTTTCCAGTTCCTGGGCGTGAGTATACTGTACTGAGCCGTTGTTGGCCACGACAATTGCACCGGCCAGTGCCTCTTTGGACGTATATTTATCCGCATCCTCTGTTCTGACTAAAATATAATCCTTATCCTGATAAAGCGGCTCTGTGAAATCCATGATCTGTGATCTCTCTTCGGTAACAGTTACCATTGCAGCTACCAGATCAATCTTGTCTACAGACAAATCTGACAATACTGCGGAGAACGTCTCAGAAACAATATCGCATTCTACGCCAAGTACCTCTGCAACTTTCCTGGCAACCGTAACATTAACACCATAAGATTCCCCGGTTGCCGGATCGGTAAAGCAAAACGGAACATATCCGGAATCAATGCCTACAACCAGCTTCCCTTTGTCCAGAATCTCCTGAATTGCCGGGCCTACTTCATATTCATATTCTGCCGCATCGGTCTTTCCCGTTCTTGTGGCTGCAGACGTTGTCTCTGCTGTGGACTCTGCCACACTTGCCTGTACGGTCGTGGTTGCTTCCGCAGTTCCTCCAGTCTCTGAACCACATGCTGCCAGTGAAAAGCACATGGTTGCTGTCAATAATACCGCCACTAATTTTTTCATAATCTCTTCCTCCGTTTCACTTTTTCTCTAAGATCCAGCTTTCTGGTATCCAATCCTGTTTCCGGCAACAAAAAAAGCCACGCACTTTCTGTGCTGTGACTTCTTTGTCTGTTCTGTATCCGATTGAATATAAACTCATTATACCCTGCAAATACTATTTGTCAATAACTTTTTAATATTTTTTATCATTCTGTGGTAAATACCATTGACTTCCGTTTTTTTAATGGTAAAATATATGCAATAACAATATGTATGCAATGGCGCATTCCAAAGAGGATGCGCCTTTTTTGTCCCTGTCAGGACAGAAAGGAGTCGTTATGAAAGAAGAAGGTATTACATATTCAGGATCCATGGAAATGCTGGAGGATGAACGCAGCAAAAAGATCATTTTTGTCTGTCACTGTCTTCTCAACTCCAACAGTAAGGTATTGGAGCGTGCCCGTTACAGCGGCGTTCATTCCGGGATCATAGACACGATCCAGAAATACGATCTGGGTGTCGTACAGCTTCCCTGTACGGAAATGCTCCACTTCGGAAGCAACCGCTACTGGGGCGGCAAAAACGTATTTGACAGCGCCGGCTACCGGCGGTTCTGCAGGGAGCAGGCCCGGTTCATTGTCGATTACATAGAAAACTATCAGATGGTCGGTTATAAAATCATCAGCATTGTGGGCTGTGACGGTTCCCCTACCTGCGGTGTCAACTATACCAATTTCTACAAAAACGGCGGCGGACGTCCCAAGGAAATTGACCGCGAGCTTATTCCCGGGAAAGGCATTTTTATCGAAGAGATTGAAAAAGAAGCCAAAGAGCGCAATATTGCTCTCCCTGACTTCTATGGTGTCGGTCTTGATATTTTTTCCAGTGATCTGGATCAGATCCTGTCAGACTTCCGCAACTATCTTTCCCAAAAGGCAGACTAACGGATTCTTATTTTTCCGGAGAGCAGTCAGATTACTGTACCACAGTCGTCTGGCTGTTTTCCATATGCATGGTTTCTTCCGTAAATTCGCAGCCGATTCCCACGCCATCAGGAATCATCATTCTACCATTCACCGGCTGATAATCCATCGTACACAATTTCTGATTATGAGGATACAGACAGTTTCTGTGGTGCTCGTGAATAATAAAATTGGGAATTACACTCTCCAGGTGCAGTGCCACTGCCGTGGATAGCGGAGACGCACAGACATGCGCCTGCACAGACACATCATAGACATTTGCCATATCACAGATCTTTTTTGCCTCCGTAAGTCCTCCGCAGTTTCCGATATCCGGCTGGATAATCTGAACAGAGCGATTTTCAAAGTAGGGAGCAAACTGCCATCGGGTAAAAATCCGCTCTCCCTGAGCGATTGGAATATGTATTTTCTCACTAATCACCTTATTCATGGCCGCATTTGGTGTTGCCGGCTCTTCAAAAAAGAAGATTCCATACTTTTCTGCCATTGTGGCTACCTGCACTGCAGAAACCGCATCCATATTGGCATGGTTTTCCATAATAATATCGATTCCCGG
The DNA here is from genome assembly GCA_934394815.1 of uncultured Acetatifactor sp. GTDB lineage: Bacteria > Bacillota > Clostridia > Lachnospirales > Lachnospiraceae > Acetatifactor. Next base: position 27,420 of record CAKRRD010000014.1, on the reverse strand, counting down.
TCCCACTGCTTCCCGCACCGCTGCAATTCTCTCCTCTAAAAGATCCATATAACAGGCAGACAACACACCTTTCATTTCCTCTTTTGCAAATCTGCGTCCATCCCGGTCATATACAAAAAAATTTACCTTAAGTGCGTCATAACCTTCTGCAACAACCTTCTTCGCAGCATCTACATATTCCTGTGTCGTGGCCAGCGCATGAAATACCGGCTCCCATCCCATCTGAAGCTGGCTCGCATAACACCGCACACTGTCACGTCTTTTTCCTCCCAGGAGCACATGCAGGGGAACCTGTAGCTTTTTGCCCTTAATATCCCACAGGGCAATATCGATAGCTGAGATTGCTCCCCATATTACAGCACCTCCCGCCTGCCCCCAGAAGGTATATCGATACAGTTTGTCCCAGATCAGTTCATTACACATCGGATCCATTCCAATGATCTGTTTTGCGTAATCCTGCAGGATTCCGTAGACTCCCGTGGCTCCGACGCCGAATGCCAATGCGGCTTCGCCATCACCATAGATTCCTTCATCCGTATATATTCTGCAGATGACCGGGGTCCAGACATCACTGATATTTAATTTCTTAATCTCCACCTTCGTAATTTTCATGCTCTTCTACCTCGCATTTTCCGGTCGGATCCATTGTCCGTATCCGGCATTTTCCGGATTTACTTTTCCGCACTCTGCAACGATTTTTCCGCGGACCAATGTCTTGTCAATGCTTCCCTTCAGAGTCTGTCCCTGATATACCATCTGGCTTTCCGCTGATCTGGAATAGCTTTTATTCCGATCCACCAGAGTCTTTCCCCTTTTGTCAAAAATCAAAAGATCTGCATCCTGTCCAAGGGCAATCCTGCCCTTTCTGTCCTGGATTCCCAGCATTTTCGCCGGCCGCAGACTCAGCAGTTCCACCATGTTCTCCAAGGTGCTTTTGCCCCGGAGTACGGCATCCAGCATCAGGGGAACCCGTAGGTCTATTCCCACAAGTCCCGGCGGTGCCTTGAAAATGTCCTCTGCGAAATCCGCTTTTTCATGATATAGAAACGGAGAATGATCACTTCCGATAGCGTCAACCGTATAACCGTCATTACAAAACTGCCACAGTCCTTTCTGATTCTCCGGATCTCTCACCGGCGGATTACACTTTGCAAAAGGTCCGAACTGTTCCAGTGCTTTCTGCGTCAATGTCAGATAGTGCACACAGGTCTCACAATATACCTCCATGCCGGAAAGTTTTGCCCTGCGGATATCCTCCATTGCTTCTGCTGTAGAGACATGGGCAAAGATCAACCTGGTTCCTGTGACTTCCGCAAAAGAAATAATCTTTCGAATTGTCTCTGTTTCTGTGAAATCAGGTCTTGACCTCACATGGGCTATTCCCGTCGTCCTGCCCTGACGGCGGAGTTCCTGTTCCAGCACGCCGATCACCTTATGATTCTCCGCATGAATCATCAATGCTTTTCCTGTCTTTGCCACATCCATCATTCCACGAAACAGTTTTGCATCATCATCCATAAACAGATTGGTAAATTCTGCTTCTCTTCCGGGTACCGGTCCCTGGAGAAATGTTTTATACGCCAGAATCCCTGAATCTTTCAGTTCGTCTATTTTTTCAGGATATTCACATCCCGCTGCCCCGTAAAAGCCATAATCTACCACTGCCTCTTTGCCGGCAAAAGAATTCCTGTACTCCAGATTCTCTCTGTTGTAGGGTGTCGGATTACAGATTGGCTGCTCCATGATCATGGTTGTTCCACCGGCTGCTGCCGCCATGGTACCTGTAAGGAAAGTCTCTCTGTGATCGCCTCCCGGTGCACGTATATGTACATGTGTATCAATGCTTCCCGGTAGCACATACTTTCCGGCAGCATCAATGACCCGATCATATTGGTCCGGCTTCGCCTGCCCGGATTTTTGCAGGGACACAATCCGTCCCTTTTCAATTCCTATATCGCATTTCTGAAGCCCTCCATCCAAAAGAACCTGTCCACCGCTGATCAGTAGTTCCATTCGCTTTTTGCCTCCTTTACCCCTTCTGCTGTGTGATGCGCTTTAAAAAGGCTCTGGTACGTTCCTGTGTTGCCCCGGCAAAGATTTCCTCAGGTGTTCCTTCTTCTATAATATAGCCGCCGTCCATGAAAATAACATGTGTTGCCACTTCTCTGGCAAACGACATTTCGTGAGTGACCACAATCATGGTCGCGCCCTCTTCCGCAAGTTGTTTCATAATGGATAATACTTCACCGATCAGTTCCGGATCCAATGCAGAAGTCGGCTCGTCAAACAAAATGACTTCCGGGTTTAATGCAATGGCTCTGGCAATTCCAACTCTCTGTTGCTGTCCTCCGGATAACTGAGAGGGATAATACTCCAGCCGGTTTGCAAGTCCCACCTTGGTCAACGCGTTTTCCGCTATTTTTCTGGCTTCCTTTTTCGGCATCTTACGACCGATCACCAGACCTTCCATCACATTCTGAATCACCGTTTTATTGCGGAAAAGAGCATAATTTTGAAATACAAATGCCGTTTTCTTCCTTACCTGCAAAATATCCTCTTTGGTTGCCTCTGCAAAATCCACCGCCATGTCTCCCAGCACCATGGAACCGGCATCTGCCTTTTCCAGGAAATTCAGGCATCTTAAAAAAGTTGTTTTTCCCGAACCGCTCGGCCCGAGAATGACTACCACGTCTCCTTTTTTCATTCTCAGATTTACATCTTTAATGACACAATTATCTCCAAAACTCTTTTTTACATGGCTTATCTCTATCATCTTGTTTCCTCTCTTTCCCTCGATCAGGCGGCCAATGGCTTGCGGAATACTTTCAGGCGGTCCTCAAGCATCGCAAATCCTCTTTCCATTAACAGGCAGATCACAATGTACACAATAAATATCATTGTATATGCTTCAATATAATTATATCCTTCTCCTGCCGCATATTTTGCGCGTCCGGTAATATCCATAATGGACATGACATAAACCAATGAAGTATTTTTGAACAGTTTCAATGTATTATTGCAAATATTAGGAATTGCACTGACCATTGCCTGCGGTAAAATAATTCTCCTGTAAGCCTGTGCTTTGGTCAATCCTACCGAAACCGCTGCCTCCATCTGTTCCTTCCCGACGCTTGCCAGTGCAGAACGAAATACTTCACACATGAATGCTGTACTGTTGATGCTGAATACTGCAAAAGCATAGTGGATGGGATTCACACCAAATACATCTATTTCCAGTCCCATTTGTTTTACCAGCGCATTGAGGAAACGGGGACCGCCGCTGTACATAATGAATATCTGTACGATAAGCGGTGTTCCTCGCATGAAAGAAACATATAATGCCAGAAGCTGATCGATCACCGGTATTTTCTTATTGCGCAATAGTGCCAGCATAAATCCAAGCGGTGTGGAGATCAGAAGTGCCACTGCTACCACTTCCAGAGATACCGGAATCCCGCCTAAGATAAACAGAAAATTTTCTCTGATAAATGCAACACTGTATTTCATGTTTTCTCTCCTTTCCCACTGTCCGTAACCATTTTATAAGGCTTTCCTGCAGTCTGCTCCATAGCTCCAAACAATCTGTCTATTAAAAAAGATAAAAACCAGTAAATCAATGCCACCGCCAGATATATTTCCAGCGTATATGTGCTGTAAGAAAAACTATTGATCAGTTTGGCCTTGCCCATGATGTCCACCAGACCAATCGTATAACCCAAAGAAGTTTCCATAAGTACCGCCAGCAGCGAATTCCCGAGATTCGGAAGTGCTATGTAAAAAGCCTGGGGAAGTATAATACGATAAAATGCCTGAAATCCGGAAAGCCCGCAACTCACTGCGGCCTCCATCTGTGTAGAGTCTACCGCTTCATATGCTGACCGGAAAACCTCTGCCAGTCTGGAGCCGCTGAAAAGCGTCAACGTAATGAAAAGATAGGTAAGTTTCCCCACCCCATCCATATTGATGTGAATCATCTTCAGCAATTCAGGCAGTGCATAAAATACTACAAACAAAAGAATCAGAAACGGGGTTCCTCTCACCATCTCCGTAATTATCACTGCAACAGATTTTGCCACTTTATTCCCCGACAGTTTCATATATGCCAGAATCAGTCCAAACAGGGAACTGAGAAACATTGCAACAATTACCACTAAAAGTGTATACGGGATATAAGGCAGCAATTTCAAAATAGCATCTGCACATTGTTCCGGTACAAATAATCTCATATTCGTCACTCCTTCTAAAAAAGGGAAGCTGTGCATAGCCGCTTCCCTTTTTCTTTATATCTTAATAGCGATATACATTCTCACCATAGTACTTCATGGAAATTTCTTCTAATGTCCCGTTTTCCTCCAGGGTCTGCATTGCTCCGTCAATAGCTTTTATCAATTCCTCCTGTCCCTGTCCGAAAATTACCCAGGTCTTAATGGAAGTAAACGGAATAAATATCAGATCGCCATTGGGATCAACTTCGTCCTTTACACTGTCATAATTATTTTTCAGGAATACACAAAGATCGTATCTTCCTTCCATGACCTGCTTCATCGCTTCTCCCACCGCCAGTTTTTCTCCTACCGTATCGCACTTTACAGTTTTATCGGGGTGTTCATTGTTGTATTCCTGGATAGTAGCATAAACTGCATCCGATGAGACCTTGGGTGCCACTGTCAATTCCTGTGCTGCAACATCATCATAGGAAGTAAGGTCTTCATGATCCTTGGTCGTGATAAATCCAAGAACTCCCGCACTGATATTCTTCTCCGGGAACAGATATTTTTCCGCACGGCTCTCATTCCAGAAATAGTTGCCCAGACCGCCTGCATACTTTCCGGAATCAATTCCCAGAAGAATGGAATCCGCATCCACAGCATCATATTCGAATTCATACTGCGGTAACAGTTCGTCAATCTTCTCATACACTTCGATGTTCTGTCCGGCAGGCTTTCCGTTTTCATCCACATAAGAATTAGGAATCAGATCCTGTTTAATACCAAAGACAACCTTGGTAACCTCTCCTGTTCCAGAAGCGGCTGCAGTGGATGCTGCGCTTTCCGTAGAAGCTGTAGTACCACTGTCGGTAGATGCCGTTGTTTCTGCACTGCCGCACCCTGCCATTGTTGCGATCATGGTCAATGCCATGCCGAGTGAAAGTAATTTGTTGATGTGATTTTTCATACTGTGTTCTCCTCTCTTCTTTTCTCCTTCAAACACAAAAGGACGTTCATCTCTTATGATGAACGCCCTTGTTCGCTTTGTGTTTAAATTAGTTGCATCATATAGCAAAGTCATCAGGTTGTCAATGCTTTTATCTATATTTGTTTTAATTATTTTTATTTCTATCACTATGCGATAATTATTCTGTTTTCCAGTGCTTCCTGCAATTCAAAATGTTCAATATTGCGCACGATCAGTTCGCCGATAAACCGTTTCCAGCTGTCTCCCATCCCGGCTTTATGAGGGGTCAAAAACAGCTTCGGATGGTGCCATAGCACACTGTCCTCCGGCAGCGGCTCCTGTTCAAAAACATCCAGGGCCGCCCCACGGATCCGGTCTTCCTCCAATGCCCAAAGCAGTGCCTGTGTATCTACAATGGGGCCTCTGGCCACATTGATCAGCACTGCAGATTCTTTCATGGCAAGGAATGCCTTACGGTCTATCATATGGTGCGTATCGGCTGTCAACGGCAGTGCCAGAACCAGGAAGTCACAGCTTCCGTAGAACTCCCATAGACTCTCCTGTCCTGCAAAGCATCTTGTCACAAGCGGATCTGTGACCGGGTGTCTGGAAAAAACATGGATTTTCATGCCAAAGGCTGCTGCCCTTTTCGCGATCTCCGATCCAATGGATCCATAGCCCAGAATCCCCAGTGTCTTGCCATACAGATCCGTATAACAGCTGCACATCCACTGATCCTGTCCAAACATATCCCAGTGTCTGTCTCTGCTGTCATCCTCCATATGGCGAATTTCCCTGGAGAAGAAAAGCATCTTGGCAAAAACATCTTCTGCAATGGAAATGCTCATAACTCCCCGCGTATTGGTCAGGATAATCTCTCTTTTTTTCAGTTCCTCCACATCTGCCCTGTCATAGCCCGCTCCCGTGATCTGCACCCATTTTAACTTCGGCATGCGGTCCAAAAATGGTTTATTCACATAGAAAGGCTGTCCGATCATGCCTTCGATTCCTGACAGATCATATCCTCTGCCGCAATTTTCGCATTCCTCATTGGACAAATACAGAATTCTGTCATCTAAAGATCCGGGAAGCAAGTGTCTGTAGAGTTCATTGCACAGATATTTCACGATCTCTCCTCCAGTATTTTCTCAATTCCCACAAGATTCGCCACAATGCAGAATAACTTTATCGCTGTGGTCAGTTCTTCCACCGGCGGATAAGTAGGTGCCAGCCGGATATTGGTGTCGCAGGGATCTTTGTGATACGGATAGGTTGCTCCGGCCGTCGCCACCCTGACTCCTGCTTCTTCCATCTTACGCAATATCTCTGCCGCACAGCCGGGATAGCTGTCCACCGTGATAAAATATCCTCCATCCGGCTTAAACCAGTTCAAGAGATCTTCATATAAAATCCCCTCCGACAACAGCCCGTCCACCAGATCGAAACGAGGGCGAAGAATCTCTGCAATATCTTTCATATGCTCCTTGATGTGTTCCGGAGATCTGAGATATTTTACATGACGCAGCTGGTTCAGCTTGTCATGGCTGAAAATCTGCAGCTTTAATAATTCCTTCACTTCCGCGATGCCTTCGTCTCCGGTGGCCATCAGGCAGACACCGGAACCGGGGAAAGTGATCTTGGCCGTTGAAAAGAAATACAGGATACGATTCTCATTTCCATAAGGCTTTGCCGCCTCGAAAATATCTTTTACAATATTTTCCTTGTATAAATGATGGACCGCATAAGCATTATCCCAGAAAATGCGGAAATCCTTAGCCGCTGTTTTCATTTTTGCCAGACGTTCCACCGTCTCATCACTGTAGCAGTACCCCTGCGGGTTGGTATACTGGGGCACACACCAGATTCCCTTGATCGAAGGATCCTCTGCCACCAGTTTTTCGATCAGATCCATGTCCGGTCCCTCTTTGCTCATGGGAATATTGATCATCTCAAATCCCAGAGCTTCTGTCAGATTAAAATGACAGTCATATCCCGGAACCGGACATAACCATTTCAGATGTCCCTGCCTGCACCACGGTTCACTGCCCAGCGTACCGAAGGCATAATATCTCATAAACTGGTCATACATCAGATTCAGGCTGGATTCCCCGCCTAACACAATGTTCTTCTCCGGAATATGAAGCAGTTCCGAAAACAGATGGATACATTCCGGAAGGCCATACATGACTCCATAATTTCTGGTATCTGTTCCATCTTCCGCATAACAGTTTGTCTCATCCAGAATATGGAACATTTCCCTGTTCAGATCCAGCTGTTCCTTACAGGGCAGTCCTCTGCTGATATTCAGGGACAGCCCCCTGTCCTTATATTCCTGATATTTTTTCAGAAGTTCGTCCCGCACATCTCTCAGTTTTTCCGTTGTTTCATCCGTTGCTCTCATCCGCTGCTGACCTCTTTTCCCTATTTGCTCCTGCTCTGCCGGATTCCTAATTTCTCTTATTAGGTGTTACCAGCCTGCCATATGCTTTGGCTGACTCGTCTACTATGCCATCCTTCATGACAACTCTTCCTCTTACAACAGTACTGGTCAGCTGGCAATGAAGCTTCCATCCGTCATAAGGAATCGCAATCTCTTTTGCATGGGAATAGCACTTATTCTTGTCTACGATCATCTCGTTGTCCAGATTAAAGGATACAAAATCGGCATCCGCACCTACGCGGATCTCACCCTTCTGAGGATAAATATTAAAGATTTTGGCAGGATTGGTGCATAACAGTTCAATGACCCTTTCCAGTTTTACCTTACCCTTGGTCACAGCATCCAGCATCAGCGGCAGGCGGAGATCCGCACCGGGGAAGCCTGCATTTGCCTTGAAGATATTATCCAGTCCTCTGGTCTTTTCCTCCAGCAGGAACGGACTGTGATCACTTCCGATATAGTCCACGCTGCCATCGTTGATAAATTTCCATAACCCTTCCTGCAGTTCCTTCTTTCTCAAAGGCGGATTGCACTTGGAAAACGGTCCGAATTTCGCCTGGTCATCCTCATCCAGGAACAGGTAATGAGGACAGGTTTCAATATAGACATCCTGACCTTCCTGTCTTGCTTTCACGATCAGTTCCATGGCCTGGGGCGTAGATACATGGGCAATCTCTACTCTTGCTCCGGTCTCTTTGGCAAAGCGCAGTACTCTTTCTACCGACTGTACTTCCGTGAATACCGGTCTGGACAGGGAATGGTCTCTTCCGCTGACCCGGCCTTCCTCCTGGAATTTCTTGCTGTAATAATTGATCAGGTCATTATTCTCGGAATGGAACGCACACAGCAGCCCTGTCTTGGCAATCTCTGTCATGCCTACTAACAGTTCTGCGTCATCGGCCATGGTCAGTCCTTTAAATTCGTCATATCTGCCCTGGGGTGCCTGATGCAGGAAGGATTTGAATGCCACGATCCGGCCGTCTGCTGCCAGCTTCGTGATCTCCTCCGGGAACTCTGCTCCTGCCGCTCCATAGAAGCAGAAATCTACCACGCACTGGTCTTCTGCACGTTTGATACGGTTCTCCAGAATTTCCACATTGTACTGAGGGGGAACACTGATGGGATGCTCCATAATGGTAGTTACGCCGCCTGCTGCCGCACACATGGTCTCCGTATAGAAGTTGCCTCTTTCCACATGTCCGGGATCCCGTACATGCATATGCGTATCAATGGTGCCCGGAATCAGATACTGTCCGGTCAAATCCATTACCTCTTTTGCTTCCGGCATATAAGCATCTTCACAGATGGTCACGATCCTGCCATCCTTTACACCGACACTTACCTTGCTGAAAGAATCTCCCACAAAAACATTTGCATTTTTCAAAATTAAATCCAACATAATGTTTCCTCCTGTCCTTCTGTCTATATTTTCAATAATGTCTGATACAATACCTCCACTCCCCGGTCCACATCTTCCCAAGGAGTATATTCTTCCTTGCAGTGGCTCAGTCCTCCGACACTGGGAACAAAGATCATGCCGATGGGCATCTTCGTTGCAAAACAGTTACCGTCGTGAGTCGCTCCGCTCGGCATCCGTATGCATGTGCATCCAAGTTCTCCGGCGGAAGCCTCCACCGCATCCACAATATCGGGAGCACAGGTGACCGGCTCTTTTCTGACGATCTGTTCCATGCTGGCATCCGGCAGTTCCCCGATACGCTGTTGCACCTTTTGTATCAATTCCGCCATGGTATCCACGTTCTGGTTCCGACACTCCAGAATTACTTCCGCCTCATTATTGATTACCGCAAATACATTGGGCGATACCTGGATTCTGCTGAAGGTGCATACCAGGCGGTTACCGATTTCTCTGGTCCAGCGGTCCGTATCCGCGATGAGCTGTGCCAGTTCCACCAGCGCATCCTGCCGGTATTCCATCATTGTGGTTCCCGCATGATTGCTGATGCCATGAATCTTTATCTTATACCGCTGTAATCCCACGATCCCCGTCACTGCGCCGATCTGGATGTTCTCCTCGTCCAACGTTTTTCCCTGCTCGATATGCAGTTCCAGATACGCTTTACAACGGGACGTGTCATAAATACTGTTTATGAGATCCTCTCTGGTAAATCCGTATTTTCCGGCCAGTTCCAGATAGGCTGCATCCTCTGTCGGTGCCATGCCCATCAGGCATCTGCTTCCGAAGGTTCCTCCCAGTTCATTGCCTTCCTCTCCATTGGTGGCAATCACATGAAGATCATACGGCAGTTCTCGGTTTTCCTCCTGTAATCTGCGTACACATTCGATTCCCGCCATCAGTCCCAGCAGGCCATCGTATACACCGCCTTCTTTCACCGTATCCAGATGGGAGGCTATGAGAATCTCTTTTGCATTTTTCTTTCCGCATTCCTGAATTCCATGTACATTACCCACCGGGTCAATGTAAGCACGCATTCCAAGCTCCTGCATTTCCCGAAGGATTTTACCGGCGGCTTCCTTATAATAATCACTACCAAACACTCTGCTGATCCCGCCGTCTTCCTGTCTTCCGATCCGGGCTATGGCAAGCATGCGTTCTCTGAATGTTTTCCCTTTCTCCATATGCTCACTTCCTTCCTCCCATAAGCTGTTGTTCCGGCAGGAGAACATATTGGAATTCCAGCTTATATGCATCCGGGTCTTTCATGAAAAAACCGTAAACCGGGAAATTTTCCATCCGCTTTGGTGCACAATCCGTCTGACATCCTTTTTCCGTAATCTCCCGATACTTCCGGTCTACATCCTCCATATCATGACAATTCAGCGAAAGGCACACCCCCAACGGCCCGTTTAAAGGCGGCCTGTGATCCGGATACTGGCAAAATCCGAAGTATCCATATCCCGTGTCAAAGATCCGGCAGATGCCCTCCGATTGTGTCTGTACTACCGGGAATCCGATCACATCCCGGTAAAACTGCGTTGTCTTTTCAATATCCCGTACCGGTAAAAATACTACACTGTTTTCTACTGCCATAGCTGCCTCACTTTTCCGATTTCACGCATCCAGTCTGTCCTCTGAGCTTTGCACAGATATCTTTCAGATGCTGTGTCAGTTTGGTATTCTCTCCATAGTCTACCGGGCAGTCAATAATGACCGGAACCTTCTGTTCGAATGCCTTGTTTAATGTAGGGATCAACTCCTCCGGCGACTCGATCCGGTAGCCAATGGCATGCATGCTCTCGGCAAATTTTACAAAATCCGGATTGGTAAAGTCCACATAACAGCTCTTGCCGAACCGGTCCTGCTGTTTCCATTTGATCAGTCCATAGCTGCTGTCGTTAAAGATCAGTGTCACAAAAGGAATTCTCTCTCTGAGTGCCGTTTCAAACTCCTGGCAGTTCATCATAAAGCCTCCGTCTCCTGTCACCGCCAGTACTTTTTTCTCCGGATTGATCAGTTTCGCTGAGATCGCGCCGGGAACCGCAATTCCCATGGTTGCAAATCCATTGGAAATGATACAGGTATTCGGTTCATAACAATGATAATGTCTGGCAATCCACATCTTGTGGGCACCGACATCGGATACGAGAATGTCATCTTTTCCCAGGACTTTCCGGATATCATAGAGAATTTTCTGCGGTTTCAGCGGAAAGCTCCTGTCATCTTTATAGCTTTCATATTCCTCCACCATCTTCTTTTTGATATCCAGCGCCCACTTCGGCTCTATCGTCCGGCTGCAGCGAAGGGCGATCTGGCGCAGGGAATAGGAAATGTCACCGATGACCTCGATCTCCGGCTGATACAGCTTATTGATGTGGCTGGCTCTCGTATCAATATGCAGGATCCTGTGCCGGTTACCGGCATTCCATTTTCTTGGAGCATACTCCACAATATCGTATCCTACGGCAATTACCAGATCTGCCTGTTCCAATGCAATATCCACATAATCTTCCTGCGGGATTCCGATGGTCCACAGGGAATAAGGATGTTCGTAGGAAAGCACTCCTTTTGCCATCATGGTGTTGATCACCGGAATCTTCAGATTCTCTGCAAATTCCGTAATAGCTCTTGCTGCTCTGTTACGCACTGCCGAATGACCGACCAGCATAATCGGACGTTTGGCCTGAAAAATGGCTCCGGCCGCCGCTTCCAGACTTGCAATATCCGCCATTTCGATATTTGCCTGGTGATGATGCAAAGGTTGTTGTCCCGGACCGTCTTCAATCTTCATTCCGGCAATATCACAGGGCAGATCAATGTGGCAGGCTCCCGGTTTTTCACTTTCCGCATACTTGAATGCAATTCTGACAATTTCATTGACTGTATCCGGTTTGACGATCTGTTTGCTTCTCTTGGTGATAGGTGAGAACATATTGACAAGATCCAGATACTGATGGGAAGTCAGGTGCATCCGTTCTGTGCCTACCTGGCCCGTAATAGCCACTAAAGGGGCCCCGTCAGAATTGGCATCCGCTACTCCGGTCACCAGGTTGGTCGCTCCGGGACCCAGCGTAGACATACAGACTCCCGCTTTTCCGGTAAGTCTTCCATATACATCTGCCATAAACGCAGCTCCCTGTTCATGTCGAACGGTAATAAAACGGATTTTGGAATCTACCAGTGCATTCATAACATCCAGATTTTCTTCTCCGGGGATTCCGAAAATATATTCCACGCCTTCATTTTCCAGGCATTTTACCAAAACCTCTGCTGTGTTCATCTCTTTCACCTACTTTTATGCTTCCTTGTATTTTTTATATTTTGCCAGTCCTTCTGCCATAAACAATGCACATGCCAGACCATCTATCACCGGAATTCCAAGTTCTTTTTCCGCTTCTCTATCTGCCAGTACATAATTGGCACATCCCAGGACAATACAGTCCACGTTATAATCCTCTTTTGCTTCTCTGGCCGCCGCAATAATATCTTCGGTCTCATTACTCTTTGCAATCTTGCATCCCACGAACAGATCATTACAATGATATTTTCTTGCCAGCGCCACCTTAGGGGAATACGAATCCAGCGAAGGAGAAATGACTGCGAAGGTATTTCCCAGCATGGATGCCACCTTCATGGATGCCTGTGCAATCCCCACGACCGGCTTGTCTGTAATGGATTTCAGGATATCCAGATTAGGATCTCCATGACAGGCTACGATAAAAGCATCATATTCGTCCCCTTCCTGTACATAGCGGACCATTTCCTCCGCTCCCAGATATTGGTCATATCCGGCGCCCACCAGTTTTGGAGCCTTGGAAGCATGCTTTACATCCACTTCGATTTCTCCTTTTACAAAAGCCGCTGCTTTCTGTCTCATTACCTCATCGGTATGCTCGTCACTGTTTGGATTGATCACTAAAATTCTCATAACATTCTCCTCTCCCGGTTTGTATACCTTGTACACCATCCCGCTGAAAAGCTTGATAATGTACACAAAAAAGGAGCCGGGGATTCCTCCCTGACTCCATCGTCTGTGAATACTTATTTGTACTGTATTTCTTTTGTTTGATTCCAGTTTAACACCTTTTTTCTATTTGTCAATAATATTTTTGATTTTATTATCATAATGCGATAATTATGATTAATTTGTAAGCTGTTGCGTGATTGCTTTGCTGGCCTCATGAAGTCTTGGAACAATACGGCTCTCAATCTCCGCTTCCCTGATCCGGTATTCCGGTCCTATAATACCAAGGCTGGCACAGACTCTTCCGCTGAGATCATATACCGGAACTGCAATACCGAGAGAACCCTCGTCAAATTCTGACCGGGAAATTGCATAACCGTGTTTTCTGGTAAAGCAGATACGCTCTTCCAGGATTTTCTGTTCTTCCTTTTCTTTTAGATTCGAAAGCACCTGTTGATATATCTTATCACTCTCATAGGCAAGGATTGCTCTTCCGGAGGCCCCCAGGTGGATCGGCATCAGCCGTTTCTCATCTGCCACAAAACGAATTCTTTCCCTGCAGGGAATACTGAGCAGCGCTGTGGAATAGATGCTGCTGCGTACTGACAAAAGGCTGGTCTCACAGAGTTCCTCCGTCAGCTGCTCCATGGCAGCGGATGCTGCCAGTCCCAACTGTCTGTCAATTTTCTCATAAGTATCTCTTGCAAGGTTTAAAATACTGTAGCCCAACACCAGACTGCCTCGGTTCTCCCGTTCCACAAATCCCTTTTTTTCCAGAGTCTGCAGCAGACGATACGTTGTGCTTTCCGGGATCTCCAGTCTGCCGGCGATTCCCTCTACCGACAGACCGTTTTTCTCTTCCCCCAGCAATAACAAAATATCTAATGCCTTCGCTAATGTCTGTAATTCCGCCACGTTGCTTTTCCTTCCTCTTTACACTCTGTTCTCGTCATGATTTGTCCGGATTTTTTTCATCCCAGATGACGTCGCTGTACTGCAGGGCAGCATATCCTTCTTCACCGGTTCTTACTTTAATAACATTTTCTACATCGTAAACAAAGATCTTGCCGTCACCGATATTTCCAGTGTAGAGTATTTTTCTGGTTACGTCAACAATTCTTGCCACCGACACTTTCGATACCACAACATCCACACGAACCTTCGGCAGTAGCTGCATTCCCACCGGAATACCACGGAAATATTTGTTGCGTCCCTTCTGCACACCACAGCCCATGACATTGGTAATGGTGATACCGGTAATACCGATCTGATTCAGACCTTCCTTTAATGCCTCCAGCTTTGCCTGATTGCAGATGACAGTTACCTGCGTCAGTTTCAGTCCCTTTTTATTCTCCACTCCTGCCGGAACTGTCTCTTCTGTTCCGGCAGGTTTCTCTGTCTTCTTATCTTCCGGAATCTCGTCTCTGGAGGTCAGTTCAATCTGCTTTACTTTATCACCGATATAGAAATATTCTGTTGCGTCCGGCAACAATGTAAAGTTCGGATAAGCACTACCCAGTGCATGTTCGGATTCATCCAGGCCGATGAGTTCATCTTCCGGCTCCACCCGAAGTCCGTTACTCTTTTTCACTGCCTTAAATACCAGATACATCACACCGCCAACCCAGACTGCGACGGCAATGACTCCCAATAACTGGATTCCCAGTACCCGCAGGCCGCCTCCCAGTAAAAGTCCCCTGTGGCCGTCTGTTCCGGTTCCATCTGAGAAAAATCCAACCAGCAGCGTTCCCATGGCACCACCGATTCCGTGAATCGTAAATGCACCGACCGGATCATCGATCTTCAGTACTTCATCTACAAATTCCACACCGAACACCATGACAATACCCGCCAGAACTGCCATTAACATTGCGGATCCCGCGGATACTGTATCTGCGGCAGGGGTGATGACCACCAGTCCCATCAGGATGCCATTCAGCGACAAAGGAACATCGGACTTGCCATATTTGATCCAGGTCGTAAGCACAACCGTACAGACACAGGTGGCTGCAGAAAGGTTCACATTCACCAGTACTTTTCCCAGAACTTCTGCAGAATCCGCTGTCAGATTCTGTACCATGCCTCCGGTAAATCCAAACCATCCAAACCAGAGAATGAACAGTCCCAGTGCTGCTATTGCAATATTGTGTCCCTGAATTGCTCTGGGTTTTCCTTCCTTATCATATTTTCCGATCCGGGGTCCTAAGAACCAGGCTCCCAGCAATGCGGTGAGGCCGCCACACAAATGCACCACCGTGCCGCCGGAGAAATCATGGAACCCTAACATGTGCAGCCATCCCTGGTCACTCCATACCCATCTTGCTTCTATGGGATAGACAAACAGGCTGAGCACCAGTGAAATAATGCAATATGCGGAAAATTTGGTACGTTCCGCCATACCTCCTGAGACAATGGTTGCTGCGGTTCCCGCAAACACCGTCTGGAAAATGACGAACAGGAAAAACGGTACTCCCTCCGGCAGCATTGCCGTTCCATAATTTTTGGCACTGGCTATTCCCGCTATATCACCGATGACCGGAAGTCCGTTTCCATACATCAGTCCAAAGCCGACCAGAGTAAAGGCTACACTTCCGATGGCAAAATCAATGACATTCTTCATAATGATGTTGCCGGTATTTTTTGCCCGGGTAAACCCGGTCTCCAGCATTGCAAATCCTGCCTGCATGAAAAAGATCATAGCTGTGGCAGCAAACAGGAATACGGTATTTACCACATTAATATTCATTCCTGTCACCTCCCCTATCTCTGTCTGCTCTTGGTAATATGCTTCTCATATCTCTTTACCAGGAACGACATACTGTATGTCATGACAAAGTAGATGGCACCGACAATCACGAAAGGGGCAAACGGCCGATAGCTCTGGCCCCGGATCAGATTGGACACATACATCAGATCTGCCAGACCGATAATGGTAACATTGGAGGATGTCTTGATCATGTTAACAAAGTCATTTCCCAGCGAAGGAATAATGTTGATGACTGCCTGGGGAAGTACGACTTTGAACATCGTATCCTTTCCGCTCATGCCAAGGGAAAGTGCCGCTTCCGTCTGTCCAAAATCAATGGACTGGATACCGCCGCGGACGATCTCGCAGATCTGGGCTGCTGCGTTCAGTGCCAGGCCGATCACTGCGGCGATCAGACGATCCGAAGTACAGGCACCTCCAAACATAGGAATACTGGGATACCGGATTCCCAGAAGTGCTGTTCCATAGTAGGACATACACAAAATAACCATGACCGGAATACCTCGCATGACTTCTACATAGACAGATGCGATCTTATTCAATAATTTGAAGCGGCCGATCTTCATGATCGCCAACAGAATGCCAAGCACCAGACCCAGTAAAATTGCGGCCAGCGAAATCACCAGCGTAATCTCAATACCGCTCCATAACAGTTTTTTATATTGGATCATTAATTCTATTGTTTTATTCATTTTCTTCACCTTTCCTCTCTTAAGTTGTCCGTTCTCTACAAAACACTGTTCAGGAAATTCTTTACACGGTCATTATCGCATTCGGTAAACAACTGTTCCGGAGTACCCTGTGCCAGGATTCCACCGCCATCCATAAATACCACTCTGGATGCCACCTCTTTGGCAAATCCCATCTCATGTGTCACAATCACCATAGTCATACCGGTTTCTGCCATATCCTTCATAACCTGAAGCACTTCTCCCACCATCTCCGGATCCAGTGCGGAAGTCGGTTCATCAAACAGCATCACATCCGGGCTCATGGCAAGTGCTCTGGCGATAGCAATTCTCTGCTTCTGTCCTCCGGAAAGTCTGGTGGGATATTCATCTCTTTTATCCAGCAGTCCCACCTTGGCAAGCAGTTCCTCCGCAAGCTTCTCCGCATCCTCACGCTTCATATTTTTCACCCGCATGGGAGCCATAATGATGTTTTCCATTACCGTCAGATGCGGGAACAGGTTAAAGTGCTGGAATACCATTCCCACATGTGCTCTCAGATCACTGATCTTCACATCTTTGTCCGATACCGGCACACCTTTATAATAGATTTCTCCCTTGTTGCACTTCTCCAGCTGGTTCAGGCAGCGCAGCATGGTACTTTTTCCGGAACCGGAAGGTCCGATGATAACTACGACCTCTCCCTGTTTCACATACAGATCTACACCTTTCAATACTTCCAGATCCTTAAAGGACTTGCGGATATCAACTGCCGCAAGGATCGGCTCCTTTGCAGGATCATAATTTTCATTTGCTCTTTTGATACCATTTTTTCGACTCATATTATCCGCACTCCTTTTTCTCATACGCAAAAAAGGTCAGGAGAATTTCTCCTGACCTCTTCGTCAAATTTATTATTTATGATGACTATTATAGCCTTATTTTATTGTTTGTCAATAATTTTTTTCACTTTCTATCAAATATTGATAATTTCCAATTTGAAACTGAGAATTATCTCCCGCATTCTTCGAAATAGATTCCCAAAAAAGCTTCCATGCCGGTACGAAGTGCACGATCATCCATCAGAATGTGTGCATTATGCAGGGATACCACTTCCTGTTCTCCGGAACTCTGCAGACCGATATTGAAAAATGCTCCGGAAGTTTTACGAAGATAATATCCAAAATCCTCTCCGCCCAGCTGCGGTGGCTGTTCGTTCATTCTGATATCTCCTATTTTCTGAATTGCGGCAGTAATCACATCCACATTTTCATCATGGTTTGTTACCGGTGCATATCCCTCTTCGAAAGTGACCTCCGCGCTGCATCCGTATCCTTCACTGATGCTCTCTGCAATCTGGCGGATGCGCTTTATTGCCAGATCCTTCACTTCCTCCTTATAGCATCGGAACTGTCCTTCCAGATAGGCATCCTCCGGAATAATATTTCCCTTACTGCCACTCCGGATAATGCAGGTACTGACTACCAGTGCATCCAGAGGATTCACATTCCTGCTGACAATTGTCTGTAATGCATTCACCACACCGGCTGCCGCCACAATCGGATCCACCGCCGTAGAGGGTGCCGATCCATGCCCTCCTTTTCCTTTGATCCTGATCTTATATACGGTGGAGCCGGCATAAATGCCCCCCTTGCCTGCCGATACCTCGTTGTAAAGCATTCCGGGACGCACATGCAGTCCGTAAATCGCATCCACATCGTCAAGATAACCTTCCCCGATAATGCTTCTGGACCCTCCCGGGAACAGTTCCTCTGCAGGTTGGAACAGAAACTTCACCTTTCCCTTTACCAGTTCCCTGTGCGTGGACAGAATATGGGCAAATCCCAGGAGATTGGCAGTATGCATATCATGTCCGCAGCCGTGCATGACGCCCTCGTTCTCCGATGCAAACGGAAGTCCTGTATCCTCTACAATAGGAAGTGCATCAATATCCGCACGGAATGCAATGGTTTTTCCCTGTTCTTCACCGGTCAGCCATGCTGCCAGACCAGTCCCGGACTGTAATCGTTCATAAGGGATTCCCCATTCCTCCATAAGTTTCTGAATATAGTCCGTCGTCTTATATTCCTGAAACGACAATTCCGGGTGTCTGTGAATATAATGTCTCCTCTCTACCGCTGCCTCGTATTCCTGTTCTACCAGTTCTCTGATTTCCATATAATCAGCTCCTTTCCCGTTTTCCTCCTATAATGTCCAGATCGTTGCAAGCAATGCCTGTGTCCTCTCTGCTAACGATTCTTTCAGTGCTCTCTCTTTGGGACTGTGATTGTCACTTCCCCGGATACCCACTCCGCAGATGGTCGGTACCCGTGCTTCCGTCGTATAAAAAGAATCGGAAGCTCCTCCGGCCATATATGGAGTCACCGGCATTCCTCCTGTCTCCTCCACCGCCTGCCGGTACTTTTCAAACAGTCTCCGGTTCTCCTCTGTATCCTCCATCGGTCCATGGGGAGCCGCTGTCACGATCATCTCCGTAACCGTTCCCTCGATATAAGTCTGCTCCGCAATCTCCTGTAACTTCTTCATTGCTGTTTCCGCTGCCTTTTTCTCCCGGAAGCGCACACAGATATCCACCCTGCATTCATCCGGAATCGTACTGGATGTTTTTCCTCCGTGTATAACTCCACAGTTATATGTCGTTCCCTGAAAATCTGTCAGCTGCTCCACCGCAATGACTTTGTGTGCCGCCTCCAGGATGGCATTTCTTCCCTGTTCCGGAGCATTCCCGGAATGGGCCGCCACACCATAGATCAAATAGGAAACATTGAAAATCCCCTTTCTTGCTACGGCGATCCTTCCATCCATCATGCCGCTTTCGCAGTTAAATGCGGCAATTCCTCCTTTGGCATATTCCAGTATTTTCTAAATCCCCTGTTCTTTGGAAAGAATATGGCCCGTTTCCTCGTCTCCGGAGAGAATCAGTCTGACCGGATGTCTGTTGTACCCGGTCTCAGCCAGTGTCTTCATAACATACAGTGCGATGACGATTCCTCCCTTGCAGTCAAATACTCCGGGACCGTAAAAGAAGTTCTCATCTTCTGTAAGGATTTCCGTTCCGAAAGACCCTATGGCATGCACGGTATCCATATGGGCCAGAAGCAGCACCGGTGACGGATCCTGGGCCTCTGTGGCAGAATCAACGATCAGCGTCGCTCCTGCCTTTGGAAAAAAGAAAGAAGTCGTATGAAACCCACACCGGTCACAGAATTCTTTGATACAATTACTTACCTGATCCACTCCCTCTTTTGCCACAGAGGGACTCTCTATCTTTACCAACTGACGCAGCAGCTGTTCCATCTCCTCCTGTTCTTTCTGCAGAAGTTGTAAGCCTTTTTGCAAGTTTTCCTGCATTTTACGAATTTCTCCTTTCAACGAAAAGTGATCTTCACCGGACGCTTGATCGTGGTACGCTGAAAACGGATGGCCGGATAGCCGATCACCATCCCATTTAACAGCAGTTCTTCTTCCGGCAGTTCCAGATACTCCCTAACTTTCGGAAGATATATTGCTGCGGTCCGCAGAAATCCCACATAACAGCAGCCCAGTCCCAGAGCATTGGCCATAAGATCCATATTCTGTAATGCCATGCCAGCCTCTAACGTACTGATCTTTGGCCCACAGGTTAAGATTACGGTTCCTGCATGAAACAGAAAGCGATCATGGATCCGGTGCCCCGAACGATCTTCTTCTATGATCTCTTTCCATTTTGCCAGATAACCTTCATTGTAATTTAAAATTTTCTCCAGTTCTCCGCTCTCCTGCAATCCGGCAAATCCATCGACAATTATCCTGCGGAATTCTTCCAGATCCTGTTGCAGCACGATATAACGCAGTTTTTGGCGGTTCCCTCCGCTGGGAGCATAACGCCCGGCATTGATCACCTGCTGCAAGATTTCTTTCGAGACCGGTTTCTCCGTAAAATGGCGGATACTTCTTCGGAATTCCATGGCAAATTGGAGTGACTCCGGAGATAGTTCCTGCGGTGCATCTTTTTTTTCCATCCATTCATTACTGTCGTATTCATCATTGGAAAGAGCGCCTGCCGGGCAGACAGCAATGCATTGTCCGCAATGAAAGCAATCCTGTTGTTCAAAAATTACCCCCTCTTTGGAATGTCTGATATTTCCCGTCCTGTAGGAACAGACCTTTTCACATAATCCACAATGAATACATTTCTCTCTGTCATATCGGAACATTCCCCATTCCACCTTTCTTTTTAACAAAAACAGCACTCTGACCTGCCAACAGGAAGGAGTGCTGCATTGTTATCTTTTAATTCCTGTTATACAAAACGGAAGCCTTCCGCATCATCCAATACCTTATGCATACTTGCCACCGCAGAATAAGGCGTATATTTTCCGGTGACTCCTCCGGTAGAGAAGCTGCTGATCGTCAGTTCAAAATGAATTCCTTCTCCTTCCACCCGGATCACATGGGTATTGGTGGATACGGACGGATCGGATATGATTCTGGAATGGGTTCTGTCAAAGCCAATACCGGCCAATGCCACCGTTGCATGCACGTTGACATTTCTGGGATAAGCCTGACACGCTCCTCTGGTGCAGCCTTCATAGACGACTGTCTTCTCCGTGTCCTCTCTGCCAAGACTCTTCGGATTCTTGGTCGTCGTAATATCTACCGATGTGATCAGCTGCCTGCCGTCCGCAATTCCGTCCACACCCAGAATCGCTCCATGGGGCAGATATACCTTATGATGATATTTTTCCATAAGTCTTTTTACTTCTTCATAAAAAGCATCCTCGGAAAACGCGGTAACAGAGAAAAGCATTAAATCACAATATTTCAGGATCAACGCAATATTTTCCTTTAATACGTCAGCCGTTGCCGTCTCGATCACCAGATCCGTCTGCTCCAGAAGTCTGGGGTCTGCCTTGGATACCACCGGAATCTGCCCCTGATCGCCACAAAAAGGATCCTGAATAAAAGTCACCTGATGTTTCTCTCCCTGTAAGATATCCGCTAAAAGCATACCACCGATTTTTCCACAGCCCAGTAAACCAATTCTGCTCATATGTTTTCCCTTCCGTTTCCATGCATTGCGGATCCATTATCCGACCCTGCATCTCATTTTTGCTCATTATAGCATTCTGGCTGTCCGGGTCAATGGTTTGCCGGAATTCCGTTATTGGAATTGCTTATCTACTTATAACCAAATCAAATAAGTTACTACGATCTGTTATCCGAATAGTTATAGTATATTTTCTGTGCCAGCTCTATAAAGCTTCTCATGGCCCTTGTAATATGCCGGTTTTTCCGATAAGCAACAAAGACATCTCTGCAAGTCAGCTTTTCATTCTGAACATTCAGTTTGAAATACACTACATCTGCCTGAATGCGGCTCTGCCGCACCAGCGTATCCGATACGAAAGTCAGCCCCATTCCCTGGCATGCCAGAGAATATGCCGTCATCAGCTGATTCAAATGAAGAAGGGATTCCGGTGCCATTCCCTGCTCCTCACAGATCGCCATGGCTCGATGATACAGGTCGTGTTCCTTTTTCAGCAACAGGAAGGGACGATCTTCAAACTCTTTCACGGAAATGCCTTTTACTTCCGGTTTTAAAAACCTTCCTTTCCTGATATCCTCTGCCGTAAGTGCCCTTTCCCTCTGCTGTCCTGTCGTTACCATTGTCATCGGAACGGCCAATAAAATATGCTCTGTAAACAGTGTCTGCACTTCAAATTTTTCTTCCTCAAAATAGCCGGCATCTACAATAAGATCCAGATCATTTTCATTTGCCATGGGATAGAGCAGCAGGGAATCCGACTCCATCATTTCCAAAGTTACTCCCGGATATTTTTTCTGATAGGCGGCCACCACCGGAGGAATCACATAGGAACAGAAAAAGGCAGTTCCGGACAGTACCAGTCTTCCCGTATTTAAATTGGCAAGATCCTCCAGATAGACCGACAGATCCGTTTCCAGCTCCATGATTTTCCGGGCTGTTTCCACATAGGCTTCCCCAGCTTCCGTCAATGTCACCGACGTGGTGGTCCGTTCAAACAGTTTTACACCCAGCCGGTTTTCGATTTTTTTAATGGTAGCACTCAGTGCCGGCTGCGAAATAAAAAGATTTCTGGCGGCTTTGGAAAAACTTTTCTCCTTATATACCTGATAGACATATTCATATTCCTGCATAAACTCTCCTTCTGGCTTATAACTGATTTCTATAAGTTATATACAAATATTTGTATTTGATTATAAGTCTGTCTGCGCCTATAATCAAGCCATAACTTTTCAGAAAGCGAGGGAATGTACATGGATTTATTATTGGATAAATTTGCGAAATTAGGAGTGGATAACGCTCCCGGACAGGAAGCATTGCAGAAAAAAGCCGTTTTGGATCTGCGCGGTGATCATTTGGAAGGAAGAAAAGTAGATTTCTCTCACGGCGATGTCGATGCATTTGAGCCTTTGCCCGGAAGTCTGGAAGCTTTTGTAGAGGGTTTTCAGCAGGGTGGCAGACAGGCTTACACCGAATACCGCGGAAAAATGACACTCCGCGAAGAACTGGCCGACAAACTCACCACTTTTACACATGCCACCATTGATCCTTCCAAAAACATTATCATGACTCCCGGTACTCAGGGGGCTCTGTTTCTGGCTATCGGCTCCATGGCCGCGCGCGGAGATAAGGTCGCCATCGTAGAACCCGACTATTTCGCCAACAGAAAACTGGCAGAATTTTTTGAATGTACTCCGGTTCCCATTCCCATGGACTATTTCCATGCAAAAGACGGTTCCGGCATTGATCTGGCTTATCTGGAGGAACGGTTCAAGGAGGGAATCCGCCTGTTCCTGTTCTCCAATCCGAATAATCCTACCGGCGCCGTATACTCCTCTGAGGAAATTCATTCCATCGCAAAACTGGCGAAAAAATATCATGTCTCACTGATTGTAGATGAACTGTATTCCCGTCAGATTTTTGACGGAAAAGATTACACCCATCTGTGTGCACTGGAAGATCTCCCCGAGGAAATGGTCACCATTATCGGCCCCTCCAAGACAGAGTCCCTCAGTGGTTTCCGTCTCGGTGTCGCCTTCGGAAGTGAATCCGTTATTACCCGTATGGAAAAATTACAGGCCATCGTATCTCTTCGTTGTGCCGGTTATTGTCAGGCCGTCTTCCACACCTGGTTCTCAGAGCCGGAGGGATTCATGGCTGATCGAATTGCAAAGCATCAGGCAATCCGGGATGATCTCGTAGCACTTCTTCGGGAAGTCCCCGGTGTAGAGGTTCGTCCTACCGATGCCGGAAGTTACCTGTTCCCCAAGCTTCCGCCTCTGGATATCTCCATTACGGAGTTTGCAAAAGTCGTCCGAGAGCTGGCCGGTGTCACCATTACCCCCGGTACAGAATTCGGAGCCAGTTGTACCGACAGCTTCCGCGTGAATTTCTCTCAGGATCACGATGCTGCCGTCGATGCCATGAGACGACTTCTCACCATCATGGAAAGATATCGCAGATAGCCTTCCACATTTCCGATATAGACAGCAAAACGGTGTCTGTTTCCTCCCCCTCAGACACCGTTTTGTTATCTATGTATTTCTTATTTCAAAATATTTCTTATATCCGTTCGATCTTTTCCTTACCTATCTCTTAGCTGGAATGCAGAAGTCAGTTCGTTCATGTTAGTGGCCTGCGCAGACAGCTCCTCACTGGTCGCAGAAGTCTCCTCTGCCGTAGCGGAGTTATTCTGTACCACCGTAGAAATCTGCTCGATGCCCTGTTCGATCTGCAGCATGGCATCTGCCTGTGCCTTGGATTCCTCCATGGCTTTCCTAGATTCATTTGCCAGATCCTCGATACCCTCTACGACCTTCTGCAATGCCTCGGCCGTCTTGTCCGTGATCTGGTTGCCATATTCGATCTCCTGCAGGGAGGTCTCGATCAGTTCTCTGGTATGCACCGCCGACTGTGCACTGTCATCGGCCAGCTTCCGGATCTGGTCTGCCACCACAGCAAATCCTCTTCCGGCCTCTCCGGCTCTGGCTGCCTCAATGGCTGCATTCAGTGACAACAGATTCGTCTGGGAAGCGATATCTTCGATCTCACCGATGATATCACTGATCTGCCTGGAAGTATCATTGATACGCTGCATGGCATCGGTCAGGCCCTTCATTTCCGCTCCGCTGTCCTTGGCCTGCTGCTGGTAATCCTTTGCTTTCTGATAGGAGCCGCCCAATGCCTTGGCATTCTTCTCGACGATCTCCGTCACATTCGTGATGGTCGCCTGCAATTCTTCCACGGAACCGGCCTGATCGGTAGCTCCTTCTGCAAGGCTCTGTGCCGCATCTGCCATCTGTCCTGCTCCCAGAGATACCTGGCCCACTGCCGTCTTGATCTCACTTAAGGTCTCACTGAGCTTACGGTTCAGCTTGCGGATGGAATCCAGTAATCCCTGGAAATCTCCCACATAAGCTTCCGGAGAATTCGTTGCGATGGCAAAATTGCCCTCGGACATCTCTCCCAGAAGGTAATCCGCATCGCCAATGACCTTCTGTAAATTATCGGACAGTACCGCCGTAGCTTCCGCCAGAACCTGTGTCTCATCCTGTGTCCGGATCACCGGTGCAGGGGTATGCAGATCTCCCTCTGCCAAAAGACGTAATCTCTCCGTACATTTTGCAACCGGCTCACCAATATTCCGGCCAATCTGTTTTGCTCTGCGCACACTGAAGAGCATTGCCACAACGCCTACGGCTACTCCAATGACTACACATGCGATGGTAGAACTTAAGAAATCCGTCAACGGTGCATCCACCGCTACACTCCAGCCATCAGTGCCTTCAATCGGCGCATACGCCTGGATCGTACAGATGCCGTTTCTGATATAAGCATCATAGCCGGTGGCACCGGTCATCATTTTCTGCTCTACTTTTGCAATGCTCCGTAAGGATCTGTCTGTCTGGGACAGTTCACTATTGTTCTTCTGCTCCTGTGCAATGGCAGAATCACTGTGGGCAATGGTAATACCGGTGGCACCCAGCAGATAACATTCGGAATTCCTGCTGACACTGATGGCTGCCGCGATATCATTCAAAAACTCCGGATCCGGCACGACAAATACCACGCCTACGATCTCGTTGTTCTTGTCTCCGCCTGCATATACCGGTGCGGAAATGATGACGCTGAGCTTTCCATCCGTCTTCGAGATCACGGGATCCGATACCACGACCTCACCCTGCATGGATCTCTTGAAATAGTCACGATCACTGTAATCCGTTCCGTCATAAGCGCAGATACCACTGGATCCGATCAGCTTGCCCCTGACCATTCCGTAGGATTCCACCCGCTGGTTGATAAACTGCTGCTTCTGTTCCTGGGTAAATACGGGAGAAGACAACTGATAGCTGCATCCAAGTTCGGATACGATGGCTGTCGTTACATTCAGTTCCTCACTGATACGGTCTGCAGAAATCTCAGCAACCACCAGCATATCGTTCTCCAGGGTTCTCATGGTGCTGGACAGATTCAGGATCACGGTAAGAATGACCAATGGGGTGATCGAGAACAGTACCAGTTTGCTGATTGCCTTTTGCAGGCGTTCCCGGATCGTCGTCTTCCCGGATGCCTGTGCCTTTGTGCCTTTCTGTGATGCTTTTGTACTCATATATCCCCATTTCTGCGCTGTAATATTATTGTTATTTTGTTATTTTCATGCTCTGTATTTCCCTTGTTAAATGACCACATACCCGACAGCGCCCGGATAGTTCTACGGTGAAATGCTTTTCTACCATTCAAGCCGGTGATCTTTCACAGAAATACGTCTTCATTATTTATTATACCATTTTCATATGAATATTTCCATATGAATATATCCATCTTTCGAATACAAAAAGAGAGTTAATATTCCGTTAAAATATCAACTCTCTCCTAATATGATTTCTCTATCCCCTCATGATAAGAAATACCACTTTAATAACCGAACTCCTGCGCAAAGTACAGCTTGCCGTTCGTCTCATAGACTGCGATACTGCAAGTGGTGAAATCGCCTGCCAGAATATTCGCTGCATGTGTCGGAGAAGCCATCCAGGCATCTACCACACTCTGTGCGGAGTCATAACCCTTCGCCAGGTTCTCGCCCCACATCAGTTCGCTGTTCACGGTATACCAGTCCGTTCCGTTCGGTCTGGTATGGGAGAACTTGGAAGCAGCTTCCTGTGCCCTTACCATAGCGCAGGACTCCAGCCCATTGCTCCAGGTCAGCGCTGCTAGACCGCTCTCTGCTCTTCTGGCATTTACAATATCCAGTGCCTCGGCTGCCATGGCGCGGAGTTCATCCGCGCGGGCAAGCTCTGCCTCGCTCATACCGGCTCTCCGTACGGAACCCGCCAATGCTACCGCCTCTTCGTCGAACCATATGGTTCCGTCATCCGTTGCGGGATCACGGCTTACGGAAGACAATTCCGTATTCCTGCCGCAGCCGACCAGACCAAGCACCATGATGACCGTCAGGATAAGGCCCATCCATCTTTTTTTCATTTGTGTTACCTCTTCTTTCCTTGATTGTTTTATGGTAAATACACTTTGCATCGTTATGACTGCTTTCTCTTAATGACAAGCCATGCTCCCAGTCCTGTCAGGGAAAGAGCAAATCCCAGATTCCATGCCTTGGAATCATCACCGGTCTGGGGACGTCTGGATGCTCCCAGAACTGCTCTGTCAGCTAACGGGGCTGCTTCATCTTCGATGGTCACCATTCTGCGGCGTCTCGCACCAAGTACCTGGGGTGTATCCGGAGTGGACGGGGCTGCCGTCGGAGTCGGAGTCGGAGTCGGCGTAGGTTCCTCGGTCACTACTGGGGTCGGTGTAGGCTCCTCGGTCACTACCGGAGTCGGTGTGGGCTCCTCGGTCACTACCGGGGTCGGTGTGGGTTCCTCGGTCACTACCGGCGTCGGTGTAGGCTCCTCGGTCACTACAGGTGTCGGTGTAGGCTCCTC
>CAKRRD010000013.1 GCA_934394815.1 uncultured Acetatifactor sp. | reverse complement strand
ACAATCCGGACGAACGGTTTTGGCAACCTGAAATACTCCATGGGACATTTTCGCGATGAAATCCATGGAGATTACATTCGCTATACCCATAACGATTGTGATACTTATGTAGTCATGACAGTAGACGGAGGCTCCGTTATTATAAACGGTACAGACGATGCGCAGACGCGGGAGATCTACGATAATATCAGAGAGCGGATAGACAAATAATATTTATATATGGAGAAAATATTTCATATATATCATAATGCGATATCGCAGAAATGCAGTTTTATTTGTGGCGTATTTGGTTGTTTAAAGTATAATTTCATGATAAGCTATTTGTATATAAATTACTATTTTAGATGAGGTAAGACAGGAGAAAATAAGTCGGATTTCCAAGAATCCGGATGATGGTGTGGAAAGGAATTATATAATGTTCCGGGATGTATTGGCAAAAATAAGATAAGGAGGGTTGGCATATGATGGCAGATGAAAAAATCAAAAATTCCAGTGAGCTGGAGTTTGTTGTATTTTGCATTGAAAATGTAGCGGCAAAGCTGGGCGTAGATGCAGAGCGTGTCTATCAGGCATTTACTGAAAAGAGCGACATTCTGAACGGTTATATTGTGCCGGAATATGAAATACTGCATACCCAGAGCCGGGAATATATCGTTGATGACCTCCTTGATGTGATGAAAGAAAGGGGTGTGGAGGTATGATTCTCTATCATGGTTCTTTTTTAGAGATTGCCAGACCGGATCTGGTTCATTCCCGCCCCAATGTAGACTTTGGGCGTGGCTTCTATGTCACACCGCTATATGAACAGGCGGCGAAGTGGTGCGGAAAGTTCAAACGTCGTGGGAAAGACGGCGTTATCTCCCGGTATGGATATGATGAAAGCCGGGAAAACGAACTGAAAACACTGAAATTTGATTCCTATTCCGAAGAATGGTTGGATTTCATTCTGAGTTGCCGAAGCGGAAAAGATTCAACAGATTATGACCTTGTTGTGGGTGGCGTTGCCAATGATAAGGTGTTTAATACCGTGGAGCTGTTCTTTGACGGGCTGATTGATAAAACGGAAGCTATCAACCGCCTGCGGTATGAAAAACCGAACCTGCAAATTTGTTTTCGCACAGAGAAAGCACTGACCCTGTTGCGCTTTGAAGGGAGTGAAACGCTATGACAGCAAACCCGATTTTGCTTCAGAAAAAATATAGCCGTGTTATTGAATGCTTTGCTAAACAGCAGGGACTTTCTCTGGATGCGGCTTTGGAATTCTTTTATCATTCCCAGGTCTATCAACTGATCCGTGATGGTGTATCTGATATGCACTGTATGAGTGATGTCTATCTGGCAGAGGAACTGGAACAGGAATATGCTGAGAAAAATGCCGGATACCATGGAAAGTGATTTATGTATATAGTGGCAGGTACATGCAGATAATAACATATAATTTATGCGAAAGGGTGGTTACAGTATGCTGAAACAGTGGGTTCCGGCGGTGAAGCCGGAAAAAGAGGAACTGGAGAAACGGCTGGATGCGGCACAGGAGGAACTTGGGAGACTCCAGATGCAGATCAAGGAGCATAAGCTTCCGGTGCTGGTGCTGATCGAGGGCTGGGGTGCGGCCGGTAAGGGGAGTACCATTGGCGGGATTATTAAAAATATCGATCCGCGGTTTTTCAAGGTGGCGTCCATGTCCGCACCGACGGAGGAAGAGAAGCGGAAACCTTTTCTATATCGGTATTTTGTGAAAATTCCGGAAGCCGGTAAGTTCGAGTTCCTGGATTCCGGCTGGATGGATGAGGTAACGAAGGGAAGACTCCGGGGCGAACTATCGGATAAGCAGTACGCGGAACGTATCGAGAGCATCAAGCGTTTTGAGCGACAGCTGACAGACAACGGCTATCTGGTGTTGAAACTCTTTTTCCAGATCGGGAAAAAAGAACAGAAAAAGCGTCTGGAGGAGCTGGAAGGCAATAAGGATACCGCATGGCGTGTGGGTGAGAACGACTGGTGGCAGAACAAGCATTATGACAAATGTGAGGAAGTCTACGACAAATACCTCACAGATACGAACGCTTCCGTAGCGCCTTGGTATATCATAGATTCCGGAGACAAAAAGTGGGCGGAGTTACAGGTGCTTGAGACCTTATGTAGTGGTATCCATGTAGCTTTACAGAATGAGAGTCTGGCGGTACCTATTTTACAGAATGTATTCCCTCTGTTGAAAATGCCGAAGCTGTCCGAGGTGGAACTGGACAAGGAAATCTCCGAGGAAGAATACAAGCGGGAACTGCGTCATCTGCAAAAGAAGCTGAATGCCCTGCATTACCGCCTGTATCGCAAGAAAATCCCGGTAGTCATTGCCTACGAAGGCTGGGATGCCGCAGGCAAGGGCGGTAATATCAAACGGATTACCGGAGCACTGGATCCCAGAGGCTACGAGGTGCATCCCATCGCCAGTCCGGAACCCCATGAGAAAGCGAGACATTACCTCTGGCGCTTCTGGACGAGATTGCCTAAGACCGGTCACATTGCCATTTTTGACCGCACCTGGTACGGGCGCGTCATGGTGGAGCGGCTGGAGGGTTTCTGCAGTACTAACGACTGGCAACGGGCTTATAACGAGATCAACGAGTTCGAGAAGGAACTGTCCCAGTGGGGCGCGGTAATCATCAAATTCTGGGTGCAGATCGACAAGGATACCCAACTGGAACGCTTCACAGAGCGTCAGAACACCCCGGAAAAACAGTGGAAGATCACGGACGAAGACTGGCGCAACCGGGATAAATGGGATCAGTATGAAGACGCGGTGAACGAAATGCTCCAGAAGACCAGCACAGAGTATGCACCCTGGCACATTCTGGAATCCGTGGACAAAAAGTACGCCCGGATCAAGGCCTTGAAGATCGTCATTGCTGAACTGGAAAAGGCACTGGGATAGAATCAGATTCAGAATTGAAATCAGATAAAAAAGGTACTATGACAAAAACCGTCGGTAAAGGACGGTTTTTGTTGCGTTATGATCCGTTTTTGTTATAATGAAAAATAGTTATATTTTGAGACTGTACAAAGCACGAAAAATCCTTTGACGTAGGGAAACGGCGTGTACGATGGCAGGACGAGAGGAGAAATCATGGGCGAGAACCGTAAGATATATGCAGCATTATTGGGCGCAGGAACCGTAGGTAGCGGCGTGTATAAGCTGGCCGGAATGCAGGAAGAGGATATCTGCCTGAAAACAGGAGCACAGCTGGAGATCAAAAAGATTCTGGTGAGGAATCCTGGAAAAGTAAGAGAAGGAATCCCACAGGAACTGTTCACGGATAACTGGCAGGAGATTCTGGAGGATTCCGGGATCCAGATCGTTATCGAAGTCATGGGCGGCATCGAACCGGCCAGAACCTATGTGGAAGAAGCTATGAAGGCCGGGAAACAGGTGGTCACAGCGAATAAGGATCTGTTGGCGGAGTACGGGGATCCGTTATTTGAGATCGCCACAGAGAATAAATGCGACTTACAGTTTGAGGCGGCAGTGGCAGGAGCTATCCCCATTATCCGGCCTTTACGTCAGAGCCTGGCGGGAAGCCAGCTGACAGAGATCATGGGCATTGTCAACGGTACGACGAACTATATCCTGACCAAGATGTCTGAGGAAGGTATGGGCTATCAGGAAGCACTGGATATGGCTATGAGACTTGGTTATGCGGAAGCAGATCCCACGGCAGACGTGGAAGGCTATGATGCAGGACGTAAGATCGCCATTATGGCATCCATCGCTTTCAGTTCCCGCGTGACTTTCCCTCAGGTCTATACGGAGGGCATCACGAAGATCACCGCAGAGGACATTCAGTATGCGAAGGAGTTCGGCTATGTGATCAAACTGTTGGGCATTACGAAGCTTACGGACAAAGGGATCGAAGTCAAAGTACATCCCACTCTGATCCCGGACAGCCATCCCCTTGCTACGGTAAGAGATTCCTTTAATGCTGTGTTCGTGCATGGACAGGCCTGTGACGATGCCATGTTCATGGGGCGGGGCGCCGGACAGATGCCTACCGCCAGCGCGGTACTGGGAGACGTTATCGACGTGATGCGCAATATTATCCACGGAAGCTGTGGCAAGATCGGCAGCGACAGCCACAAGAAGCTGCCGGTACTGGATGTGGAGGAGACAAAGAGCCGCTTCTTCCTGCGTCTGCAGGTGGAGAATCGTGCCGGAGCCTTGGCTAATATCGCCGGTGTCCTTGGCAACAATGATGTCAGCATCGCCCAGATGGTACAGAAACGCAGCCACGACGGCATTGCCGAGATTGTGGTCATCACGGATCTCGTGACGGAGAGACATTTCAATGACGCCATCCGCATCATGGAGGGAATGTCCGTTGTAAGAGAGATTTCTGGTATTATCCGTGTGTACTAGAAGATATGTAAATGGGAAGTTACGAGCCATGCAAAGTCAAAACAGAAACAGCGATCTGGGCGCTTGCTCATACGTCGCTGTTTTTGTTTTTGACTTTATACTGTGCGTCCAACGGACACACTCGATAACCGTCAATGAAATAAATGTGGAGCGCTCTTTGCGACACATTTATGAATTGAGTGCATGGCTCGTAACGTAGGGAGCCGTAGACTGACGAACACCAACCGTAGGCATTTGGGAATACAAAGTTCCCTTGTTATACCTTACGGTTTCCACGATTTGGGTATCAGCAGCAAAACAAGCTTCTCATACCATCAAACTTTCCATAGCGTGGGTATCAGCAACAAAATAAGCTTCTCATACCCTCAATTTTTCCATGGCATGGGTATCAGCAGCAAAACAAGCTTCTTATACCCTCAATTTTTCCATGGCGTGGGTATCAGCAGCAAAACAAGTTTCTCATACCCTCAATTTTTCCATAGCGTGGGTATCAGCAGCAAAACAAGCTTCTCATACCCTCAATTTTTTCATAGCGTGGGTATCAGCAACAAAATAAGCAACTCATACCCATAAATTATTTACGCTGAGGCGGAAGCGAAGCACAGGAGGGTGTTCGCCGCATCACGGCAAAAGTAAAGACAGCGATTTGTGCGCAAGCGTTCATCGCTGTCCTCACTATGCCTATACGTGGCTCATTGCCCGCGTAACTTTCCAGTTACGTAACTCAATTTGCCGTCATGGTAGGATTATGTTATATTTAACTTGCTTAAGAAGAAATGAGCACAAGTGAGGTGCATGCAATGGCTGGAATTGAGAAAGTGGTCTTTATGAATATGTGCATGATCTATGACAAAGAGGGCAATGTACTGGCGCTGGACAAGGTGGGAAAGGGCTATTCAGGAACGACTTTTCCCGGCGGACATGTGGAACCGGGAGAGACCTTCAAGGAATCGGTGATTCGGGAAATCTATGAAGAGACCGGCCTGACGATCCGCAATCCCAGACTGACCGGTATCTATCACTGGATGACCGGGGACATCCGGAATGTGGGATTTTTATATAAGGCGGCGGAATACGAGGGAGAACTGATTTCCTCCGAGGAAGGAAAGGTCTACTGGATCTCCGGGGAAGAATTTTTGAAGAGACCGCTGGCACCGGGCATGGAACAGGTGTGGCAGATGATGCATGACGAGGAGGCACAGGAGTGCCTGCAGACATTGACGGAGGAAGGCATCGTATCAGAGATCCAGTAGAGGATTCTGATGGGGAGACGGGACAACGAGTGGCCGACAAAATAAAGAAAACGGACGTGGTACTGGAATGTGCCTGCGGGACGGGAGGCATCAGCCGATATATAGCCGACAGGTGTAAGCATCTGATGGATACGGATTCTTACAGGAGCTTTTTTGAGGACATGCATTTGACAAAGACAGAATTTACCATCGTGGAGGGACGGATGCCCTGTGACATTGCGGTCATCACGAAAGAAAGAGCGGAGGAAAAATAAAATGATCAACAAATTACATATGGCAATGATCGAACTTTACCACGGAGATGCAAAACGCATCCAGCATTTCTGCAAGGTGCACAGCTATGCGAAACTGATCGCGGAGACGGAAAATGTGGATGTGGAGACTTTATTTATTCTGGAGACAGCTGCCCTGACCCATGATATAGGCATACATCTGTGTGAAGAAAAATACGGAAACAGCAATGGAAAGCTGCAGGAAAAAGAAGGCCCGGCCATCGCCGAAAAACTGCTGGCGGATCTGGGCTTTTCAAAAGAGGTTTCCGAGCGGGTGCAGTATCTGATTGCCCATCATCATACCTACGACAATATCGACGGAATCGATTACCAGATCCTGGTGGAGGCGGATTTCCTTGTAAATATGCATGAGGATGAATTGCCCGAAGAAGCCATGCAGAATGCCTATCGGAATATTTTTCGGACGGAAGCCGGGAAAAAGATCTGCAGAGAGATGTTTGGAATGAAATAATTTATTCAAATTAGAATGAGGACAGAAAGGGACAGTCATGAGTAAATGGACAGATCTGGCAATCCGGGTACAGAGCATTGCACAGGCGGGGCTTGCCTATACAGAAGGGGGATACGACAGAGAACGTTATGAAGAACTGAGGGACATTGCTGCGGAGATGATTTCCTGCGAGAGTGGAATTCCAGTGGAAACGGTGAAGACATTTTTCTGTAATGAGACCGGCTATCAGACACCCAAGGTGGATACCAGAGCAGCGGTATTCCGGGATGGGAAAATACTGTTAGTACATGAGAAGAACGGAACCTGGTCGCTGCCCGGCGGCTGGTGCGATGTGGATCAGTCTGTGGCATCCAATGCCGTAAAAGAGACGAGGGAAGAGGCAGGACTGGTAGTGAAGATATTTGTATTGTGCAAGGCATTGGGCGGAGAATTTCACGAGAACATCGAGACTACAGAAATACAGTATTTTACAAGAGAAGAACTGCCAGAGAATCTGGCAGACGAAAAGACCACCAGGGAACAGATACTGATGTGTTTTGATGCCAGTGAGAATCCGGACTGGAAAACCATGTTTGACTAAAGCAGGAGGAAACAGAAGTATGGAATATATCAGATGGTGAAACACCAATATTGACGGTAGCGCTTCTTTTTCTAATGGCTTATTCAGGTGAACGGATATAAATATCATGAATCAGGGATGCTGGATTATGAAACGTCAGGGCTGTTGATTATCCTGCAGAATCTGGCAATGATGTCCACCTGGGTATTTATTGGACATCAGGTTACAAAGGGAATCGGTAAAATATCTGCTGGAATAGGCTGATGTGGAAAAATCTTGACAAAGAATGGGGATGTTAGTACTATAATTTCAAAGCATATATTCTAACGATTCCGGCAGCGAGAGCTGGTCCACACATCTATATCATTTCAATGAATTCTATGCTTTTACACCACATTAACCATGCATAGCATAGTGCGTTGAATGACAAGTGGATAGGACAGCCGAAGTGTACCCTCTTGATTTCAGGTGCTATGAGAACAGGAGGACATTATGAAGAAACGCAGTTACGAATTACTGATGGCCAACAGAGAATATAAGGATACCATTTTCCGATGGATTTTTTCAATCATTGAGAATCTACTGTCTCTGTACAATGCAGTGACAGGGAAGAATTATCAGAATCCGGAAGATCTGAAGATCGTGACACTGGAAAATGCCATCTATATGGGAATGAAGAATGATCTTGCATTCGTATTGGAAATGGGATTGTATTTGTATGAACACCAGTCTACCTATAATCCAAATATTCCGTTGCGGGATCTGTTCTACATAGCCAGTGAATATCAGGCTCTGGTAGATGAGAAGTCGTTGTATTCCTCCGGAATCCAAAAGATCCCGACACCGAATTTTCTGGTATTTTATAATGGAACAGACCGGAATGTTCCGGATCGGACGGAGTTACGCCTGTCAGATGCTTTTGAGAATCCGATGCAGGATCCGGCACTGGAACTGAAAGTTACGATGCTGAATATTAATGATGGACACAACGAAGAGTTAATGAAAAATTGTCATGTTCTGTGGGAATATGCCCAGTACGTGGCAAGAGTCAGAAAATACGCAGCGGAAATGCCACTGAATGAAGCGGTGGAACTGGCGATAACTGAATGCATTCGTGAGGGAATCCTTGCAGAATTTTTGCAGCACAATCGGGCGGAGGTGTACAAGGTGAGTATATTTGAGTATGATAAGGAAAAAGAGGAAAAGAAGCTCCGTAAGGCTGAACGAGAGTGCGGAAGAGAAGAAGGACGGGAAGAAGGACGTATAGAAGAGAGAAAGTTATGGCTGATATTAATTTCAAAAATGAGCGCGGGTGGAGATACTGACAAGATTCCGCAACTGGAAGATCCGAAGATTCTGGAAGAAATGAAGAAAAAGTATGAAATAGAGTAAGCAGGAAGTCCGATGGATAGATACAAAGAATTTGAGAAAATATTTAGGGAAAAGGGGCAGATTGTTTAAGAGACAATTTTATACTGTAGAAAAGCACCGGAAGAAGGATACGAAGGATGACGGACAAGATAAAAGAAAAGTATGCAGGAATGATCATTAAATCCGGAAGCCAGATTCCAGAAGCCGGGACGCAGAACTGATCCATAAAAAGTGGATCGGTTCTGTTTTTTTAGACATCTTGGTAGAAAAAAGATGTATGTCAGCTGTTTGCATATGGAAGCAGATGGAGAAAAAGAACTTTTCCAACGCGTAAACATTATTTCTGGATGACCGGAAAACCTATTTGGAAAATCAGCTGGAATCCGAATTCGGTGGAGAGCGGTGCTTCGGCAATACAGTGTTCTGACAGAACCGGATCTTCCGCACAATCATGATGGCATACCCGGCAGGCCTTGTCACGACGGTAGTATGGATATTTATTGCGCTGATGATCTATCGACCGTCAAGAAGATACCAGAAATTGGAAAAATTAGAAAAACGGCTTGCAAAATAAAAAGCGCAGTGCTACTATAACCACGGAAAAAAGAGTATGGAGGTGAATTTCATGGACAGTTGTGACGGTTATGGGCGAAGTAGAAAACGTGGTGCTTTTTCCTGCGAGCAGGGTACGGCTGTCTGTGGAAAGTGACGGTCGTACTTTGATTTGTTTTGCATAGAGAATTATGCAGAGGAAGCATCGTAGGGTGCTTCTTTTATTTTGCCCTTTTTGCTGTTGCATTAAAAAATGGAAACGAGAAAGGAGACTTAGACTATGAACAGGAAATATTCCGAACTGGCAGAATTATTCCGCAGCGAGAAAACGGATGAGGAGATTCTGGATTTCCTCTTGAATTTTCATAAGAACGATATCGCCGATATGATGGCGGGGATGACCGAGGAAGAGCGCAAGCGTCTGTATCATCTGCTGGGAGCACAGAAGACCGCGGAGATCTTCAAGTATATCGAAGATCCCCGGAAATATATCAGGGAACTGACCGTGGAGAGTGCCGCAAGGGTGATTTCCGAAATGGATTCCGACGATGCCGTTGACCTGTTGGAGAATCTGGATCCGGAGGAAAAGGAACAGATCGTCCGGATGCTGGATGAGGATGCGAAAAAAGATGTAAAAATGCTGCTGTCTTATGATGAGGAAGAAATCGGCAGCTGCATGACAACGAACTACATCTGCATCCCGGAGAATCTGTCCATCAAACAGGCTATGAGCGAACTGGTGAAGCAGGCCGGAGAAAACGACAACATCATGACCATCTACGTGGTGGATGAAAAGGATGTTTTCGCCGGAGCCATCGACCTCAAGGATCTGATCCGGGCCAGAGAAAATGCACATCTGGATGCGCTGGTGTTGAAATCCTACCCGTATGTTACCGATCATGAGAAAATTGATGAATGTATGGACCGGATCCTGGATTATGCGGAGGATTCCATTCCCGTATTGTCCGCCGAGAAGAAGATCCTTGGTGTCATCACTTCTGAAGACCTGATCGAAATGGTAGACAACGAAATGGGCGAGGACTATGCAAAGCTGGCAGGTCTGACTGCAGAAGAGGATCTGAAGGAGCCTATCGTCCAGAGCATGAAAAAACGTCTTCCCTGGCTGATCATCCTGCTGTTTTTGGGGATGGCGGTGTCTTCGGTGGTAGGACTTTTTGAAAACGTGGTGGCGGTGCTTCCCATTGTGATCTGTTTCCAGTCTCTGGTGCTGGATATGGCGGGAAATGTGGGAACTCAGTCCCTGGCAGTGACCATCCGCGTGCTGATGGATGAGAACCTGACAGGAAGACAGAAGTTTCAACTGGTGGTCAAAGAAGTAAAGACCGGCTCCCTGAACGGTATCCTGTTAGGTGTGATGGCGTTGTTATGCCTTGGCGTTTATGTACATTTCTTCAAGGGTTATACCTGGATGGGAGCATTCGGAATCTCCGGCTGCGTGGGAGTATCCCTCCTTGTGGCCATGGCAATCTCCAGCGCTGTGGGCACGGTGATTCCCATGTTTTTCCATAAGATCAAAGTGGATCCGGCAGTGGCCTCCGGTCCCCTGATCACCACGGTGAACGATCTGGTGGCTGTGGTGACCTATTATGGTCTGGCGTGGTTACTGCTGATACGATAGTTAAATGATTTTTTCACAGATCGACAGATATTTTTCTGTATAGTGCTGTGCTTTTCCCGGAATATGCCGGGACACGGCGGGCAGGGAAAATTATCGTTCTATAGCATTATATAATTTTACGTTATCACTGCCCGGTGATACAATTTTCTATATCAAAAGAAAGAGAGGTTTTTTAGAAAATGAATTTTTTGAAAAAGAATGGGAGCGGTATTCTGGTATGTCTTGCAATAGCGATTCCTTCGTGGCTGATTGGAAAAAAGTTCCCGGTGGTGGGAGGCGCTGTGATAGCAATTATAGCGGGAATGATCCTTACCATGTTCTGGAGCAATAAGGGAAGGGCAGAAGCAGGAATTAAATGGACGTCAAAGATTATTCTTCAGACAGCAGTCGTGCTGCTGGGATTTGGAATGAATCTGGGAGTGATCTTTCAGACGGGAAAGCAATCCCTTCCGATCATTCTCTGTACGATTACAACCTCACTTGTCATTGCGTGGATCTTGCAGAAAGTCCTCAAGGTACCTGCCAATACTGCTACTCTGGTAGGAGTCGGGTCTTCTATCTGTGGAGGCTCTGCCATAGCGGCAACCGCGCCGGTGATTGATGCGGATGACAATGAAGTGGCGCAGTCGATAGCAGTCATTTTCTTTTTCAACGTGCTGGCAGCTATTTTCTTCCCGATTCTGGGAAAAGCGATTGGATTTGATACCATGCATGGGGATGCCTTTGGCATCTTTGCGGGAACAGCGATCAATGATACCTCATCGGTAACGGCTGCGGCATCCACCTGGGACAGTATGTGGAATCTGGGAAGTGAGACGCTGAACAAGGCGGTAACGGTCAAGCTTACAAGAACACTGGCCATCATACCGATCACACTGGGATTATCTCTGATCCGTGCCAGACAGAATGCAAAAGAGGGAAAGCAGACGGCGAAATTCAGTCTCAAGAGAGCATTTCCCATGTTTATCCTTTATTTTGTAATAGCAGCGGTTATTACAACGGTCTGTGTACATATGGGCGTGGATGCAGTGGTATTTAACCCGCTCAAGGAGCTGTCCAAGTTTATGATTATTATGGCGATGGCAGCGATTGGATTGAACAGCAATGTGATAGAACTCATCAGGACAGGCGGGAAACCGATTATTGTCGGGGCCTCCTGCTGGTGCGGGATTACTATTGTAAGTCTTGTGATGCAGCATATAATGAAAATCTGGTAAATTGATAACAGATTCCCCGGAAAATATTGGCATAGATCCAGCTGATACCCTCTATGATGCCATTATGGTGGATGAGAGTAAAACAGGACAGCTCCCAGGAGAAGAAAAACCGGTAGATATCTTGTAAAACATCACTGATTGTGCCAAAATGATAGCTGTATTGACAATGAATTTTGAAAAAATCCAGGGTAAGGAGAAATCATGGCTGAGATATTATTGGGTTCCCATGTGGGAATGTCGGGAAAAGAGATGTTCTTAGGGTCTGTGAAGGAAGCGGCAGAGTACGGCGCAAACGCGCTGATGGTCTACACCGGAGCACCCCAGAACACGAGACGGAAAGAAATAAAGGATCTGAACCTGGAGGCAGGGCTTGCCTGTGCGGAAAAGGCAGGCATCCGGGAAATTGTCATTCATGCACCCTATATCATTAATCTGGGGAATCTGGAGAAGCCGGAAATGTTCGACTTCGGTGTGGAATTTCTGGCGAAAGAAGTAAAGCGTACCGCTGCCTTTCACAGCAGGGTACTGGTACTGCATCCGGGGTCTTCCCTGAATGCCGGTGTGGAAGCTTCTGCGGAGCAGATTGCAAAGGGGTTGAATCTGGTGCTTGATGCAGATGAAAGTGAGGTCAATATCGCACTGGAGACCATGGCCGGCAAGGGCAGCGAGGTCGGCAGAACCTTCGAGGAACTGCGGATGATTTATGACAGGGTAGAGCGCAAGGACAGACTGCGGGTATGCTTCGATACCTGCCATGTGAATGATGCCGGATATGATCTGGTGAATGACTACGAGGGTGTGCTTGCAAAGTTCGACAAGATTCTGGGACTGGATCAGATTGCAGTAATCCATGTGAATGACAGTCTCAATCCCTTAGGAGCCCATAAGGACCGTCATGCCAATATCGGCCAGGGGACCATCGGTTATGAGGCTTTGCACCGGATTGTCCATGACGAGCGGTTTGCTACGGTGCCGAAGATCTTAGAGACACCCTGGCTGTGTGCGGAAGGTGAAGCGAAGAAAACGATTCCGCCGTATAAACAGGAGATTGCATGGCTGTTACAATAAAGAGAAAGGAAGGATGAAGAATGGCAAAATTAGTAGCATTTTATTCCAGGGCAGATGAAAATTATTTTGGCGGTCAGCATCGCTACATCGAAGTCGGTAATACCGAAAAAGCAGCAAATATAATCGCTCAGATCATCGGAGCGGATCTGTTTCAGATCCGGCAGAAGGTACCTTATTCTGCAGATTATGATACCTGTGTGGCAGAGGCCAGAAAGGATTTTCAGGAGAATGCCAGACCGGAACTTGTGGATCTGCCCGCGGATCTGAATACCTATGATGAGATCTACTTGGGATATCCTAATTACTGTGGCACCATGCCCATGGCAGTGTACACATTTTTAGAGGCCTATGATTTCTCAGGGAAGACCATTTATCCCTTCTGCACACATGAAGGCAGTGGACTGTCCCATACCGAAGACGACATCCGCAAGACCGCAAAGGGAGCGATTGTGGAAGAAGGACTTGCCATCCGCGGAAGCAGTGTGGACAATTCCAGAAGCCTGATCGAAAGCTGGCTGTAGAAGCTTTAACCGGAAAGTCAGCAGTACAAAAGTGTAAAGAAAAAATACTTGACACCCCGGACGTTCTATAGTATGATAGCCAAGGTGCATATCGCATGACCTATAGAAAGGCACTGGAGAAGATGGACAGGATTTTGGAACAGAATCTGCTGTATGACTTCTATGGTGAACTTCTCACCGAGCATCAGCAGAGAGTGTATGAGGATGCAGTATATAATGATATGTCTCTTGGCGAGATCGCGGGAGAACAGGGCATCAGCAGACAGGGCGTCCATGATTTGATCAAGCGCTGTGACCGGATCCTGCAGGATTACGAGAGCAAGCTTCATCTGGTGGAACGCTTCATGGCAGCCAAGGAGAAGATCGGTGAGATCGAACAGCTGACTGCACAGAGTGACACAGATGCCGGGGAACGGATGGAACGCATCCGGGAATTATCCAGATCCCTTTTAAAGGAATGGTAAGGAGCAGCAAATGGCATTTGAAAGTCTAACAGACAAACTCCAAAATGTTTTTAAAAACTTAAGAAGCAAGGGTCGTCTGACGGAAGAGGATGTCAAGTCCGCATTGAAGGAAGTCAAGATGGCACTCCTGGAGGCCGATGTTAACTTCAAGGTAGTAAAGCAGTTTGTGAAGGCAGTGGAGGAACGTGCCATTGGCCAGGATGTCATGAACGGTCTGAATCCCGGACAGATGGTGATCAAGATCGTAAATGAAGAGATGATAAATCTCATGGGCAGTGAGACCACGGAGATCGCCATGCAGCCAGGTAAAGCCATTACCGTTATTATGATGGCAGGTCTTCAGGGTGCAGGTAAGACCACCGCAACGGCCAAGATTGCCGGCAAACTGAAGCTTAAAGGCAAGAAGCCCCTGTTGGTAGCCTGCGATATCTACCGTCCCGCAGCCATTGAACAGTTACAGATCAATGGTAAGAAGCAGGAAGTCGATGTATTCTCCATGGGAACGGATCATAAGCCTGCGGAGATTGCACAGAATGCGATTGCATATGCGGAGAAGAATGGTCATAATGTAGTGATCCTGGATACTGCCGGACGACTTCATGTGGATGAAGACATGATGGCGGAACTGCAGGAGATCAAGGAGACCGTTACTGTGCATCAGACCCTTTTGGTAGTCGATGCCATGACCGGTCAGGATGCCGTAAATGTGGCAAAAGAATTCGATGAAAAGGTAGGTGTCGATGGTGTGATCCTGTCCAAGATGGACGGCGATACCCGAGGTGGTGCGGCACTTTCCATCAAGGCCGTGACCGGTAAGCCTATCCTTTTTGTAAGTATGGGCGAGAAGCTGTCCGATCTGGAGCAGTTTTACCCCGACCGTATGGCCAGCCGTATCTTAGGCATGGGAGATGTATTATCCCTGATTGATAAGGCACAGGCCAGCATCGACATTGATGAAGAGAAGAGCCGTGATATGGCCGGACGCATGAAGAAAGGGAAATTCGACTTCGAAGATTACCTGGAGAGCATGAAGCAGATGCGGAACATGGGCGGTCTGTCCAGTATCTTGGGAATGCTTCCCGGAATGGGCATCAAGGCATCGGATCTGGAAGGGGCCATTGATGAGACCCAGATGAAACGGACGGAGGCCATCGTATTATCCATGACAAAGGAAGAGCGCCGGAATCCCAAGATTCTGACTCCTCAGAGAAAGCACCGTATTGCAAAAGGTGCCGGTGTGGATATTGCAACGGTGAACCGTTTTATCAAGCAGTTTGAACAGACCCAGAAGATGATGAAGCAGTTTGGCGGCGGCAAAAAAGGCCGTGGCGGCATGGGTGGTATGTTCGGCGGCGGAAAATTCCCCGGCATGGGCGGCAGATTTTTCTAGCACGATTTGCTTAACTAACTTAAGTCCGATATGAACAATCCGTTCTTATCATATAAATTATTTTATTTTAATTAATGGAGGAAAAAGAAATGGCAGTAAAGATCAGATTAAGAAGAATGGGACAGAAGAAGGCTCCTTTTTACAGAATTATCGTAGCAGATTCCCGTTCCCCCAGAGACGGTAGATTCATCGAGGAGATCGGTACCTACGATCCTTCCACCGATCCTTCCACTTTCAAGATCAACGAAGAGCTGGCTAAGAAGTGGTTACAGAACGGTGCTCAGCCTACCGAGCAGGTTGCTAAGCTTTTCAAGGTTGCAGGAATCGAGAAATAAGTTCTAAATATCTATTCATCGGAGGTGGATTATGAAGGAACTAGTAGAAGTAGTTGCAAAGGCACTCGTTGATAATCCGGATGAAGTAGTTGTAACTGAGAAGACAGAAGGAAAAAATATCGTCCTTGAACTTCATGTAGCTGCGTCCGATATGGGTAAGGTGATCGGTAAGCAGGGACGTATTGCAAAAGCAATCCGCTCCGTTGTGAAAGCAGCATCATCCAAAGACAACACAAGAGTGGACGTTGAGATCGTTTAATTTTGAATTGAGAGATCCCTGACGTTGAGCGGAGAAACATACAAGTGTGTGTTTCTCCGTTTTTTGGCTAAAAGCCGGAATGGAGTAAGACTATATGGAAGATCTGTTACAGGTCGGTATTATCACCTCCACCCATGGGGTGAGAGGGGAAGTAAAGGTATATCCTACCACGGATGATCCCAGAAGATTCCGCAGATTAAAGGAAGTCATTCTGGACACCGGCAGGGAAAAATTAAATCTGGAAATAGAAGGTGTCAAGTTCTTTAAGCAGTTTGTCATTCTGAAATTCAAAGGACTGGACAACATAAATGATATAGAAAAATACCGTCAGAAGAGCCTGTATGTGACCCGCAAAAATGCGGTGCGCCTGCAAAGAGACGAGTACTTCATCGCGGACCTGATCGGCCTGAAGGTACAGGATGAGGACGGCAAAGAATTAGGCACGGTAAAAGATGTGATCGAGACCGGGGCTAATGATGTTTATGAGGTGGAAATGGCAGACGGCAGGAGCCTGCTGCTACCGGCCATCAAACAGTGTATCCTGAACGTAGACGTGGAAAACGGCACGATGCAGGTACATGTACTGGAAGGACTGCTTGACTTATGATGAAGTTTCATATTCTGACCCTGTTCCCGGAGATGGTACAGCAGGGACTGGCGACCAGTATCTTAGGCCGGGCGGCGGAGAAAGAACTGATTTCCATTGATGCGGTGAATATCCGGGACTACACACAGGATAAGCATGGAAAAGTGGACGATTATACTTATGGCGGCGGTGCCGGAATGCTGATGCAGGCACAGCCGGTGTATGACGCATACCGGGCGGTGGCCGGAGACAGGAACGTGCGTTGTGTCTATCTGACTCCTCAGGGAACACCCTTTACCCAGAAAAAGGCGAAGGAACTGTCCGGGGAGGA
The DNA here is from genome assembly GCA_934394815.1 of uncultured Acetatifactor sp. Lineage (GTDB taxonomy): Bacteria > Bacillota > Clostridia > Lachnospirales > Lachnospiraceae > Acetatifactor. The sequence goes on along the minus strand of CAKRRD010000013.1, from coordinate 43,814 downwards.
GGAACTCGTACTGCTCTGCGGACATTACGAAGGAATTGATGAGAGAGTTCTGGAAGAGATTGTAACCGACTATGTTTCCATTGGAGATTATGTCCTTACCGGCGGAGAACTGGCAGCGATGGTAGTGGTGGACGCGGTGGCGAGACTGGTGCCCGGAGTGCTTAATAATGACGAATCTGCTGAGACGGAGAGTTTCCATAATGATCTGCTGGAATATCCCCAGTATTCCCGCCCTGAGGAATGGCACGGGAAGAAGGTACCGGAGGTGCTTCTGTCGGGCAATCATAAAAAAATCAATGTCTGGCGTCTGGAACAGTCCGCGAGACGGACGGAAGAACGTCGTCCGGATCTTTACGCCAAATATCAGGAAAAACAGCGGGTAATCAAAAAACTTTCTTCAAAGAAACGTATCTACATTCATATGATGGAGACACTGGCCAGAGGATGGGGAGAAGTCCTCTATGCAGAAGGAAAAAATGTACTGATCTATCTGCCCGGGATCGGCAATGCCATGCTGAATGCAGAGGATGAGGAACATCTGGAGAAAATGCTTCCCCTGATTCCGACAGGAGTCAGGGAACATAGTATGGTGACTGTGACAGACCGCTGGAATGACCGGATCAGTGAAGCTTTGGGATATCATGGCAGCATGCTGTGTTCCCAGGCCTGCTATACCAGAGGGGAACCGCTCCCGGTGAAGCATAAGGATATCCGACAGCTGACAGAGGAACAGATCCCTTATGTGACGGAACATTATCATCTTGGCTCTGAGGAATATGTCCGGGAGAGAATCGGTGCAGGAGCTGTGTTCGGTGTTTATATTGAAGGAATGCTCTGCGGATTTATCGGCAGTCACGATGACGGCAGTATGGGAATGCTGTATGTGGAAGATGCATACCGCAGACAGGGACTGGCGGCATCCCTGGAAAGTTATCTGATCAACCGGCAGAGAGAGCAGGGCTTTGTTCCATACGCGCACATTGTGGATGGAAATGAGGCTTCTATCCAGCTGCAGGAGAACCTGGGACTGAATCTGTCGGAGCCGGTGATCTGGTGGCTTTACAGATAAAAAAAGCTTGCTTTTTATGCGGGCTTATGGTAAAATCTGAATGTTGTGAAAACGAGATGGTCCTCTGCTACCGGTAAGGGTATTAAGAACATCCATTTTATGAAGGAGGCTCATTATGAGTAACATTATCAAAGAGATCGAAGCAGAACAGTTAAAAGCAGCCGTTGATCAGTTTGAAGTCGGCGATACCGTTAAGGTATACGGCAAGATCAAAGAGGGTAACCGTGAGAGAATCCAGGTATTCGAAGGTGTTGTACTGAAGAGACAGGGCGGCAGCAACAGAGAGACTTTCACTGTTAGAAAGACTTCCAACGGTATCGGCGTAGAGAAGACTTGGCCTTTACATTCTCCCAACGTAGAGAAGATCGAAGTTGTAAGAAAAGGTAAAGTAAGACGTGCTAAGCTGAATTACTTAAGAGATCGTGTTGGTAAGAAGGCAAAGGTTAAGGAATTAGTTAAATAATTGCATTGACCGGGAGGGCAGCTGTTTCGGACAGCTGCCTTTTATATTTATTTGAAAAAGGAATACGGATATGGTACACTGTGACTTGTAATAAATTATACGAGATAGGACAGAACATTGAGAAATAAAGGACTGAGTTTTTATAAAAAGAAGAAAAAGATCAGCCGGGAACTGCTCCGGGAGATTTTTAACTGGATCTTCGGCATTGCCCTGTCTGTTTTTCTGGCTGCGGTGGTAGTGATTTTTCTTGGCAAATCCACCAGGGTTGTGGGCATGTCCATGGAACCGACACTGGAGAACGGACAGCAGATATTTATCAACCGCTTCCTGTATGTGTTATCTTCCCCCAAGGCGGGAGACGTTGTAGCATTTCTGCCAAACGGCAATGAGAATTCCCATTACTATGTCAAACGTGTTGTTGCAGGACCGGGGGATAAGGTAAGGATCGCAGACGGAACGTTGTACGTCAATGGACAGGAAAGCAAGTGGGTGACGGAACGGATCCTGGATCCCGGCATTGCGGAGAATGAGATCATATTGGGGAATAAAGAGTATTTTTGCATCGGAGATAATCCCAATAACAGTGAAGACAGCAGATCGGCCAATATCGGACCGGTGGAGGAAAGCGATATGATAGGAAAGGCCTGGTTCCACTTAAGCTCCGGAACGGATGGCATCGGTTTTATCAAATAGAGAAGACAGTAGGAGAACAGACAATGAATTATCAGTGGTATCCCGGTCATATGACCAAAGCAAGACGTATGATGCAGGAAAATATCAAGCTGATCGATCTGGTCATCGAACTTGTGGATGCCAGAATTCCCATCAGCAGCAGAAATCCTGATATTGATGAACTGGGAAAGGGAAAATCCCGCATTGTTTTATTGAACAAATCGGATCTGGCGGATCCGGTATGGAATAAAAAGTGGATCGAATATTTTGCGGGACAGGGAATGGGAGTATTGGAGATCAATTCCCGCACCGGCATGGGCATCAAATCGATTCAGGGACTGGTACAGGAAGTATGTAAGGAGAAAATCGAGCGTGACAGAAAACGTGGTATCGTCAACCGCCCGGTACGCGCCATGGTAGTGGGGATTCCCAATGTGGGAAAGTCTACGTTTATTAATTCCTTTGCGGGAAAAGCCTGCGCCAAGACGGGAAATAAGCCCGGCGTCACAAAGGGAAAACAGTGGATCCGACTGAACAAGGGATTGGAACTCCTGGATACCCCCGGTATTCTCTGGCCTAAATTCGAAGACCAGCAGGTGGGAATGCGTCTGGCATTTATCGGTTCCATGAACGATGAGATCCTGATCCCGGACGAACTGGCCTGTGACCTGATCGGAGCAATCAAAGAACTGTATCCGAAGGCATTGCAGGAGCGATACGAGGCGGACCCTGCGGGCAGTCCCATAGAAATACTTGAAGCAGTGGCAGAGAGCCGCAAGTGCTATGCAAAGGGAGAGCAGTTGGATCTTACAAAGGCATCCGGCATTTTGATGGATGACTTTCGCAGCGGTAAGCTGGGACGAATGACAATGGAGAGGATATAGACAGATGAACAGAGTAATGAAGGAATTATTAAGCACGGCTATCTATCTGCTGTGTGTGCTGGGAGCTGTATGGCTGGTGATTACTTTTGTGGGACAGCGTACGGAAGTGGAAGGCGCTTCCATGGAGAATACCCTGCATAACGGAGATAATCTGATCGTAGATAAATTGAGTTATCGGTTTCATGATCCGGAACGGTTTGATATCGTTGTGTTCCCGTTTCAGTATCAGGACAATACTTATTATATCAAGCGTATCATCGGACTGCCGGGAGAGACCATACAGATCGAAGAAGACGGAAGCATCTATATTAACGGGGAAAAACTGGAAGAATCCTACGGAATGGAAGTTATAAAGCCGGAGACCATCGGCCGGGCGGCGGATCCTATTGTATTGGGAGAGGATGAATATTTTGTCATGGGTGATAATCGTAACAACTCCAGCGACAGCCGCACGGATATGGTAGGCAATATTAAGCGGGAGAATATTATCGGAAAAGCCTGGTTACGGATCTGGCCCTTGGAGAGCTTTGGCATATTACAACATCAATAACCGTGAAATGGGGATGAACCTATGGAAAGTGCAGCAAAGATCAAAGAAATATTACAGGCAGCTTCCGTGGAAAAGCTGCCTGAATTTATAGCGGAATATGAGAATGATCCCAGAAGCGGCGTACAGAAGCTGGTGGCTTCGGCACAGAAAAAGATCGATGCTCTGGAAAAAGAACGGCAGCGGGTGGAACATCTGAAAAAATACGAAAGAGAATACGCACAGTATGCGTACATCTGCGGAATCGACGAAGTGGGAAGAGGACCTCTGGCGGGGCCTGTGGTGGCCGGAGCGGTCATTCTGCCCAAAGATTGTGATATTTTATACATTAATGATTCCAAACAATTATCCGAAAAAAAGAGAGAAGAACTGTACGATGTGATCACGAAGGAAGCGACAGCCTGGGCGGTGGGATATGCGTCCCCGGAGCGGATCGATGAGATCAATATTTTGCAGGCCACCTATGAGGCCATGCGGGAGGCCATCGGCAAACTGGATCCGGCGCCGGACCTTTTGCTGAACGATGCTGTGGTAATCCCGGGGGTGGAGATCCGGCAGGTCCCCATCATCAAGGGGGATGCCAAAAGTATCTCTATCGGAGCAGCCAGCATCGTTGCAAAAGTGACCAGAGACCGGCTGATGGAGCAGTATGCCGATGTATTCCCGGAATATGATTTTGCATCCAATAAGGGATACGGCAGTGCTGCACATATCGCGGCATTGAAGGAATACGGACCGACACCGATCCACCGACACAGCTTTATCAAAAACTTCGGATTTTAAAAACGTTGTGCCCGTAGACAGGGAATGTGCGCGCCGGGAGAGAAAACATTATGAAACTGACAGGATGGTTCTCACAGGATAAAATAACGGATAACAGCAGAGTACAGGCAGGAAACAGCGGAAATACCGAACAGATAAGTCGCCAGATCCGGGCGTTGGTGCCGGGGCAGACCCTGCGGGGAGAAGTGGTCTCCAGAGAAGGGAATAATGCGCAGATCCGTCTGCTGCAGGATGTTCTCATTGATGCGAAAGTGGATGCAGATATCCGGCTGGAACTGGGACAGAACATTACATTTCAGGTAAAGAACAACGGACAGGTGTTGAACTTAAGTCCGCTGTTCACCAATATGGCGACGGAAGGGACAGTACTGAAAGCACTGGATATGGCATCCCTTCCGGCCAATGAGACCACTGTGACAATGACAAAACAGCTGATGGATGCGGGATTTCCCATTGACAGAAACACGCTGCAGCAGATCTGGCATGAAAGCAATGCGTTTCCGGATGCTGAGATTCTGGACATTGTGAATCTTCACAGGCTGGAGCTGCCGGTGACGGAGGAAAATCTTACCCAGATGGCATCCTACCGTAATCTGACCCATCAACTGACAGAGGGAATCGCAGATACTGCGGAGAGCCTGACCAATATGCTGCAGAGTCTGGTGGCAGGCGGGGATGTCGAACAGGCAGCCACAATCTACAGCGGGATCCTGGATCTGCTTCTTCCGGAAATCGAAGGCAGAATTCCAACCGGAGAGACCATGGATGGACAACCGACGGCGGCAGGATTGCCGGAGCCGGAGCAGACAGTGGCTGCATCACAGCCACAGACGGTGACAGAAGAAACAGCGGAAACCAAGATACCGGCACAGAAGATCATTACGGAGGAACGAACGGAAGAAGCCGCACGTGGGATACCGGAGGAAAAGGGTGATACCGGAGCCTGGAAAACACAGCAGACGGAAGAAATGCCCAAGCTGCAGACACTGCTGAAGCTGCTGAAACAGGGACTGGAGACGAAGAATACGACATTGCTCAGGAACGTTCTGCAGAATCCAAAAGTAATGGAACTGCCGGGAAAACTGTTGCTGGATCAATGGAGCCTTCGTCCGGAGGATGTGGAGTCCCCGGAAAAGGTAGAGGAGCTTTATCAGAAGCTGGGCAGACAGCTCAAGGGCTTATCGGGGATTCTGGAAGAGAATGGACAGAGCGGTTCCGCCCCTTACCAGACCGTGACGACCTTAAGCCGGAATGTGGATTTCTTACAGCAGATCAATCAGACGTATGCTTATATCCAGCTGCCGCTGCATTTGCAGCAGGGAGAGCATAGGACCGGGGAGTTATTTGTATATACGAATAAGAAAAATCTTGCCAGAAAAGATGGACAGGTCAGTGCACTGCTGCATCTGGATATGGAGCATCTGGGACCGCTGGATGTCTATGTAGCATTGCAGGAGACAAAAGTCAGTACAAAATTCTATGTGCAGAATGATGCGATTCTGGATTATCTGGAAGCTAATATGGATATATTGACGGAACGTTTGAGAAAAAGAGGCTACGACTGTAAGTGCGAGACGAATCTGCGGACAAAACTGCAGCAGACCGCCCAGGCCATGGCGCCGCTTCTCAAGACAGAAGGCAGCGTTCCGGTGGCACAGTATGCATTTGACGTAAGAACGTAGCACGGAGAAAACGTGTAGGTTTGGCAAAGCCATAGAGGAAACAGAATGGATGACGAGAAAAGGAAAGCAAAACAGGCCATAGCACTGGAATACGATCCGTCGGATGAGGCACCCAGAGTCGTAGCCAGCGGCAGGGGAATCCTGGCAGAGAAGATCATAGAGAAAGCCAGGGAGAGCAATGTGCCGATCCATCGGGATGACAAACTGGCAGACACCCTGTCCCGTCTGGATATCGGCGAGATGATCCCGCCGGAACTGTATGAAATCGTGGCGGAGATCCTGGTATTTGTGGATGCCGTAGATCATCGCATGGTAAAAGAAAGCGTGGCAGATGGGGGAAAACGTAAGGCGTGAATACCAGACAGACGGGAAACAGGTACGAACAGATGGCCGCAGATTATCTGGAAAAACAGGGAATACAGATTCTGGAGCGGAATTTCCGCAGAGGCAGGAACGGAGAGATCGACATCATCGGCAGAGAAGGGAAATATCTTGTCTTTGTGGAAGTGAAATACCGTTCCGGCGACGAAAAAGGAAATGCGGCGGAGGCGGTGACAAAGGCAAAACAGAGAACCATCTGCAGGGTGGCAGACTATTACCGCTGTCTGCACCGCTATGGGGAGGATACCTGGGTACGCTATGACGTGGTAGCCATCCAGGGAGGGCAGATCCGCTGGATCCGGAATGCTTTTCCCCACCATTACAGTGCAAGGAGTTAGAATATGTATCCATTGATCAGAACAGGTAACAGGGACACAGGCAGTATACAGCAAAGACAAAAGGGAGATCTGGAATATCTGACGTTCCCGAAGCTGGAAGAGACCGGTGTGGTGGAGCATCTGTTCACCACCCGGACCGGAGGTGTCAGCAGCGGTATTTATTCCACCATGAATTTAAGCTTTTCCAGAGGAGATGATCCGGAATGTGTCAGGGAAAATTACAGACGGATCGGTGAGGTGCTGGGAGTGGATCCGGAACACATGGCAGCATCGAAACAGACCCATACCACGAACATTCATCTGATAACACCGGAGGATCTGGGGAATGGGATCGTCAGACCTTCCGCGTATGACGATATTGACGGACTGGCTACGGACAGACCGGGGATCGCACTGGTGACCTTTTTCGCGGACTGCGTGCCTCTGTATTTTGTGGATCCGGTGCATCGGGCTATCGGACTGGCGCATTCCGGCTGGCGGGGAACCGTGGAGCGGATGGGAGCCTGTATGGTACAATTCATGCAGGAGCAGTTTCACAGCCGCCCGGAAGATCTGGTGGCGGCCATTGGTCCTTCCATCTGCGTGGACTGTTATGAAGTGAGTGAAGAAGTGGCGGAACAATTCCGGGTGGATTTTCCTGAGGAAGTTCTGCAGCAGGGCAAGGCACCGGGGAAATATCAGCTGGATCTGTGGAAAGCCAATCAGAGCATTTTGTTAAAGGCAGGGATCCGGCCGGAACATATCGCGGTGACGGATGTCTGTACCTGCCACAATCCCAGGTATCTGTTTTCCCACCGGGCAAGTCACGGACAGCGGGGGAATCTGGCGGCATTTTTAATGCTGAAAGAGTCCGGAAGGACTGACGGGAATTAAGAAAATTTAAGAAAAAACACGAAAATACTTAAAAAAATTATGGTTTAATGGAAATAACGGAATGAAAAGGATGGGGAACCGCGTGGCAACGCAGAAATGAGGGAAGTATGGCAAATATTTTAGTATGTGATGATGACAGAGAAATCGTGGACGCCATCGAGATCTACTTAAGTCAGGACGGTTATAAAATATATAAAGCTTATGACGGGGAACAGGCGATCCAGATTCTGGATAAAGAGGATATTCATCTGCTGATCATGGATATCATGATGCCGAAGCTGGATGGAATCCGGGCTACCTTAAAGATCCGGGAATACAGCAGTATTCCCATTATTATCCTGTCGGCCAAATCCGAAGATACCGACAAGATCCTGGGACTGAATATTGGAGCGGATGACTATATCTGTAAGCCCTTCAATCCGTTGGAACTGGTGGCCAGAGTGAAGTCCAATCTGCGCAGGTATACTTCGCTGGGAAGCCTTACGGGGGAGAACAAGGCCATCTATCAGGTAGGCGGACTGATCCTGAATGACGATACCAAACAGGTTACGGTGGATGACGAGCCGGTGAAGATGACACCGATCGAATACAATATTCTGCTGCTGCTGATGAAGAATCAGGGACGGGTATTTTCCATCAACCAGATTTATGAAAGCATCTGGAATGAGGATGCCATCGGAGCGGACAATACCGTGGCGGTACACATCCGGCACATCCGCGAGAAAATAGAGATCAATCCCAAGGACCCCCGGTACTTAAAGGTGGTATGGGGCGTAGGCTATAAGATCGACAAGGAGCAGGCATGAGAAGACCTACATTGAAACGGTTGATGCTGGGACTGGTACAGCAGACAGCAGCCTTACTTTTGCTGGTCGCAATCGCGGCGGTTTTATTTAATTCCTATCTTGCGGTGGATACGGCCGACGGAACAAAAGTATACGAATTGTCACCGCTAGATGCAGAGACTGAGTTTGAAGATTCCGTGATCTTTCATGATCTGTTCCAAAGCTCGGTATCAGATATTATCCAGTTGATGGTGATCAAGGGTCAGATGGAGACCAATGGCATCTTTGATCCCTATAAACATATCAATATTACAGAGTTTACTGCGGGAAAGGCGGGGAGTGCAGACTGTCCTGTGACAGCCGTCTATGAACTGGAAGACCTGATCAAATGGGGAAAATATGGGGTGGAATACACCGACCGTATTATGAGTATGTCAGATTTCGTCAATTATTTCGGTTCAGTGGATGTGGAATCCAACTTCCGGCTGGATGCGGACGGACAGCTGGCCTATGCTCCCGGCGCGGAACAGACGGAAGAACAGAAAGAAGCTGTGGCACGGGCCATTGAAGCTATACCGGAGAGTCAGAGAACGGAGCGACTGGAGGACCTGGCCTTTACCTATATCGTCAAGGAGAGCGTTCTGGATATCCGGGTATCCAGAGAAGACGACGGAACCCTGACGGTATATCTTCCCATGATCGTATGCAGATATGCCACCGTAAACGGGGAGAAACAGCTGACAGCCTGCGTGGATAACTGGGTGGAATATACGGCACTGCAGAACAACCTGGCACTGGCCATCAACACTTTGTCGGCAAACTATGAGCAGTACCAGAACTGTAATGACCTTTACGAGGAAAATGCAGGTAACCTGAAATATGCGGTCCGGATGATGACAAGGGACGGCCTGACGAAGACCTATACCAATGTATCACAGATCCAGAACAGTTCTGATAATGATATTACCGATTATTTTTCAGAGTACAGAAGATATCTCATTTATTATCCGGACAGCCTGGGATTTACCGGCAATACCGGAACTACGGAGGAACAGATCTACCAGTATCTGAAGGATTATGACTATGCACATCCGGATATGACCCATATCTGGATTGCGGTGGATACTGATTATCCGGTGGAGGGGGATGCTTTCTACAATGCCAATGTGGTATTCCAGCGGATCGTTCCGAATATCTGGTATCTGATCGGAGGCGGAATTCTTTTGTCGGTACTGTGGCTGTTAGTGGGAATCTATCTTACCGTAACAGCCGGTGTGACCTATGATGAAGAGGAGGAGCCGGTTCTGTATCTGAACGGCATCGACCATATCTGGATAGAATTCATGTTCCTGCTTTTCGTGGTATTTGTCTACGGCGGCAGGATCGGCTATAACTATCTGATGAATGTGGCTGATAAGGTATATCTGAGCCATTCCGAAATACAGGGACGGGAGATCACCAGACTGACGGCATACGGTGCCTTTGCCCTTTACGGATTCTGCACCAGCATGGGATTTAATGTCTTCTGGTACAGCCTGATCCGCAGGATCAAATCCCACAATATGTGGAGTGACAGCTTCCTGCACTGGATCGTCACCAGCTTTGGCAAGGCGGTACATTTTGTGGTATCCCACAGAAATTCTGCCATTAGTTCCCTGATCCCCTATAATTTGTTCCTGTTGGCCAATCTGGGGGGGATTCTTGGAGCCTATCTGCTGCGGGCAAAAGGGGCATGGTGGATGCTTCCTGCATTGGCGGCAATCGTGCTGGACGGCATTGTGGGTGTATTGCGCTTCAAGCAGAAGGCAGAACAGATCGACATCGTGGAAGGAATCCGCAGGATCCGTGACGGAGAGGTGGATTACAAGCTGGATGTGGAAGCTCTCCACGGGGACAACCGGGAGATGGCGGATGCGGTCAATAATATCGGAGAAGGTATCCGCAAGGCCGTAAGCACCAGCATGAAGGACGAACAGATGAAATCAGATCTGATCACCAATGTCTCCCATGACATCAAAACTCCGCTGACCTCCATTATCAATTACGTGGATCTGTTGAAACGACTGAAGATCACGGAGGAACCGGCGAAAAGTTATATTGCCGTACTGGACAGTAAATCCCAGAGATTGAAGCAGCTTACGGATGACCTGGTGGAGGCTTCGAAGATATCGTCAGGTAACATTGTCCTGAATCTGGAAAAACTGAATTTCACCGAACTGCTGAATCAGGCAGTGGGAGAGTTCTCCGACAGAATGGAAGAAAAAAAGTTACAGGTGATCTTTGACGGAAATGATGTGGCGGGCATGATCTACGCGGACAGCCGCAGAATGTGGAGAATTATCGAGAATCTGTTCCAGAATATCTGCAAGTACGCGCTGGAGGGAACCCGTGTCTACCTGGAAATGAAAGTGGAGAATGGCAGAGTGACCGCCTCCCTGAAAAATATTTCCGACCGGCCCATGAACCTGAAAGGGGAAGAACTGTCGGAAAGATTTATCAGAGGAGACGCGTCCCGTACGACGGAGGGAAGCGGTCTTGGCCTGTATATCGCCAAGAATCTCACAAAGGCGCAGCACGGAGAGTTCCAGATCCAGTTGGACGGAGACCTGTTCAAGATCATTCTGGATTTCCCGGAATATCGGGAACCGGAGCAGAAGACATTGCCTGCAGAAACGTAGGAGAGGGTAAGAAAAACAGTAAAAACGCAGAAACCATAATGGCTTCTGCGTTTTGTATGCTTAAAAATGAAACTCGTTCATTTCTTTACGGTTGTTGTAGGCTTCGACGATACCGTGGATCTTTTCGGTGGTGGCCATGACATTGGACAGAGAAGCGTCATGGTTCATAAAGTCGATCAGAGACGCAATGAACTTGCTCATATCAGCCTCTAGAAAATAAGATCTGGTGTAAATCTCAGGAGGCAGATAAGTAAGATTCGTGGTAATAACCTTATCGAAATCGCCATGCTCATAAGCAGCATCGAAATTCTTCAGACCATCGGTGAACAGACCGAAAGTACAGCAGATATACACGCGTCGGGCTTTCATGGCCTTTAACTGCCTGGCGGTGTCTAACATGCTTCCGCCGGAGGAAATCATGTCGTCAATGATAATGATATCCTTGCCCTCAATGTTGTCGCCCAGAAATTCGTGAGCAACAATGGGGTTCTTGCCGTTAACGATGGTGGAGTAGTCACGTCTCTTGTAGAACATACCGGTATCGACACCCAGGACGCTCGCAAAGTAAATGGCACGGTCCAGAGCACCCTCATCCGGGCTGATGACTAACAGATGATCCTTGTCCACGATCATATCATCCTCGGAATTTAACAGGGACTTGATGAACTGGTAAGGGGTGGTAAAATTATCAAATCCGTTCAGGGGAGTGGAATTCTGTACCCGGGGATCGTGAGCATCAAAGGTGATAAAGTTGTCGATTCCCATGTCTCTGAGCTCTTCCAATGCGTAAGCACAATCCAGAGATTCCCTGCCGCTGCGGCGATGCTGTCTGCCTTCATAAAGGAAGGGCATGATAACGTTGATACGTCTGGCCTTGCCGTTGCAGGCTGCGATGACACGCTTCAGATCCTGATAGTGGTCATCGGGTGACATGTGGTTGGTATAGCCGTTCATGTTGTACGTAATACTATGATTGCATACATCTGTGAGAATGAACAGATCCTTACCGCGGATGGTCTCACTGATCTGTGCCTTGGCCTCGCCGCTTCCGAAACGGGGCACATCCACGTCTACGAGATAATTGCTCTCGATGTAGCCATGAAAGGCAGGATCGTTTTTCACTTTGTCATTATGGATACTCTTACGGAATTCTACCATGTAATCGTTGATGCGGCGTCCCATTTTTTCTGCGGAAGGCAGAGCTATGATCTTTAAGGGAGCCACGGGCATGGCATTTTCCAGTTCGTGTAAATTAGGCATGATGTCCCTCCTGGACGAGAAAGTAATTACTCTTGCAATTTTGTAGAAATTTGTCAAAGCGACAATTAATTTATATCATTATGCTAGTGACACGTCAAGGAATTTCTTGTACAATGGATAGAAGAAAGCTAGTCAGGTGAAACAGAATGAAGAAAAAAGAACATATTGTAAAAACAGTAAAACCGGGAAGCGTTGCCGAAGAACTGGAGATCACTCCCGGAGATAAAGTATTGGCCATAGATAACACAGAAATCGAGGATATTTTCGATTATCAGTTTCTGACCCAGGACACCTATATAGAGATGCTGGTGGAAAAGCCGGACGGAGAACAGTGGCTGTTGGAGATCGACAAGGAGTTTGACGAGGATCTGGGAATCGAATTCGAGAACGGCCTGATGGATGAATACAGACATTGCCATAACAAATGCATTTTCTGCTTTATCGATCAGATGCCGGAGGGCATGCGGGATACGCTGTATTTTAAGGATGACGATTCCAGACTGTCCTTTTTGCAGGGCAATTACGTGACACTGACCAATATGTCGGATCACGATATTGACCGGATCTGCAGATACCATCTGTCCCCCATCAATATTTCCTTCCAGACCATGAATCCGGAGCTTCGCTGCAAGATGCTGAACAACCGTTTTGCGGGAGAGGCCCTGAAAAAGGTGGATATCCTGAATGAAGCAGGAATCCGGATGAACGGACAGATCGTGCTCTGCAAGGGCGTGAACGACGGCAGGGAACTGGAATACAGCATTCAGAAGCTGATGGAGTATCTGCCCAATGTGGAGAGCGTTTCCGTGGTGCCGGTGGGCTTATCCAGGTATCGTGAGGGCTTATATCCGTTAGAGCCTTTTACGGCCCAGGATGCCTGTGAGGTCATTGATCTGATCGAGAAATACCAGAAAATCTGTATGGAAAAATATGGGACACATTTTATCCACGCCAGTGATGAGTGGTATATTCTGGCGGGCAGAGAAGTACCGGAAGAAGAACGTTACGACGGATATCTGCAGCTGGAGAATGGCGTGGGAATGATCCGTCTGTTGCTGGATGAATTCGACGATGGACTAAAGAGGCGCAAGGCAGAGAAGGCATCGGGGAAAAAAACGTCCTGGGAAGGCACCAGAGAGATCTCCCTGGCTACGGGAAGGCTGGCGTTTCCTTATTTAAAGAAGATGGCGGAGGAACTCATGGCGGAATATGCGGGACTGCAGATCCATGTCTATGAGATTATCAATGAATTTTTCGGAGAACTGATCACGGTATCCGGACTTCTGACAGGAGAGGATATCGTAAAACAGTTAAAGGACAAAAATCTGGGAGAAGCATTGTACCTTCCACGAAATGTGCTCAGAAGCGGAGCAGATCTGTTTCTGGATGATTATACGCTGGCGGATGTTGAGGGGGCTTTACAAGTGCCCGTGAATATTGTAAAATCAAGCGGATATGATCTTGTGGATGCTTTGCTTGGAGAAGAGGCATCCGAATAATTCGCGGAATAAGAAATGGAATGGAATAAGAAACGGAGGAAATTATGGCAAAAAGAAAAACCAAGCCCATCGTTGCGGTGGTGGGACGTCCGAATGTCGGTAAGTCCACCCTGTTCAATGCACTGGCTGGCGAAAATATATCTATTGTAAAAGATACGCCCGGTATTACCAGAGACCGTATTTACGCGGATATCCACTGGCTGGATATGACCTTCACCCTGATTGACACCGGTGGTATCGAGCCGGACAGCAAGGATGTGATCCTGTCCCAGATGCGGGAACAGGCGGAGATCGCCATGGAGACGGCGGATGTAATCATTTTTCTGGTAGATGTGAAACAGGGACTGGTGGATGCGGATTCCAAGGTGGCAGACATGCTGCGCCGTTCCCACAAGCCTGTGGTACTGGTAGTCAACAAGGTAGACAGCTTCCAGAAGTATATGGCAGATGTCTATGAATTTTACAATCTGGGCATCGGCGATCCGCATCCGATCTCTGCGGTGAACCGTCTGGGAATCGGAGACATGCTGGAGGCCGTGACGGAATATTTTGATAAGGAACAGGCAGAGGAAGAAGAGGATGACCGCACCCGTGTGGCCATTGTCGGCAAGCCGAATGTCGGTAAGTCTTCCCTGATCAACAAGCTGCTTGGTGAGAACCGTCTGATTGTATCTGATATCGCGGGTACTACCAGGGACGCGGTAGATACCGAGATCACCTACAACGGCAAGGAATATGTCTTTATTGACACTGCGGGCCTGCGCCGGAAAAATAAGATCAAGGAAGAACTGGAGCGCTATATGATCGTACGTACCGTCAGTGCCGTGGAGCGTGCCGAGGTAGTGGTGCTGATGATCGATGCGGAGGAAGGCGTTACGGAGCAGGATGCAAAGATTGCCGGAATCGCCCACGAGAGAGGCAAGGCGACGATTATCGTAGTGAACAAATGGGATGCCATTGAGAAGGACGATAAGACCATTTATAAATTTACCGAAAAGGTACGCAATACTTTATCCTTTATGCCCTATGCAGAGCTTCTGTTTGTTTCGGCGAAGACGGGGCAGAGACTGCCCAAGCTGTTCGAGACCATCGATATCGTCAGCGAGAACCATGCCATGCGTGTGGCTACCGGTGTGCTGAATGAGATCATGGCAGAGGCAGTAGCGATGCAGCAGCCCCCTTCCGACAAGGGTAAGAGACTCAGACTGTATTACATTACCCAGGTAGCGGTAAAGCCCCCTACCTTCGTGATCTTTGTAAATGATAAGGAGCTGATGCATTTCTCCTACACCAGATACATTGAGAATCAGATCCGGGAGACCTTTGGCTTCAAGGGTACCCCCCTCCGGTTTATTATCAGAGAACGAAAGGAAAAAGATCAATAATGGAACGTGTTATCTGTTTACTCATCGGCTATGTGTTCGGCCTGTTTCAGACCGCATACTTTTACGGAAAGGCAAAGGGAATTGATATCCGTAAGTACGGAAGCGGCAATGCCGGTACCACCAATGCCTTAAGAGTACTGGGAACCAAGGCAGGACTGATCGTGCTGGCGGGAGACTGCCTGAAATGTATCATCGCCGTGTGCATTACCAGAGCCTTATTCAGCACCGGGCATCCGGAAAATATTTATCTGCTGTGCCTGTATACCGGCGCGGGAGCCATTATCGGACACAACTTCCCGTTTTATATGGGATTCAAGGGCGGAAAGGGAATCGCTGCCACCGCAGGACTGATTCTGTCATTCCACCCCTATTTCATTGTGATGGGTGTGGTATTGTTCTTCGGTACTTTCCTGACTACACATTATGTGTCTCTGGGATCACTGCTGGTATATGCCGGATTTATGATCCAGATGGTAGTCTGCGGACAGATGGGACTGTTCGGTACCATGCCACAGTCGCAGCTGTATGAAATGTATGCCATCACTGCATTCCTGACCGTTATGGCATATTGGAAGCACAGACAGAATATCGTCCGTCTGATCCATGGAAACGAGAGAAAGACCTATCTGATTAAGAATAAGAAGTCTGCAGAAGTGCAGGAGGAGATTTCCGGGGAGGACAAATAAGCTATGGCAAAAGTATGTATATTAGGTGGTGGAAGCTGGGGCATCGGTTTGTCAGTGGTATTACATAAGAACGGTCATGAAGTAACCGTATGGTCTGCGGTTCCTGCGGAGATTACGATGCTTCAGGAGAATCATGAGCATAAGATGCTGCCGGGAGTAAAGCTTCCGGAGGATATGATCTTTACGACGGATGACAAACAGGCCATCGAGGGCAAGGATCTGTTAGTTATGGCGGTGGCAAGCTCCTACACCAGAAGCACGGCACACCGCATCAGCCCGCTGGTGGCGAAGGGACAGAGGATCGTCAGTGTCTCCAAGGGAATCGAGGAGCATACCCTGATGACCCAGGCACAGATCATCGAAGACGAGATCCCTCAGGCCCAGGTAGCAGTGTTGTCCGGACCTACCCATGCGGAGGAAGTCAGCCGTGGAATTCCCACTACCATTGTGGCGGGCTCAAAGAGCAAAAGCTGTGCGGAATATGTGCAGAATCTGTTCATGAACGAAGTGTTCCGTGTCTATACCAGCCCGGATGTACTGGGCATTGAACTGGGTGGTGCTCTGAAAAACGTGGTGGCACTGGCTGCCGGTATCGCCGACGGACTGGGCTATGGAGATAATACGAAGGCGGCGCTGATCACCAGAGGCATTACGGAAATCGCAAGGCTCGGTACCGCTATGGGCGGCAATTTCGAGACCTTCTGCGGACTGACCGGTATCGGGGATCTGATCGTGACCTGCGCCAGCATGCATTCCCGTAACCGCCGCGCCGGTATTCTCATCGGACAGGGCAAGACCTATGAGGAAGCCATGAAGGAAGTACAGATGGTGGTAGAAGGTGTGTATTCCGCCAAGGCTGCCATGGAACTGTCCAAAAAATATGATGTCCAGCTTCCCATTATCGAACAGGTGAATGCAGTACTGTTTGACGGCAAGCCTGCGGATCAGGCGGTGAAGGAACTGATGTTGCGGGACAAGAAGCTGGAAGTATCCCATCTGCCCTGGCCGGAAGAGTAGATTCGGTGGCGGATCCTGCCGACAGTGGAATTTGGGTGTTGACAGAAAAACGGAAACTGGCTATAATAGGCTCATGTTCAGCGTAAACATATTATAAGAAGAATGCAATGAAGGGAAGAAGTACTGTTCCCCCACTTCTGACAGAGAGCAGCCGGCAGGTGAGAGGCGCACAGAAGCAGAGCAGGAATACATCCCGGAGCAGCCGGTGGAAAGGGAAGGGTCCACGGATCCCGAACAAGTAGATCAGGACGGCAGGCACCGATATCGGCCGGAGTATTGATAGATACTTACTGAGCTGTCAGATGTGAGTCTGGCGGGAACATTAGGTGGTAACACGAGTGGATTAAGCTCGTCCTTTTGAAAAAAGGGGCGGGCTTTTTTAGTGTCTTTGGAGCCGGTTCCTGAGAACAGAAAAGGCATACAGAGGAAAAGGAATCAGTAAAGGAGAAAACGAAAATGACAGTATTTGACGAATTGAAAGCAAGAGGATTGTTGGCCCAGCTGACAGATGAAGAGGAGATTAAGGAACTGATCAATAACGGAAAGGCTACTTTCTACATCGGTTTTGATCCCACCGCAGACAGCCTTCATGTGGGACATTTCATGGCACTGTGCCTGATGAAGAGAATGCAGATGGCAGGCAATAAGCCCATTGCCCTGATCGGTGGCGGTACCGCAATGATCGGTGACCCTTCCGGCAGAAGCGATATGCGTACCATGATGACCAGGGAGACCATTCAGCATAACGTAGACTGCTTCAGGAAACAGATGAGCCGTTTTATTGATTTCAGTGATGGTAAGGCACTGATGGTCAACAATGCGGACTGGTTGTTGAATCTGAATTATGTGGAATTGTTAAGAGATGTGGGAGCACACTTCAGCGTCAATCGTATGCTGACCGCAGAGTGCTACAAGCAGAGAATGGAGAAGGGCTTAAGCTTCTTAGAGTTTAACTACATGATCATGCAGAGCTTTGATTTCCTGACCTTATACCAGAAATACGGCTGTAATATGCAGTTCGGAGGCGATGACCAGTGGAGCAACATGTTAGGCGGTACCGAACTGATCCGCAGAAAGCTGGGTAAGGATGCTTATGCCATGACGATCACTCTGTTGCTGAATTCCGAGGGCAAGAAGATGGGTAAGACCCAGAAGGGTGCTGTATGGCTGGATCCCAACAAGACCACACCTTTCGAGTTTTACCAGTACTGGAGAAATGTGGCAGATGCCGATGTCCTGAAGTGTCTGCGTATGCTGACCTTCCTGCCTTTGGAGAAGATCAACGAGATGGACAAATGGGAAGGCAGCCAGTTGAATCAGGCGAAGGAAATTCTGGCATACGAGCTGACCAATCTGGTACACGGCGAGGAAGAAGCAAAGAAGGCACAGGAGAGTGCAAGAGCGCTGTTTACCGGTGGCAATGCCGCAGAAATGCCTACCAGCGAACTGACTGAGGCTGACTTTACCGAGGGTAAGATCGATATTCTCGGTGTTCTGGTAAAATCCGGACTGTCCGCATCCCGCAGTGAGGCACGACGTGCGGTAGAACAGGGCGGTGTTGTTGTAGCGGATGAGAAGGTCACCGATGTAAAGACCGCTTATGCTCCCGAACAGTTCGACGGAGAAGGCATGGTGGTCCGCAGAGGTAAGAAGAACTTCAAGAGAGTCGTTATGAGCAAATAAATAAGGAACCACACAGACGGGATCTTCCGGAAACTATGGAGGATCCTGTTTTTTATTGATATTTTTCTTGCTTTTACCGTGGCAGTATGGTTTAATATGGTTAGTGTGTTAAAAAAATATCAAAAGGCGGTAATGTGATATGAGCAGCATGAGAGGGATTGATACTCCGGTAAGACAGCGGAGAAGAAGGGTGTTTAAGGAAGTGGCCAATCTGGCCTACAATTCCAAAAATCTGAAGGATGATATGGAAGCTCTGCCGTATAAGATCGTAGACTATGAGGAGTCGGAGTTCTGGGAGAGCGTTTACCGTGACAGAGCGATCATTCGTGAACGTATCCGTCTGGCTATGGGTATGAGCTTACGTCCGGAGAATCGTGAGCATCCCGGTCATCTGACCCAGGGGCTGGAAGAGAGTAATATTGACGAAAAATATTATGAGCCCCCTCTGATGCAGGTCATTCCTTCGGCATGCAATGCCTGCCCGGAGAACCGTTATGAGGTAACCAGTTCCTGTATGGGATGCCTGGCACATCCCTGCCAGAGCGTCTGCCCCAAGGGCGCGATTTCCATGAAAAACGGAAAATCCGTCATCGATCAGGAGAAGTGTATCAAGTGCGGAAAATGCCGTGAAATCTGTCCTTAC
This sequence comes from uncultured Acetatifactor sp., assembly GCA_934394815.1. Taxonomy (GTDB): domain Bacteria; phylum Bacillota; class Clostridia; order Lachnospirales; family Lachnospiraceae; genus Acetatifactor. The sequence continues at coordinate 24,486 of CAKRRD010000013.1, read as the reverse complement.
GATGCCATCTGCCACAAGGAACGTCCCTGTAAGGCAGCCTGCGGTGTGGCGGCCATCAGGTCGGATCATGTGGGAAGAGCCGTTATTGATAATGAGAGATGCGTGTCCTGCGGTCAGTGTATGGTAAGCTGCCCCTTCGGTGCTATTGCGGACAAGTCCCAGATCTTCCAGCTGATCCGCGCCATGCAGTCCGGGCGTACCATCATTGCACAGGTGGCACCGGCCTTTGCGGGACAGTTCGGTCCCAGGGTGACCCCGGAAATGTTCAAGACCGCACTAAAGGAACTGGGTTTTGCAGATGTCTACGAGACAGCACTGGGTGCGGATATGGGATGTATGGCGGAAGCAGAACACTATGTGAAGGAAGTTGCTACTGGTAAGCAGCAGTTTGCCCTGACCTCCTGCTGCCCGTCCTGGTCAGTAATGGCGAAGAATCTGTTCCCCGAGACGATTGACAAGATCAGTAATGAACTGACCCCTATGGTGGCGACAGCCCGGCTGATCAAACAGGAGCATCCGGAGGCCTCCGTGGTATTTATCGGACCCTGCGCGTCCAAGAAGCTGGAAGCCAGCAGACGTACGGTTCGTTCTGATGTGGATTTTGTCATTACCTTTGAGGAACTGACCGGTATGTTCGAGGCTAAGGGAATTTTACTGGATGAAATCAAGGCCATGGATGAGATGAAGGATGCCACTTCCGCAGGAAGAGGTTATGGTGTGGCAGGCGGCGTTGCCAATGCCATCAAGGACTGCATCGAGAAATATTATCCAGGCACTCCCGTCAATATCCAACACGCGGAAAGCCTGGCGGAATGTAAGAAGGCGCTGCTTCTGGCCAAGGCCGGCAAGATGAACGGCTGCCTGATCGAGGGCATGGCCTGTCCCGGAGGTTGTATCGCCGGAGCCGGTACCAACATTGCCATTCCCGTTGCCGCAAAAGCCGTGGATAAGTTCAAGAACGAAGCGGAGAAAAAGGTTCCGGATGAAAACGTGGATCAGGAAATGGTGGAACTGGAGAAAGAATAATGATTATAAAACCGTCACATTATCGTGGCGGTTTTATTGTGGGAAAAAATAAAAAAGGATATTGTTATTTCGGGAAAGATACTATAAAATAGCGTGGAGAACTTTTAGGAGAAAACACATTATGAATATTCAGGACAGTATTATATTTTTTATGGAAATTCTGGGAACCATCGCTTTTGCTGCATCGGGCGCCATGGTGGGGATCCGGAAACAAATGGATATCTTCGGCATCTGCGTGCTGGGCGTAGTGACGGCTGTGGGGGGTGGTATGACCAGAGATGTGATTCTGGGAAAACTCCCTTCAGCACTGGAAAAACCGGTATATGTGGGTGTTTCGGTTGCTACAGCACTGGCTATTTTTGTCCTGCTTTATATCAAGCAGGATCTTTTAAGCGGCAGACTGGGAAACTTTTACGATAAGGCCATGTTGATCATGGACTCCATAGGACTTGGAATCTTCACCTCTCTGGGCGTGATGTCCGGCATTGACAACGGATATCCGGACAATACTTTTTTACTGGTGTTCATTGGCATGCTTACCGGTGTGGGCGGCGGACTGATGCGTGACATGATGGCGGGAGTGGAACCTTATATTTTTGTAAAACATATTTACGCCTGCGCGTCTCTGGTGGGCGGTATCTGCTGTGTCTGGCTGTACCGCAGCATTGGCAGACTTCCCGCCGTATTTACCGCCGCCTTCGTGGTCATGGCAATCCGGTTTCTGGCCGCGCATTTCCGATGGAATCTTCCCCATCCGAAATCCTTGTCTTAATAGTTGCAGTTTTTGAAAAAAGGCGGTAGAATAAGAAAGTGGTTTCGCTTTCTGAGAGGAAGCGGACAGGATTATATAAGCAGGAAAGCGTACGCCGGAAGACTGCAGCCCGGATATGGATTCCCTGCGGAAATGAGGAGAAAATGACAAAGATCAGAACAAGATACGCACCCAGCCCTACCGGTAAGATGCATGTAGGTAATCTGCGGTCCGCATTATATGAATTTTTGATTGCAAAGCATGCCGGCGGAGACTTTATGCTCCGTATCGAAGATACCGATCAGGAGCGTTATGTGGAAGGTGCTACCGAGATCATCTACCGTACCCTGGAGAAGACCGGACTGGTACATGATGAAGGCCCCGACAAGGACGGCGGCTATGGTCCTTACGTGCAGAGTGAACGCATGAAGACCGGCATCTATATGAAATATGCCAAGGAGCTGATCGATAAGGGCGAGGCATACTATTGCTTCTGTGACAAGGAGAGACTGGCTTCCCTGAAGACCGAAGTGGTGGACGGCAAAGAGATCACTGTATACGACAAGCACTGCCTGTCTCTGTCCAGGGAAGAAATCGAGGCAAATCTTGCGGCAGGCAAGCCTTTTGTCATCCGCCAGAATAACCCCAGGGAAGGTACTACCACTTTCCATGATGAGCTATACGGAGACATTACCGTAGATAATTCCCAGCTGGATGATATGATCCTGATCAAATCCGACGGTTATCCTACTTACAACTTTGCCAATGTGGTAGATGACCACACCATGAATATCACTCATGTGGTACGAGGCAACGAATATCTGTCTTCCTCTCCGAAGTATGTACGTCTGTATGACGCGTTCGGCTGGCAGGTACCGGTATATATCCATCTGCCGTTGATCACCGATGAGAATCACAAGAAGCTGTCCAAGAGAAGTGGACATGCTTCCTTTGAAGATCTGATCGAGCAGGGATTCCTTACCGAAGCTATCGTGAACTATGTGGCACTTCTGGGATGGAGCCCGGAGGACAACCGTGAGATCTTCTCTCTGGAGGAACTGATCAGGGAATTCGATTACCATCGTATCAGCAAGTCCCCCGCAGTCTTTGATATTGTGAAGCTGCGCTGGATGAACGGTGAATATCTGAAGGCTATGGATTTCGATAAGTTTTATGAGATGGCCGAGCCTTATCTGAAGGCGGCGATCAGTAAGCCTCTGGATCTGAAAAAGATCGCAGCCATGGTAAAGACCCGGATTGAAGTATTCCCGGATATCGCCGGACTGGTAGACTTCTTCGAGGAACTTCCGGAGTACGATGTGGCAATGTACACACATAAGAAGATGAAGACTACCGCAGAGAGTTCTCTGGAGGTATTAAAAGACCTACTTCCGATCCTGGAGGCACAGGAGGATTACAGCAATGACGGGCTGTATCAGACTCTTGTAAAATATGTGGAGGAGAAGGGCTGCAAGAACGGCTACGTTATGTGGCCGATCCGTACTGCAGTATCCGGCAGGCAGATGACCCCCGCCGGTGCTACGGAGATCATGGAAGTTCTGGGCAAAGAGGAATCTCTTGCAAGAATCCGCAAAGGAATTGAGTTATTACAGGCAAATGTCTGATCTGACAGACTGCAATCCCTCCCAGCGGGAGGCTGTAATGTTCGGAGAGGGGCCGCTGTTATTACTGGCGGGTCCCGGCTCCGGCAAGACATTTACCATCACCCGGAGGATCCAGTATCTGCTCCGGGAACGGCAGATCGCCCCGGAGAAGCTTCTGGTGATCACCTTTACCAGAGAAGCAGCTTTGTCCATGAGGCAGCGTTTTGCACAGATCTCTCCACAGGAAGCACATACCGTCAATTTTGGAACATTTCATTCCGTATTCTATCAGATCCTGCTTAAGTCAGGCAGAATTTCAACAGGCAATATATTAAGCGACAGACAAAAATATTCACTGATTCTTCCCATTCTCAAGAAGCAAAAGAACTGTAAAAGATTATCCGCAGCGGAAATGACGGATATTGCCGGAAGCTTTCTTGCGGCCATCGGTTATTATAAAAATACCGGCGATGCGGAAAACAGCACAAAGAAGCTTTCACAGGAATGGAGAGAATATTTTTCACAGATCTTCGATGCCTATGAGAAGGCAAGAAAGGACATCCGGGGACTGGATTTCGATGATATGCTCAGGGAATGTGAAGAACTTTTACAAAATGATGCCACACAGCGGGCTGTCTGGCAGAATCGGTTTGCACATCTCCTGATTGATGAGTTTCAGGACATCAATTACCGGCAGTACAGCATTGTAAAAATACTGGCGGAAAAACATAAAAATGTGTTTGCCGTGGGGGATGACGATCAGGCCATTTACGGATTCCGTGGAGCCAGACCGGCCTGTATGAAGCTGTTTGTACAGGAATTCGGTGCAAAACAGCTCCTGCTTGGGACAAATTACCGCAGCCATCAGGACATTGTGGAAGCGTCGCTGGCGGTGATCGGGGAAAATAAAGATCGTTTTCCCAAGAAGCTGGAGCCCTGCGAAGCCCACAGACGACAGTTGGGGGATCCAAAAGCGGATGACGGATACCGGAACAGATATCAGGTGAGAATCCGGGAATTCAGAGAGGCTCCGGAACAAATGAGGTATCTGATCCAAAGCCTGAAAGAACGGACAAAAGAGGAGACCTGTGCCGTGCTGTTTCGGACGAATCTGGCCATGCAGAGCGTGGCGGCAAGGCTTACCGGAGAGGGCATTTCTTTTTCCATGAAAGAAAAAGGCAGGAATATCTATGACCATTTTATCGTGCAGGATATTCTGGCTTATCTGCGGATCGCACAGGGGAGCGCTGTCAGGGCGGATTATCTGCGGGTATGTAACAGACCTTACCGGAATATTTCCAGAGAGGCCTTCGGAACGGAAGCGTCCCTGCAGGCTCTGGAAAAATATTATGGGGAACAGATCTTGGGAATCCGGGACGAAGGGATGCAAAAGGCCATAAAAGCGGTCAGGTTATGGATACGACAGATGGAATTTGTAAAAAATACGGAACTGAAGCTGGCGATTCCTTTTCTGCGGAAAGCCTGCGGTTACGAGAAATATCTGCGGATCAGAGCTGCACAGGAAGGAAAAACGGATCTGACGGAATGGATGGAAGTACTGGAGTTTATCACGGAGGATGCCGGAAAATACAGAAATCTGGAAGAGTGGCAGGAGGCGCAGGAGGTCTACCGGGAAGGACTGCAGAGACAGGAACGGGAAAAGCGTGTTGGAAGGGAGGAAGTGGAAAACAGTGGGATCCGGCTGCTTACCGTGCATGGAGCCAAAGGACTGGAGTTTGATCACGTATGGATTCCGGATTGCAATGAGAAGACATTTCCTCACGGGGATGCCGGGGATGAGGAACATTGCGAAGAGGAACGCCGACTTTTTTATGTGGCCATGACCAGGGCAAAAAAAGACCTGGAGCTTCTCTGCCTTACAGGTACAGCAGAGCGCCCCAGGTTCCCTTCCAGATTCCTTAATCCTCTGAATCGTTATCGTCGATGATTTCGTCGAATTCGCAGCTGTCCAGATATTCATCAAAAGCATCTGCAACCTTTTCATAGACATCATCATCTTCAATATATGCGAGAATAGGCTCTTCGTTCGGATCCTCCGGATTCTCGGAGTAGCCGTAGAACCATACTTCTCCGTCTTCGTTTTCACCGTCCTCATCCAGAGGTAACAGTACGATATAATCCTCAGCCTCTACGGTGAGAATGGTAATGATGGCACAGTTGACGACGGTGCCGTCCTCCAGCTCCAGCTCAACGGTCATTTCTTCATCTTCATAGCTTTCTTTTTTACCCATGGGAATCCTCCTGTTATGTTTATTGGGTGTAACAGTATTTTGTTCCTTTATTATAACCGTTTACGTATATTCTTGCAATGCTTGTTTTTCTCACAGTTACCGACTATAATAAAAATGGATAAAGAGACAGTAAATGATAGAAAACCGGAAGATGGAGTATGATAATGACAGAAAAAAAACATGCCATAAAGCCTTATCCCCTGGGAGCCCATGTGGAGGACGGAGCGATCCGTTTTACCTATGCGTCCGGAAGAAAGGATTGCGGTATTATCCTATATGACAGAAAGAACGGAAAAAAACTGCACAGGATCCCGTTCCGGCAGGAAGAACGGATGGGAAATGTATACTGTAAATATCTGGAACTGGATCCGGAACAGATTGGGTATCAGTTCTATGAAGAGAATGTGCAGGTGACGGATCGGTATGCCCGGGGATTCCTGAGTAAACCGTCATACGGAAGGACACGGAAGAATGCGGATCGTATCGCTGTATTTCCGGGAGAGGATTTTGACTGGGAACAGGACAGACATCCGATGTTATCTTATGGAGAGAGTGTATGCTATTGTCTGCATGTCCGCGGTTTTACCATGCATGCTTCCTCCGGGGCAGTACACCGGGGAACCTTTGCGGGAGTTGTGGAGAAGCTGGATTATTTGCAGGAGATAGGGATTACCACCGTGGAATTTCAGCCGGTCTATGAATTTGATGAGACACCGGAGGAGACAGTGCCGAAGACTGCCGGGGATCTGACCGCCAGAACTGGGGAAAAGGACGCAGAGGGGAAACGTCCCGGCTACCGGGTATTAAATTACTGGGGTTACCAGGAAGGCTTTTATTATGCACCCAAGGCAGCCTATGCGGCAGCCGATGACCCGGCAGAGGAACTGCGCAATATGGTGAAAGAATTCCATAAGCGAAAAATGGAAGTGATCCTACAGTTCTATTTCCCTAAGGGAATGGATGCTGCAGAAATTGGGAATATTCTCAGATTCTGGGTTTTATCTTATCATGTGGACGGTTTTCATCTGATGGGAGAGGGAGTCCCGGCTCAGACACTTGCAAGGGATCCGTCGCTGTCCGGAACGAAACTGTGGTATTACTCTTTTGATCCATCGGAAACTTATACCCCGTCGGCAAAGCCGGAATACCGCAATCTGGCGGAGTACCGGGATGATTATCTGTATACCATGCGCCGTTTCCTTAAGGGGGATGACAATATGCTTTCCGGCGTATTGTACGAGATGCGTCATATTCCCAACTACATGGGACGAATCCATTATCTGTCCAATTACTACGGCTTTACCCTGATGGATATGGTTTCCTATGACCACAAGCATAACGAGGCCAACGGAGAAGGCAACCGGGACGGCAACGACTATAACTGCAGCTGGAACTGTGGGGAAGAGGGGCCGTCCAGACGCAAGAAGGTATTGGCACTCCGGAAAAAACAGCTGCAGAATGCTTTCTGTATGCTGCTTCTGACGCAGTCCACACCGTTGATTTTCATGGGGGATGAATTTGGTAATTCCCAACAGGGTAACAACAACCCCTACTGTCAGGACAATAGAATCACATGGCTGAACTGGCAGGAACTGGAGAAAAATGGGGAACTGTTTGCTTTCTGGAAGCAGATGATCGCCTTCCGTAAGGCACATCCGATCCTGCATCCGGAAGAGGAACTTCGGATCCTGGATACTTTATCCTGTGGCTATCCGGATCTGTCCTATCATGGGCGGAATGCCTGGAGGCCTCAGACGGAGAGTTATAACCGGCATGTGGGTATCATGTACTGTGGAAAATATGCAAAGACCCCGCAGGGAGACGAAGATTCCTTCCTCTATGTTGCGATGAATATGCACTGGGAACCTCAGAAACTGGCATTTCCCAAACTGCCGAAGGGCATGGAATGGAAGCCGGTGTTGACCACGGAGAAGGCAGTGGATACGCTGACGGTACAGGAAAAGGAAGAATCGTCCAAGGAGCAGATCGGGACGATTGCACCCCGCAGTATTGCGGTCTATGAGGGGGTGATGGGAGCATCGCCTGAAAAGAGGAAAAAAGGTTCGGCAAGATCCGGAAAAAAGAAAGAGGATGCTGTCGGAGAAAGATGATAACACGAAATGCATAATATCTGGAAACATTTTAAGACGATCACACACCATAAGATCCTGGTGGCAAAGGGCTGCTTTAAGGTAGGCTTGTATAAGCAGGGACTTTTGCATGATATGTCGAAATACAGTCCCACAGAATTCCGGGTGGGCGTGAAATATTATCAGGGAACCCGCAGCCCCAATAATGCGGAGCGAGAGGATATCGGTTATTCCAGCGCCTGGCTGCACCATAAGGGCAGGAATAAGCATCATTACGAGTACTGGATTGATTACAGTATGCAGGCGTTGCCCGGAGGCATGGCACCGGTACCCATGCCGGATCGTTATATAGCAGAAATGATCATGGACCGGATAGCTGCCAGCAAGGTCTATATGGGGGAGGCGTATACAGACAGGTCACCACTGGAGTATTATTATCGTGGTACTGACAAAGCCCCCATCCATCCGGAGACAAAGGCAAAGCTTTTGTATGTGCTGGAGATGCTGGCAGAGCAGGGAGAGGAGAAGACCTTTCGGTTCGTGAAGGAGGAACTGGTACAGCACAAACGGTGTGTGGACTGGCACCGGCTGGAGAAAGCGGAATAGAATAGTAAAAACAGTGGTAAATAGAGGATCCTATGAACTGTATCATTCTGTTATTGTTACTATTTTGTGGCGGAAATTCCTGCGGCAGCGGCAATTCCAACAGCTCCTGCGGAAACAGCAACAACTCCTGTGGCAGCTCGAATGCCTGTGGTGCACGCCGCCCGGAAGAGGACGGACGCTGCGGAGACAGAGACCGCAGACCTCCCAGACCGGATTTCCCGAATTTTACACCGGTGGATGATCCTGCGTTTTCCAGAAGAAATGATGGAAGATGCGAGACCTGCGGATGTGAACAGAATTCCTGAAAATATGGACAACAGAAAAGCCCCTGAACTGCATTCACAGTTCAGGGGCCTGATTTGTCTCAAAAAGAATTAGTTGGACATAACTTCTTTCCAGTATTTGTTGTAAAGCTCTTCACCGTCTTCCCCCAGATACAGGAAGGTTTCCAGATTGTTATACTGGGTCAGATCAGGGAAAGCAATGGGAGAATTCTTCAGGGTTTCATCCTCAATCAACTCTCTTGCAGCGGTATTGGGAGTACCGTAAGTGATGTACTCAAAATTCTTCAGAGCTACATCCGGACGACACATGAAGTCGATGAACTTCTCTGCATTTTCCTTGTTGGGAGCATTTTTGGGAATTACCCATCCATCGATCCATACATTGGTGCCTTCTTCGGGAATCACATAATCCAGATCCTCATTTTCACTCATAACATAGAGCGCATCGCCGGAGAACATGACACCAAGGGCAGCTTCTCCACCGATCATTTTATCACGTACCTGATCTACTACATAGGCCTGTACCAGAGGCTTCTGGACGATCAGATCTTCTGTGGCAATCTGTAATTCGGATTCATCCAGACTGTTGGAAGAGAAACCGTTCTTTTTCAGAGCAACCATGAAGCAGTCTTTGATGGAATCCATCATCAGAATGCTATCGGCATATTTTTCATCCCACAGATCGGCCCACTTGGTGGGAGCAGTATCTACCATAGTCTTATTGTAGATAATTCCTACAGTTCCCCAGCAGTAGGGAACACAGTATTTGTTGCCGGGATCGTAAGCAGCAGCCTGCTCATAGTACTGAGCCCCGATATTTTTTTTGGCATTGGGGATCTTGTCGTAATCCAGTTCCTGAATCAGATCGTTCTCGATCATTTTCTGTACCATGTAGTCGGAAGGACATACCACATCGTAAGCGGAAGAACCGGCTTCTACCTTGGGGTACATGATCTCGTTGGTCTCAAATTCATCGTAGACCACCTTGATCCCGGTCTCTTCTTCGAACATGGTGAGGGTATCGGGGTCAATATATTCGCCCCAGTTGTAGACGATGACTTCACCGTTGCCACCACCGGTGGAAGAGGATCCGCAGCCGGTCAGAGCAGTCGCGGTAAGGATACCGCACAGAAGCAGTGCAATAAATTTTTTCATTTCTTTTCCTCCTGAATTTTATTTCCAAAGAATTATTTCTTCTTCTTTGCCATGGGCATATAGTTCACCAGTAAAAGAAGAATCAGTACAGTCACAAAAATAATGGTGGACAGTGCATACATTTCCGGCTTGATTCCCTTCTTTACCTCGGTATAGATCTTGGTAGACAGTGTGTCGACACCGGGACCCTTGGTAAAGTGGGTAATGATAAAGTCATCCAGTGACATGGTAAATGCCATCAGGAAACCGGACAGGATACCTGGAAGGATATCCGGAAATACCACCTTGAAAAAAGCATAAGTATGTGAAGCCCCCAGATCAAGAGCAGCTTCGTAAGTGCTTGGATTCAACTGCTTCATGCGGGGCATTACACTTAAAATCACATAAGGGATGTTAAAGGTAATGTGGGACAGCAGGATCGTACCGAAACCGAATTTGGCTCCCAGGCTTAAAAACAGCAGCATCAGAGAGATACCGGTAACGATCTCCGCATTCAACATGGGAATATTTGTGATTCCCATAAGGATCGTACGGCCGGTACGCTTCATGGACTGCATGGCGATGCAGGCAATTGTGCCGATAAAAGTGGCGATCAGCGCAGACAGCATGGCCAATGCCAGCGTATTCCACAGTGCCTGCATGATCTGTTCGTTCTGGAACAGAGCTGCGTACCATTTGGTTGTAAAACCTCCCCATTTGGCACGGGTCTTGCTGGCGTTGAAGGAGAGTACGATCAGGGTAATGATGGGGGCATACAAAAAGATAAAGATCAGCCCCAGATAAATTTTCTGTGCCGTTGTTCTGATCATAATGCGTTCGCCTCCCCGTCTTTATCCGTGATCACGGAGATCACCATATTGAAGATAATGAACAGCATCAGTACGATGGAAAGTCCGCTTCCCAGATTCCAGTTGCCGGTCTGGGTGAATTCCTGCTCTATGACATTACCGATGAGCAGAATCTTGCTGCCACCTAAGATCTTACTGATAACGAAGGTGGTCAGGGCGGGAACGAATACCATGGTGATACCGCTGAACATACCGGGCAGACTTAAGGGGAAAATGATCCGGACAAATGTCTGTGCGCCGTTGGCCCCGAGATCATAGGCGGCATTGATCACATTCTTGTCAATCTTGACCAGTACGTTATATAAAGGAAGTACCATAAAAGGCAAAAAGTTATATACCATACCCAGTACGATGGCAGAGGGCGTATTGATGATATTTAATGCCGGCAGATGCAGAGTGGAGAGAATGCTGTTGATAACACCGGTCTTTTCCAGTAAAGTCTGCCATGCCAGGGTACGAAGCAGAAAATTCATCCACATGGGCAAAATGAAAATCAATACTAAAAAGGAATTCTGGTTGACATTTATGTTACACAGGATCATGGCAAGGGGGTATGCCAGAAGCAGGCAGATCACCGTGCTGATCACAGATAACTTCAGAGCCTCCCACAGAGCCTTGGAATGCTCGGCGGTAGCAATTGCCAGAATATTATCAAAGGTAAATGCGCCGTTTTTATCGGTCAGACCATAGTAGAAGACCATGCACAGGGGCACGATGATGAACATGGCTGACCAGAAGATAAAAGGGAGCGATAATAATTTTTTATTCATTGACTCCAATGGCCTCCTCATCCTCGGATTCCGGCTTCTTCATGATCTGGATGTTGAACGGATCTACCTTGATGCCGACTTTGGTTCCCACGGGAACCATTTTTGTGGATTGAACCAGCCACTCGAAACCATTGGCCATCACTTCCATTTCATAGTGGACACCCTTGAAGATGGAGTGGGTCAGAGTACCCTGAATGATACCTTCCTCCGGAGCTACCAGTTCCACGTCTTCAGGACGGATGACGACATCGACGGGTCTGTTTTCTCCGAAACCGGTATCTACACAGTCGAAGCGTGCACCCAGAATCTCTACCAGACGGTCACGGATCATGGTGGCACCGATGATGTTGCTGTCACCGATAAAGTCGGCAACGAAAGCGTTTTCCGGCTCATTGTAGATGCTTTCGGGAGTACCGATCTGCTGGATATAGCCCTGGTTCATGACCACGATGGTGTCAGACATGGTCAGAGCTTCTTCCTGATCGTGGGTGACATAGATAAAGGTAATGCCCAGTTCGTTCTTCAGGCGGATCAGTTCGTACTGCATGTCCTGACGCAGTTTCAGATCCAGAGCACCCAGAGGCTCATCTAAGAGTAGAAGCTTGGGCTCATTTACGATAGCGCGGGCGATGGCGATACGCTGCTGCTGGCCGCCGCTTAAGGAATCCGGCATACGGTTCTCGAAACCGTCCAGATTTACCAGCTTCAGGGCATACTTGATTTTATCGTTAATATAAGATTTGCTTTTACCGCTGATCTTTAATCCGAAGGCAATGTTTTCCGCAATGGTCATATGGGGGAACAGGGCATACTTCTGGAATACGGTATTTAAATTGCGCTTATTGGGTGGAAGGTTAGTGATATCCCGGCCTTCGAAAACGACCTGACCTTTGTCAGGGGTCTCGAAACCGCCCAGAATACGGAGGGTTGTAGTCTTTCCGCAGCCACTGGGTCCCAACAGGGTCAGGAACTCGTTCTCGCGGATGTACAGATTGAGATCATCCAGAACCATCTGATTGTCAAATGATTTTGAAATGTTCACTAAATTGACTAAAGCATTTTTCATCAATTTTTTCCTTCCTGATGTAAAAAATCCTGCAAAAAATCCTCGAAAAACCTAAATGAAAATTTTTTGCAAGTCGAATTAATATTATACGTAAATACACGGAAAGTCAATGTGAAGTTTTGCATTTTGTCCCCTAATTTACCTAAACTTTACCAGGGGGAAAAAACAGGTGTATTTTTCGGGAATTTTGCAGAAAAAATGTTTCACAATTTTCAGAATTGTGCTATATTTATAAACATAAAAAGACATAGAACGCTAAGGAGGATACGGTCATGAGCAAGGAAAAATATGTTGCCTACGTTTCCAGTTATACACAGGGGGACAGTCACGGTATCAGAATATATGATGTGGACATGAAAAACGGCCGTTTTAAGGAGAAGGACAAGGTAGAGATCACGAACTCTTCCTACCTGACCATTTCCCACAACGGAAAGTTTCTTTATTCTATAACGGATTTCGGCGTGGAGGCCTATACGATTCAGCCGGACGGAGATCTGGAACTGATCAATTTCGCACCGATCAACGGTATGAGAGGCTGCTATGTTTCCACGGATTATACGGATCAGTATCTGTTTGTGGCCGGTTACCATGACGGCAAACTGACCGTGCTCCGCCTGAAGGAGGACGGATCCATCGGCGAGATCACCGATGAGATTTATCACAAGGGTCTGGGCAGCATGGCGGAGCGGAATTTCCGTCCCCATATCAACTGTGCCCGCATGACACATGATAATAAGTACCTTTTGGTAGCGGATCAGGGGATGGATCACGTCAATGTATACCGTTTTGACGTGGAGAAGGGCAAGGTAAAGCTGGAGGACATCATCCGCAGTGAGATGGAGTCCGCACCCCGTCATATCAAGATCTCCGAGGATGGCAGATATATTTATATTCTGCATGAATTAAAGTGTTACATTGATGTTTACGAGTATACGGACAACAATAACGATCCTACCTTTGAGAAGATCCAGACGGTAGAGATTATCAAGCTGACCAGAGGCAATACCAACAGCGCCAGCGCTTTCAGTTTCTCTCTGGATTATAATTATCTGCTCAGTTCTGTGGCAGGTGACAACTCTGTCATTGTGTTTGATGTGGACAAGAAAACGGGACTGTTGAAGAAGAACTTTCTGCTGCCGGTCAGCGGCGAGTATCCGAAGGATGCGGAGTTTTTCCCGGACAACAAGTTTTTGGTATCCTTAAATCATGAGAGCAACACCATGACCTTCTTCCATATTGATCTGGAGCATGGAACCATGATCATGAACGGACCGGCCATGAAGGTCAATATGCCCAACTGTATTTTGTTCCACAAGCTGGGATAAAGGTTGTGTAGGACACAGATATCCGTGAAATAAATGAGACTATATCCCTTGTGATATAGTCTCATTTTTGTTAGAATGAATTTATCTGAATATTCGGGAGGTAGAACATGGCACAGATCAGACCATTTATGGCATATCGTCCCTGCAAGGGAATGGAAGAGAAAATTGCGGCGCTTCCTTATGATGTATATAACAGACAGGAAGCCTGTGAAGTGGTGAAGAAGAATCCGGAATCTTTTCTGGCAATCGACCGGGCGGAGACACAGTTTTCCGACGATGTGGATATATACGCACCCTGCGTTTATGAGAAGGCGGATCAGATGCTTCGGGAGAAGATCAGGGAAGGGAAATTTGTCAAGGATCCGACACCCTGTTTTTACCTGTATGAACTGACGATGGACGGGAACAGCCAGACCGGTGTGGTAGCCTGTGCTTCCATTGATGATTACCGGAACAATGTGATCAAGAAGCATGAAAACACCAGAGCAGACAAGGAGGAAGACCGCATCCGCCATGTGGATACCTGCAGCATGCAGACGGGACCGATCTTTCTGGCCTATCGGGCAAAGGAGGAACTGCAGCGTAAGATCACGGAGATCAAAAAGCAGGCACCGGTATATGATTTTGTCAGTGAGGACGGCATCGGACACCGGATGTGGGTGATCTCCGATAAGGCGGATGTGGCAGGGATTGAAGAAGTATTTGCGAAGATTCCGGCCATTTATATTGCCGACGGTCATCACCGCTGTGCCTCCGCGGTAAAAGTCGGCCTGAAACGCAGAGAGCAGCATCCGGACTATACCGGGGACGAGGAATTCAATTATTTCCTGTCGGTGATCTTCCCGGATGAAGAACTGCGGATTCTGGACTATAACCGTGTGGTAAAAGATTTAAACGGCATGGACACCGAAACGTTCCTTTCAAAGATTGAGGAACATTTTACGGTAGAGAAAAAAGGCCGAACCCCTTACCGGCCTGAGAAAAAAGGGACTTTTGGCATGTATCTGGAGGACGAGTGGTATTGCCTTACGGCGAAGGGGGCGATCCTGAGTGAGGATGCCGTAGAAGGACTGGACGTATCGCTGCTGCAGAATTACCTGCTGAACCCTGTTCTGGGAATCGAAGATCCGAAGACGGACAAGCGCATCGACTTTGTCGGGGGCATCCGGGGACTTACGGAACTGGAACGGAGAGTACATACGGATATGAAAGTGGCATTTTCCATGTATCCAACCTCCATCGGGGAACTTTTTGCGGTGGCGGATGCGGGACGGCTGATGCCCCCGAAGTCCACCTGGTTTGAACCGAAGCTGCGCAGCGGACTGTTTTTGCACGAGATAGAACGATAAGAAGAGGGACAATAAGCAGAAAAAGCGACAGAAATAGAATGTGGCAGAAGTGATGCCGCAGAAAAGAGGGAATATGACAAACAAACTTTACAAACTGATGAACTGGCCCAAGATAGAAGAGATCACGTATTCCGAATGTGATAATCCCCATGAACTGTTAGGCCCTCATAAACAGGGAAGCAAAATGCTGGTACAGGCTTATTTCCCGGGAGCGGAAAAGGTGACGATCCACTGGAAGAAGACCGGACAGGTGGGAGAAGCCTTCCTGGCGGATGTGCCTATGGAACTGGCGGACGAAGAAGGCTATTTTGCTGCTCTGGTGAATGCGGGGAAGATGGCCCCTTATGAATATGTGGTGGAATACGGGAAGACAGAAGAACACGAAGCCTACAGAAGAATCTGCGGGGATGCTTACCGGCATGTTCCCCAGATCACGAAGGAAGATATGGATCGTTTTGCCAACGGCATTCATTATACGATCTATGAAAAGCTGGGCGCTCATCCCATGGAACTGGACGGAGAGAGCGGAACCTATTTTGCCGTGTGGGCACCGAATGCCATGCGCATCAGCGTGGTAGGGGATTTCAATGAATGGGACGGACGGATCCACCAGATGAGAAGATTGGGAGATTCCGGTATCTTTGAACTGTTCATTCCCGGAGCGGAGGCCGGAGACTGCTATAAATACGAACTGAAGATCAAAGGAGGACTGACCTACCTCAAGGCGGATCCTTACGGCAACGCGGCACAGAAGAGACCGGAGACGGCTTCAGTGATCGCCGATCTGCGGGATTTCCAGTGGGATGACGGTGAGTTTTTGAAGAACCGGGAAAACTATCAGTGCGGGAATGCACCGGTCAGTGTGTATGAGATGTATCTGGGAAGCTTTGTGACCCCACAGGAGGGACAGGATTACGCGAACTATCGTGAGATCGCTCCGAAGGTCATCGACTATGTTAAAAAGATGGGATACACCCATGTGGAACTGATGCCGGTCATGGAGCATCCTTTCGATGCCTCCTGGGGCTATCAGGTGATCGGCTATTATGCCCCTACCGCAAGGTATGGTACACCGGAGGACTTTATGTTCTTCATTAACGAACTGCACAAGGCGGGGATCGGTGTGATCCTTGACTGGGTGCCTGCTCATTTTCCCAGAGATACTTACGGACTGTCCGGCTTTGACGGCACCTGCCTCTATGAGCATCAGGATCCCCGACAGGGAAGCCATCCTCACTGGGGAACGTTGATTTATAATTATGGCAGACCCCAGGTATCCAATTATCTGATCGCCAATGCACTGTTCTGGGTGGAAAAATATCACGCGGACGGTATCCGGATGGATGCAGTGGCCAGTATGCTCTATCTCGACTACGGCAAACAGGACGGGGAATGGATCCCCAATATGTACGGCAGCAACGAGAATCTGGAAGCCATCGAACTGATCAAACACTTTAATTCCATCCTCAAAAAGAGAGAGCCCGGTGTGCTGTCCATCGCAGAGGAAAGTACGGCATTCCCCATGATCACCGGATCCCTGGAAGAGGGCGGACTGGGATTTGACCTGAAGTGGAACATGGGCTTCATGAACGATTATCTGGATTATATCAAATACGATCCCTATTTCCGCAGCCACCATCACGGAGAACTTACTTTCAGCATGATCTATGCTTACAGTGAGAGGTTTATGCTGGTATTTTCCCATGACGAAGTGGTACACGGCAAGGGAACCCTGCTTGGTAAGATGCCCGGGGACAGAGCACAGAAGCTTGCCAACTTACGGCTGACCTACGGCTACATGATGACACATCCCGGTAAGAAGCTTCTCTTCATGGGACAGGATCTGGCGGAAGAGAAGGAATGGAACGAAATGCGTCAGGTAGAGTGGCAGCTGGAGGAACAGAAGGAGAATGCCGGGGTTCAGAGACTGGTGAAGGATCTGAATGCACTTTACAGAGAGAACAAGGCGCTGTACGAGTGTGACGATCAGGCGAAGGGCTTCCAGTGGATGAATGAGATCTCCGCCAATGAATGCTATGTAAGCTTTGTACGTAAGGGAGAAGAGGCGGAGGAATTGCTTTTAGTCGTCGCGAACTTTTCCGGTGTCCCCAGAGAGATCACCACGGGAGTACCTTACGAGGGAAAATATAAGGAGATCCTGAATACGGATGCCGTCTGTTACGGTGGTACCGGTGTGGTGAATGACCGCGTGAAACGTGCAGAGGATGTGGAGTGGGATGACAAAAAGCAGTCCGTTACCGTGAAACTGGCACCTCTGTCCTTAAGTATTCTGCAGTTCATTCCTTATACCGAGGCGGAACTGGAGAAGGTGATCGAGAAACGTATCCGTAAAAATACACCCATCCGGAAGGCTGCAGGCAAGACAACAGGCAGAACCACAAAAAAGAAACAGGAGAAATAAGACAACATGGACCTGACAGATAACGTAATTGAAGAGGTGCAGAAAAAAGAAGGACTGATTGCGTCCTTTCTGGAAACTCTGCCGGAAAAGGCATGGAATCTTGGTATCCGGATCGGACTGGCGCTGGTGTTCTTTTTCATCGGTGTGCAGCTGATCAAACTGATCCGCAAGGTCATCCGCAAGTCCATGAACCGGGCGGGAGCGGAGACCGGAGTGATCCAGTTCGTGGATTCCTTTGTAAAAGCTTCTTTATATATTGTATTGATTCTGACGCTGGCATCCTCCTTCGGGGTAGATGCTGCCAGCATTGTGGCACTGTTAGGTTCCGCCGGTGTGGCTATCGGCCTGGCGGTACAGGGAAGCCTGTCCAATCTGGCGGGGGGTGTGCTGATCCTGTTACTGAAACCGTTCCGGGTGGGAGATTATATCGTGGAAGGCGCTTCCGGCAAGGAAGGTACGGTGAGGGAGATCCAGATCTTCTACACAAAATTGCTGACCTATGACAACCAGACCATCATTCTGCCAAACGGCAATCTGGCCAATAATACCATCGTGAATGTCACAGCCGCGGAATGCAGACGCTGTGATGTGATGGTGTCTGTCTCCTACAGTGCGGATCTGAAAAAGGCAAAGGAAGTCCTGACGAAGATGCTTTCCGAGGATCCGGATGCCATGAAGGACCGGGAACACTTTGTCTTTGTGGATGCACTGGCGGACTCAGGGATCAATCTCTGTGTGCGGTGCTGGTTCAAAAATGAGGATTTCTGGCAGGGAAAATGGCGGATCACGGAACAGTGCAAGTATGTGCTGGATGAAGCCGGAATCGAGATCCCGTTCCCGCAGATGGATGTACACATGCGGTAATTGAAAATTTTTATTGAATTTTACAGAAGGTAATGATAATATTACCGTTGTAGTAAATGTAACATTTTAGGAGGAAAAAATTATGAAAAAGTTTCTGGCACTTGCACTTGCATCTGTCATGGCTGTTTCTCTGGCAGCATGCGGCAGCACCAATGCTGACACCAATGCAGAATCCAGCGTGGCAGCTACCACCACTGCAGCAGCTACAGAGAGCGGCAGTGAAGAACCCGGTCTGAAGATCGCTATCGTATCCAGCCCCTCCGGCGTGGATGACGGTTCCTTCAACCAGGACAACTACAACGGTGTTCTGAAGTTCATCGAGGAGAATCCGAATGCAACCGTAACCCCCATTCGTGAGGAGACCGGTGACAGCGCAGCAGCTGTTCAGGCAGTAGCTGATGTTGTAGCTGATTATGATGTTATTGTATGCTGTGGTTTCCAGTTCGCCGGCATCGGTAATCTGGCACAGGAGAATCCGGATACCAAGTTCATCCTGATCGATTCCTGGCCTACCATTGACGGTACCGAAGTAACTGCTGATCAGGTGATCGACAATGTATACGCTGCTTACTATGCTGAGCAGGAGAGCGGTTTCTATGCAGGTATGGCTGCAGCTCTGTCTACCACTACAGGTAAGGTAGCAGTAGTAAACGGTATCGCATATCCTTCCAACGTGAACTATCAGTATGGTTTCGAGTGCGGTGTTAAGTATGTGAATGGTACCGAAGGCATGAATGTAGAAGTAGTAGAGCTTCCTTCTTACGCAGGTACCGATGTTACCGGCGCTAATGTGGGCGGCAACTATGTTGGTAACTTCTCTGACGAAGCTACCGGTAAAGTACTGGGCAATGCTCTGATCGCTGAAGGCGTAGACATCCTGTTCGTAGCAGCAGGCGGTTCCGGTAACGGTGTATTCACCGCTGCAAAGGAAGCTGACGGCGTAAAGGTAATCGGTTGTGATGTTGACCAGTATGATGACGGTGCAAACGGCGACAGCAATATCGTTCTGACCAGTGGCCTGAAGGTAATGCATGATACTGTTTACAACGTACTGAACGAAGTAAAAGACGGTTCCTTCAAGGGTGCGAATGTGACTCTGACCGCGGCAGATGATGCTACCGGTTTCGTAAGTGAGGAAGGCAGATGCCAGCTCACCGCAGAGGCTATTGAGAAGATCAGTGCGGCACAGGCTCTGTTAAAGGAAGGCAAGATCGTTCCTGCGGCAAACTTTAACGGTGTAACTCCGGAGACCTTTACCTGGTAGGAAGAATGAATTCACAAGAAGGTGATGGTGAGGAACTGTCACCTTCTTCTTGTTTTTATTGTTTATTTGCCGCTTTTGGCAGAAAAATGTACAGAAATGAGGATGAACATGTCGGAATATATTGTTGAGATGAAACACATCACCAAACGTTTCCCCGGGATCATTGCCAATGACGATGTGACGATCCGGATCAAAAAGGGAGAGATCTTTGCCCTTCTGGGAGAAAATGGTGCAGGAAAATCCACCTTAATGAGTATGCTGTTCGGAATGTACGAACCGGATGAAGGAGAGATCTATATCCGGGGCGAAAAGGTGAAGCTGGAATCTCCCAACCATGCCACCAAATTAAATATCGGTATGGTACACCAGCATTTTAAACTGGTCTCCAATTACACCATTGCGGAGAATATCGTTATGGGTATGGAACCGGTGAAGAAGGTATTGGGATGCATTCCGGTAGTAGATATGAAGAAGGCCAATCAGGATATCCGGAATCTTTCGGAGAAATACGGACTGGCAGTGAATCCTACCGACGTGATCAGTGATATCAATGTCTCTACCCAGCAGAGAGTAGAGATCTTAAAGATGCTTTACAGAGAAGCGGAAATCCTCATTTTTGATGAACCCACAGCGGTTCTGACACCGCAGGAGATTGATTTCCTGTTAGACATTATCAAGTCTCTGCGGGATGACGGCAAGACCATTATCCTCATTACACACAAACTGGAAGAAATCAAACGGATCGCGGACAGGTGTGCTGTTTTAAACCGCGGACGTCTGATGGACGTTATGGATGTGGCAACCACATCCACCAAAGTCATGGCCAACAAAATGGTAGGCCGTGAAGTGAATTTTGAGACGGAAAAAGAACCCGCAAAGCCGGGGAAGACCATACTCAGCATAGAACATCTGAATGTCTATAACAAACAGGATTTTCAGGTGGTAAAGGATGTATCCCTGGAGGTACATTCCGGAGAAATCGTTGCCATCGCGGGTGTTGCAGGCAATGGACAGGTAGAGATCGCAGACGCCATTGCGGGGCTGGTACCGGCTCGTTCCGGCAAGATCCTGTTAAACGGCAGAGATATTACGAATTTATCCATCCGCGAACGTACGACGGAGGGAATCTCCTATATTCCCGAGGACAGACAGAATTACGGACTGGTCATGGATTTCACCCTTTCGGAGAATCTGGCACTGCGCAATTATTATAAAGAGCCTTTCTGTCATAAGGGAGTACTGGACCAGAAGATTTTTGAAGATAACAGTGAAAAACTGATAGAAAAATACGATATCCGAAGCGGCCAGGGCAGCAAGACGGTGGTACGCTCCATGAGCGGCGGTAATCAGCAGAAAGCCATCATCGCCAGAGAAGTAGAGCAGGATTCCTCCCTGATGATCTTCGTACAGCCTACCCGCGGACTGGATATCGGTGCCATAGAGAATATCCACAGGCAGATCATTGCAGAGAGAGACAAAGGCAAGGCGATCCTTCTGATCTCTCTGGAACTGGATGAGATCATGAACTGCGCGGATACCATCGCCGTTATTTATAACGGCAGCATACAGAAGATCGCCAAAGCCAGTGAACTGACCACCAATGAGGTGGGAGAGTTCATGATGGGCGTAAAAAACAGGGAGAAGGAGGCATAAGACCATGAAAAAAATGACAAAATTCTGGAATGCGGTAAAGATTCCTCTCCTTGCGATTCTTTGCAGTCTGGTGGTGGGCGGTGTGATCATTGCCGTGACCGGCTCCAATCCCTTTAAGGCTTATTATGCACTGTTACAGGGAAGCGGACTGGCACCCAAGTCCTCCTATGCCAGCTACAAAAGTATGCTGACGGACTTTATGAGTTATGTGAACTATTTTACCCCCATGATCTTCGCGGCGCTGGCGGTAGCGGTAGCACTCCGGGCCGGACTGTTTAACATTGGTGTCTCCGGACAGATGCTGGCAGCCGGATTTACCGCAAGTATCGTTGTGGGCTACAGCAGCTTAAACGCTGTACTGGCAAAGCCTCTGGTAGTGATCATCGGCCTGATTGTCGGTGGCCTGGTGGGAGCGCTGATCGGCTTTTTAAAGTATCGTTTTAATATCAATGAAGTCGTTTCTTCCATTATGTTAAACTATACGTTTCAGTATGTGATCAGCTTCTTTATCAATACCTTTTTCGTGGACCCGGTGTCCAGGCAGTCAAAGGAGATCTCTGCAGCTTCCAGACTGACACTGATGGATACGGTGGCAGGGAATCTGAAGATGGATATTCCTCTGGGAATTATTCTGGCACTGCTTACGGTGGTGGCGGTATGGTTTCTGCTGGAGAAGACGAAGCTTGGCTATGAACTGAAGGCTGTGGGTTATTCCCGCAGTGCTGCAAAATATGCCGGTATCAAAGTGGGCAGAAGCATGGTACTGTCCATGACAATCTCCGGAGCACTGGCCGGACTTGCCGGTGTGACCTATTATCTGGGCTATGTGGGATCCATCCAGCCCAAGGTACTGATCAGCACAGGATTTGATGCCATTGCGGTATCACTGCTTGGCAATAACAATCCTTTTGGCATCGTATTTTCCACCATGCTGATCACTCTGATCAGCAAGGGAAGCACTTATATGAAATCTGCGGCCGGAGTGGATGCGGAGATTGCATCCGTTATCACCGGCATCATCCTTCTGTTCAGTGCATGTAATGCCTACATCAAATGGAAGATGGAACGAAGCAGAAGAGAGAAAACGAACAAGACAAAGGAGGATAAATAAATGGATATTGTGATCATTGACGGTTTATCCTTTGCACTGCCTTTATTTATCATGGCCATCGGCGGTATCTACTGTGAGAAATCCGGTGTGACGATGCTGGCTGTAGAGGGCTTACAGGGTTTTGGTGCCTTTATCGGTGCCTTTGTGGCGGTTGCCATTGCGGGTAACTTTGCCGGAGATTCCCCGGTGCCTTTCTACATTGCCATGGTCATGGCAGCCGTAGGCGGAAGCATTTTTGCATTGATCCATGCGCTGCTGTGTCTGAAATTCAAGGCCAATCAGGTCATCAGTGGTGTGGTAGTCAATATTCTGGCGATGGCGCTGACAGCTTATCTGACGAAGCTGCTCAACAGAGTGATCTTCGGGGCTACCTCCGATAAGTTTGTACTGACTGTTTCCTCCAGGATCACGGTTCCGGGAATTTCGAAGATTCCGGTGCTGGGAGCGTTATTTACCAATCTGTATCCTTTTGAGATCGTGATCGTGGCCGTGGCGTTTATTGCCTGGTTTGTGATGTACAAGACCCGTTTCGGCATGCATCTGCGTGCCTGCGGTGACAATCCTCACGCAGTGGATGCAGCCGGAAGACAGGTGGGACAGATCCGCCTGGCGGCCATTATGATCTGCGGAGCATTATCCGGACTGGGTGGTATCTGTTTCGCATATTCCATTTCCGCGAACTTTTCCTCCAGCATTTATGTTGGTTATGGGTATCTGGCCATTGCGGCACTGATCTTCGGTAACTGGCGTATCCTGCCGACGCTGGGTGCATGCCTCCTGTTCGGCTTTGCCAGATCCGGCGGCTACCGTCTGGTACAGGTATTGCAGATGCCCAGCAGCTATCAGGATCTGGTGATGATCCTGCCTTATGTACTGACACTTTTGCTGCTGGTATTCTTTTCCAAACAGAACGGTGCTCCGAGAGCATTGGGGGTAATCTATGACAAGGGAGCAAGATGATCTTCGCAGGAAAGGAATCGTATGGGCCGCTTTTGTACTGTTGGTGGCAGGAATCCATTTCTGCTTTCATTACAGCGGGGATGATCTGAAGCTTTTGAACCAGACCTTTGGGGAACTGGTGGAAAAAAGATGGCAGGACAGCGGAAGAGTGCTGACGGATGCAGTGGCATGGGTGAGCTGTTTTGTGCCCTCCAAGCTATGGAAACTGTTGGACATTGCGGTTATCGTCGGAATCGTAGGGATGCTCAGGTATCTGTTTACGGAGAAAAACAGTGCGGAGAACACACTGTTTGTGTGCGCTGCCTTTTTACTGTTTCCGTTTCAGATTCTGTCAACCGCCGGATATATTGCAACCATCGCCAACTACCTGTATCCGTTTTTTACGATGCTGGTAGTGTTCACCGCCATAAAACAGAAGATTGTCAGGGGAAAGACCCCATGGTGGATGTATCTGGCTGTGATCCTTTCGATCATTTATACCACAAATCAGGATCAGTATGCCATCTCCCTGATCTTTTTTCTGACGATTTTACTGATCGTATCTTGGAAAAACGACAGCCTTCGGAAGGTAAGAGGCCTGTTGTGGCTGGAAGAGATTGCATCAGTTCTCGGATATGCGGCGCTGTATTTTGCACCGGGACATCGTTTCCGTATGAATACCTACGGAACCTGGATTCCGGATTATGCACAGTGGTCAGTGGGACAAAAGCTGTTCCACGGTTATACTGCCACGGCAATATACTAACCTTGATTAAAAATACTTGATTTTACAGTGTTTTGGGGATGTTACAGTAGATTTTTACCAACGATTTACCAAAGCTATTTGAGTAGGGGATAAACTACTCAGGATATGTAAAGAGAAGTATTATAATAGAGTCCTAGCAAAGAAAAAATCCGCAATTTAGCGGATTTTTTTAATACATTCGTTAAATAAGAGCAATCTGTTAATCTTATCATCATAAAAATCTTTTTGCTGTTCAATCACAGCTTTATCATTATCCTCATAGGCAATTAAATCCATCTGTTGTTTACAATTTAGATAAGAACAAATAGCTTCATTTATTTGTGAATCTTCAAATGTCATGT